>JAFQMC010000004.1 GCA_017421045.1 Clostridia bacterium
AAACCAAGCAACACCTTTACATGGACTGCTCCTATGTTCTCAGGTCAGACTTGGGTTGCTAAGACTTGGGTTCAGTATCTTGATGCTGACGGCGAACTTGTAACCGTTTACTCCGATGAGTTCGAAGCTTATAAAGAGTAACCCTTTGACCTCAATACTTAATCAACTCTGTCAGCCTTCCTTTTTCGCAAGGAAGGCTGATATTTCCTCTTTTACGCCCTGTTTATTAATCAAAGTAACAAAAAACAAGGCGCATACTTAGGCATAGTAAACAAATTAATCATCTTTGAAAATTAAGTCTTTACTTTTTTAAAAATAGGTGATATACTTAACTTAATTAATTGTATTATTGTCTATTTTTATATTATCAGTAGGAGGAATTACTATGAAAAGAGTTATATCCTGTCTTGTTGCACTGGCACTTATGATTTGTGCTGTTGCTTCCGTTTCTGCGGAGATAAGCCCCAGCGCTTCTGTCGGCCACAAGATTATCCGCGTTGACGCTATTCCCGTTGGCGGTGATTCTGTCGGTCAGACCGTTCCCTCTGTTAACAATCCCGTAAGAGTAGATGTAGGCTCCGGCGACACCGTCAAGCTGACAGCAACTCCTACAGACGGCTATAAATTCTCTCACTGGGAATTCGGCACAGGCGAGTTTGAGATTGTTGAGGGCGACCTTAATTCTCCCGTTATTGTAATCAGACCCACAGGCGATGACAATATCAGAGCTTACGCTCACTTCGTAAAAGAGGATGAGGATGTAACAGCTCCCAGCTCAAAGCCCGTTCACAAGCCCAGTGACGACACAGAGGCTCCCAAGACCGGCGATCCTGTAGCAACATATGCGGTAGCAGGTACTGCTCTGATTATCGCTGCAGCTGCAGTTGTTCTTCTCAAGAAGAGACAGTCTGCTTAACAAGTAAGCTTTTAAAGCTCCGCGAGTGTGCGGAGCTTTTCTTTTTTTGCATTTCTTGCCATCACTCTTTGATTGACATATACTTTGTATTTATGTATAATAAATAGAGGTATTGATATCTTTTTTCACAGAAAGGCGGTGCATTGATTTATGCGTTTATTCCGCAGAAACTCAACTATTGCAAAGGCTCTTTGCCTCTTTGTAATCTTGACAATATTAATAGGATGCCTGAGCGGATGCAACGGTTGCACAGGCGCCATGGACCCCGATGACTACTCCAACGTAGTCAACACCACTCCCTCAACCGAAAGCACTGAGCCTGTGTCGGGATCAACTGCCCCTCTTGCTGAAAACCCCATAAATTTTGACGAACTCACAGCTCTTAACCCCGACCTGTATGCCTGGATCCGCATCCCCGGCACGGTTATCGATTATCCTGTAGCTCAAAGCTCTAACGAGGATGACAACTACTATCTGCACCATAACTACCTTGGAAATTACGAATTCGCGGGAACTATCTACTCCCAGAGACACAACACCAAGTATTTCGTAGAGCAGGTTACGGTTCTGTACGGACACAACATGCGCAACGGCTCAATGTTCGCAGGACTGCACAACTACTACGACAAGGAGTTCTTTGACGAGAACGAACTGATTTATATCTACATCGACGGCCATATTCTTACATACAGAATCTTTGCCGCGTATGATTACGACGACCGTCATCTGCTTAACTCTTTTGATTTTTCTGACAAAGAGGTGTACAGCAATTACCTCAAGGACTGTCTTAACCCGCGCTCAGCCAATGCCCTTGTCCGTGAGGGAGTAGAGCTTACAACAGACGACCGTATTATTACTCTGAGCACATGTACAAACTACAACTCCAGCCTTCGCTTTTTAGTACAGGGGGTCTTGATTAACGATGAACTCACAAAATAACGAGCCTAATAACCTTTCTGACAACATAAACTGTGATAACGAGACCTTATCTCAGGCGGCAACTCATGAGGAAGAACCCGAAGCAAGGTTAGAGTGCGAAGAACCAATCAACGCCACAACCGACGCAACCGCCTCAAAGCGCCCCGGAGACTACGCGGTTCCTCCTAACAAAAAGCGTAGGAAGAACACGAGTACCACAGACAGCAGAGTTTCCGCAATGGATGATGCCGATGACTTTATTTTTGCACGTTATCACGGCAAGAAAAGCCACAGCTACAGCTCAAATCATGAGGAGACCGTTGTTCGCAGCAGCACAGAGCAACATCACAGGCACCGCAAACACCATCATGGTCACCACGGCCATCACAGTCACCACAGCAGCAAAAACAAAAAATGGAAGAAACGGCCTATATGGCAGAAAATTCTTATTATCATCGGATTCATATTTGCAGGCATCGCCTCTCTTCTGCTCATCGGCGCAATTACCCTTGCCGTGCTCAACTTCAAGGGACTTATTCAGCTCACAGACTATAAGAATCTTGATATGACTGCTCCCGATATGGACGGAATGTCCCTGACTGTATCAGACAGCGGACGAAGCATCAACTACAAGGGTCAGGAATATCTCTTCAACGAGGATATAACCAGCATCCTGTGCATCGGAGTAGATAAGCACGAATTGGGGCTTGAGGATGGTCAGATCGGCACTGCCGGTCAGGGAGATGCACTCTATCTCATCGCCCTCAACACCGCCACGGGAAAAACCGATGTTATCACTGTTCCCCGAGATATTGTCACGGATATCGGAATATACTCTCCCGAAGGCGAATACCTCAGAACAGAGAAAATGCAGATATGTCTTGCCTATGCATACGGAGACGGCAGAAAGACCAGCTGTACCAACACGGTCACAGCTGTATCGCGATTGTTCTACCAGTTGCCTATCAACTCCTATTTCTCAATGAATCTCTCGGCAATCGGCGACCTGAACGATGCTGTGGGCGGTGTCACCGTCACTATGATTGATGACTCTTTCTACGACATAAATCATGTGCACCACTACAAGGGCGAGACCCTCACCCTGCACGGAGACAATGCAAGAAAGTATCTGCAGCAGCGTGAGGTATCGGAGCTTGAGTCCTCGCTTGACAGACTTGACCGCCAGGTGAATTACCTGAAAGCCTTTTCAAGCAAGGCTCTGGAAATGACCAAAAGCGACATCACCACTCCCATTGACTTATACTCAATCGTTAAGGACAACAGCGAAACCAATCTTACCACTGCAAAAATGACAGCTTTTGCTACCTGCCTCGTTTCAAACGGCATCAGCGAGCTTGATTTCAAGCAGGTGCCCGGTGAAATCACCAGTGGCGGAACCTACGCTGAGTATATTGTGGACGAAGAAGCTCTCTATGAGATGATTCTGGACACATACTACACTCCTGTTGAAAACTGACATAATAAACGGAACGCAAAGAATATAAACTCTGCGTTCCGTTTTCTTTTTTACTCTTTATTTTTCTTATTTGCTCTTTTGTGCAAGGGTTCGCATGGCGTTGAGAATTGCAAGTATCATTACGCCCACATCCGCGAATATTGCCGCCCACATTCCGACTATGCCAAAAGCACCCAGAATCAGCACCAGACCCTTTATGCCCAGTGCAAACACAATATTCTGTCTGACAATCGCCATGGTCCTGCGTGAGATATCAATGGCACGGGGAAGCTTTGAGAGTTTGTCATCCATAAGCACCACGTCCGCCGCTTCAATAGCCACATCGCTGCCGAGAGCTCCCATGGCAACACCCACATCACTGCGGGTAAGCACGGGTGCGTCGTTGATTCCGTCCCCTACGAAAACAAGAGGCGAACACTCGGGAATCATTCTCTCTACTGCCGCGACCTTATCCTCGGGCAGAAGCTGAGCATATACCTCATCTATCTGAAGCTCCTCGCCCACTCTGCGGGCAGTGTCCTCTCGGTCTCCCGTGAGCATAACGGTCTTCCTGACACCAAGGGCTCTCAGCTGTGCGACCGCTTCTTTTGCATGGGGTTTTATGCTGTCTGCAAGTGTAATATATCCCAGATATTCATTTTCCTTCGCAACATGAACCACTGTGCCCGTTGCACTGATTCGGGGCATCTCTGCCACTTTTTCTATAAAGTCTCTGTTGCCTGCGTATATCCGCTGTCCCTTTACAAGCGCCTCCACTCCCCTGCCGGAATGTTCCTGCATCTGAGTAATGAGCGTTGTGTCAATCTCGCCGTCGTATGCAGCGACTACTGACCTTGCTATGGGATGCAGAGAACTGCTTTCCGCAAAGGCTGCAAGCCGTAGGAGTTCGTCCTCAGCAATTCCAACGGGATGTATCTGAGATACTGAGAATCTGCCCTCTGTGAGGGTTCCCGTTTTGTCAAAAACAACCTGCTTTGTGCGTGCAAGAGATTCCATGAAGCCTGAACCCTTAATCAGGATTCCTTCTTTGGATGCTCTGCCGATACCGCCGAAGAACGACAGCGGAACAGAAATTACCAGCGCACAGGGGCAGGACACCGCCAGAAACACAAGTCCGCGGTGGAGCCACTCTCCGAAGTCCTGAGAAAACACCAAGGGAGGTACTACCGCAAGCAAAGTTGCTCCTGCAACTACACAGGGAGTATAGACTCTTGCAAAGCGGGTGATGAAATTCTCGGTTCTGGCTTTTTTGGAGGAGGCGTTCTGCACCAACTCCAGCACCCTTGCCACGGTACTCTCGGAGTATTCGCTCTGAACCTCTACTGTAATAACACCGCTGAGGTTCACGGTTCCGCTTATTACCTTGTCGCCTACCGATATATCTGCGGGCAGGCTCTCTCCTGTGAGGGCGGAAGTGTCCACAGAGCTTGTGCCTTCAGCCACCATTCCGTCCAAGGGAATCCTCTCTCCGGGACGGACGACTATCTTCTCTCCTACCTTAACCTCCTCGGGTGAAACCTCAAACTCCTCTCCCTGACGAAGCACCGAGGCCTTGTCGGGACGGATGTTCATCAGCGCCATAATATTGCGGCGGCTCTTTCCTACGGCGATGCTCTCAAACAGCTCGCCCACCTGAAAGAACAGCATAACCGCCACCGCCTCCAGGTATTCGCCTATGGCAAAGGCACCTATGGTTGCTACAGCCATCAGGAATTTCTCGTCCAGAAACCGTCCCCGAAAAATCCCTGTCACCGCATCAAATACTATATCAGCACCGACCACTACGTAGGGCAGTAAATACAGAAGCAACCCCAGCCATCCGTCAGGTGCAAATATCGCCGCAAGAACAGTGAGCACTACAGCGACAATTATTCTTATTAAATTCTTACGTTGTTTTCCTGTCATATACCTTTTTCCTCATAAAACCTTACATAATGATACGGCAGTTCCGCTCAATCTTCCTGCAAGCTTTTGACGCCTGCTTCATTATTCCTGCAAGCCTGCTTTCGTCTGCCTCAATGGTCATCTGCTGCATAATATAATTTATGCTCACGCTTTCCACTCCGTCAATTTTTCTGATGGCGTCCTCCATCTTTGCGGCACAAACCGCACAGTCAAGATCCTCCATCTGATATGTCTTTCTCATATTACTCCTCACCTTTCTCCAGAAGATGTTCCGCGCCCATTGACACTATAGTGCGCACATGGTCGTCTGCCAGAAAATAATAGATCGTCTTGCCCTCTCGGCGGTTTGCAACCAGGTTATTCTGCTTCAGCACCTTGAGCTGATGGGATATTGCCGACGATGTCATACAGAGTTTTTCGGATATTTCGCATACGCACAGCTCACCTGAGAGAAGGGCATACATTATCCTCATTCGGGTGGTGTCCCCGAAAACCTTGAACAAATCCGCCAGGTCGCAAATCAGATCCTCTGCTGTGTCCATGGGAAGCCGGCTTAGCTCCACCTGACACAGACTCTCGTGATGATGATTATGGGCACACATAGTTGAATCTCCTTTCATATGAACAACCATTCATTTGAATGTCTGTTCACATATTATACCAAAACATTAAATTTGTCAACACTTTTTAAAAGGAAGCGAAAAAAAGCGGTAGCCGTGAAGCTACCGCCGATATAATATGTATGATTATCAGGAAATGTCGCCGAGACTATATTCTGCGAATCTCGGAGATTGAGGGGATGTCGTGATACTGTCTGACATACTCGCTGAGGGTGCAGTTATACACACTCTTGAAAGCCGCAATGAAAGCCTTAACACTGGGGAATCCGTTCTCAACTGCAGCGCGGGTCTCAGAAATACCGCTGGTCTGGATGTCACGCAGAGCATGCTCCAGACGCACCAGATTGAGATACTGCTTGAAAGTCTTTCTGGTGTTCTGCTTGAAGTAACGGGAGAAGTAGGTAGGAGTCAGACCTACGTGGGAGGCAATCTCGCCAAGAGTAATTCTCTCTTTGAAATTGAGTTTAATATAGTCGATAGCCTTCTTGGCATATTCCAGATCCTCGTGATCCATTTCGGGATGGGATTTGGCTCTTTCCTCCAGACAATTTGAGAAAAGCTGAATCAGAATCTGGGTCATGGCAGAGGTAATCTTAAGGTCGGTGAAATCCCCCTGCTCCTCGATACACTCCACGATGCTGTCGAGCTGTCTGCGGATTTCCTCCTTGGCCTCTTTGCTGTTCTCCACGTTGAAGCTGTAAGACTCAAAATCCTCAAAATAAGCCTTGATGAAATTATAGGAATACAGAACAACAAGATACTTGACATTCTGAGCAGGGTCCTTACCGCAGGTCTGATGAATATCATCGTTGTTCACAACCACATATTCTCCGTCGCTGATAACAGACTCCTCGTTGTTCGCCATAACCCACAGGTCGCCCTTGAGAACATAGTCGATCTCAATATTCTTGTGCCAGTGCTTGTTGGTATAGCACTCCTGACCGGGCTTGTCAAAAAGGATAACCTTACCGGGGAGATTGTCATCTGCAGAAACTATCTCGTACTTGTATCTATAGTTCTTTGCCATAATATCACCTTGATTCCTATCAATATCCTAATATTATCTTAGCATATAAAAATATGTTTGTAAATGCCTATTTCATAATAAAATCATAAAAATAATAAATTAAGTGTCATTTTTTCGTGTCGAATATTAAAATCTTTACCAATTATTAACATTATTTCAGGATAATTTATGTATTACAAGATAAATTTGAAATGCTCTTTTACTTAGTGTATAATAAAATCAAACATCGTACAATGCGGAGGCTTTATGAAAAGGACAGTTTCACTTCTTCTATCGTTACTGATAATCTGTTTGTTTTTTTGCGGTTGCACAGATTTCTTCCCTTATAACAGAATATCAGACAGCATCATATCTAAAGAGGACGCAGGCCTTGCGGTGCACTTCGTTGATGTGGGTCAGGGCGACTGCGTGTTGCTGGAATCAAGGGGACAGTTCGCAATAATAGATGCAGGGGAATACAGCGAAAAAGACAAGGTGATTTCTTATCTGCACAGTGCAGGCGTTAAAAACCTTGACTATATGATTTCCACCCACCCTCACTCCGACCACTGCGGAGGACTGTCGGAGGTGTTGCGAAGTTTTGAGACTGCTGTGTTTATCTCTCCGGATGTAGACAGCGATTCAAACTCCTGGGAATATGTGCTGGATGCCGCCGACGAACGGGGTGTCACCTACGAAACACCAGAGCCTTACGATACATACACTCTGGGAGACGCCACCATCACCGTGCTTTCTCCTTCTTCCGATGCGGTGTATTCTTCTTTAAATGACTACTCCGTTGTGTGCATGGTAGAATACGGCAGCACCTCTTTTCTTCTTACGGGAGATGCAGAGGAAACGGTGGAGAAAGAGCTGGTGCGAAGCGGTTACGACCTTTCTGCCGATGTGCTCAAATGCGGTCATCACGGAAGCTCCACAAGCTCCTGCGGTGAATTTCTGAAAGCGGTCAGCCCCTCGGCGGCAATCATCTCCTGCGGTAAAGACAACGACTACGGTCATCCCCACAAAGAGGTGACAGAGACGCTGAATGACCTGCAAATTCCCATATGGCGAACGGATTTATCGGGAAATATCATTGCATGCTCTGACGGCGAAAAGATATCCATCTCAACTGCCGAAAACGACGAGTCCGTCTTTGTCACCGCCGCCACACCCTCACAGCAAGCCACCTACATCGCAAACAGAAGCACCAAAGTTTTTCACAGCTTTGACTGTGGCAGTGTCGATACCATGAGTGAAAAAAACAAGGTGGACTTCAACACCCGCGACGAGGCTCTGAACGCAGGCTACACGCCTTGCGGAAGCTGTCAGCCCTAAGGAGGATATATATGTTTACTCAACTTCTGAGAGAGCAGACCTCCTGGGAAAAGCTCGGGAATTCCCGAAAACCCATTGTGCTCTACGGCACAGGCAACGGCGCCGATGCAGTGCTTGACGAATTCGAAAGACTCGGCATAAAGATAGCGGGAGTCGGAGCTTCCGAGGGCTTTGTCCGCAAAAGGGATTTTCGCGGTTTCACTGTGAAAAGCATTGCAGACTTCGAGCAGGAGATGGGCGATTTCGTCATCGCCGTCGGCTTTGCCACCTCGGTGCCTCAGGTTATGAATTACATCAAAGAGCTTATGAAAAAGCACGAGGTACTGATGCCCGTTGTTCCCGTTTTCGGGGAAACAATCTTCAGCAGAGAATATGTAGAAAACAATATAGATACACTTAACAGTTGCCGAGAGCTCCTCCGGGATGAGGAGTCAAAACGCGTATTTGACAATTTCGTTTATTTTCATTACACAGGGGAGCTTCGCTATTTGTTCGAAACAGAATCCCAAAGAGAAGAAGCCCTCACCAACATTTTAAAACTCACGGACAAAGAGCATATGCTGGACCTTGGCGCATACCGAGGAGACACCGTTGAAGAGCTGATCTCTCTGTGCGGTGGGTACTCGAGGGTCACAGCCGTTGAGCCTGACCCGAAAACATTCCGAAAACTTCAGGAATATGCCGAGGGCAAAGAGAACATCACCTTGCTCAACTGTGCCGTGTGGAACGAGCAGACCAACCTGAGCTTTCAGGGCGGCGGAGGCAGGCAGAGTGCGTTGAGCAATCAGGGCAAAATCTCTGTGGACGCTTTTCCTGTGGACACTATAGTAGGAGAGAGAAAAATCACCTACGTAAAGATGGACGTAGAAGGTGCCGAAAAGCAAGCCCTCGAAGGCATGAAAAAACTTGCACGTACTCAGAAGCCGAAGCTGAGCATTTCTGCCTATCACAGAACGGAGGATTTGCTCACCCTTATTCCGCTTATTCACAATCTCAATCCCGACTACCACATCTATCTGCGCCACCACCCCTACATCCCCTGCTGGGACACTAATCTCTACTGCGTATGAATATTGCCCCACAAGCTCTGCTCTGAGTCTGTGGGGCTTTTTTCTATGCTTTATACCTTTGCTTCCTTCGAATACAGCAGGTCGAACAGCTCCTTTTTGTTCAGAAGTCCTGTTCGGCGCTGTCGCAGTTTTCCGTCTTCAAAGACCAACGTGGCGGGAACGGAGCGGATATTATATTTTGCCGAAAGTTCCTTGCACTTGTCGATGTCCACCATGGCAAACTTAACATCGCTTATGCTGTGGCACACAAGCTCAATGTTTCTCAGCATACTGTGGCAGAAACTGCACCACCGGGCGGTGAAAACAACGCAGGACACCGAGTCTCCTTTGATGACCTCGCGCTCAAAATTCTCAGTAGTAAGCTCTATCATTCAAATCCCTCATTTCCTTATGCTTAGTGTGTGCAAAAGGGAGAGATAAACACAAAACTCCGACAGGGAATCTTCCCCATCGGAGTTTTTTAATTTTGCTGAATTTAAAGCTCTGTATTCAAAGAAAAATTATTTCTTTGCAATTTCCTCGCGGATAACCTGTGCAATACCTGTAGCAGTAAGACCGAACTTCTCAAGAAGCTCCCAGGCAGGACCAGAGTAGCCGTAGCGGTCATATACGCCAACCTTGCGCACGGGAACAGGACACTCGGAGGTAACAACATCGCAGACTGCATCGCCGAGACCACCGATTACATTGTGCTCCTCAACAGTGATGATTCTGCCTGTCTCCTGAGCAGCCTTGATGATGATTTCGCGGTCAATGGGCTTGATGGTGTGGATGTTAATAAGGCGGACGTTCATTCCCTCTGCCTCAAGAGCCTCAACAGCCTTTCTTGCCTCGTTGACAACAAGACCTGTTGCAACAACGGTGATGTCGTTGCCCTCGTGGAGAGTGATGCCCTTGCCAAGCTCAAACTCGTAGGTATCGGGGTCGTTGAAGCTGTCAATGGCGAGTCTGCCGAGACGGATATATACGGGGCCTTCATGCTCAATAGCCGCCTTGGTAGCAGCCATCATCTCGTAGTGGTCAGCAGGACAGAGGACTGTCATGCCGGGGATTGTACGCATCAGAGCCACATCCTCCAGACACTGGTGTGTTGCACCGTCCTCACCTGTGGAGATACCTGCGTGGCTTCCTGCAATCTTAACATTCAGACCGGGATAACCGATAGAGTTACGAATCTGCTCGTAAGCTCTGCCGGTGGAAAACATTGCGAAAGATGCTGCAACGGGAGTCTTTCCGCAGGAAGCGAGACCTGCCGCAATACACATCATATTACCCTCTGCGATACCGCAGTCGAAGAATCTGTCGGGATATGCCTTCTGGAAAATAGAGGTCTTGGTTGCACCTGCAAGGTCTGCATCCAGAACAACGATTTTGTCATTTTCTTTTGCAAGCTCACACAGAGCCTCGCCGAAGCTCTCTCTGGTTGCTTTTGTTACTACATCAGCCATCAGCACTCACCCTCCAATTCTGCAATAGTAGCCTGAAGCTCTGCACAGGCCTTCTCATACTCTTCTTTGTTCGGTCCCTTGCCGTGCCAGTCAACCTGATTCTCCATAAAGGAAACGCCCTTGCCCTTGACAGTTTTTGCAAGGATTGCGGTGGGCTGGCCCTTCACGGTCTTAGCCTTCTCAAAAGCGGCCTCAATATCGTCGAAGGAATGGCCGTCTATCTTAATAACGTTAAAGCCGAAGCTCTCAAACTTCTTGTCCAGAGGCTCAATACCGCAGACTTCTGCAACAGGGCCGTCAATCTGCAGGCCGTTCTGGTCAACGATGACTGTCAGGTTATCAAGCTTGTTGTGAGCAGCAAACATTGCAGATTCCCAGACCTGACCCTCTTCGCATTCACCGTCGCCGAGGATTGCGTATACGCGGTAGTCCTTCTTGTCGTATTTAGCAGCCAGCGCCATACCGCAAGCGGCAGACACACCCTGACCCAGAGAACCTGTGCTCATATCGATGCCGGGTGTACCCTTCATATCGGGATGACCCTGAAGCATTGCGCCTACATGGCGGAGCTTTGTAAGCTCGTCCCAATCGAAGAAGCCCTTAAGTGCCAGCACTGCGTAAAGGCTGGGACAGCAGTGTCCCTTTGATAATACAAAGCGATCCCTGTCCGCCATTTGGGGGTTCTGGGGATCAACGTTCATCTCTTTAAAGTAAAGATAGGTCATAATATCTGCGGCAGAAAGTGAACCGCCGGGATGACCCGACTTGGCATTGAATGTGCCGATAATTGCGCCCAGTCTTGCTTTTGCCGCAAGGACTCTGAGCTGACGTTTTTCAGAATTATTCATAGCAACTACCCCTTTTAAAGCTAATTACATTATTACGATATTATATTATCACACGTTCTCACTGCTATATTTACTTTATGCAAAAATAAAGGGGATTTTTTCTTTTTTGTAAATTTGAACAAAAACCCACCCCTATCCTGCCTTAAATATCATCACATAATAAGCTTTATTCATTTGCAATCTGAGTGATTTTGAAATATAATATATATGGTGATATTTATGCTTCTTGTAATAGATATAGGCAATACCAACATCAAGTTCGGTCTTTTTGAGAAAGAGGAGCTTGTGATGCTGGCTCGTGTCTCCACGGACAGAACCAAGACCGCCGACGAATTCGCAGGCGAGATTCACGCTGTATTCGGGGTATACGGCTATGACGAAAAAATGATTGACGGCTGTATCATCTCGAGCGTTGTGCCTCAGGTGTTGCGTACAGTGAAGGCGGCTGTAAAAACCACAGTGGGCATTGAACCCCTGGTGGTAGGTCCCGGCATCAAGACAGGACTCAACATCAAAATCGACAATCCCTCATCCACAGGTGCAGACCTTGTGACGGGCTGTGTGGCGGCACTCAACCTCTACGGTGCGCCCTCTGTTGTACTCAGCCTCGGCACCGCCACAACCATCATCGTCCTTGACAAATCGGGCGCAATGGTGGGTGGCTCTATTGCTCCGGGTGTCAGCATATCAATGATGGCGCTCTCGGACAAGACAGCGCTTCTGCCCTCGGTTGCTATGGAAGCTCCCGAGCGTGTCATCGGCAGAAACACCGACGAGTGTATCCGCTCAGGCGTGGTGCTCGGCAATGCCTGCATGATTGACGGTATGATTGACCGCATCAACAAGGAGCTGGGCACAGAGTGTACTGTCGTTGCAACAGGCGGAATCGCTCAGGAGATTATCCCCAGTTGCACTCACGACATCATCATCCGCGATGACCTGATGCTTCAGGGACTGCGGATCATTTACGAGAAGAACAACTGATTCATACACCTTACAAATCAGGCGCAAAGCCTGCATATCAGATTTGTTTTCATACGGCTTTCTCTCAGAGCAAAACCGTAAATTATACAGCGTCTCACTTTATAAAAAGGAGACAGCAGGAGGAATTTATATGACAACAAAGAGAAAATCAACCATCAATCCGTTGGTCGTGGAAATGACAATGACTGCGTTTCTGGCAGCATTGATTCTTCTGATGACCTTCACTCCCATCGGATACATACCCATTGGTCCTGTCAAGATGACCCTGCTCACACTGCCCGTGGCGGTGGGTAGCGTTGTTCTTGGTATGAGAAGCGGTCTTATTTTGGGCGGTGTGTTCGGACTTACAAGCTTTTACACCTGCTTCGGTATGGATGCAGTCGGCAATGTTCTCTTGGGCATCAACCCCTTTTTCACATTTATTATGTGTGTTGTGCCGAGACTTCTGTGCGGATTTTTGCCCGCTCTGATTTACAAGGGAATAAGCGCAAACGGCACAAAGCGCACCTGGTTTGCAATCCCTGTAGCAACCGCAAGCGTTGCTGTTATCAACACGGTTTTATTCCTCGGCTCCATGTGGCTCTTCTTCGGAAACAGCCTCAGTGATGTTGTGGGTGTTGCAATCGACAACATATTAGCACTGTTTGCACTTTTTGCAGGCACCAACGGACTCATCGAAATCGCTGTCAACATTGTAATAGGAACTGCAATTTGCAAGCCTTTGACTTTACTGAAGAAAAGATTAGTATAATGAATTTATCCCTTAACACAATAAAACTTAAGAGCGTTGATTCAACCAACAACTATGCGAAGGCTCTCCTGAAATCGGGAGAGCCTTTAATGCCGTATACGGTTATATATACAAAAGAACAGACAAAGGGCCGCGGCAGACTCGGCAGGTCATGGCACAGCAAAGAGGAAGAGAGTCTGTGTATGAGTCTCATTATCCCGAACATCAGAAGCTCGGGGATAACCCTGCTGTGCGCTTTGGGAGTGCACAGAGCGCTTCGCAGGCTGTGTCCTCAGAAGCTCCAAATAAAATGGCCCAATGACATTATCTGTGAAAACAAAAAGCTCTGCGGAATCCTCACGGAAGGTGTAAAGGGATTTGCCGTTGCAGGTATCGGAATAAACTTAAACAGCACCGATTTTCCTGCGGATATTGCCCACAAGGCAACCTCTCTCAGAGTTCTCACGGGTAAACTCTTTGACGGCGAAGAACTGTGCAGAGAGATAGCAACCTCCGTGTTCGAAACCATAGAAGAATACGGCGGTATGCTCACGGAAGACGCCATTCGGGAATACACCCCCTTGTGTGCAAATATGGGCAGAGAGGTAACTGCGGAAAACGCAAAGGGTATCGCCACGGGCATAGACCCTGACGGCTCTTTGAAAATCGCAACCGAAAAGGGCATCGCAAATATATCCTTCGGCGAGGTTATCGTCACGGATATTTATTGATATTTTAACGGAGGCACGTATATGAACAACTTCAAAGAAATCACAGCTCAAAAGCTCACCCTGAATCCCTTTACTAAAATCGGCAAGGAATGGATGCTCATCACCGCAGGCAACCAAGAGAAATTCAACACCATGACCGCCAGCTGGGGCGGACTCGGGGTGCTTTGGAACAAAGACGTGGCGTTCACCTTTGTGCGTCCATGCCGATACACCTTTGAGTTCACCGAGGAAAGCGACTTCTTCTCCCTTTGCTTTTTCGGCGAAGACTGCAGGGAGGCACTGAACCTCTGCGGTACTAAGTCGGGCAGAGACTGCGACAAGGTGAAAGAGGCAAACCTGACTCCTGTTTTTGTTGACGGTGTGCCCTGTTTTGAGGAGGCAAAGCTTGTGCTGATTTGTAAAAAGCTCTATGCTCAACCCATGGACAAAGCCTTTGCACTCACTCAGGATGTCACAAAGCACTACGGCGAAAACGAACCCTACCACACGATGTACGCAGGCGAAATCATAAAGGCTCTTACAAAAGAATAAGCAACACGCAAAAACTCCCCGAAGCATCAGAAAACTTCGGGGAGTATTTTTATGAGTAAATTATCTGCGGGATTTTACAAAGCAACGGCTCACTACAAGCACTGCCGCAATAAGAAGCAGAAAGGTCACGCTGTAGTTGCAGAGCTTCATCGCCTCGGAGATAAGCAGTAAATCCGACACGGGCTTTACATAGAGGGAGAGTCCGCCCAGCACTGCAAGCACTCCCGTTGCAATCATTAAGACCCTGCCGAAATTGCGGCCTGAGTGAGCTGCCCGTGCAATCTGGGACACACCCAGCATCATCAGCCAGATACCCATAATGTACACAAGGCTCACGGTAAACAGAGCGTTGTCCACATAGGAGAATATATAGGCGAGTCCGCAGAAAAAGGAAATGATGCCGTCAAAGAGCAGCCATCCGCTCCCCTGTGCTCTGACACCTGCCGTAAAAAACGCCAGCACGCTGATGACACCGAAAATCACCAGTGCGATACCGCAGACCGTACCCTGTCCCATAACCTGAGACAAGCCCGAAACAACACCCCACAGAGCGGCAACCCCGAGGAATATTGCAGATACAATCCAGAATGCGTTAAGTGTTTTCTTCATATTTCTGCCTCGCTTTCTCCTGTTTGCTTTTTTGGTTTTGAGAAACTTCTTCCTTTTCTAAAGGAACGGGATGCTTGTCTTTTTGCCTCTGATTTCTTGCGCCGAATTTATATGCGACGAAAACAAAAGCGCAAATCACCGCAACTGTTCCCACGCAAACTGCAACTATCAGACCCGTTTCGGGTGAGTCTGCAAAAAGTCTTTTTGCTTCAAACTCCTCCCTGTCTGCAGGCTCAGCTTCAGTCACAGCTTCTTCGGTGATATATGTCTCTTTTTCCGACTTACTGCCCGCGTAGGTTTTGCCCTTTGCGGCAGAAATCACGGTTATCTTTGAGTCGTTACATGACACGACTTCTGACATCTTGGAATCAATATCTATTACATCGCTGACACTGAGGGAAATATCGCTGGTTCCCTCTGCAAGCGCCATGAAGCTGAAGGTCGCAAGCTGAGGCGATTCATCGCAAGGTATGCCCTCCTTGGCGATAAAAACCGATGTAAGTTTACCGCTTTCGTCTATGCTCACCTTATTCTCTGCATTCTCATAAAGGCAGTCGGCGTCCCTATACTCAAGCACCGACGGGTCATACCGAAGCTCCGCCGCGAATGCACCGAGGGTACACCCTCCGCGCGCCACAAGCGTCACCTCAAAGAGTCTGCCCTTTGAAGCGGTTGCATCGCTGAGGGAAAAGCTCATGTCCTCTGTGGCGAAAGCCGTCGGCAGCACTGACAAAGCAAGCACAAGCACCGCCGAAAGCACCATGGCGAAGCGCCTGCATCCTGCCCTGCTCATATGACGAAACCGCCGTTGACACCCAGTATCTGGCCTGTGACGAACTCTGCTCTTTCGCTGCACAGAAAAGCCACCATGTCGGCAATATCCTTGGGTTTGCCAAGTCTCTGAAGGGGTGTTTCCTCCTCAAGTGCCGAGATGGTCTCCGAGTCAAAATCCGACATCATATCCGTCATCACAACACCGGGACAAACACAATTAACCCTCACACCCGAGGGAGCAAGCTCCTTGGCGAGAGCCTTGGTCATGCCGATGAGTCCTGCCTTTGCGGCGCTGTAATGCACCTCGCAGGAAGCACCCACCTGACCCCACATAGAGCTGATGTTCACAATGACACCGCTCTTCTGATTTATCATATATTTTGCAGCTGCACGGCTACAGTTGAAAGCTCCTGTCAGGTTGGTGCCGAGCATGCGAGACCAATCCTCGTCGGTAATATCCGTGAAAAGCTTCTGCTGTGCCACGCCTGCGTTGTTCACAAGCACATCAACACTGCATCCGAAGTCCCTTGCCGCCGCTTCAATCAGAGCGTCAGCTTCGCAGGAAAGAGCCACGTCCGCCTTCACCGCCTTGGCGCCTACGCCGTAACCGCTCATGATAACATCACAGAGCTGTTCGGCACGCTCACGGCTTTGCTTGTAGCCGATGACAATATCGTGTCCGCTCTTTGCAAGAGCTATGGCACAGGCGGCACCGATACCCCGTGCTCCGCCGGTCACAATTGCGGTTTTCATACAGAAGCCTCCAGTTCGCTGAAACTACTAAAAATTACTTTTTCTTTTTGAATCCGTCCTTGAGGGATACACTGCGGTTGAAGATGAGCTTGTCCTTGGTGCTGTCCTTGTCGGCACAAAAGTAGCCCAGTCGCATAAACTGGAAGCCGTCTCCCACCTTTGCATCCTCCAGAGAACGCTCAACCTTACAGTTTGTGAGCACCTTGAGAGAATCGGGATTCAGATACTCAAGGAAGTCCTTGTCCCCTGCATCGGGGTCGGGCACTGTGAAGAGGTTGTCGTAAAGGCGAACCTCTGCCTCAGCACAGTTGTTGGCATCTACCCAGTGGATAGTACCTCTGACCTTTCTGCCGTCGGGAGTGTTACCGCCCTTGGTCTCGGGGTCGTAGGTTGCGTATACCTCAACCACGTTGCCCTCTTCGTCCTTTTTGCAACCTGTGCAACGAACGATATATGTGGACTTGAGACGAACCTCGTTGCCGGGATAGAGTCTCTGGTAGCCCTTGATAGGCTCCTCCATAAAGTCCTCTGCCTCGATGTAGCACTCCTTGGAGAAGGTGATAACCCTCTTGCCGTCTTCCTCACGGTTGGGGTTGTTCTCAACCTCGAACTCCTCGGTGAGTCCTTCGGGGTAGTTCTCAATAATAAGCTTCACGGGGTTGATAACCGCCATGACTCTCTGAGCTTTTTCGTTAAGGTCTTCTCTGAGACAATGCTCAAGGAAGCTGTACTCAACAACGGAGTTCACCTTGGAAACGCCGTTACGCTCTGTGAAGTTGCGGATGGACTGGGGTGTGTAGCCACGTCTGCGAAGACCGCAGAGTGTAGGCATACGGGGATCGTCCCAACCGCTGACGTATCCGCCGTCAACCAGTGCACGGAGTTTCCTCTTGGACATAACGGTGTTGTTGATGCCAAGTCTTGCGAACTCAATCTGACGGGGCTTTGCAGGAACGGAAACATTGGCAATTACCCAGTCGTAGAGGGGTCTGTGGTCCTCAAACTCCAGCGAACAAAGGCTGTGGGTGATGTGCTCCATTGCATCCTCGATGGGATGAGCAAAATCATACATGGGATAGATGACCCACTTGTTGCCTGTTCTGTGATGAGGGAGTTTGTTGATGCGGTAGATAACGGGGTCACGCATATTGAAGTTTCCGCTTGCAAGGTCAATCTTTGCACGGAGTGTCATGGTACCCTCTTCAAACTCGCCGTTCTTCATTCGCTCAAACAGCTCCAGACTCTCCTCAATGGGTCTGTCCCTGTAGGGGCTCTTTGCGGGAGTAGTGAGGTCGCCTCTGTACTCACGCATCTGCTCAGCAGTAAGCTCGCACACATAGGCGAGACCCTTCTCAATAAGCTCCTTGGCGAAGCGGTACATATCGTCAAAATACTCGGAGGCATAGTAGAAGCGGTCATCCCAATCGAAGCCCAGCCACTTGATGTCCTCCTTGATAGCGTCTACGTACTCCACATCCTCCTTGGTGGGGTTTGTGTCGTCCATACGCAGGTTGCACATTCCGCCGTATTTCTGCGCTGTGCCGAAATCGATGCAGATAGCCTTTGCGTGGCCGATGTGCAGATAGCCGTTAGGCTCGGGTGGAAAACGGGTGTGCACTGTCATACCCTCGTACTGTCCGCCTTTTGCAATATCCTCGTCGATGAAATCGTGGATAAAGTTGGAGGACATTGCGTTTTCCTCTGAAATTTCAGTGTTTCTGATTTCCTCTGCCATTTATGTTCACCTTCCTGAGTTTAATCACTTAATTTATTGAGTCCGATTTCCATTCTGCGCAGTGACTCGTCCTTGCCCAGAATATCCAGAATCTCCACAGCTCCGCCGGGAGTTACTGTCTTGCCTGCAACTGCGATTCGTGCAGGCCACATAACGGTGCCGTTTTTGACCTCCAGCTTCTCTGCAAGAGAGATAAGGCACTCCTTGATGCTCTCACAGTTCCAATCATCCAGAGCCTTCATTTCTTCATAAACTGTTCTGAGAAGCCCGGGAGCATTTTCAAGGTTTGTCTTGCTCTTTTTGTTCACAAACAGCTCCTTGTCGTACTGAGGAAGCTCCTTGAAAAAGTCAATCATCGGTGGAATATCGGTGAGCTTCACGGTACGCTGTTTTAAAATTGCCGTGAGCTTCATTGCGTCGTACTGCGCACTGCCTAAAACCTCGTCAAAGTAAGGCTTTGCGACCCTTGCAAACTCCTCGTCGCTCATAGCTCTCAGGTACTCGCCGTTGAGCCATGAAAGCTTGTCGTAGTCAAACACCGAGGGAGACTTTGAAATCTCGTCCACGTGGAATTCCTGTGCAAGCTCTGAGAGCGTGAAGATCTCCTGATTGGATTTGGGACACCAGCCCAGAAGGGCTATGTAGTTGATGATTGCCTCGGGCAGATATCCGTCGCGAACCAGATCCTCGAAGCCTGTTGCACCGTGACGCTTTGAAAGCTTTGACACGGAGCCGTCCTCGTTCTTGCCCATAATCAGAGGCAGATGCACATAGGTGGGAATCTCCCAGCCGAATGCTTCGTACAGCAGGTTATACTTGGGTGTGGAGCTTAAATACTCGCAACCTCTTACAACGTGGGTGATACCCATGGTATGGTCATCGATAACATTTGCGAAGTTGTATGTGGGATAGCCGTCAGATTTAATGAGAATCTGGTCGGTAAGCTCTGTATTCTCCACGGTGATTTCGCCGAAAACCGCATCGGAGAAAGTGGTTGAACCCTCGGTGGGCATCTTCTGACGTATTACGTAGGGCACACCCTCTTTGAGGAGACGGTCGATTTCCTCCTGAGGCAAATCCCTGCAGTGGCCGTCGTAGCCGCCGCCCACGGATTCCTCAGATAGCTTCTCAAGTCGCTCCTTGGTGCAGAAGCAACGGTAAGCCTTTCCCTCTTTGATGAGCTGTTCGGCGTAGGGCAGATACATATCACGTCTCTCAGACTGAACATAGGGACCGAAATCGCCGCCTACGTCGGGGCCTTCATCGTGAGCAAGACCTGCAACCTTCAGGGTATTGTAGATAACATCCACAGCACCCTCCACGAGTCTCTCCCGATCGGTGTCCTCAATGCGGAGAATGAACTTTCCGTCTTGGGACTTTGCGATAAGATACTCATAGAGTGCAGTTCTCAGATTTCCCACGTGCATAAAACCTGTGGGGCTGGGAGCATAACGTGTACGTACTGTCATATAAAACCATCCTCTCGGAATTTTTTCAAATATTTATCCATTATGATATTATTAATAATTTATTTTACCACAAGTAAAGTAATATTACAATTATTTAGGGAAATTTTTTTGACACATACAAAAAAGCGGTCTGCAGACGCAAACCGCTCAATAAAATCATAAATTTTCATACTTTTACCCAAAATGAAATTGTGTTTAGCAAGAATACAATAAACATCAAATACAAGTGCATCAAGCCAAATCCACACAACATACCTGTTATCAATCTGCGAATATTTGTGGAATGTAAAATACTCATTCGTTGAATAAACCAGTCAAAAAACATAACTGCGCAAAAAAATACACCAACCCACACAGGCAACTGAAAGAATGGAAAAATTAATGCACCCGAGAAATATCCTATAAATGCTCCTGTACATCTGGCACATACAGGAAACTGCTTTCCTCGAAAGCAAAAGCTCCTATCCGCTCTCTGGTGACAACCTGATAACTTTCCCATCTCCCACAAAATTGTATAAAAAGATATCTTCATCCTGTTTGCTTAATGTCGACTAGGTCTCTGTTCACCACATTCGCATACAGTTACATTGTTCTGATTTAAACTACCACATTTTTCGCACTGCCACTCATCGGAAATATTCTCTGAATTACATTCCGGCTTATGCTTCCCGCAAGTACCGCAGTATACCGATGAAGCAATATTCTGTGCCCCGCACTGACATTTCCACTCAGAAACATTATTTATGGTTTTCTGTGCAGGTTGCTGTTTTGCAGGAGTTTTCTTCGCAGTTTGGAACTTTCTCATAGATGCTTCTATGTCGTCTGCTTCTGCCAGTCGCTTTTTGACCCCTGAACCTATAACAGCGCCCATAATAATCCCTATAACATCAACAATCACTATAACAGCCCACAAACCTGAAGGAAGTCCATCAGCTATAACTGATAGTATAATGCATAGCACAGTTAAGGCAAGCGGTAAAACCACAGCACAAGTCATAGCCGATGTTCTTTGTGTTTCTGCTGTTTTTCTAATATCATCAGGATTTTGGAACTTATGCCCGCATTTGGAACAGACCCAAAAAGTAGTGTTGGTGGTAGTAGTCTTCTGACCACTTCCACATCCTCCGCACAATAATCCTAATGGTCCAAATAAAAGATAGCCAAGGCATCCCTGTCCCACCGAATATCCACTTCCCGTGGTTTGGGTATTCACCTCATTGGTTACTTGCAGATCAGGATTTCCGCAGTGAGGACAACACAAATTATTCATTTCTTTAACTCTCCTTCTCTACAATCAATTTGCATAATCTGCATTATTCCACTTAATAATACTGCGATTTCTCACAGTTGTCAACGAATATTCTAAGATTTCTTATAATTTGTGATTAATATTCGTAATATTTCTATAATAAAATTAGCAAGTACAGGGAAGTGATCTTATGATAGGCGAAAGACTGCAAGAGCTGAGAAAAGATAAGGGAATGTCTCAGGAAGAATTGGCTAAAATTTTAGGAGTTTCTCACTACACGGTTTCCTCATATGAATGCAACCGCTCAGACCCTGATGACAGCTCCAAGGTTGTTATTGCAAAGTTATTTGATGTTTCCTTAGACTATCTGCTGGGACTTGTAGATGAGCCTGTGTCATATAACAGAGAACAAAAGCATATTTGCTTACCCCATGATTTTGATGATAAAAATCTTGCTGAAATTGAAAATTGTATTGAGTACATTAAGTACAAGAAAACACACAAAAAAGATAAAGAGGACTGAGTTCATAAAAAACTCAGTCCTCTGCTGTTTTTAGTAATCAAAACTGCGGATGAATTATTCGTTTGCACCGCAACACTTTTTATATTTTTTGCCTGATCCGCAAGGACAGGGGTCGTTTCTGCCTACTTTATTGCTCTTTCTGATAGTTCTGTTTGTGGACATTGTGCCGTCGCCTGACCACTCGATGGGCTTTGCAACCTGCTCACGCTTCACGGCAAATGTTACAGGGTTCACCTTGGGAGCTTCCTCTTTGTTGAGAATCACCTGATGAGCGGCGGCTGCTGCCTTCTCCATCTCGCGGCGGAGTCTCTCCTCTTCCTGCTGACGCTTCTGAATCTCATAGACACGTCTCGGCACTGTGAGCACCAGTCTCACGGTCTCCTGCTTGATGGTCTCTGTCATCTCATCAAACATCTCAAAGCCCTCGTGGGTATACTCAACAACGGGGTCGTGCTGTGCATAGGCACGCATACGAATACCCTGTTTCAGATCCTCCATGGCATCGATGTGCTCCATCCAGTAGGTGTCAACGGAACGAAGCAGATACACGCGCTCAATCTCACGCATGGTGTCAACGCTCACAAGCTCCTCATACTCAGCATAAAGCTCTTTTGCGTGGTCTGTGAGCATATCAGTTACCTTCTGAGCAGTGAGGGAGCTGAGCTCCTCATCGCTGAAGGTGAGTGTGCATTTCTCGTCCACAAGCCAGCCGTTGTAGTATTCTCTCAGACCCATGAGGTTCCAGCTTTCCTGAGCCGCAGGCATATATAGTGCCACGTTTGCCTCGATTGTCTGCTCCAGCATAGACATAATCTTCTCGTGGATGTCCTCGCCGTCCAACACCTGATTACGCTGGCCGTAGATAATCTCTCTCTGGCGGTTCATAACATCGTCGTACTGGAGAACATTCTCACGGATACCGAAGTTACGCTGTTCAACCTTCTGCTGTGAGTTTTCGATGATGTTTGAGAGCATCTTGTTTTCAATGGGAGCAGACTCGTCGGGATTGAGTCTATCCATAATCATCTTCATTCGGTCTCCGCCGAAGATACGCATCAGGTCATCCTCGGTAGAAAGATAGAACTGGCTCACACCGGGGTCGCCCTGACGGCCTGAACGGCCTCTGAGCTGGTTGTCGATTCGTCTGGACTCGTGGCGCTCTGTGCCGATAATATAGAGACCGCCTGCATCGCGAACCTGCTGAACCTCATCCTTGAGCTCTTCTTTGAACTGCTTGTGAAGCTCTGAGAAGGTCTTTCTTGCCTCAAGAATCTCCTCGTCGTCTGTCTCTGCAAAGCCTGTTGCCTCGGCGATAAGCTCATCGGTAAAGCCCTGCTTGCGCATCTTTGCCTTTGCCATAAACTCTGCGTTACCGCCAAGAATAATATCTGTGCCTCGACCTGCCATGTTGGTAGCGATTGTAACCGCACCGAACTTACCTGCCTGAGCAACAATCTCGGCTTCTTTCTCGTGCTGTTTTGCGTTGAGGACGTTATGCTCAACACCGCGACGCTTCAGCATCTTGGAGAGAAGCTCGGACTTCTCAATGGAAATTGTACCCACCAGCACAGGCTGACCCTTCTCGTGGCAACGGATGATGGTCTCGATAACCGCGTTGTACTTCGCCTGCTCTGTTGCAAAGATAAGGTCGTTGCTGTCCTGTCTTGCAAGGGGTCTGTTTGTGGGAATCTCTACAACATCCAGCTTATAAATCTTTCTGAACTCTTCCTCCTCGGTAAGGGCGGTACCCGTCATACCCGAAAGCTTCTTGTAAAGTCGGAAGTAGTTCTGGAATGTGATAGTCGCAAGGGTTTTGCTCTCGTTCTGAATCTTGACGCCCTCTTTTGCCTCGATTGCCTGATGCAGACCCTCGTTGAAGCGACGTCCGTACATCAGACGTCCCGTGAACTCGTCAACAATGACAATCTCGCCGTCCTTGTTAACGTAGTCGATATCCAGATGCATAATGCCGTGTGCCCTGATAGCCTGATTGATGTGGTGCTGAACGGTGAGGTTCTCGGGGTCGGTGAGACACTCGATGCCGAAATACTCCTCCGCCTTCTTAACACCCAGCTGTGTCAGGGTTGCGGTCTTTGCTTTCTCGTCAATGATATAGTCGATTTCGTTCTCCTCGAAGAACTCGTCCATATCCTCTTTGTTATTGACCTCGGTGAACACGTACTTCTTCAGTCTCTTTGCAAAGGAATCCGCCTTCTGGTACATATCGGTGGACTTGTCACCCTTGCCTGAAATAATAAGAGGAGTTCTTGCTTCGTCGATGAGGATGGAGTCAACCTCGTCCACAATGGCAAAGGCGTGACCGCGCTGAACACGCTGTTCCTTGTAGACCACCATGTTGTCACGGAGGTAGTCAAAGCCCAGCTCGTTGTTGGTGCCGTATGTAATGTCGGCGTTGTAGGCTGCCTGTTTCTCCTCGTGGGTCATATCGTGAACAACAAGTCCCACGGTAAGACCCAGGAAGCGGTACAGCTTGCCCATCCACTCGGAGTCACGGCGTGCAAGGTAGTCGTTGACGGTAACAACATGAACGCCCTCGCCTGTGAGTCCGTTAAGGTATGCAGGCAGGGTTGCAACCAGAGTTTTACCCTCACCTGTTTTCATCTCGGCGATACGTCCCTGATGCAGAATAATACCGCCCAGAATCTGCACGGGGAAGTGCTTCATGCCAAGGACTCGCCGGGATGCCTCACGGCAGACAGCGAATGCCTCGGGGAGAATGTCGTCGGTGGTCTCGCCTGCTCTGAGTCTCTCCTTGAAAGCATCGGACTGAGCGCGAAGCTCTGCGTCTGTCATGGATGCATACTTATCCTCCAGTGCCAGAGTTTTATCGCACAGAGGCTGAACTCTCTTTATCTCTTTTTTACTGTAATTGCCAAAGAGTGCTTTTAAAAAATTTCCCATATATATCTTCCTTTCGGCACAGGGTACTTCACATAGTACCCCATTATAATTAAAATATATTTAGTTTATAATACCACACAAAAGAGAAAAAATAAAGGGAATTTTGAAAAAACACCTACACTCACCCGAAAGTTTACAAAACAGCAAAAAAGCGCAGGACGCAAATCCTACGCTTTTGAAAGTATTAAAGTTTATAAAATTCGGAAAATTAACCCTCAAAACCCAGTGCTTCGGCGCACTCTATCATTGCGGTTCTGGCGATGGGACCTGCACTGTAGAAGCCGTATCCGCCCTCTTCCACAACAACCGCAAACGCAAGAGGATAGTCCTTGTCGTCACAGTAGCCTACCATCCAGCCATTTGGCTCTTTGTCCTCGCCGACCTCGGCGGTACCCGTCTTTGCACCTACAGAGAGTCCGCCAAACATATTGTCGCCATAGTGACCCGACACAGTGTAACGCATAATATCTGCCATTTTTGAGGCGGTCTCCTCGCTCATAAGTCTTCCTGCAGAGCCTGCAAGTCCTCCGTCGATATACACGGGGAGCTTTGCATCTCCGCCGTTTGCGATTGCACCGCAGAGGATTGCCATCTGCGCGGGATTTGTCATATCCGTGAACTGGCCCACGCCCGACCATGCAAGCTGGTTTGCATCGGCTTTTGTAACATCAAAATAGCCCTCGGCAGTCTTCACACCGCTTATGTTGAAGCTCTTTGTAACTCCCAGTTTCTCTGCTGTATCCTGCATTTTATCTGCACCGACCATGGTTGCCATTTCGGCAAAGGCGATGTTGCAGGACTGTGAAAACGCATCGTCAAGACTCAGAGTGCCGTGATGTTCAAGGCAAGTGACCACATCACCGCCAAAGTCCTTCTCACCCTCACAGGTAAAGGTCACATCGTCGATGTTGTCTATATTTTCCACAGCCGCCACGGCGGTTACAATCTTGAAGATAGAGCCGGGTGTGAAGGTACTGGAGACACAGTTGTTGAGGTAAGAGCCGTCGGGAGGATTATCGGGCACATTCTGAGGGTCATAGGCAGGGGTGCTGACCATACACATCACATCACCTGTCTTGTAGTTATAGACAAAGCATGCACCCTCACGGCCTGCAAAAGCATCGTAGACCTTTCCGCAGGCATCCGCGTCCAGTGTAACCCTCATATTGCTCATGGACTTGAGGCTCTCAGGCAAGCCGTAGCCGAACACCGTGCTGTGTCCCACAAGCTGTGACCTGTATCTGGTCTGCAGAGCGGTGGAAATATTGTAGGAGCCGTCGCCTACTGTGTGCAGGGTACCGTGGCGTATACTGCTGTCACTGCTGTATACACGCTCCCCCGACACAGACTCGGCAAGCACCTCGCCGTTTCTGTCATATATTGTGCCTGCGGCACCAAGGCCCTTGCCACCCGACAAATATCGGTTGTAGGTCTGGCTTGCCCACAGGTCGTTCTCGGTAAAAAATCTGAAGCACAAGTACCCAAGCCCCAGCAAAAAGCACAGTGCCAGCACAAGGGCTATTACGCTTCGGGTCATCGTTCTTTTCATATCAAAAACCTTCGTCTGATAAAAATTATGTCTTAATCGGGGCCGTTGAGTTTGTTTGCCGAATAAGTCCGCTCGTCCGCCGCCTTGATAAATGCAAGCATTCCCCAGCAGGAAAGCATACTGGAACCGCCTGCGCTGATAAAGGGCAGAGTTACGCCCGTAAGAGGGAGAATATCCGTACATCCGAAGATGTTGAGAGCCGACTGAAACAGCATCATTGATGCCGCACACACCGCAGAAATGGAGTAGAAGGTACTTCTGCTTCGGGTGCCTATTGCCCGGGAGTAGATTACAAGTCCGAAGAGAGTCATGGCGATTGTCAGGGCAATTATAAATCCCATTTCCTCAGACACAATGCCGAAGACCAGATCAGTCTCGGAGGCACCGTAGTACTTGAGAACTCCTCCTCCCACACCTGTGCCGAAGAATCCGCCAGAGGCAATGTAGGTGAGCACACCTGCCTGCTGATAGCCTGCATCGTAGGGGTCTTCCAGTGCATGTCCCCATATGGCGAATCTGTCTGCGATATAGGGCTTGAACTGAAGCACCAGCATACCTGCAAATATAACTGCAACCACCGCCAGAATAACTGTCTTGTAGTCGCCTGAACGGGTGATGGAAATCACAAGGAAAGTAACGAAGAATATCAGCGCTGTACCGAAGTCGCCCATAAGCGCCAGTGCGCCCACGCAAAGTGCAGAGAACACGATGAACTCTAAAAGGTTCCGCTTTGTCTGCAGGTGGTCAAGTGCAGATGCACCAACGAAAATGTATGCAACCTTTACAAGCTCGGAGGGCTGTACGGACACACCCGCGATGTAGATTCGGTTGGTTGCACCGAACTCGGCAACACCGAAAATCAGGTTGATAAGCAAAAATCCCAGAGATATGAGCATAATTGCCATTCGCCATTTTACGATGCGGTCGGGATTCTTGATGAACTGCAGTATCACCAGATAGAACACTGCTCCTGCCACAGCGGCAATAACCTGAATCCACGCGTCGCGGATTTCCTGCTCTACAAGCAGCAGTGCTCCCGTGCCCGTGAGGAAGAGTGCTATAGACTCAAGCTCAAAGTTGAGCCTGCCCAGAACTCCTCTGGAGAAAGCGTACAGCACCCAGGAGAAAGCCACCATTGCAAGCCATATTTCAAAGGCAGGAAGCCTCACCTCGCTGAAGGTGATGCAGATTTCTATTGCCATAAACAGGTGGAACAGATTGATAAGTATCAGAAGCAGAGGAGTTGAGACGCTGGGTTTTCCCGATGTTTTGGAGAAAAACCAATGATGCCTTACCTCCTCGTCGAATTCCTCTCCTCGGCGAAGCTGCAGAGTTGTGCTTCCCACCGTGATTTTGTCATCAATATACACGGGAGTTCGAAACCCCGCCTCTTTGCCGTTGACAAGAGTTCCCGATTTTGAATCGGAATCCGACACAAACCAACCCTCTTTTCGCCTCAGCAGAACACAGTGGTTCCTGCTGACGGTAGGGTCGGCTATGACTATGTCGCTGCCCTTACTGCGTCCGATGGAATTCTCCCAGCACAGCACGGGTATCTTCTCTTTAATTGTCTCGTTATAAAGCATAACAAGAGGTGACTCCTGTCGCTTATGGCGGCGCATAGATGCAAAGCACTGATAGATAATGAACACCGCGTATACCACAAGCAGGATTCTCAGTCCCACTACCGCAATATCCGCTAAAATCTGGGTCATATCCGCCGCCTCCTTTCTAAATCCATGTTATCTTTGCTATTTATTATATTATGCCTTTTATCTGCCATTTGTCAACAAATAAACTTTAAACTATGTTCTAATTAGCAAAGGCGAAGCATATCTGCTTCGCCTTTGTTAGCTAAATACTGCAAATAGACATAATATTGTACTAATACAAATTTACAATCCATATTAGGAACTTGAAGTATCAACCAAATTTCTGCTCTCTATGAAGATACTCATCATAGTCGATATACGTAAACAACATCTCATCCTTGTTCCCCTGATTAAAGGTATACCCGTATGCATAGGATTCATTTCCATAGTGAAGCCATCGAGAATAAGGTAAGTTAATTATCTCAACTTTTGTCAGACCATTTGCAATCTGTTCGTTTGCATATTCTACTCGGACATTATTAACTTTCCATATATTCACATGTATAAAAATCAGCAAACCACATATCAGAACACAAGCAACCACACCTACAAAAGTAGTTCTAAACACTGTTACATAATTTAATTTTGAAAACAGTTCTTTTCCTATTGACAAAAGAACAATCACTAATAAAACATAGGGCAAAAATAAGCATCTTGCCCTGCATGGTTTTACTACCAATAGTTGAAGCATTGATAGTGTAGTAACAGTCAGCATTATCAAACATTTTGTACGCAGCTCCTTATTAGCCAGCTCGAATACAAGATGCACCAAAAGAACACAGTATCCCACAAACACCGCATCTATTATCAAATGCACAGCAACTGAAGAATTTAACGATTGAACCAAAGACAGTATAGGAAACAACAATAAATACACCTGTGCAAAACCACAGTTTCGTTTTATATTCAATTCTTTCTGACGTATCAATATAGTAAAAACAATAGAGAATAACAGCCAAAGAATCACTTGTGAAGACATGTCATTTAGTATTCGAACCATATTTTCTACGCCGTTGCACATATATTCAGAAATTCCATGGATGCCTCGGTAACTGTCCATTTTGTATGAAACACCCATTAGCTCAGGAAGAAGGAACATCACCATAGCGCCGAACACAGATAATACAAAATACACGATGCTTGGCATTTTATGCAGATACTTATTACGAATAACAAAAACAAGAATTATACCCGATATCAATAGATTGACCGTTGTGCAATTCTCTGCAAATAACTGTTGACAAAAACCCATCACCGCCAATAAGCAACTCAGAAAAAATGATTTACTACCATCAGAGTCATAGAATCTTTTTAGCAAATAAACACTAAAAAGCATAATTACTATCGGAGGAGTGAAATTATAAAATCCATGTCCCCACACAAAAACTTGACTGTATATCTCTGTCCCCATTCCCATATACAAGATATATGAAAAAATCAGGGCACGCTTTCTATAACCATCTGTAAGCAATGCTGTCAATAATATAACAGCGCAATAGCATACTGAACGACATATTTTGTCTACCATCTCTCTATTTAAAAAAAATCTGACAAAAAAATTACCTAAATATCGCCCATTTCCAAAACGCAAACTATGTAAAGCTGCATGTATGAATTTATATTTTTCGGTTAATGTATAGTCATCCTCTGTTTTAACAAAGAATAAAGAAAGAACAAATACGGAAGCAACCATAATAGCAAAGAGTAAATTGGTAGATAACGATGATTTTATAAATTTATCTATCTTGTTGCGATATTTTAAGATTCCCATCACATAACCCCTCCTGATACACAATTCTACTGCATTTTGCAGTAGAAGTCAATACCGCAATTTGCAGTAAATGTTAATGCTAAAAATTCAGGTTTGCTATTATGATTTTAATTAATACTATGATGGTGGTGGTGTTTTGCTTTACAAGCGAATTCGTGACTTGCGTGAGGATAAGGACTTAACGCAGAAGGAAATGTCGGCTATTCTCAACTGTTCTCAACAAGTATACAGCAACTATGAATTAGGTCAAAGGGATATCCCTACTGAAATACTAATTTCACTTGCCAAATTTCATAATGTTTCTGTCGACTACATCCTCAATCTAACCGATTATCAAGCACCTCCTCCCTCAAACCGACAGCAAAAAACATGCTAAAAAGCTCGGATTGTTAACAATCCGAGCTTTTTATTTTAATTTATCACATAATTACTCAACGGTAACGGATTTTGCAAGGTTTCTGGGCTTGTCAACATCGTTGCCACGGCGGACAGATGCATAGTAAGCCAGAAGCTGAAGAGGTACTGCTGCCAGCATGGGCATAAGCATCTCCTCAATCCTGGGAACACGGATGATAAAGTCTGCCACATCCGCTCCTACCTCTGCCTGCTCGTCACATACAAGGATAACCTTGGCACCTCTTGCCTTGACCTCCTTGATGTTGCTGACGGTCTTGTCGTAGAGTGCGTTCTGAGTAGCAACAGCTATAACAGGCATTCCCTCTGTGATAAGGGAAATTGTTCCGTGCTTCAGCTCGCCTGCGGCATATGCCTCGGAGTGGATGTAGGAAATCTCCTTGAGCTTCAGAGAACCCTCCATAGACAGAGCATAGTCAAGACCTCTGCCGATATAAAGCAGGCTGTCTGCCTCGGTCAGAGCCTCTGCAATCGTGTTGCAGTCTCCGTCTACAAGCTCGATTGTCTTTTCGATATTTGCTGATGTGCCGAGGAGAATATCGGTGAGTCTGCGGCACTCCTCCTTGGTTATCTCACCCTTCGCAAAAGCAAGCTCAAAAGCCAGCAGATACATAACGGAAATCTGCACCATGTATGCCTTTGTGGATGCAACTGCAATCTCGGGACCTGCATGTGTGTAGATGAGCATATCGGCTTCTCTTGCAATGGAACTGCCCTTTGCGTTGACAATGGCAAGGGTCTTTGCGCCCATTTTCTTTGCAAGTCTCATAGCGGCCAGACTGTCTGCTGTCTCGCCTGACTGAGAGATAATAATTACAAGATCTCCCTCTTTGATGAGAGGATCGCGATAGCGGAACTCGGAGGCAATATCAACGATAACAGGCACCTTGCACTGCTTCTCGATAACGTACTTGCCTACCATACCTGCGTGCATGGCAGTACCGCAGGCAACGATATATATTTGATTGATGTCTTTGAGTTTATCCAGAGTGATGGAACATTCCTCGAGGTTGGGCATACCGTCGGAGATTCTGGGGGTGAGGGTAGTCTTGACGGCGGTGGGCTGCTCGTGGATTTCTTTGAGCATATAGTGCTCATAACCGCCCTTCTCTGCTGCCTCCTGATCCCAGTCGGCAACCTTCAGCTCTTTCTCAATACTGTTGCCCTCAAGGTCGCAGAAGCTGACACCCTCATGGGTGAGCTTTGCGATCTCGTCGTGCTCTAAGAGATAATACTGTGTTGTATATTTGATGATGGCAGGAACATCGGAGGCGATGAAGCTCTCACCCTCTGCAACGCCTACGATGAGAGGACTCTCACGTCTTACTGCGTAAAGCTCCTCGGGACGGTCTGCAAAGAGAATTCCCAGTGCAAAGGAGCCTTCCACCTGTGCGAGAGTCTTGGCAATAGCCTTCTCGGGGTCGCCCTCATAATTCATATCCATAAGCTGAGCCACAACCTCGGTATCGGTCTCGCTGATAAAGACTCTGCCCTGAGCTATGAGCTGTTCCTTCAGCTCTTTGTAGTTCTCGATGATTCCGTTATGTACCAGCGTGACCTTGTCTCCGCCTCTGTGGGGATGGGAATTCACCGAAGACGGAACGCCGTGGGTTGCCCAGCGCGTGTGACCAACACCCACATTTCCCTTGGGAACACCGTCTGACTCCATTTTCTTCTGGAGGTCAAGAAGTCTTCCCTTTTCTTTTTCTATACGGATTTTTCCGTCCTCAAAGACCGCAATACCTGCAGAGTCGTAGCCTCTGTACTCCAGCTTGCTCAGCGCTGAAACCAGCACCTCGCTGCAGTCTTTTGCTCCTACGTATCCAACTATTCCGCACATAAAAATGCTCCTTTAAAAAATATAGATCAAAAATCCCGAAGCTCCTGAATAAGACCTCAGGATTCACTGAAAATCAAATCAATTATTTGTCTTGTGATTGAAAGTGGGCACAATTTCGCTGAGCATATCAACAGTGCCTTCGCTGTCGTTTTGGTCAGCAAACTTCTTGAGTTTGTCGAGCTTTCCGAGCAAGTCTTCTTCATCGATGGCAATCTGATTTCCGATGAAAATCTTCTTGTTTTCGGTGGACTTGAGTCCCTCTTCGTTCATAAGAAGTTCCTCGAAGAGCTTCTCGCCGGGTCGAAGTCCCGTGAAGCGGATTTCAACATCCTTGTAGGGGACCTTGCCGTACATTCTGATGAGGTTTTCAGCAAGGGTTGTAATCTTCACCGGATCGCCCATATCCAGTACGAATATCTCTCCGCCGTTTGCCATGGCTCCTGCCTGAAGCACCAGAGACACAGCCTCGGGTATGGTCATAAAATATCGGATAATATCGGGGTGAGTAACCGTGACGGGTTTTCCGCTTTCAATCTGCCTTCTGAACAAAGGAATAACCGAGCCGTTGGAGCCCAGAACATTACCGAATCTCGTGGTGACGAAATCTGTTTTTTCAGAGTGCTGTGCCTTGTACTGAACAATCATCTCACAGCATCTCTTGGTGGCACCCATAACGTTGGTGGGATTTACCGCCTTGTCGGTGGAAATCATAATGAACTTATCCACCTCGTATTTTTCTGCCAGTGTGGCTATGTTGAAGGTGCCGAAAATGTTGTTCTTGACTGCTTCTTCGGGGCTTGTTTCCATAAGGGGAACATGCTTGTGGGCAGCCGCATGGAATACAACATCGGGACGATATTTGTCGAATATCATGTCCATCTTCTCGTAGTCTCTCACCGATGCAATAAGTGTAACCACATTGAGTCCCGCATCATATTCTAAGAGAAGTTCCTGTTGTATATCGTATGCATTATTCTCATAAATATCAACGATGATTATCTGTTTGGGGGAGTATTTTGCAATCTGGCGCACAAGCTCGCTGCCGATAGAACCGCCGCCGCCCGTAACCATCAGCACCTTGCCTCGTATAAACTCCTCCGACTTTTCCTTATCAAAGGTGATGGGGTCTCTGCCGAGAAGGTCCTCAATCTGGATATCCTTCACCTGATTGAGAAGCTGAGGCGCATTATCGTCAAACAAAAGCTGGCTGAGGTAAGGCACCATCTTGATTTTGCACTCGGTTTTGGAGCAAAGTGCGAGTATCCTCTGGCGCTCTTCCTCCGTGCTTGAAGGAATGGCGAATACTATGAGGGATATGTTGCTCTGCTTGCAGAGTTCGGGGATATCCATGGTACTGCCGAGTACCGGCACACCCATTAACTTGTTGCCGTATTTGGAGCGGTCATCGTCCACAAGACCCACGGGGAGTATATTCCTCGAGGGATTGTTGGGGTCTTTCTTGGCACTTTCAATGTCGGTGAGAATCATACGTGCGGCACGGCCTGCACCTACGATAAGCGTTCTCTCGTAATTTTCGGATCTGCCTGCTTCAGTCAGGTTAACTACAGTGCTCTTCGCAAAGCCCCTGAATCCTATCATCAACAGAATCGAAAGGAAATACTGCATCAAAAACAGCACTAAGGGAAAACCCTCGTCAAACACCTTGAAAAAGCTCAGCAAGCCTATGGAAAGCACCATTCCCAGTGTGGTTCCCACGATGCAGGAAATATACTCATGTTTACCGAGCAATCGCCAGAAGAACACGTATGCTCCCGACACATAAAGGGTAAAAAAGCAGAACAGAACCTCAAGCCCCACCACAAGGGTGAGCGTAGACCACTCAAGCTGAAAAAACTGCGAGGGAGTGGCGTTGCGCAGGATGTCCACCCACATCAGTATGAGGTTGGAAAGAAAGCCGACAGAAGCGATAATCAGAATATCCGCCACCATCAGGACTATTTTTTTCGCGTTAAAATCTTTCATAAATATTCTCCGGTAAACAATATGTCTTAAAATATATACTACATATCCATTTTACTACAATTACTCATTAAAAATTATAATACACACAATCATTAAAGTCAACAAAATACGGCATATTTTTGTTGCAAATTTATGCTATCAATGAATTTTGTGGAGTTGTTCAACTAAGTGGATTTTTTGACAAAAAAGTGTAATTATAATTGATTTTTTATTAATATATGTTATAATTAGTCTGTTATAATGCAACTATAATGCGGTTATTGTGACCATTTACGTTTTTGACTACATCTTTGGAGGGGACAACGATGTACAGATTTTTCAAAAGAACCTTCGATATTATCATCTCTCTGCTGGGTCTTATCATTCTCTCACCCGTGATGCTTATCACGGCGATTGCCATCAAAATAGAATCCAGAGGCCCTGTCATCTTCAAGCAGGAGCGACTCGGCAAAGACGGCAAGGTGTTCAGAATCTACAAATTCCGCAGCATGTGCGTGGGAGCGGAGCACACCGGCTCAGGTGTTTATTCGGAAAAAACCGATGCACGTGTTACAAAAATCGGCAAAATCATCCGTGCCACCAGCATCGACGAACTGCCTCAGCTCGTAAACATCCTCAAAGGAGATATGAGCCTCATCGGTCCCCGACCTCCTCTTACATACCACCCTTGGCCTATTGAGGAATACACCGAGGAACAGCGACATATGTTTGATGTCCGCCCGGGAGTCACCGGCTGGGCACAGGTCAACGGCAGAAAAGAAGTTGAATGGAACAAGCGCATTGAGCTTAACGTGTGGTACACAAGGCACTACACAATGTGGCTGGACATTAAAATATTCTTTATGACCATATTCAAGGTGTTCACAGGTGCCGACAACGAGAACACCACCGAGACCGCAGCAAAAGCTCAGGCAGAAAAGCAAGAGGCACTTGCAAACAAATAACACACTCCCCTTTCATCGGGAAGATTTGATTTTTAGCGGAAGGGTACATTATGAAGCTACTCCTGACAGGAGCTTTCCCCTACACCGAGGAACAGCTCGCAAAACTGAAAAGCAACGGGTTCGAAATCACGTTTGTTCAGAACGAACTTGAACCCCTCGGCATAGATTGCTCCGTGTTTGACGCTGTGGTGTGCAATGATTTGTTCAGGCACAATCCGCCGGAACAGTTTACAAACCTCAAGGCTGTTCAGCTCACCAGCGCAGGATTTGACCGAGTCCCCGTGGGTTACTTTGCATCCAGAGGCATCTCGCTGTTCAACGCACGGGGTGTGTACAGCATCCCCATGGCCGAGTGGGTGGTACTCAAGCTTCTTGAGATTTACAAGCGTTCTCAGGACTTCTCGGCACAACAGAAAAAGAAGGTCTGGCAAAAGCACCGCGACCTTCTGGAAATAAACGGCAAGCGCATCCTGATTGTGGGCACAGGCTCCGTAGGACTGGAGTGCGCAAAACGCCTGTGTGCCTTCGGCGCACACGTTATGGGCGCAGATATCTACGACAGCAAATCTCAGTATATCGACGAATTCTATTATACAGAATCTCTGGCTCAGGTTCTCCCCACTGCCGACGCGGTGGTGCTGACCTTGCCCCTCAACGACAAAACCAGAGGTCTTTTCTCAGAAAGCCTTCTCTCCTCCATGAAAGACGACAGCGTGCTCATCAACGTCGCACGGGGAGAGGTCGTGGATGAAAATGCACTATGCAACCTCCTGAAGGCTAAAAAATTCAAAGGCGTTGCGCTGGATGTGTTTGAAGAGGAACCTCTGAGTGCTGACAATCCCTTGTGGAGTTGTCCCGAGGTATTAATCACTCCTCACAACAGCTTCGTTTCAGACGGCACCGCTGAGCGTATGTTCAGCCTGATATATAAAAACTTAACGGAATTAGATTTCGGAAAGGAAACAAGGTAACTCAATCCCCTTGTCTCGTGATAAAACCGTAAATTACTTTTTGGAAAGGTATGTTTCTGTGAAAAAAAGCATTCTCATTATCTTCGGAGGTAACTCCACCGAGCACGATGTATCCTGCAAATCGGTGATGAACTTTGTTAATAACATTGACTCCGACAAATACGAAAAACATTATGTAGGTATCAAGAAAAACGGCGACTGGGTATACTACACGGGCGACACCGCTCTTATTCCCACAGGCAAATGGACAGAGGAAACATCAAACCTCCCCTGCGTCCTATCTCCCAACACCTCTGCAAAAGGACTTCTGCTCCTTGACAGCAAAAACACCCTCATCCATATTGACGTCATCATCCCCGTGCTTCACGGCAAAAACGGCGAGGACGGCACAATTCAGGGTCTCTTCGAGCTGTGTCAGATTCCCTATGTGGGCTGTGGCGTAGTTGCTTCGGGAGTTTCCATGGACAAAGCCTACACCAAGATTATCGTTGAAAGCATCGGCGGAATCCCTCAGGCAGACTACGTGCTTGTCCGTCAGGGGGACGACGACAGCTATATTGCTGAGGCTGAGCGCAAGCTCGGTTATCCCATGTTTGTAAAACCTTGCAAGTCAGGTTCATCTCAGGGTGTTTCCAAGGCAGAGAACCAAGCCGAGCTTACAAACGCCGTAGAGCTTGCCCTCACCCATGACTCCAAGGTGCTGATAGAAGAAGCCATCACAGGACGTGAGCTTGAGTGTGCAGTGCTTGAAGTAAACGGAGAAACGATCTGCTCAGGTGCAGGCGAGGCTGTGGCAGGCGACACCTTCTACAGCTACGAGGCAAAGTACAACAACGCCTCCTCCAAAACCTTCACCTCTCCCGAGCTTCCCGAAGGTGCAGACGAAACCGTGCAGGAATATGCCGCAAAAATTTTCAAGGCTCTGGGCTGTAACGGTCTCTCGAGAATAGATTTCTTCCTTGAAAAGGATACAAACCGAATCGTATTCAACGAGATCAACACCCTGCCCGGGTTTACTGAAATAAGTATGTATCCCATGATGATGAGCTGTGTGGGCTTCCCCATAGAAAAGCTCATGGACAGTCTCATTGAGTCAGCAGGATACAACAGATAAACATCAAAACATCACAAACAGAATTTTACGAAAGCTGGAGTTCACTTGAAATTCGTACTGATTTCACCGAAGAACAGAACGGCGTGGAATTTCAGAGGAGACCTCATCAAAGACATTGTCGCAAAAGGCTGGGAAGTCATCGTCACGGGACCCAACAACATCGACGTGGATAAGATTGAGGCGCTCGGTGCCAGATTCGTGAAGATTCCCATGGAGAAAACGGGAGTCAACGCCATATCTGACCTGAAGTACATCAAAAACCTCAGAAAGCTGTTCAAAGCCGAAAAGCCCGATGTGACCTTCGGCTACACCATAAAACCCGTTATCTACGGCGCCATAGCCGCAAAGCTTGCAAAGGTGCCCCACCGATACTCTATGATAGCAGGTGCAGGCTATGTGTTTGCCGCCGCCACAACAAAAGCAAAGATAATCCGCATGATTGTCAAGATGCTTTACCGCATAGGTTTCTCCTGTGCGCAGAAAGTGGTCTTTATGAACCCCGACGACCTTCAGGACTTCACCTCTATGAATCTTCTCAAAAAGGACAAGTGCTGTATGGTAAACGGCTCGGGTGTGAATATGGAGCGGTTTGAGCGGACTGCACTTCCCGAAAAGCCTGTGTTCTTTATGCTCTCCAGAGCGCTGAGATGCAAAGGTGTAGGCGAATACCTTGAAGCGGCTCAGATAGTTCATAAGCGGCACCCCGATGTGCGCATAATGTATCTGGGTGAAATCGACGAATCCATGCAGGACTCCCTGAAACAGCAGGAAGTTCAGAAATACATAGACAGCGGTGCCATAGAGTACTTCCCGGAGCATCCCGATGTGCGGATATACTACAGGGAGTGTTCGGTGTTCGTGCTTCCGTCCTACCGCGAGGGTATCCCCCGAACGGTTCAGGAGGCGATGTCCATGGGCAGAGCGGTCATCGTAACCGATGTGCCGGGATGCAGAGAGACGGTCATCGACGGCAAGACGGGATTCCTTGTTCCGGAAAAAGACCCCGAGGCTCTTGCCGACACCATGTGTCGCTTCATTGAAAAACCCGATCTTATCACTAAGCTCGGCGATGCCAGCTACGAATATTGCAAAGAAAAATTTGACGTACGCAAGGTTAACGCAACCCTGCTCACTCATCTGAATATACAGGAGGTATAACAATGTCACTTTATCAGAAAATTGTAAACAAAGAAGAGAAAATCTCACTGGTAGGCCTCGGCTACGTAGGTATGCCTATTGCCGTATCCTTCTCCAAGAAGGTTGACGTTATCGGCTTTGATGTTAACAAGGCGAAGATTGACCTCTACAAGAGCGGCATCGACCCCACCAAGGAGGTCGGCGACGAAGCAATCAAGAACTGTGCGGTTGACTTCACCTCGGACCCTGAAAGACTCAGAGAGGCAAAGTTCCACATTGTGGCGGTTCCCACTCCTGTAAACAGCGACCACACACCTGACCTTTCTCCCGTTGAGGGTGCATCCCACATTCTGGGCAAATACCTGACAAAGGGTTCTATTGTTGTATACGAGTCAACTGTTTATCCCGGTGTTACCGAGGACGTGTGCGTTCCTATCCTTGAGGCAGAGTCAGGTCTCAAGTGCGGAGTTGACTTCAAGATCGGCTACTCCCCCGAGAGAATCAATCCCGGCGACAAGGTTCACCGCCTTGAGACAATCGTAAAGATTGTTTCGGGCATGGACGAAGAAACCCTGGAGGAAGTTGCAAAGGTTTACGAGCTTGTTGTTGAAGCTGGTGTCCACAGAGCAGAGAGCATCAAGGTTGCCGAGGCTGCAAAGGTCATCGAAAACTCCCAGCGCGACATCAACATTGCTTTTATGAACGAGCTTTCCATCATCTTCAACAAGATGAACATTGATACAAAGGCTGTCCTTGAGGCTGCAGGCACCAAGTGGAACTTCCTGAAGTTCTTCCCCGGCCTTGTAGGCGGACACTGCATCGGCGTTGACCCCTACTATCTTACATACAAAGCAGAGCAGATGGGATATCACTCCCAGATCATCCTCTCGGGCAGACGCATCAACGACGATATGGGCAAGTACGTTGTTGAGTCTATGGTGAAGAAGCTTATTCAGGCAGACATCCCCGTGAAATCCGCCAAGGTTGCAATCCTCGGCTTCACATTCAAAGAGAACTGCCCCGATACCAGAAACACACGTATCATCGACATCGTCAACGAGCTGAAGGAGTACGGAATCACTCCCGTTATCGCTGACCCTGTTGCAGATGCCGAAGAGGCAAAGCACGAGTACGGCATGGAGTTTGTTGATATTAATACTATTAATAATATGGATGCTGTCATCCTTGCAGTTGCTCACGAGGAGTTCTCTTCTCTGTCTATCGACGAGATGAAAAAATTCTACTCAGGCGAGCACAAGCCCGTTCTCCTCGACATCAAGGGTCTGCTCAACCGCAAGGAATACGAGGCCGCAGGCTACGTTTACTGGAGACTTTAATACAACGATATAGCTAACATCGAAAGAAGGATGTCTTAATGAAATCTACCGTCACAGGCAATTCCGAATCTATCAAAAAAATACTGGAGAAAAAACCTCAGTACAGAGAGTGTCTTTTCTCCAGAGGATATTTCATAACAGACGACCCCTCTGTAAGGGAAAATGACTATCCTTTTTACGGAGAGTGGACAATTGAGTCAATAAACGGATATCGGATTTTCATTCATAAGGATCAGGATTATTGCATTCATAAAGAAAACGGAGTGTCCTTCATTATTATCGGACATGCCTACAATCCTTTTAACGATGTTTATGAAGAAAAGACACTACTTAAGAATGCTGCAGCTGCTTATTTTGAATGTCATGAAAACTTCTTTGAATCCATCAATGATTGGACAGGTATTTTCTGCGTTTTCGTCTTTGACAAGAATATCATCGGTGTTCAGGATTGTGCAGGTATAAAAGCACTTTATTACGGCGCTGTCAACGATAACATCTGCTTCACATCTCATCCACAGTTGGTTGCTGATATTTATGGGCTCAAGATGGATCCGTTTATCGAAAAACTTGTGGCAAACAGATTTTACAACATAGGTAACCGTTACCTTCCCGGTGACTTATCTCCTTTCGCAGAGCTCAAAAGAATCGGAGCAAATGTATATATTAATTGTAATGAAAAAAAGGATTTTTCAGTTCACCGTTTTTATCCCGTGCGTCCTCTTCCTGAGTGCAACACAGAGGAAGACTACGAAAGAGGGGTTCAGGAAGCATACAGAATTCTCCACAAAAACATTGAGCTCGCATCATTAAAGTGGCCAAACAGTGCAATTTCACTTTCAGGTGGCACAGACAGCAAAACCACCCTCGCCTGTGCTAATGGCTTTTATGACAGATTCTCCTACTTCAGTTTTCAATCCAAGGATACAGAGGTAACAGATTCCGAAGCAGCACATGAAATATGCGAAAAAATCGGGCTTAAACACGACATATACCCAATCCCCGCAAATAATGAGGAAATTGAAGATTACGACGAGCTAAAGGCAATAATCATTCATTCCTACGGATATGTCCGAGGCCTTGCTGAAAGAGAAATCAGAAAGCACATCTGCATGTACAGATGGAACTACTTTGATACAGAAATCAAATCATGGATATCTGAAATTGTTCGTGTGTTCTTCGAAAGAAAATACGGAATGAAGTTCCCAAAGCGTTTAACCGCGCGTCACTTCAGCATTTTTCAGACAAGATACTTTGCTTCTCCGTCCCTACTTTCAAAATCTGACAGAATATATAAAGAATATATGAAAAAGTTTGACCTTGAAGAAGCAAAGTTCAATTTTGAACACACAGACATGTATTATTGGGAAGTGAGAATGAGCAGCTGGGGTATGATGGTAACACAATCCCTCGACATTTGTCACAGAATTACATTCCCCTTTAACAACCGCAGGTTAGTCGAGCTGATGCTTTCACTGCCCCGCGAGGAAAGAAAGACCGACAAAACTCATAACGAGATTATCAAAGTGGCTAACAAAGACATTTATGATGCCAACATTCATATTTTGAACAACTATTTCCACTCCGGCAGAATTATGTTGGAAAAAGCATACTTTGTCTATCGCACACTATTTAGAAAATGAGAAGGTAAACATAATATGGGATTCAGCAGCAAACAGATTCTGAGGTCTGTCACACATTTTTGGGGCAATAAAACCTGCAAGAAAAAACTCAGAAAGAACCCCTCCTCGTTTTTCTCACTAAAGCAGATTTGTGAAAAAGCGGGTATCGACACTAAGGACTGTAGCAGTGAAGTGCAAGATAAGCTTGATGTTATTGTTTCACAAATAAGCCGTTACGGAGACCGTTTCACAAAAAATTGTGTTTGCGTTCAGCTTTATGACGACACTGACAATATTATAAAAAAGGCCATGTCTAAGGGTGCACTGGTTTGTGTTACTGACCATAACATCGATGGTGTCCCCTGCATTATCGTAGAGGATCCTGCTGTTGCTTACGCTGATATGTGCAGTATTTACCGCGATATGGCAGATATAAAATCAACAGTTGTTGTAGGCAGCATCGGCAAAACAACCACAAAAAAAATGGTTGAAGCCGTTTACAGTAAAGGTTTTAACACACTGTGCGATGCAGGCAATGACAATATTCTTGACAGCATCGGCTCAATATGCCAGCATATCCCTTTGTCGTCTGAACAGTTCATTGCTGAATTAAGCGAAGATACACCGGGGCTTATTGAACAAATGTCAAAAATCATCAAGCCTGAAATCGCGATTATCACTACCATTGATAAATCACATATTGAGTTTTACGGAAGCGAAGAAAACATTTTTAATGAGTTTCGTTCTGTTACGAAGCACATGAGAAAAGACGGAATTTGCATCACAAGTCTTGACGAAGAGAATGCTGTTAACCTTATTAAAGACAAAAAAGTTGTTTTCGTCTCCGTGAAGAATAAAGATGCAGATTTTACAGCTACCGACATTTCAATAACTACAGAGGGCCTTAGTTTCAATGTAATTGAAAAAGCATCAGGTAAATCCTATCCGATCAGGCTCATTAATTCATTTGCAGCGCACAACGTCACTTCTGCTTTGTTGGCGTTTGCAGCAGGCGTAGTTGCAGGTGTTGATTATGACAAAATCATTGCCGGTCTTGCTTCGTACAGAGCCACAGGAATCCGACAGAACATATATAAATCCGGAAAAACTGTTGTTTATGCTGATTGTTATAATGCAGTTGCAAAATCCGTCCGTTCTGCAATCCAAGCTTCATGTTATATCCCCATAAAAGGAAAGCGAATTGCTGTTCTTGGTGACATTGCAGAAGCAGGAGATTATACGGAGTCCACGCATATGGAAATTGTCGATATTGTAAACAAATCAGATTTTGATACCATAATCACTTGCGGTCCTGAGCTTCGCAAAGCGATCTCAACCAGTAAAACAAGAGATAATCTGAAAGTACTAACTTTTGACAATCAAAAGCTAATGAACAAAGCAATACGAAAAGAAGTTAAAAACGGAGACCTTGTTCTGTTCAAATCAAGCCATAGCGGTAACTTAAAAGCCTCAATTTCCGCAACATTCCCATTATCTTATTTATATCAGGCAATAAAGTACTACACCCCTCGAATCAAATGGCACTTCAAAGTTATTTTGAACTAAAATTCAGATAGGAGAAGAATTATGGGCTACAGACATCTTAAATTCCCCGAAGATTCGGTTTTCCTCGTTACAGGCGGAGCAGGCTTCATCGGCTCAAACCTGTGCCAGACCATCCTGGAGATGGGTTACACCGTCCGCTGTCTGGACAACCTGTCAACAGGCAAGCGCAAAAACATGGACGAGTTCATCGACAATCCCAACTTTACATTTATAGAAGGCGACATCCGCGACCTTGACACCTGCATGAACGCTTGCGAGGGTGTGGACTTCGTCCTCAACCAGGCAGCATGGGGCAGTGTGCCCCGTTCTATCGAGATGCCTCTGCTGTATGAAGACATCAACATCGGCGGCACACTCAATATGATGGAAGCCGCCCGTCAGAAGGGTGTTAAGAAGTTCGTCTATGCTTCCTCATCCTCTGTTTACGGAGACGAGCCCAACCTTCCCAAGAAGGAAGGCAGAGAGGGCAACCTCCTCTCCCCTTATGCTCTCACAAAGAGAGTTGACGAGGAATACGGCAAGCTCTACAAAAAGCTCTACGGACTTGACACCTACGGTATGCGTTACTTCAACGTATTCGGCAGACGTCAGGACCCCGACGGCGCATACGCCGCAGTTATCCCCAAATTCATCAAACAGCTTTTATATGGCGATGTCCCCACCATCAACGGTGACGGCAAGCAGTCCCGAGACTTCACATATGTAGAGAATGTAATCGAGGCAAACCTGAAGGCTTGTCTTGCATCAAGCGATGCCGCAGGAGAGGCATTCAACGTTGCATACGGCGGCAGAGAATACCTCATTGACATCTACTACGGACTCACCAAGGCCCTGGGCAAAGAGGACATCGAGCCAAACTTCGGCCCCGACCGAGCGGGCGACATCAAGCACTCAAATGCCGACATCTCAAAAGCAAAGGAGCTTCTGGGCTACGACCCCGACTACAGCTTCGAGCGCGGCATTGAGCTTGCTATTGAGTGGTACAAAAACAATCTGTAAATAACATCAGTACAAACACTGATAATAATGGGTAGCATTATGATTAATTTTAAAAAGATTCTTGGCAGAAAAGCCAGAGCAAAAATCATGTATTTTCTAAAATTCCTTCCTGATAAACCCTATCTTCAACTTTTCTATTTTGCAACCACAGGAAAATTCATAAACTTTAAGGATCCTAAAGGATACAACGAAAAGTTGCAGTGGTTGAAAATACACGATAAACACCCTGAGTACAGTGAACTTGTTGATAAAGTCGCTGTCAGAAAACACATCACCGAACAATTAGGGGAAGAATATCTTTTCCCTCTGTTAGGTTATTGGGATTCCTTTGATAAGATTGACTTTTCAACGTTGCCCGAGGAATTTGTTCTGAAATGCAATCATGATTCAGGCAGCACAAGAATCATAAAGAACAAATCCAACCTTACAGAAGAGGATCTTGAAGAGCTTAATCAACACTTCACAAGGAGACTCAAAAAAGATTTCTTTTATGCCGGTCGCGAATACCCATATAAAGGAATTGTTCCGTATATCATTGCCGAAGAACTGATGTCTGAGAATACTGCTCCTAACAAAAGCATAGAAGACTACAAGTTTTTCTGCTTTAACGGTGAACCCAAAGTAGTTTTGATTGTAACTGACAGAAGCACCGATTGCCGTTTTGATTATTTCGATATGGACTTCAACCATTTGAACATCATAGACCATTGTCCTCATTCCGACAAACCTATTGAAAAACCGATAAAATTTGAAGAAATGAAAGAAATCGCCAGGAAGCTGACCAAAGGCATGAAAAGCGTCAGAATGGATCTCTATGAAATCAACGGAAAAATCTATTTTGGTGAATACACTTTCTTCTCAGGTGGCGGCTTCGACTTATATATCCAACCTGAATGGGAACGCCAAATGGGTGACTGGATAGATTTGTCTTAGATCCATAACCAATCAAACTCTATAACGATATTGTGAGGTAATATCAGTGAAAATTGCATTACTGGGCGATCTTGCCCTCATCGGAAGATACGACACCCTATCAGACAGCAAAGTTTCTGAACGCGTCGCTAAAGTAGCCGAAGCTACCAAAAATTGCGACTTTGTAATAGCAAATCTGGAAAGCCCTTTTACAACAAAACAGAAAACACATATTTGCAAGGGCGTTTACTTAAAGAGTGATCCCCGTAATGTCTCTATTCTTAAGGATATGAACATCACTCATGTTACTCTTGCCAACAACCACACCTTTGACTACGGAGTAAAAGGTGCAGAAGAAACAATCCGCACTCTGGAGCAAAACGGTATTGGATATGTAGGCCTGTGTAATGAGCCTGCTCTTTTGAAATCAGGTAGTGAAAAGGTACTGTTAGAGGGGTTCTGCTGTTATTCGGCAAACGGAGTCCGTTATGGAAACACACCGATGCATCTGCGCACCCTTTGTGAAGATGAAATGAGTTCTTTCTTTGAAAAGGCAAGAAAAGCTAATGCATTTCCCATCGCTTCTGTACATTTTGGTATAGAAGGAGTACACTATCCATCTCCTGAACATCTGAGATTCTTCCGTTCCTTTGCAAAAGAATACAATTATATTCTTCACGGAAATCACCCACACGCTATACAGGGCATTGAGCAAACAGAAGGCTCTCTTCTGTACTATGCCTGTGGCGACCTTTGCTTTGACGATGCAACAGAGACATCAATAAATTCTGTTGCCACACAAAGCGATGAATCCCGACAAAACTATATTGCAATCATTAATATTGAAGAGAACAAATGCACACATATGCAGTTAATCTCTCTATCTGACCTTCCTGACGGTATTATCAAAGAAAGTGAAAAAGTAAGCCATTATGTAAAAGAGTATTCTGAAAATCTCAGCAAAGATTACAGTAAGATTGCTACACTAAGAAAGACATCGCCTTCCGGCGCATCCACAGGTGCCAGCAAGCGCAACTTGACATTTTTTACTGATCGACTTAACTACAAATATATAGGAGCCTATATAAACGGTAAACTCCATGCAAGGAAATATCGTAAGCTTTTCAGCAAATATTTTACAGGAAGTGACAATCGTGGATAAGGGAAAAATCTCTGTTATCATGGCAGTTTTTAACTGTGCAGACACTATACATCAAAGCATAGAATCCATCATTTCGCAAACATATGACAACTGGGAATTTATCATCTGCGATGACTGCTCTACAGACAACACACTGGAAATTGTCAGAGAGTATGAAGCGAAATATCCCAACAAGTTCAAAATTATTCAGAACGAAAAAAACTCCAGACTTGCGTTTTCTCTAAACCACTGCCTTGAATATGTTAACGGAGAATTTGTTGCACGCATGGACGGAGATGATTATGTTGCTCCGGACAGATTCGAAAAACAGATAAGTTTTCTTATGGAACATCCCGATATTCACCTTGTTGGTTCTGCAATGCAATCCTTTGATAACAACAAGTTAGGCAGAATTATCACATATAAACCCTTCCCTGAAAAGGAAGACCTACGCAAAGGTCCTTGCTTTGCTCACGCATCCATACTTACATATGCATACACATACAAAGAAACCGGCGGATACACCGTATCAGCCAGAACCATGAGAACACAGGATTATGACCTGTGGTTTCGATTTTATGCCAAAGGCTTTAAAGGTGCCAATCTCGATGACCCTCTGTACTATTACAGGGAGGATGAATACGCTTACCTCAGACGCAAACCCAAACTCTACCTTTGGGCAGTTGTCACACGTTTCAAGGGGTTTCGCTTGCTTAAATTTCCATTGCATTATTATGTGTACACTCTTACTCCCATCGTTGGTCTTGTATATAACGAAATGCGGAAACTGAAAGCAAAATTTACGCTAAAGCGAAAATCAAAATAAATAGCATTTACTATCCAAAGGAGTTAATAATATGTCAGTATATGGTACATTGAGAAAAATTGGACATACAATTCAAAAAAGCGATGCAGGCAATTGGTTTTTCAATCTGGTGCGCATATATATGGGTAAGCAAAATGAGAAAAAATATAATGATTACGAATATCTCACCAACGAATACATAAGACGTACAGGGGTTGAGATTAACCTTAAGGATCCTCAGCGCTACTCCGAAAAGCTCCAGTGGCTGAAACTCTTCTATCGTAATGACGACATGCCTGTCTGCTCTGACAAATACCTTGTCCGCGAATATATCGAAAAAAAAGGCTATGGCCATCTTCTTAACAATCTTATCGCTGTTTATGATAACGGCAAAGATATTAAGCCCAAAGAACTTCCTGACCGCTTTGCTATGAAAACGAACCACGGCTCCAGTTGGAACCTTATTTGTACTGATAAAGAAAAGGTGAACTGGTTCTGGTGGAAACGTATCTTTAATTGTTGGTTAAAGAGAAATCTCTACACGTTCGGAAGAGAGTGGAACTACCAGCACATTGAACCTAAAATCATTGTGGAGGAATTCCTTGACCACGAGCCTCTTGTAGACTACAAGTTTATGTGTTTCAACGGAGAACCAAAATACATGCAGATAAACCACGATACAAACGGAAAGCACTATGTAGATTTCCTGAATATCAACTGGGAAAAACAGGGTTTTACATACACAAACTATGAAATGTCTGATATTTTGGTTCCCAAACCTGAACAGTTTGAAGAAATGAAAAAAATCGCCCGGGATTTAGCTCAGGATTTTCCTTATGTCCGTGTTGATTTCTACAACTTTGATGGCAGAATCATCTTCGGAGAACTCACATTCTTCCCCGGTGGCGGTTTCCAGTATCCGACTCCTGTGGAATTTGACTATATTCTGGGCAAGGAGCTTACTCTGCCCGAACCTAACCACAACCTTGATATTCTTAACTCTCTTTGATATTGCATAACATCATCAACTCAAACATAAGGAGGTGCATATATGACAGTTATGGTTTTTACTGCAATTGCAGTAGGAATATTCGCGTTAATTGCAAATAACCAGAACACTCGAGCAACATCACCCTATACCAAAACAAATCCCGAACACAAACGGCCAACTACATACTGGTTGTTCGTATTTATATGCACCGCTATATTAGCTTGTGTTGCTGGACTCAGATACTACGTTGGTACTGATTACGGCTCATATTACAGAGGTTATGCGAATACTGCGGCTGAGTTTACGGAATTGATTAAAACCTGGGATGAACCCGGTCTTTCAGTAATTGCAAAATTTCTGATGTTTTTCTCTGAGGACGGTGCCGTATTCGTCTTTGCACTGGCAGCGATAACCGTCTTTCTGTTTGTTTTTATGCTTGCAAAGCATACGGATGACTTTTTCTTCGTGGTAATGCTCTATATTTTCACTTCTTGTTGGAGCGGATGCTTCAATGGTGCTCGTCAATATCTTGCTGCAGCTATATTGTTTGCAGGTCACAGATATATTTTTGAACGAAAATTTATTCATTACTGCATAGTCGTGTTTCTTGCCTCGTCTTTCCACATAACGGCACTGATTATGTTGCCTATGTACTTCATCATAACCAAAAGGCTTTCCCTTCAGAAAATCGTCTTTATTCTTGTTTCAGGAATTGCACTTGTTTATTCATACGATTTTCTCTTTGGACTTGTCGGCATTCTCAAAGACAGTGAAACCGGCGGTGCCGATACAACTTACGCTCAAAACGATATACACCCCCTGCGAATAGCCATTGCATTTGCACCAATTGTTCTATACCTTTTCTTTGCATTGCAAAAGAAAACTTTCTCAGAAGAAGAAAATTTCTATATGGGATTCATTTTTGTACGCGCTGCAATCATCTTCGGAACTGCAAACAGTGCTTATCTCAACAGAGTAGGTATTTATTTTGCTCCCTTTATCCCACTGGCTTTAGAAGTTCTTATTAATAAGTTTGACAAAAAACAACAACCTCTTATTAAAGCGATAATTCTTATACTATATGCTATATTATGGATTTATATAGATGCTTCACAAACCGAATGGGGTTGGGTCTTTAACCGTGATGGCGAGTATACTCCTGCGTCTGATTTAAAATAGCACATTAATAATCTGCGAGATGTTAACTACACCCAAAAGCACCTGATTCGAAGATTCTCGGCTCACTCAATACTAAACACCGGAGGTTCATCTATGAAAATCGGCATAGTCACTCTTGCAGGCGGAGAGAACTACGGAGGAAATCTGCAGAATTTCGCTGTTACAAAAACATACGAGGGCTTAGGGTTTGATGCAATCACCATCCCCGACTGCACCCGTCGCGGTATCAGAGTCACCCATCAAAACCGCAGCACCCTTTCAAAGCTTAAGCCTTCCTACATCTGCGACGTAATAAGGGTCAGACTCAAGAAGAAATATTACATGAAAAATCAGCGTGACCGCCTGATTCCCTCGATGATGAGAAAAAAGAAAAAAGCGGCTGCGTATCGTGCTGCCAAGGCAAAACGCACCGAAGCTTTTAAGGATTTCTTTGACAATCAGATAGGGCATACCGATTTTTCTCTCAATATTGACAACATACCAAAAGATAAACTCGGCGATTTTGACTTTTTCTCTGTAGGCTCCGACCAGGTGTGGAATCCCACTTACCCCGAAACCTCGGAGATTAAGTTTCTCACCTTTGCACAGAGAGAAAAAAGGCTTACCTTTGCACCCTCTTTCGGCATATCGGAACTGCCTGAGTATACAAAAGCATCCTACGCACAGTGGCTTTCTCAGTTTCCTTATATCTCTGTAAGAGAACAAAAAGGCGCTGAGATTATCAAAGAGCTCACCGGCAGGGAGGCACAGGTCATCTGCGACCCCACTCTGACTGTTTCGAGAGAGGTTTGGGAGAGCATAGAAAAGAAACCTGATTTTTCTACGGAAAAGCCCTTTGCCCTGACTTACTTCCTCGGAAACGAGTCAAACCGTTACCGCAAATACATAGACCGTGTTGCAAAGGAAAAAGGACTGCAGGCTATTAATCTCTTCGACTTAAGAGAAACCGACTACTACAGCGCAGGACCTGCTGAGTTTATATATCTTATACACCACGCCGATGCCGTATTTACGGATTCTTTCCACGCGGCAGTGTTCTCCATAATCTTCAAAAAAGATTTTGTGGTGTTTGACCGTATCGAAGACGGACGCTCCATGGGCTCCAGGCTCAAAACTCTGCTTGACACATTCTCTCTTTCTGACAGAATGTACGGCGAGATTTCAAAGCGGGAGTTTGACACCCCCGACTTCAGCAATACGGACAGTATCATTAACCTCGAAGCCGCAAAAGCCATAGATTTCTTAAAGAAATCTATGAAAATATAAGGTGAAATTATGTTATCAATAAGCATTATTGTTCCTGTATATAACGCACAGAATTATCTTCACAAGTGTCTTGACAGCCTTCTGTCCCAGACATTTGAGGATTTTGAGCTTATTCTTGTCAATGACGGTTCAAAAGACAACAGCGGACAAATCTGTGACGAATATGCCGCAAGAGACAGCAGAGTAAAGGTCATCCACAAGGAAAACGGCGGTGTATCTTCTGCAAGAAACGCAGGCCTTGACCACGCACAGGGAAAGTACATTATGTTCTGTGACAGTGACGACTACATTTATCCTGACTTTTGCAAACCCCTCTATACGCTCGCAGAGGGTGACGAAAACTGCCTTGTGCTCGCCGGTATCACAGAAATACGGGATGACGGAAGCAAAAAAGACAACCTCTGTCCCAAATACGGTGAAGGAGAATCCGTAAACCTCAGCAAGCAGGAATTCTGCGACCTGTATGTTGAGCTGAATCTTAAAGCTCCGTTCACACTGATGAATATGCCCTACAACAAGCTTTTCTCGCGAAAAGTTATTGAGGACAACCATATCAGATACAACACCAAAATTCACTACAATGAGGATTTCATCTTCAATCTCGACTATCTGGAAAAAGTCGACTGTGTAAAAATATACAATAAATCCATCTACAACTACTATCTTGATGCACCGGGAAGTCTGTGCAAAAGATATTTTGACGACATCATAGAGATGTTCCATGCCAAAGAGGACAGAGTGAAATCTGTTGTTCTGGACAATTCAACCGACAGAGAAGGCGCCCACAGAGTATGGTGTACCATGGTTTTCGGTGATACCCATCGCGCCATCAACAACACCTTCTCAAAGGCAAATCCCGCATCGGACAAAGAGAAAACCCGCTACTGCACCGCTCTCATCAGAGATGAGCGGTTCAAGGTTGCCCTCAAGGGTGCCGACACCAAAGGATACAACAAAATGCACGTCAGGCTTCTGCATCTGGGTAACTACGGACTTCTCAGATTTTTGGAAAAATGAAGTGATACTTTGTCAAACTATCCTGCAAGGAGATGAAACCATGAGTGATATCGCTGTCAGCATCTGCTGTCTTGTCTATAACCACAAGGACTATATCAGAAAAGCTCTCGACAGCTTTCTGATGCAGAAAACCAACTTCAAATACGAGATACTCATAAACGACGATTGCTCCACCGACGGCACCACCGATATCATCAGAGAGTACGAGCAAAAGTACCCCGATATCGTAAAGCCCCTGTATCACTCAGAGAATCAGTATTGCAAAAGCTACCGTCAGGGAAATATGATGTCTTTCACCTTTAACTTTCCAAGGGTAAAGGGAAAGTATGTCGCCATGTGCGAGGGTGACGACTTCTGGACTGACGACACAAAGCTTCAAAGACAGTATGACATAATGGAAAGTCATCCTGAATGTTCCTTCTGCACTCATACAGTGCACTGCACAAACGAGTCAGGAGAGCTCAACGACGACATTATTCCTTTAAAGGAAACAGTAACCGCAGGCGTTATCTCCTCTGAGGATGCCGTAAAAGGCATATGCCGACTGCCCTATATGTTCCAGACCTCCTCATACTTTTTCCGAGCAGAATATCTTGATGAAATGCTCCACAGCACACCTGAGTTTTTCGAATACTCAGCGTCGATGGATGTACTCCTCATGCTCTATTTCGCCTCAAAGGGCAAGTTTTACTACATAGATACCGAGATGTCCTGCTACAGAGTCAACAGTGTGTCCAGCATAATGGACGACATGACAAAAAACAAAGGCAACTCAGGCATAAATCAAAAGAAAGTCAAACACTTCACTGAGCATCTGAAAAGCATAAAAGCCTACAATGAATATACGAACCATCGTTTTGAAGAGGATGTGCTTTTCTGCCAGTATAAAAACGAATATCATCTGAAGCTTGCAACCCAGGATTACAAGCATCTGTTCAGTAAAAGATACAAGGAAGTGGCACCCCTCTTCCTCTCAAAATCAAGCAAAAAAGAAATTTTATATATGAGGCTTCTCTCCGCTTTTCCATGGCTTAAGAAGCTTCGTCACTGATTAACAGGAAGGCATACGGGTATGAGTCAGAATATTAACAACGAACTTCAGAACGCATCAAAAAACACAAAAGAAAAAACCATAAAAGGTCTTTTCTGGGAATACCTTGAAAAGCTCGGCGGCGAGGCCGTTGCCCTTGTTGTATCGGTGGTGCTGGCAAGACTTCTGGGACCTGATGCATACGGAGTAATCCCACTTATCACTGTGTTCACTTCTCTTTTGGGAGTTATCGTTCAAAGCGGTTTCGGATCTTCCCTTGTCCAAAAGAAAGATGCCGACCACACAGACTTTTCAACTGTCTTCTTCTTTCAGATAAGTCTGGCAGTGCTTTTGTATGCAGGTATGTTTTTTGCCGCTCCTTTCATTGCCGACTTCTACAACAACGCTGACATGGCACCTATGATAAGGGTTCTTTCACTTACGCTCATCATAGGATCTGTCAACAATGTTCAGCACGCCTATGTGTCAAAGACCATGCAGTTCAAGAAGTTCTTCTTCGCCTCATTCTCCGGTACTGTTCTTTCCGGAGTAGTAGGTGTTGTGCTGGCATTTGTTATCACATCCCACACAAACAATCCCGTCCTTGGTGCATGGGCATTGGTTGCGCAAAAACTCACTGACCATATAGTAGACACCGTGTTTTTGTGGTTTACAGTCAAGTGGAGACCGAGATTTGAATTTTCTTTTAAGAAACTCAAGGCCCTTTATTCCTTCGGATGGAAAATCCTTCTTTCTACCTTTATTGATACTATCTATAAAGATATACGCACACTTATTATCGGTAAAATGTACACAACAGCCGACCTTGCCTACTATAACAAGGGCAATTCCTACCCCGGTCTGATAATGAGCAACCTGAACAAATCTATTCAGCATGTTCTTTTCCCTGCTCTTGCCGGTCACCAGGATAATATAGAAAGAGTCAAGAGCATGACTCGCCGTGCAATGAAAACCAGCTCATATCTTGTGTTCCCTGCAATGGTTGGTTTTGCTGCAATATCTGAGTCTTTTATCTATATCCTTCTGGGAAAAGAATGGCTTCCCATTGTTCCTTTCATGTGGATTGCATGTTTTAACTATGCCATGTGGCCCATACATACCACCAATCTGCAGGCTGTGCAGGCAATGGGAAAAGGAGGGGCCTTCCTTGCAACCGAGGTAGTTAAGAAAATTTCCAATCTAATTTTCCTTGGTGCAGGTATTGCTGTTGCAGTAGTTATGAACTTTGAAAACACCACCGATTCCGTTATCATCATCGCCCTCAGCAGTATTATTGCCGAGATAGTCTGTGTTTTTGTCAACGCATGGCCTAACAGAAAAATCATAAACTACAACCTCGGAGAACAGCTCAGGGACATTCTTCCTGCGACAATACTCAGCATCCTCATGGGAGCTGCTGTATTCGGTGTAGGCTTCATTCCCTTTGACATGTTCATCCCCAATGCTTTTGCCTCTGCAGTTGTGGAAATCATCATCCAGTGTATCGTAGGTGTAGTCACCTATATCCTCCTCTCCAAGATATTCAGAGTTGAGAGCTTCGGATATATACTTGCTACTGCAAAAGAATTCATAGGCAAAAAGAAGCGCAGGAAGATATCTGCTAAAGCTGAGTAATTTATCACAGGGAGATTTTATGTACTGCTGTTCGCCCATAGAGCATACAGGCTCTGTATACAACAACAGAATATTCGTTAAACGGGACGACAAGCTGCCCTTCTCCTACGGTGGAAACAAGGTGCGGTTTGCCGAAGCCTTCGTCAAAGATATGCAATCCCAAGGCAAAAATGCCATGATAGCATACGGCTCAAAGAGCTCAAACCTTTGTCGGGTTCTGGCACAGATGTGCTGTGATAAAAACATCCCCTGCGCTGTGGTATACAGCGAGGACGAGCACACCGACACCAACAACTCCCGTATTGTATCCTCCCTCGGCGTCCGCGAATATGCCTGCGCAAAAACCGAGGTAGCAAATACAGTTCAAAAAGCAATCGAGGACTTTGAAGCTCAGGGTATGAACCCCTACTACATTTACGGCTCCACCCTGGGCACAGGCAACGAGCTGACTCCGGTAAGTGCATACATCAAAGTATACGACGAAATATCGGAGTATGAGTCAGAGCAAGGCATCACTTTCGACTATATATTTATGGCGGTGGGCACTGCCGCCTCCTACTCGGGAATCCTCGCAAGGGCCGAGGAGCTTTCTCACAAACGTAACATCACAGGCATTTCGGTGGCAAGACCCGGGTCAAGATGCACCGAGATCATACGAGGAAATCTGAAGCTATACCTAAAAAGAGAAGTAACCGACCCGCAAATCGAAGTTTGCGACGAATATCTTGAGGGTGGCTACGGCAAGGCATCCGAGGAGGAGCTTCGGGAAATAGACTTCATTTATGAGAACTTCGGGCTTCCCCTTGACCCTACCTACACAGGCAAGGCTTGGTTCGGCATGAAAAACTACCTTGCAGAAAAAGGTATCAAGAACAAAAACATTCTGTTTATTCACACAGGCGGTTATCCCCTGTTCTGCGACTATAAAGACATCAAGCTCTGAACGGAGATTTTTATATGAACATTTTGCTTACATCTGCAGGAAGGCGCAGTTATCTGGTTCAGTATTTCAAAGAAGCCCTGAAAGGCTCGGGACTTGTCCACGCGGCTAACTCCTCTGCCCTTTCCACTGCATTCCTCTATGCAGACAAGACCGTGGTAACTCCTCTGATTTACGACGATAACTACATTCCCTTTTTGCTCACATATTGCACGGAGAACTCTATTGACGCAATCGTCAGCCTTTTTGACGTGGATCTGATGATGCTCTCCAAGCACAAAAGGGACTTTGAGCAAATCGGCACCAGAGTCATCGTTGCAAACGAGGACGCAATCGACATCTGCAACGACAAGTGGCACACCTACGAGTTCTGTCTGAGAGAGGGTATCAATGCCCCCAAGACCTACCTGTCTTATGAAGATGCGCAGAATGATATTGCAAAGGGCAAACTCTCTTTCCCTCTCTATGTAAAGCCCCGCTGGGGTATGGGTTCTCTGTCTGTGTTCTGTGCAGAAAACACGGAGGAGCTCAGAATTTTCTATGAAAAAGCCAAGAGAGAAATACAGCTCAGCTACCTGAAATACGAGTCCGCCGTTGATACCGAGAAATGTGTTCTCATTCAGGAATCCATAGACGGTCAGGAACACGGCATCGACGTTATCAATGACCTTAACGGAAACTACCTAAACACCATCATAAGACATAAATACGCTATGCGTTCGGGTGAAACTGACGCGGCGGTCATCATAGAAAATCCTGCCATCAAGGAAGTAGGAGAAAAAATCAGCAGAGCACTCAGGCACCCTGCCAATCTGGATGCGGACGTGTTTCTCAAAGACGGCGTACCCTATCTTCTTGAGATGAACGCAAGATTCGGCGGAGGCTATCCCTTCTCCCATGTGGCAGGTGCAAATGTACCCCTTGCCATAGTAAGCTGGCTCCGAGGCGAAGAGGTTGACCCCTCTCTCCTCTCGGCAAAAGCGGGAGTTATGGCTCAGAAAGAGCTTGTTATCAGCGTATTTTCCGAAAACACACAGAAACAAGGTGAACCCCATGAGCAACAATAAAATATATGTGACACGTTCATCTATGCCCGATATGTCAGAATATGTGGAGGAAATTGCATCTATATTCCAAAGCCACCTGCTGACAAATATGGGACCCAAACACGACGAACTTGCAAGCAACCTCACCGACTACCTTGAGGTTGAGCACATCTCTCTGTTTTCAAACGGCCACATGGCGCTGGAACTTTGCCTTCAGGCACTCTCGCTTCAGGGTGAGGTCATCACTACTCCCTTCACCTTTGCCTCCACAACTCACGCCATTGTCCGCTCAGGACTCACCCCTGTTTTTTGCGATATAGATCCCGACACATATACCATCGACGTTAATAAAATCGAAGCCCTCATCACAGATAAAACCTGTGCCATTGTGCCTGTGCACGTATACGGCAACCTCTGCGACACCGAGGCGATAGACAAAATCGCAAAGAAGTATAACCTGAAGGTTATCTACGATGCGGCTCACGCCTTCGGAGTGAAGCGAAACGGTGTGGGCGCAGGCTCTTTCGGCGATGCGTCCATGTTCAGCTTCCACGCAACAAAGGTTTTCAACACCGTTGAGGGAGGAGCTGTTTGCTACTCAAACCCTGCTATCGGCGACAAGCTCCACTGTCTTCGCAACTTCGGAATTCTCGATCAGGAGACCGTCTCCGATGTGGGTGCAAATGCAAAGATGAACGAATTTCAGGCGGCAATGGGACTTTGCAACCTGCGCCATATTGAAGAGGAAATCGCAAAGCGCAAGGCGGTGTGTGACCGCTATCGCAAGCATCTTGAAAACAAAGAGGGAATCAAGCTTTGCACCATCCCCTCCGATGTAACTCACAACTACGCATATTTCCCCGTGGTCTTTGACGAGACAAAACTCGGTAAAACCCGAAACGATATTTTTACGTCCCTCGCAAAAGAGAATATTTTTGCAAGAAAATACTTCTACCCGCTGGTGCAGGACTACGATTGCTACAAGGACAGATACAGCTCCGACTCTACCCCCACAGCAAAGTATATTGCAAACAGGGTTCTGACTCTGCCTCTGTACGCCGACCTGCCCCTCGAAGAAGTTGACCGCATCTGCAGAATTATTCTGCAGGCTTAATCCAAGGGTGATGATATGAACAAACCTTTAGTCAGTATAATAACTCCCTGCTACAACGGCGAAAAAACTGCCCACAGAATGATTGAATCTGTGCTTTCACAGACCTACTCCCCCATTGAATACATATTCATAAATGACGGCTCAACCGACGGCACCGAAGAGCTCTTCAAATCCTATCTGCCGAAGTTTGAGGAAAAGGGCATCAAAGCCATATACCGCTATCAGGAAAACGCAGGTCAGTCTGCCGCCGTGAATCAGGGACTAAAGCTCTTCACGGGAGACTATCTGTCTTGGGCTGATGCAGATGATTTTCTGTTTCCCGATTCAGTAGAAAAACGAGTAAAGTTTTTGGAAGAACACAGAGAGTACGGCTGTGTGCAATCCGATGCATATATGGTCAAGGAAGAGAATCTCGACATACCGTATAAGCGAATCTCCGAAGGATTTCCCGACTCAGCAAAAGAGGATCAGTTTGAATTGTGCCTTTTAGGAAAATGTTACATCGGCGCAACTCATTGCTTCCTTGTGCGTAGGAGCGCTTTTATAGATTCAATCCCGACACTGGATATTTATACCGGAAGAAAAGAGCAAAACTGGCAGTTGTTTTTACCGATATACTATAAATACAAACGCTACTTTATGAACGAGCCTCTATGCAGTTATGTTGTCTCTCCCAATAGTCACTCTCATTCAAAGCTTTCATATGAGAAAGCCATAGAGCGAACAGACGGCTATATTGACATCCTCTCGCATACTCTGGACAGCATAGACATGCCACAGGATGAACGCAAGAAATACATGGACAAAGTGCTGAATATCTATGCCAGAAAGAAGCTGTATCTCGCGGTAGAAACCTCTGACAAAGAGCTTGCCAAGGAACAGCTCCGAATCCTCAAAGACATCGGCGCCGTGAAATTCCGCGACAAATTCGCTGCTGCCGCAGCTAAAAACAAAGTGATAAAAGCACTTTTTAAATTTGCAAGGAAAGTAATCTGAATACACCGTTCAGATTCACATACAAGGAGTGAAGATAATGAAAGGTATAATTCTCGCCGGCGGTGCCGGAACAAGACTTTACCCTCTGACACAGGTCACCTCCAAACAGCTTCTGCCTGTTTACGACAAGCCCATGATTTTTTATCCACTGTCAACTCTGATGCTGGCAGGAATCAGAGATATCCTCATCATATCCACTCCCGAGGATACTCCCAACTTTGAGAGACTTCTCGGCGACGGCTCCCGCTACGGCATCAACCTTTCCTACAAGGTTCAGCCCTCACCCGACGGACTTGCTCAGGCATTTATTCTGGGTGAAGAGTTTATCGGCGACGACTGCTGTGCTATGATACTCGGCGACAATATCTTCTACGGAAACGGTCTGTCAAAGATTCTCAAAACCGCAAAGCGTGATGCCGAAAACGGCAAGGCTACAATCTTCGGCTACTACGTCAACGACCCCGAGCGTTTCGGAATCGTTGAGTTTGACAGTGAGGGGAGAGTCCTCTCTGTTGAGGAAAAGCCTCAGAATCCCAAGTCAAACTACTGCATCACGGGTCTTTACTTCTACGACAACCGCGTTTCGGAAATGGCGAAGAAAATAAAACCCTCAGCACGAGGGGAGCTTGAAATCACCGACATTAACCGCATGTATTTGGAATGTGAAAACCTGAACGTCCAGATTATGGGCAGAGGCTATGCATGGCTTGACACAGGCACCATGGACTCTCTCATCGACGCTTCCAACTTCGTTCAGATAACCGAGACAAGACAGTCTCTGATGATATCCGTTCCTGAAGAAATAGCCTATGTAAACGGATGGATAAACACCGAAGAGTTGCTTAAAGCCGCCGAAATGTACGGCAAAAGCCCCTACGGCGACTATCTCAAAAGAGTTGCTCAACATAAATACAGATATTGATTTTTTACACCGAGGTACACAATGGGAAATTTCAGCTTTGAGAAAACTCCTATCGACGGAGTCTTTATAATAACCCCTAAGGTGTTCGGGGATAACCGCGGATACTTTATGGAAACCTACAAACAGTCGGATTTTGAAGAGGCGGGTATACACTGCAACTTCATTCAGGACAACCAGTCAAAGTCCCGCAGGGGCGTGCTCCGAGGTCTGCATTTTCAGAAGCAGTATCCTCAGGCAAAGCTTGTGCGTGTCATCAAAGGCGAGGTCTACGACGTGGCTGTTGACCTGAGAAAATCAAGCCCCACCTTCGGAAAACACGTGGGAGTTCTGCTCTCTGAAGACAACAAAAAGCAGTTCTTCATTCCCCGTGGATTTGCCCACGGCTTCCTGGTGCTTTCCGAGGAAGCAGAGTTCGTCTATAAATGCGACAATCTGTATCATCCCGAGGATGAAGGCGGACTTATTTATAACGACAGTGAGGTTGGTATCAACTGGCCCGAAGCAGGAGAAATTCTCCTCAGCGACAAAGACAGAAACTTTCCCACACTCTCAGAGCTAAATTTTGCTTTTGAATAAACTACAGACCCATCGGAGGTAAAATATATGAATATTCTTGTAACCGGCGGTGCCGGATTTATCGGCGCAAACTTTGTCTACTATGAGCTGAAAAACCATCCCGAGGACCGCATCGTGTGTCTTGACAAGCTCACCTACGCAGGCAATCTGCAGACCCTTGAAGAAGCGATGAAGAACGATAACTTCCGCTTTGTAAAGGGCGACATTGCAGACCGCGACTGCGTATTCAGACTCTTTGAAGAGGAGAAGTTTGATATCGTTGTCAACTTCGCCGCAGAAAGCCACGTTGACCGCTCTGTGGAAAATCCCGAGATTTTCCTCAAGACCAACATTCTCGGCACACAGACTCTGATGGATGCCTGCAGAAAGTACGGCATCAAGAGATACCATCAGGTGTCCACCGACGAGGTTTACGGCGACCTGCCCCTTGACCGTCCCGACCTGTTCTTCACCGAGGAGACACCTATCCACACCTCTTCTCCCTACAGCGCATCCAAAGCCTCTGCAGATTTGCTGGTGCTTGCATACGCACGAACCTTCAAGCTTCCCGTGTCCATAACCCGTTGCTCCAACAACTACGGCCCCTATCACTTCCCCGAAAAGCTCATTCCCCTTATGATCTCCCGTGCACTTGCAGACGAGAGCCTGCCTGTATACGGCAAGGGCGAGAATGTACGCGACTGGCTGTATGTTGAGGATCACTGCTCCGCCATCGACCTTGTTATCCGCAAGGGCCGTGAGGGCGAGGTATACAACATCGGCGGACACAACGAGCGCACAAATTTAGAGGTTGTCAAGACCATCCTGAAACTCCTCTCAAAACCCGAGAGCCTCATCACCTACGTTACCGACAGACCCGGTCACGATATGCGCTACGCTATAGACCCCACCAAGATTCACACTGAACTTGGCTGGCTGCCCGAGACCACCTTCGACAAGGGTATCGAGCAAACTATCAAGTGGTATCTTGATAATGAAGACTGGTGGAAGAACATCCTTGAAGGCGACTACCAGAACTACTACGAAAGAATGTACAAAAACAGATAATTACTTTAAATATTCACTATTGGAGGAATAAACATGGGAATTCAGTTATTTATGCCTAAATTCGATACAGAGGCTTGTCTTGAACAAATCAGAGAGTGCCTTGACAAAGGCTGGACGGGTATGGGCTTCAAGACAGTTGAGCTTGAGGAAAAATGGAAGGAATACACAGGACTTCCCAACGCCTACTACCTGAACTCCTCCACCGCAGGTCTGTATATGGCTTGCGACCTGTTCAGAATGGAGCTTGGCTGGGACGACAATTCTGAGGTAATCACCACCGCCCTGACCTTTATCTCCACCAACCACGCAATCATGCAGGCAGGACTGAAGCCTGTATTCGCAGATGTAGACGACACCCTCTGCCTCGACCCTGAATCAGTCAGAGAGAAAATAACCGAGAACACCAAGGCAATTATGTACGTTGGTATGGGCGGAAACGCAGGCCACTACTACGAGATTGTGAAAATCTGCAAAGAACACGGATTGGTGCTGATTCTGGATGCTGCTCATATGGCAGGTGCCAGAGTGAACGGCGAAATCCCCGGCAAAGAAGCCGACGTTGTAGTCTACTCCTTCCAGGCGGTCAAGAACCTCCCCACTGCAGACAGCGGTATGATCTGCTTCAAAGAAAAGCGTTTTGACGACATTGCAAGAAAGTTTGCATGGCTCGGCATAAACAAGGACACCTATGCCAGAACAAGCGCAGGCGGTAACTACAAATGGAAGTATGATGTTGAGTATGTAGGTCACAAGTACCACGGCAACTCCGTCATTGCTTCTATCGCACTGGTACAGCTGGATCATCTGGACGAGGACAACGCGTTCCGCAACAGAGTTGCTCAGATGTACACCGAGGGCTTTGCTCCCTACAGTGACAAAATCGGACTTGTCACTATCCCCGAAAACTGTCAGACAAGCCGTCATCTCTTCCAGATTATCGTGGAGAACCGCGACGAGCTTCTTACCTATCTCAACAGCAAAGACATCTTCCCCGGTGTTCACTACATCGACAACACCAACTACCGTATGTATGATTACGCCAAGGGCACCTGCCCCAAAGCAGAGTACTACAGCGAGCATATTCTCTCCCTGCCTCTGCACCTGAGACTTTCAGACGAAGATGTCCAGACCGTGATTGATGCGGTTGTTGAGTTTGTTACAAGATGACAAACACACAAAAAAACAACCCCCACAGAAAAAAACACACCCTTCGCAACGGCCTGCTGATTGTTCTGGCCGTTGTGCTGTTTGCAGGAATCTGCTTGGAGCTTTACCACAGCAACCGCACTATCTCAACCACCTGCTACACCATGGAAAGCGATAAGCTTGAGGGTAACTTCCGCATAGCGGTAGTCTCTGACCTGCACGGCAAGAAGTTTAAAGGTAACAACGAATACCTTTATCGGAAAATCCGTGATGAAAACCCTGACGTTATCCTTACAGTAGGGGACATTATCTCCCGCAACAGCCTGAAGGATTCCGACATGGAATATCTCTCGGAGGTTCTCCAGAATCTCTGCGACATCGCTCCCGTGTACTTTTCTCTTGGAAATCACGAGCGCAGTAACGACAGGTTTGACGACATCATAGATACCGTCAACGCTTCCGACGCAACCTTGCTCGAAAAAGAATACACCGAACTCTTCACAAACGCAGGAAAAGTGCGCATCGGCGGTCTCAGCTACTATCGCAGATGGGACGAAGAAGCAAACACCTTTGTTTCAGATTTTGCGAATACGGAGGAAGCGTTCACCCTGCTTTTGTGCCACAATCCCGAGTTCTATTTATGGGGAATCAGGAACTATTCTCTTGACCTTACGGTAAGCGGTCACACCCACGGAGGAATGATCCGCCTGCCCTTTCGGGGTGCTCTCTATGCCCCCGAGCAAGGGTGGTTCCCTGAATACGACAAAGGCTTATTCCATATGGAAAACGGCGCCCTCGCCGTATCGGCAGGACTTGGCTCCTCCCCTGAATTTATCCCAAGAATCAACAACCAACCTGAAATTCTCATAATCGATGTGACCTGAATGGACAACAGACCTCTTGAAATCGAATACAAATTCCTCATCCGTTTCCCGGATATAGCAAAGCTCCGCACTCAGCCCAGATACCGACGCGAAGAACTCCGTCAGCTTTATCTCCGCTTGCCTGACGGCACCGACTGCCGTATCCGCTCGCACAAGAACAGCGACGGCACACGGTTTGTCAAAACCTTCAAGCAAAGTATCACGGGTATGACACGGATAGAAATCGAGTCAGAAATCACCGAGGAGGAGTTTCTGAGTCTCTCACAATATGCGAAGAAAAACCGCAACCCCATAGAGAAGACCCGACACAGCTTTGAGCTTTTCGGCTTCACCTATGAGGTAGACGTGTTCCCATTCTGGCAGGACAGGGCCTTTCTGGAAATCGAGGTAGACTCCGAGGACACTCACCCTCCCATCCCCGATTTCATTCAGGTGATAAAGGACATCAGCAGTGATATGCGATACCGCAACTCTGCCCTTGCCAAAGAGGTTATCACCGAACCTCTCAGCTAAGACATCAACAAAACACACAAAACGCTCCGCAGTTTTCATTCTCTGCGGAGCGTTTTTATATATGTTTATCTCTATTTACTTATTTTTCAGTGTCCCGAGCCGATAGACTCTAAGAACTTCTGCTTCGTTGAAGCGCTGTCTGTGTCAAGCTCTGCGATCTCTTTCACACGGCTGAGCTTCTTGCCTGAGATGACACTGAATATGTGCCTTAGCCAGGCTATGGGAATAAGCAAAGGCTTGCCCTCAAACTTTGGATAGAGTCTGTATAGCTCGTACTTCGGCGGAAATACACGGCTGAGCAAAAGCCTCATGCGAGCACCTTTCCTGCCCTGAGACATTCGTGCATGCAGGGCTGTGGAGATGTTGCTTGTGTGCCCTAACTCGCCGAAGATTCCCCCTGAAAGAGTAAAGTCACACACCCGCCTGTATAAATCCTCGGGCAAGTCCTCCACCCAATTCGGCACATTGAGCGAAAACCATCTGTCGCAAAGATAAAGCACGGTGTTGAGAAATTTGTCAAGACCGCAGCTTCGAAGAATCCGTCTGACATTCTCAAAGTCTATCTCATCCCTGTGCGCCTTAATATACAGGGCAATATCCAGATACATCCTGATACCTGCACCGCCGCCGTACACATGCTTTTCGATATGAGAGATAAGATAGCAAAGATGGAACTCATGCTCAAACATCTTAGAGCCATCATTGCCGAAGGCAACTGTATGCCCCCAGATATCATCAAAGAACTCCTGTCCCTTTATCAGGGATACGTTAAGTGCAGTATGAAACTCGTAGTGTTCTCTGCCCTTTTTGTAGGCATTGACCACGCCCTCATCTGCAACGGAGTGGCTGAATCCCATATTTTTTAGCATTTCGCGAACGGGTTCTTCGTCCTCCTTGTGCACAATTATGTCCACATCGCCGAAGGTGCGAAGCTCCGACACAGGGTAGCAACTGCTCACCGTGAGACCTTTGAAGAGAATGTGCTCAATGCCTTCTGAGCTGAGCTTCCTGCACAGCGAAATCGCCGCCGTCTCTCTGTTAATCATCTGCATAACGGTGCGGTCATAAGCCTTTGACAGCTCTGCCCGGGTGCTATCCGAAAACTTGTGTCCCAGAGTATTTGCCATATGCCAGACGATGCCCTGCACGCTGTGACGCTTTGCAAGGGCCAGAAGCTCCCCTTCGTCCACACCTGTTGTATTCAGTTTTACTTCCTTACTGCCCGTGACAAATCCGCGAAGCAGTTCAATAAAATAGGTTTCTGTAATATTCAATATACCTTCTCCTATTCATTAACTGAGGTTTTTCTTCTTCTGAAGGGTTTTAGCACAAGGGATTTTTCCTCTTTGTTAAGTCCGAATATCATCAGCGACACCACAAGGGCAACAACAAAAATTCCGCCCTTGATAAAAAGTCCTAAAGTGCTGACGGGAATATACACCACCGCAGGCATTGCCACAGCTGTTGAAAGTATCAGAGAGGGAAGAATCCCCTTGAATACCCCTGAAAACAGCTTAAACATCTTGATTCCGATGACCTTGCTATAGTAGATATTCATAATGATAAGCGGACCGACTACAGTTGCTATTGCGGTGCCCACAGGAGCGCCTATCTCGCCGAAGAAATGCACCAGTACGACACTGATGATTATATTCGCCGCCGCCACGCAAGTCAGCACCACAGACCGCACCAGTCGCTTCTGCAGTGCATCCAGCACAGACTCTGCCACTGCGATTGTGTATACAAGAAACATGGGAATCATTATTATCACAGCAATGGTAAAAGCGCTTTCGTAGCCCTCTCCCATCCACATACGGATGAAATCCCGGCCACACACAAGAAAGCCGAAGAGTATGGCACCCGACACAAGGGTCTGAACACGGCTGGGAGCTATCATCTCACGGGTTATTTCTTCTCCCGAGGAGTGGCCTGAAGCCACCATCTTCGTGAATTTGGGAAGATATATGGCAACTGCCGCGGTTGACAAAGACGTAAACACGGAGAATATCTGCATGGCAACCGAATACTGGGTGACGCTTTCGGGGCTTACCATAATTCCCAGAATGGTTGTGTCAACTCTGGTGTTGACCTGATTTACCACCGCCTGCAACATCATTGCAAGCGAAAATACCGCCGAGGAGGTAAAGATCTCCCTGTCGAATTTATAGAGCTTGGGTGTTGCCTGAAGCCTCACAAAAGCATAGAACATATACAGCACCGTAAATGCCACAGACAAAAACAGATCCACCAGTACAATGATAACCGAATCCGCTCTGAACTGAAACAGTATAATAAGCAACGCTGCCTTGGTGAGGATTTTGCCAATGTTCCAGAGATGATTGAACGCAAACTTTTCGTAGGCATTGACTATGCCCTGAAAAGCCTGCCCCACCAGTGTTACTATAAGATTGATAACGATAATCAGATAAAGCAGTTTTGCCTTTTCAATCTGAGATGCGCTGAGGGAGCTTGCATAGATATCGTCTATGAAAATATACAGCACCCCTGCAAGAATTGCAATAATGAGCGCCAGTCCTGCGGTTATGATAAGGCACATGGCGATGAAGTTTCTCTCGCCCTTTTTGTCCTTTTTGCCAAGATACAGCGACACGTAACGGGTCATAACCGTGCCCGTGCCAAAGTTCATCAGCATCAGATATCCCGCAAAGGATGCCATCATCTGATAAACTCCGTACTCTGCATCGCCAAGGGATTTTATGAGAAAAGGAGTGAGAAAAATATTAACTGCCACCAACAGCAAATTACCGCCGTAGGACAGCACCATTCCGATTTTTCGCTGAGATTTTGCCATTTTATCTCCTATAAGCTTTAGAAAATTCCGAAGGAAGAGCTTCAGAATAGATTATGGTTTATACCAGTTGTTTTTTATAATCGGCGCCTTTGACATAGGACCTGATTCATAAGATGGTTTTTTCCCGTCGGGAGAACTCACAAACTCCATAAACCTCTGTGCCGCCAAATCTGCACTGTACTCATGCTGTATGGTCTCAATGGCTTTTCTGCCGAGAGTTTCCCTCAAAGGCTTGTCTTCTATGAGCTTTCGCAATTTGTGTGCAAGGTCGTTCATATCTCCGAATTTATATATGAGTCCGTTGTCGCCGTCTGTGATGAGATAGGGCACACAGCCTGCAGCACTGCTTGCAAGGACGGCACAGCCTGTGCTCATTGCTTCGTTCACAACAGCACCCCAACCCTCGTAGAAGTTGCTGGTCATCAGGAATATGTCCGCCTGCCTCATATGCTCTGCCACATCAGAAGGAGGCATCGAGCCGAGAAAATGCACTCTGTCTTCAAGCTCTGCGCTCTTCACAAGCTCCCGAAGGTTCTGCTCCTGCTCACCTGCGCCGATAATATCAAGGTCAAAGTCCACCTTCTGAGCCTTGAGTAACCTTGCCGCTTCTATGGCATGGCAGGTACATTTCCAGTCGAGCATCCTGCCTGCCCAGAGAAGTTTTGCGGTTTGGTTTTTTCTCTTGGGATAATCTTCGTACTTATTTACAACAGGGAAATATCCCCATCTAAAACACTTGTCGCCGTCAAATCCGCAGAGAGTCAGCTCCCACGACACAAAGCCTCCTGCGCAAAGCACATACAAAGGCTTGTCCTTGTATTTAATAATTCTGCTGACTACTTTCTTTCTTGTTTGGGGAATGAACCTGCGCCAGACACCTTTCTTGAAGAATCTCTCCGTATACAGAAATGCGGGTTTTCCAAGATTCATTCTGTACTCTATGTATTCATCAGGGCAGGAGCCGAAGATAACTATGTGGCTTCTGCAAAGGAGGTCATACACCTTGGTATGGTCATCCTCGCTATATGCACACACCACGAAGTCGTGCTTGCTGTCGCCGCTTTCATAGCCCAGCTTCGCTCTGTCATCGGGCATTTCATCGGTAGCAATAAAATAGAATTCGTCACATCTTTTTTTGAGTTCTTCACACAGAGAGAGCTGATGATGATTAAGATAACAGGACACAAAGGTAACTATCATATTCATGCCAACCCCTCTAAATACTCCCAGTAGAAGTGATAATCGCCATACTGCACCAGAGTGCGGTAAATAAACAGCGCAAAACATACCACAATACATGCCACAAAGGCTATATTTCTGACCGTTTTTGTTCTCTGCCTTGTGATTCCGTTTGAAAGCACAATAATGATTGTAGGAGTGAAGTAAAAACTTATTCGCTCCATGATAATGGACGTATATCTCAGAAAGTATATGCACATTCCCACTATAAGCATAGCAACTTCAAATCCGTTTTTATCAAGATAGGTGCTGTCCCATGTCCATATAAAGTAGGTAAGTATCAGCGCAAAGATGTAGATAAGAATCGGGATGAGGCCTCCCAGAACATTACCGCGATATGCAAGGGCGTAATTTTTGTCCAGGATATCGTTGCCAAAGGCAACTATATCATCGACAAAAAGGAAAAGGAAAAGTGTTAAAATTCCCGTATATATAACAACCTTCTTGGTTATCCTGAACTTGCGTATCAGGAACGCTGACAGGAAAATCCACGCGGTGGTATGCATAGATGCCGCTAAAGCAATTAACGCCAGCGCCGCCAGATCCCACATGGTCTTGTGCTTCTTCAAAAATTCAAAGGCAATGAAACACAGGCAGATTGCAATAGTCTGTCTGAAGCCTGTGAGAAAAAACTGCCACGGACCCAGACAAATGTAAACGATAACTGCCAGGAACACACTGTCTGCATTGCGGTAAATATACCAGAACATCACAAAGGTACAGAATGCCGCCTCGAAATAAAGAATAAAGTAGTTCCAGGGAGCCAGCCACGCCAGAATCTCGTTGAGAATAATATAGCCCGCCTCAAATCTGTAATGGTCTATCATCTCGCCGGTGCTCTGATACAAGGCATTTCCGTAACACCTGAAATAGCTCATCATATCATTGCTTCCGGACATATGAGGACTACGGCTACCCATAACAAACACAAGTATGCAGAAGCTGACCCCTAAAAATATTAGATTTTTCTTTTTTTCGCCGATAGCATCAGGAATCAGAAATCTGACCAGGATGATGCTTATCAGCATAAAAAGCCAAACCCACATATATATCTCCTACAAAAAATAATTACTTCGAAATCTCTCTGTAAATCTCAATATACTTCTGAAATCTCTGCTTTATGCCGAACTGCAAACCTCTTTCACGGCAAGCATCCCTGCTGACTTCGCCTTGGCGGACACGTCTGATGCTTTCATAAAGAGACTCGGTGTTGCCCTTCTCGGCAACAATTCCGCATTTGTCGGTGACGGCTTCGGTGCATCCGCCTGTGTTAAAGGTCACAACCGGAACTCCGCAGGACAACGCCTCCACATTTATCATAGAAAAGGTATCCTGCAAGGTGGGGTTCACAAACACATCCGCCGCAGAATAGATTTCTGCCAATTCCCTTACGCTGTCCGTCCTCTTGAGTGCCGTGATATTTGAGGGCAGGTCTTCTGAATTTTCCAAGGAAAGCAGTAGAATATGCTCGTCCTCTGCAAGGAGCTTCGAAAGCTCCAGGAAAAACTGTCCGCCCTTTGTGCTGTTCAGATTGCTGACGATGCCCAGAATCAGGAATTTGCCTGATAGTCCCAACCTCTCCTTTACATCTGACTCAACAGGTCTGAATACATCTGTATCGATTCCGTTATTGATAACTGTAACGGGATATTTGCCGAGGAAGGACTGCTCTGCAAGGTCTTTGAGCCACTTTGAGGGGGTGACGATATGCATTTTTTCCACGGATATAAAGAGCTGTTTCTTCTGAGCAAAGTTCTTCTTTGACCTGTCAAAGAACCATGAGTCGGGGTAGCCTCTTCTCTGGGGGCAATTTCCGCAACCCTGTCTCCACCTGTCACAGCCTATATAGTCAAAATGCGGACAGTGGCCTGTAAACGCCCAGCAGTCGTGGAGTGTCCAGACCACGGGGATTTTGTTCTCCTCTATATATCGGAACAGCATCTTGATATTGATGTAGTGTCCGTGGATGTTGTGCAGGTGAATAATATCGGGAGAAACCCTGTCCATAAATTTTATGAGCTTCTTTGTTGCAAGCTTGTTATAGAATCCGTGTCTGCCGAAAAGTCTGGTCAGCAGAATATTGAACCGCTGATACAGCCTGCCGCTCATAACGTGAATATCGGGAGAATCAAAACTGCCTTCGCCTGAAGCGATGTAGGGCTTTATGCCGTTTTCGGTCTGCAGTGTTGCCAGATCATAGGCAATACGTCCCGTGCTCCTGATTCCGTAGACGGAGTTTATCTGTAGTACCTTCAAGCCGATTCTCCTTTCATTCTTACTCTCAGCCCTTGGCTGTTTCAATCATTATCCTTTTGAAATCGCCGAGGACTTTTTCTCTGTCGTGATTGCGACGTCCGCAGTCAAAAGCTTTTTTTCCATACTCAGAAATACGCTCGGGATTTTCGCACAGCTCTCTGAGTTTGTTTTCGATATCCTCGTAGTCCGTCACGACCACCGCCGAATCCTCGCGAATCAGATAATCAATGGGCGCGATGTCCTCGCTTCCGATTGCAAAAATACACTTACCGCTCTTGAAATAGTCCGTAAGCTTGGTGGAAAAAGAAAGCCGTGCGGCGTTTTTGTATTTCTTATGAAGAGACTCTGCAAAAAGCGTAATATCCGATTCTCTCTGGAGTGCCTCGATTTTATCTGCAGTCACACATCCGCAGAAACGATTGCCTCCCCTGCTGAGAAGTGAGAGCACCTCCTCCGCGGGAATGTCTCCCGAATAAACCTCAAAGCGGATTTTCTCACCCTGAGAATTTATGGAAGCCACCGCCTTTGCAACCTCGGCAACGGTCTTGTCTCTGCCGATACCGAGCTTTCCTGTGTAAATCATACGCACAGGCTCGTGAGGAACAAGCTCCTCAAAACTAATCTGTGAGTAGTCCATACTCCGCGTCAGAAGCAGGCTGTCGGTTGCAAAGATTCTGTCGTACTCCTCTTTTTGCTTTGGTGCAATGACAAAGAGCTTGTCGCAGTGCCTCATTATCTTCTTCACGCCTTTTCTCAGCCAGAATCGGTGAAGATAGGAAAGAGGATTCTTTGCCGCCGCTTTATATGAATAGTTATCGTCAGACAGATAGCACACCACGGGCTTGCGTGTACGCTTGATGATGTGAAGCTGAAGCCGTGCCATATAGACCACGGGATACACCGGCACAAAGAGTATATCCGGGTCGAAATCGTCCACAAAGCGGTCAAGCTCTGCGGTCTTCCATTTTCCGAAAAGCCACACAAACTCTCTCAGAAGAGCCATAAGACTGCTGTGCCTTCTGTTATCTGAGCTGTATCGCTGAGCCTGCTTGTTAAGCTCCTGCTTTTCGGTGTCGCTAAGTTCACCGAAGGAATTTTCTACCTGGCAGGAAGTGCAGGTGCTTCTCCTGAACACGCTCTTCATAACCGCATTCTCGTTAATGCGAAAGAACCTGTTGCACACAGAGGTTGCAGGCATGCCTGCTTTGGTATAAATCTGGGCAACCTGCTCTTTGTCCCAGCAGGAGAATATTTCGGGCAGGGTACGGACGGCGCCCGTGTCCTGCCAAACATTTATTGAGGGTATCAGCACCCTGGGGAGTTTGTGTTCCATACTGTCTCCGATAAAAGTAATGTCAGTTTTTGATTTTATCAAGGGTATTAATAGCAAAAACCGTCAGCGTAAATCCGAAGATACGGTAAATCTTACGCACGGTCTGAGGTCGGGAGCTGACGGCGTAATCCAAAAGGGGCGCCAGAGCCTTGAGCCTCTTTTTCATATCCTTCTTCCTCTTGTCCTTGATTCTGCCGTAGTTTATGAGCAGATTTGCGTAATACTTTGCAAGTGTGCCGAGAAGTCCTCTGCGAAGATTCTCGTCGATTCCCGTCTGAGGGGATTCATACCGCAGTTTGTACTTCTCAACAGTTATGAGAAAACCCTCTGCGTTTTTGTAGGAGCCCTGACTTGTCACCGAGCCTTCACGCTGTCTGTATGCAAGAAACTCCCTGTCAACGCAGGAGAGCACTTTGGTATTCTCAATTACCCGATAGCTCCAGTCGATGTCCTCACAGCGGAGACTCTCATCAAACTCGATGCCGTTATTCAGAAGCAACGTCCTTCTCACGGCTTTTGTCCAAGCGGAGCCGTAGTATGCGTCCTCCCGTGCAAGCAGAGGCAGAAGCTCTGAGGGGTCGGTCTCACCCTTCACCGATGCAAAGGAATATCCGCATTTCTGAATCTGAGGAGTACGGCTTTCAAAGTACTTATGATAGCGATACATAACCACGTCAGCTTCTGTTTTTTCTATTTCCTTTCGCACTGTTTCAAGGAAATCATCATAGAGCACAAAGTCGTCGCTGTCTATGAAGATAACATACTCGCCCTCGCTATGTCTGAGACCGAAGTTACGCGCTGTGGACTGACCGCCGTTTTCTTTTGAGAGGAGCTTCACTCTTTTGTCCTTGAGGGAAAGCTTCCTCACCACATCTGCAGTTTTGTCCTTGGAGCCGTCATCCACGGCAACTATCTCAAAATCCCCCATACTCTGTGTGAGCAGGCTGTCGATGCACTTGCCTACATACTGCTCCACGTTGTACATGGGAATAATTATGCTGAAAAACATCTGGTTTACCTCGCTGTTTTCATCTGAACAATAGTCTTTACCGCAGAGCAGACACGCTGTCGGTTCTCCTCAAACTGCTCGTCGCTCCAGTTTGACACCTCGTTCTCCCTGCGTCTCAGAAGCATCAGCTCGCCTCTGAAATCGTCGATGGGTCGGCTCTGGTCCACCTCGTTGCGGAAGGTTCGGGAGAGGATTGCGCAGGTGGAGCCAAGTCGCTTGTGTTCACCCACAACATCGTCACTCTTGAGAAGTCCCTCACCTATCTTGGCAATACCGCCGAAGCCGTAGGGCACCCCTCTGCGCCTGAATTTCTCGCACAGCCTCTCCACCGTGCCGTCGGCAAGAAGCTCAAACATAAACTTCATATTATAGCTCAGGTGCAAATCGTTGAGTCCTATGTACACCTCGTCGATTCCCTCAAGCTCCAGTATCTCGTCCACATTTTCTACAGACTCTGCCGTCTCAAAAAGCAGCACGGTCCGCACTCTTCCGCCTACAAGATCCAGGAAAGTCCTGACCTCCCGGGCTGTCTTGAAGTAAGGAAGCATAATGATGTCGGCACCATCGTCGATCATTCTGTCTATTTCTTTTCCGAGGGCAGGATGCACGGGATTACAGCGCACCAGAAGCTCCGCCTTGTTTACAACCGCACGGAGCTTTGCCACATCCTCAATGCTTGAGTGAGATACCACCGTATCTAAATGTCCCTGTCTTTCCTCCTTGCCCAGTATCTCAAGGTCAAGGAAGATTCTGTCGGCGCCTGCGTTCTCCGCCTGCACCGCCGCCTCGGGATTTGAGGTCAGATACATAAACTTGATATGCTGATTCTCAATGCCGAGAAGTCTGCAGTAGTATGTATAAATATTCTGAAGCATAACAGGCCGTGCAAAGAACCGCTCAACTCGACGTCTGCCGTTCACCGAGTATTTCTCACGGCGAGGAGTATCCTCCATCAGCGCTTTCATCTCGTCAAGCAGAGCCTTGTCGCTGTGAGACTCAACGAGAATTCCCGTTTCGCCGTCAAGGATTACTTCACTGGGACCCGGCACGTTCGTGGTGATAATGGGAAGTGCCATCGCCATTGCCTCCTGCAGCACCATGGAGAAGCCTTCTCTGTATGTTGGGTGCACCAGTATATCCGTTGCCGCCATATATTCAGGAACCTTTTGGGGTGCGACGCCTCCTGTGAATATTACATTCTCGCATCCCCTTGCCCATTCCAGAAGCTCTCTGTCGGGCGGGTTTGTGTCGTCATCCATACCGACTAACAGAAGACGGGTTTTGGGATACTCGCAGATAAGCGCTCTGTACGCACTGAGCAGTTCCCCTACACCCTTGTCGGCATTGAGTCTGCCTATGTAGCTGAATACAAACACGTCGTCAGCGATTGCGTACTCACGGCGGATTATTTCTCTCTGCTTTTGTTTTTTGCCTATGTCATAGACGCCGAAATCAACGCCGATAGTTCCGCCCTTGCCGATAACAGATATCTTCTCTTTTTTGCAGAGCTTCTCCTCAATGGCAAAAGCCATATTCTTGGGGCTTGTGGAACAGATGTGAGTTGCACCCTTACAGGTGAACTTCTCTATTCTCTTGAACACAAAACGCTTGATTCCCTTGAAGCCTACGTAACGGATGCCCCACTGACCGTACACACGGATGGGAATTTTCCTGAAGCCCCTTGCAAGTGTACAGCACAGCGCCGCATTGGGAGTTGAATACTGAATTATGTCAAAGTTTTCCTCTTTGAATATCTGCTTCATTTCCTTTACGGTGGCAAGGATACATTTTATGTCAGTTCCTCTCTTTATGGACAAGGGTCTGCACTTCGCAAACTCTGAATGTCTTTCTATGAACGCAGAGTCCATCTCTCCGCACATAACAGTAACATCAAAACCTTTTTCCGAGAAATTCTTTGCAGAGTCGGAGACAAACCACTGAAATGCCTTCGAAATAGTTGTGACCATGCAAATTTTCACAGGTGTCTCGCGCTTGTTGCCTGTGCCGCCTTCCTTAACACCCTTTGCCGAAACAACTGAAGTAAAAGTATTAAACAGACATTTCATGTCAAATCCGAAGCTCATATTCTCCACATACTCACCGTCAAAGCGTGCCTTTACAGGCAGTGCCAGCTCGTCACGACCATTAACCTGTGCCCAGCCCGAGAGACCCGGACGGACGCTGTTTGCGTTCCATTTGTCACGGAGTGCAACTAAGTCATCCTGATTCCAGAGTGCAGGTCTCGGACCGATAAAGGACATCTGACCCACAAAGATGTTAAGAAGCTGAGGCAACTCGTCAAGACTCAACTTACGAAGCACCTTGCCAACAGGGGTGAGGAAACGAGTCGGATCCTCCAAAAGATGAGTAGGCACATCTCTTGCCACATCCTTGTACATGGTTCGGAACTTGATTATGTAAAAGAAGCTCTTGTCTTTTCCCACTCGCTTCTGCATAAAGAAGGGTGATCCCTTGCTGGTAAGCAGAATAATCAGTGCAATAATTCCCATAAAAGGCCACAGCAAAAGAATCAGCAAAGCTGAGAAGACAATATCAAGTCCTCTTTTTACTGCAGGATAAATCCTCTTGTTTTTCTGTTTTTTCGGTGAGACGTTCTGAGTTGTGTTTGTCATATTTCGGTCCTCGGTATTTTTCTAAGTAGTGTTCTCATAAAAACACATATATTAACTTATTATATAAATACATATAAAAGGTTATTAAACCCCTATGATATATTAACACAAATCATTCCCTGTGTAAACAAATATTTCATCCCAAAAAGCCTTATTTCGGAAGATTTCACACCTCTTTCACAAACGCAGATATAAACTTCACAAATCAGCAGTTCCCCTGCTTTCTTTTGCTCTTGTGCCGTTATATTTCCTACCCGTGAATCATATAGATAAACGATTACTATTTGGAGGGTTTCTTATGAAAGAAATCGTTGAGGAAAGAGCAGCACGCTTAGGGGAATATATAGTAGAACAGAACGCAACCGTCCGTGCCGCGGCAGGCAAATTCGGAGTAAGCAAAAGCACCGTTCACAAGGATGTGAGCGAACGGCTCAAAACCTTCAATCCCGCATTATATCTGGAGGTTAAGGAGGTGCTGGAACATAACAAAGCTCAGCGCCATCTGCGCGGAGGCGAGGCAACGAAGAACAAATATCTGAAGCTTTCAAGCGCAAAAGAACTCCATGCCAAAAAAAACTTTACATAAATTAACAAATGTAGTATAATCATATAATGAATTGGGATGTCCAAATTTCTTTTTGGGGAATCAGGAGATAACAAGTATGAAAAATATACCTTTTTCACCGCCGGATATCACTCAGGCAGAAATCGACTCTGTTGTATCTGTTCTTGAGTCCGGCTGGATAACCACAGGTCCTAAAACCAAGCTTTTTGAGCAGAAGATTGCTGAATTCTGCAACACCGAGAGAGCCGTATGTCTCTCCTCTCAGACTGCTTGCGCGGAGATGACCCTGCGTATTCTCGGCATCGGCCCCGGAGACGAGGTCATTGTGCCTGCATACACCTACACCGCTACAGCATCCATCATCTGTCACATAGGTGCCACACCTGTCATCATCGACTGCAAAAAAGGCAGTTTTGAGATGGACTATGACAAGATGGAAGAAGCTATCAACGAACGCACCAAGGCTGTGGTGCCTGTTGACCTTGCAGGTGTTATGTGCGACTACGACCGCATTTATGAAGCTGTAGAGAGAAAGCGCCACCTCTTCCGTCCGTCAAACGATATCCAGCGCACCTACGGCAGAGTTATCGTTATGTGCGACGGAGCACACGCACTGGGTGCTGAGCGCAATGGCAAAATGTGCGGTGAGGCAGCAGACTTTACAAACTTCAGCTTCCACGCTGTTAAGAACCTGACCACAGGCGAGGGCGGAGCTGTCACCTGGAGAAATATGGAAGGACTGGACAATGACCAGCTTTATCGCCAGTATATGCTCTTCTCACTTCATGGTCAGACCAAGGACACATACACAAAAAACAAGGGTACTTCCTGGGAATATGATGTTGTGAAAACCCAGTACAAATGCAATATGCCTGATATTCTGGCTGCAATGGGTCTTGCTCAGCTGGAGCGATATGAGAAAACTCTCAGCCGACGCCACGAGCTGATTGAGCGTTACAACAAGGCTTTTGCCGACCTGCCTGTTTCGGTTCTGAATCACGCAGACGACAGCCACCGCAGCAGCGGTCACCTTTACTTTGTCCGCTTTGACGGCAAGGACGAGAAGTACAGAAACACCTTCTTTAAGCGTATGGCTCAGAACGGTGTCATCTGCAACGTTCACTTCAAGCCTCTGCCCTTGCTCACTGCATACAAGGAACTGGGCTTTGACATCAAGGACTACCCCAATGCCTACGATATGTACAAAAACGAGCTGACACTTCCTCTCAACACCACTTTATCCGACGAGGATGCTCAGTACATCATCGACACATTCCGCAGATGTATAGCACAGCCCTACTGATTTTTTCAGAGGAATAAACATTCAGATACAGCTTCCGCCACAGCAGGGTCTTCTCCCCACTGTGGCGGTTTTATAATATTGTGTACTTTTCCGTCACAAAAAATTCACCTAAATTTTAGATAATCCTCGCTTTTGTTTCTAATTTATTCACTATTTTTACAACAAATGGTATATAATTAAATCACAGAGCTGTATTTTACAGATTCTGCAAAACTTTTACTGTATCCTGTGAGGAGGAATTATTATGACACAGTACAAGGTTCTTATTGTAGACGATGACGAAAATATATGTAATCTTCTGAGGCTGTACTTGGAAAAGGACGGCTTCGAAACCGTTCTTGCTCACGACGGCAACACCGCCGTAAGACTCTTTGAGGAGGAACAGCCTGATATGGTCCTTCTGGACATTATGCTTCCGGGACTTGACGGATGGCAGGTCTGCCGTGAAATCAGAAAAGAATCCCGATGTCCCATTATTATGCTCACCGCAAAGGGTGAGACCTTTGACAAGGTTCTCGGCCTTGAGCTGGGTGCTGACGACTACATCGTCAAACCCTTTGAAACCAAGGAGGTCATTGCCCGTGTGCGTGCTGTGCTCAGGCGTTCAGGAGCCGCAGAGTCTGCCGCTCACAAAGAGGTCCGCCTTGACAACCTGGTTATCAACTTAGACAACTACGAGCTGAGGGTCAAGGGTGAGCTCATAAACACTCCGCCCAAGGAGCTGGAGCTTCTCTACCACCTTGCAAGCAATCCCAACCAGATGTTCTCCAGAGATCAGCTTCTTGATGAGGTATGGGGCTTTGACTACTGTGGCGAAAGCCGTACCATCGACGTACACATCAAACGCATCCGCGAGAAAATCGACGGTGCTTCTGACAAATGGGAGCTTTCCACCGTCTGGGCAAGAGGATATAAATTTGTAACCTACGAATAACAAGGCGACATTATGACACGTTCTGTATTCAAGCGATTCCTGTTTTTCAGCCTTATAGTGGCGCTTGTCTGTGTGCTGATAGTTTGTGGTATTCTGACCATGCCCGTGTCTGACTTTATCGAGAGTTCCAAGCAGATCAATCTCGAGCAGAATTCCCGCAATATCGCAGAATTTCTGGGCGAGGTAGCAGAAGATGACATTCACTCTCTGGCAAATCAGGAATCGGAAGTTTTCGATATCTCCGTAAAAACCATTACGGAATCTACAAACAGTGTGCTTGTGGTAATAGACACAAATGGCGAAATAGTTCATTCTACCGCACCCAACTTTCTGAAAGGGCAGACTCTCCCTCAAAAGGCCATGAGTCTCATTTCGGATGGTGTTCACTTTGAGCACGGCACACTGCAGAATATCTATAATCAACAGTATTACATCTGTGCTGTACCTGTCACGGCAAACGCAGGAGGCACAGATACCATCGGCTACTGTCTGGTTGCACAGACAACCTTGTGGACCTCCGACTATATCCCCTCGGTATTCATGGTGCTGTTGGTGGTCATTGCTTTAGCGGTAATCACTATTTTTATTATGGCATCTGTATATGCATACAATGCCACCCGACCCCTGAAGCTCATGGCGGAAGCCGCAAAACGCTTTGCAGTGGGTGACTTTGAGAGCCGTGTATATGTAAACAGCAAGGACGAAATGGGCGAACTTGCTCAGGCATTCAACGAAATGGCGGACTCCCTCGCCTCCTCTGAGGGTATGCGACGCAACTTCGTTGCCAATGTGTCCCACGAGCTGAAAACCCCTATGACCACCATTGCAGGCTACATCGACGGTATTCTTGACGGCACCATTCCTCCAAGGGAACAGAACCACTACCTCCGCATAGTATCCACCGAGGTCAAAAGACTCTCCCGTCTTGTCACCTCGATGATTTCTCTGTCAAAGATTGACAGCGGAGAGCTGAGCGTCAAAAAGACAAGCTTCGTTTTGCAGGACACCGCCTTCAGCGTACTTCTCGGCTTTGAAAACGAAATAGCCAAAAAGCATCTCAGAATCGAGGGTCTTGAGGACGACACAGACACCGTTGCCTATGGTGACAAAGACCTGATATATCAGGTAATATACAATCTGGTTGAAAACGCTATCAAGTTCACCGACGAGGAAGGCTACATCCGATTTGGATTTTCCTCGAAAGGCGGTAAAACCTATGTATATATAGAGAACAGCGGCGCAGGCGTTCTGCCCGAAGACCTGCGACTGATTTTTGACAAGTTCTACAAGGCAGACAAATCCCGCAGCGCTAACAAAAACAGCATGGGACTCGGCCTTTATATAGTCCGTACCATTGTTCTGCTCCACGGCGGAAACATTACCGCAGAAAGCGAACCCGGCGAATTCTGCCGATTTATATTCTGGCTGCCCGACCCGCCCGGAAAACATCGGGAACTGCCGGACACAATCAAGGAGGATAAGTAATGAATAACGATTTTATGAATCCCTCAGAAGAAAATTTTTCTGAAAACAACAATGAACAATTTGCCCCTGCACCCGAAACCACACCCGTTCCCTCCGAGGAAACCGTCTATGCTCCTGCACAGACAAAGGATAACATTCCCGAAGGAACTTCCGTGGTGGAAACTCCCGTAGCGGAAACTCCCGTGCCCTTTACTGCAGAGGCAGAGCCTGAATTCAAAAACGAGGCACCTGCACAACCTCCCTACACAGCACCTGTATACACACAGCCGGTGCCCACAGCTGAGCCTCAGAACACCGTTTCTTATACTGCTCAGTCTCCCTACACAATGCCCCAGAGCACACCTCAGGCAAGTCCACACACAGCCCCCAACCAGTACGGTTACTACAATCCTCAGGGCTACACACCTCAGCCCCCTGAGAAAAAGAAAAAGGGCGCTACGGCATTTCTCATTATTCTATGGGTGATTATCGGCACTTTCGCCTTGGGATTCTTTGTGCTCTGCGGATATGTTGCAGGTCAGCACGTTTCTAACGGCGACACCGCTCCCACACTCTTCAGCGAAGAGACAAAACCCGACGATAAAAAAGACGATTTCGATTCCGATACTCCTGCAAACAACAATCCCAACGGAGCAATCCCTCAGGACGACTCCGCGGAAATTTACACAAACAAGCAAAGTCTCACCCTTCATTCTCTTCCTTCCGACAAAGGAAACACCGACAAATACACCACACAGTACGCCTTTAAGAAGGTATCTGATTCCACGGTAGGTATTGTATGCTACAACGGAGAAATGACAGTTGAGAGCGAGGTTGCCTCTCAGGGTACAGGCATCATCCTCACCAAGGACGGCTATGTTGCCACCAACAGCCACGTTATCGGCGACAGTCGCAGTGCTTATACCGTTCAGGTGGTCACAGGCGACGGCACAACCTACGAGGCATCGGTTATCGGATTTGACTCCAGAACCGACCTTGCTGTGCTGAAAATCAACGCAAAGAATCTTACTCCTGCAGAGTTCTGCGACTCCGAGCTGGTTGAGGTTGGTCAGGACGTTATCGCTGTGGGCAACCCCGGCGGAATTGACTTCCAGAACTCTCTCACAAGAGGCGTTGTGTCTGCTCTCAACCGTGAGCTTGACCTGTCCTCTCAGGTGACATATATCCAGACCGATGCCGCTATTAACCCCGGCAACAGCGGCGGCCCACTGTGCAATATGTACGGTCAGGTCATCGGCATCAACACAGCGAAAATCAGCGATTCCTCCTATGAGGGCATGGGCTTTGCAATTCCCAGCCAGACAGTGAAGAACATTGTTGACGACCTGATGAAGCAGGGTTATGTAAGCGACAGAGTCCGCCTTGGAATTTCGGGTCAGGCAGTGACTTCCACCATGGCGCAGTACTACAACGTGCCCGAGGGAATCCTTGTGAACACCATCTCTGAGGGCGGTCCCTGCGACGGCACAGACTTGCAGATGAACGACATCATCACAGCCATAGACGGAGAGGACATCGCCTCTTTCAAGGATGTTTACGCAATTCTCGCCGAGCACAAACCCGGCGACAAGGTGACCTTGTCTGTATATCGTATGGACACAAACCGCACCTTTGAGATTAACGTAACGCTCATGGCAGACGAAGGCGAAACTCAGCAATAAGCGCCGAGCACCGAAGCCCGAGGTTTCGAGTACAAAAAAGCAATAGACCCTTCGCTTTTCACTGAGTGAAACGACTCTGTAATAAACAGCAACGCCACCTTCCGGATCTGTTCGGAGGTGGCGTTTTGATTTCTGAGCAAACCAATTTTTATATTCTGCTTCCGATTATTTCCACGGCGTTAAATCCGCACAGGAGCTTTCCGCTTTCTTTCATGCGGGCAATCTGCAAACTGCTAAGCTCTATGCTTTCGGCATATTCAGAGAGCACCTGACGTGCTCTCTGAGGCACAACGGGATAATCAAACACCAGACAATACCTGTCTTTATATAGCCAGAGCGAATTTCGGTGAAGCGCTATGCCTCTGTCCCTCAGAATCTCCAGAGAACACAGAAGCTCCTCGGCACCCTGAAAGCAAAAGCAGGGCTTTGTCTCTATTCTTTTCACGCGGTAGGTCTTGCGTTTTGGCCCTTTGTCAATCAAGGTTACAAGTATCAGGCATCCGCTCTGGTGAGGCAATGCCTCCATAAGCACCGACTTGCTGCCGAAATTCATCCCGGTCTTGTTGCAGGCAAGACGCAAAAGTCGCAGAAGCACCTTTCTTGAGTGCTCATCGTAAATGCCGAGGGTATCAAAGCTCAGAGAATAATCCCTCATGTCCTCACTGCACAGAGATATGAGAACCTTCTCTGAATCCAGCTGTTCGATAGTCATTCATAACCCCTCCTTGTTGGTCTGCCTATATAACATACTATTCAGAAAGCCCGTTCTTTGCAAGTGATTATTTTTGGATGTCAGGATATAACTTTTTGTTGAAATACTCCCCGTAACGTGATAAACTGATAACAGACATTATTTAGTGCACCAAGGAGGAATTTTTATGCCAAAATGGCTCAACACTGCAGTTTTTTATGAGATTTATCCCCAGAGCTTCTATGATACCAACGGCGACGGCATCGGCGACCTTCAGGGTATAATCGAGAAGCTCCCCTACGTTAAGTCACTGGGATGCAACGCCCTGTGGCTGAACCCCGTTTATGACTCGCCCTTTATGGATGCAGGCTACGACGTAAGAAACCACAAGCAGGTAGCACAGCGCTACGGCACCAACGAGGATATGAAGAGACTCCTTGACACAGCCCACGAGATGGGCATCAGGGTTCTCCTTGACCTTGTACCCGGTCACACCTCCGACACCAACCCTTGGTTTCAGGAGGCAAAAAAGGCGAAAAAGAACGAATACTCCAACCGCTACATCTTCACCAACTCCGTGTGGGATGCTCCCTCAGAGTACCGCCTTATGTGCGGAATCTGTGAGCGCGACGGCAACTATCTTGTAAACTATTTCTCCTCTCAGCCTGCACTCAACTACGGATTTGACGAGATTACCCACCCCGACTGGCAGCTTCCCTGCGACCACCCCGACTGCCTTGCAACTGCTGAGGCACTGAAGGACATCATGCGTTTCTGGCTTGACATGGGCGCTGACGGCTTCCGTGTTGATATGGCAGACTCCCTTGTTAAGAATGACAAGGAAAAGCACGCCACCGCAAAAATCTGGCAGGGTGTCCGCGAGATGATGGACAAGGATTATCCCGATGCGGCACTGGTTGCAGAGTGGTGCTATCCTGAGCGTGCCATCAAGGACGCAGGCTTCCACATGGACTTCTACCTTGACCACTATGGCAACGGCTACTCCAGGCTTTTCAGATATCTGGACGAGAAAAGCGAAAACCACGCATTCTTCCACAAGAGCGGTAAGGGCGACATCACAGCTTTTCTGGACGAATACGTTCCTGCATATGAGCTGACAAAGGATCTGGGCTACATCTCCTTTATGACCAACAACCACGATATGCCCAGAGCAACCTACTATATGGACAAAGAGACCATAAAGCTCTCCCACGCTATGATTTTCACCATGCCCGGTGTACCTTTCCTCTACTACGGCGACGAGCTGGGTATGCGCTATCAGCAGGAGCTTGTGAGCAAGGAGGGCGGTTACTCCCGCACCGGCTCACGTACTCCCATGCAGTGGGACTCTTCAAAGAATCTGGGCTTCTCCGAGGCTGATGCCGACAAGCTATATCTTCCTGTAGACTCCGAGGAAGATGCTCCTACAGTGGAGAATCAGAAAGACGACGCGAACAGCATCTACAAGGTTGTCACCGACATCATCAGACTCCGCCGAGAAATCCCACAGCTTGGCAACGATTCCGACTTTGAGGTTGTATATGCGGAGAAAGAAAAGTACCCCTTCGTATATCGTCGCGGCGACTATGTTATCTTCGTGAATCCCTCGGGCAAAGACGAGACCATCCCCTTTGCTGAGGACATCAAAGACACAGTCTACACCATCGGCAAGGTAGACTTCAAGGACAGCAAAGCCACGGTCTGCGCATCTTCACTGGCAATTATCCGCACAAAATAATTAAATAACAAACACCGCTGATGAACGCACTTGCCTTCATCAGCGGTTTCTGTTTGTGACATTTGCAATAACTGCAAACACTATATTTGCAATTATTTCCGAAAACAACTACCCAAGTGTGAATTACATTGACAACGTGATGTTTTAGCACTATACTTGAATCGTGGGCAATATCAAAAAAACAAAGGATAGGTATTTATGCTAAAAATAAACTATTATTATCTACAATTAGTATGGTTCTATCCCTATGATAACAAGCAAATGATTTCATTTGTTTCCACAGAAAACGGAACCTACACCTTTGAACTTCAAAGAATGACCACCACATCAAATACGATAATAGACTACTCGCTGGCATATTCTGTCCGGTAAACGTCTTAAAGGGGAATTAATTATGCATACATATACTAAGAAAATACTATCTTCACTGATGATTCTCGCTCTTTTATTCTCACTCTGTGCGGTGGGAATGGCACCTGCTTCTGCCACATCAAAAGAAATGGACGAGCGCTATCGCGAACCCTTCGCTCAGCTTTATCGGCAATTTTCCGGTCAAGACGATTTCTGGCGATACTGCTGGGTAGATTACTATCATTATCCGAATGATGCCACAGGGGATGAATCCACCCCTGATTTTATAGCTGTATTCTGCGAAGACTCAGGTCTTGAGTTCTCAATTTATAGTGTAATTATTGGAGATTATTATATATCGACGGGACTTAATTCTCTCTATGAAATAGGCACATATATTTACACTCCCTCTGACGGAAACATCTACACCCTGACAGAAGCTTACGCCTCAGGTATTGACGGAGTGGAGGAAATGCTTTCTGAGCATTATGATGAGTTGACCGTTACCGTCAAACTCCTGGGCGACCTTGACCGAGACCATAAGCTCACAGTAAAGGATGCAACGAAGCTTCAGAAATGCCTTGTTGGAGTTGAAGAATTCGGAAATGGTGATAACCTCAATTGGATATCTGTTGAACAAAGCTATCCCATGAACAAAATCACAAGGTACATCTCTGACTTCAATCGAGACGGTGACCGCAACGTAAAAGATGCCACCGCCATTCAGAAACGTGTCGCAGGACTGGAATAATTCTGCAAACCTGACAAGGAGGATTAGTTATGCATACATATACTAAGAAAGTACTATCTTCACTGATGATTCTCGCTCTTTTATTCCCGCTTTGTGCGGTGGGAACAGTTCCTGCTTCTGCCGCATCAAAAGAAATGGACGAGCGCTACCGCGAGCCTTTTGCTGAACTTTATCGAAATTCCTATGGAGTCAATGGCTTTTGGCAATACTGCTGGGTAGATTACTATCATTATGCAGAGGGTGCTACAAGCGACGAAACCACTCCTGACTTCGTAGCTGTATTTTGTAGTGACTATTTGTCGCCACATTCAGAATATACTATTATTATTGAGGATTATTGCGTATCTTCCGAATGCTATGTCTATCCCTATGGAGTCGGCACATATATCTACACTCCCTCTAACGAAAGCCTTTACACCCTCACCGAGGCATACGCCGCAGGAATCGACGGAGTAGAGGAAATGCTTTCCGAGCATTATGACGAACTGACCATAGGCGTAACTCTCATAGGAGACCTTGACAGAGACCACAAACTCACAGTCAAAGATGCCACAAAACTCCAGAAGTGCCTTGTTGGCGTTGAAGAATTTGAATCTGCTGACGAAATTGTAAACGTAAATAATCAGCATTGTTACCCCGTAAATAGGATTCCAAAATACATCTCCGACTTCAATCGTGACCGTATCCGCAACGTAAGAGATGCCACCGCCATTCAGAAATATGTCGCAGGACTGGAATAATCAAAATCCAGCTATACACAAAGTGAGCACACAGAGAGACCCCTCTGTATGCTCACTTTTTTCCATATGTTCTTCCTCAACTCCTATTCATTCTCTACAAGTCTGATTGCGATGGCGGTGATGTCGTCGTCGTGGCCGTCGTTGCGACGTTTGATTGCCTCGTTCACCACTATGGAGGCAAAGTCCTGCGCAGGTGCATCCTGCCAGGTACGCACCAAGTCCTCCAGCCACTTGTCGTCCGCCGCAACCGCTCCGTCTGACACCATCAGCAACGCATCTCCTTCATGCAGTGTAACTACGTCTTTTGAGAATCTCACTTCGCTTAGTATGCCCACCGGCAAAGAGGGAAACTCCCTGCGATGTACCCTGCCTCCTTTTCGCACATAGGTCACCGGCGCACCTGCTTTCATAAGGCTCACTTTGCCCGTAAACAGGTTTATGTCCGCCACATCAAGCGTCGCCAAGGATTCCTCCTCGGACTTTATCATCAGCGAGGAATTCACCACCGACAGAGCACAGTCGTAGGAGATTCCCGCTTTGATAAGCTTGGTGAGCACAGAGGTCGCCATGTTGGAATCCACCGCCGCGGCACCGCCTGAGCCCATGCCGTCGCTGATTACAGCCACCATACTGCCGAAGCCGTTCATAAAGTAATTAAGGCAGTCGCCGCAGAGGTTTCCGCCTCCTGCAATATGCTGGGATGATCCAATCTCCACATCATAGGCGGACAGCTCGGACATTACCATCCTGACCCTATCAATGGCATTGCTCTCCACAGCACGCTCAAACCTTCTGCCGCAACACTTAGACACGGTGCGGTGTATCTCCTGACGGCTTATATCCGTCTTTCTGTTCACCGCAAGCTCCAGCTCCACGGTCATCCTCTTTGCCCTGTCGATACGACAGGAGCAATCAACAACCACCACTCCCTGACGTCTCAATTCACCCATGATACGCTCTGCGCTGTCGGTGTCGAAGTCTTCGCAGCTTTCAAAGTCCTCGGATAAATCCTCCAGCATATCGCTGAGTCCTGCAAACTGACCCGCAACCACAGACCGCACCTGAGTGATTCTCCTCTCTGCCGCAAGAGATGACAGGTATTCCTTATAGCTTTCGTTGATGCTTTTTGCAAGTTCCTTTTGCTTGCAGCATTTCTTTGTGAAATTCTCATCTATGGTCCTGTCACTGACAAAGCCCTCCTGCCTGAGAGTTTCCGTCAATCGGGAGAAGTCGTCCTTTGTCACCTCCTTCTGCTTGTCCCAGCAATAGACCCTAAGCCCACAGCTGTGGCAGGTCATCTGTGCCGCGTTCTCGTATATTCTTAGTTCAGAGGTATTGTCGTATTTATTCCTGAGTTTCTCAGACACAGCTCCCACGCACTCGGTAACACCCTCCAGAGCATGTGCCGCGTGGGATAGTCTCATGGTGACGCTTCGACGCATTGCCTCGCTTCTGCCCTTGTCGGGTGCAGGCAGGAAAGCCGCCCTGACGGTACTGCCGAAATCCGAGGGTATGAGCATAAACAGACCCGTAGCAAACAGACACTCGATAAACAGACTCAGCACAAGCCTGTTGTCACCGCTTGCAAAGGACAGCACCGAACTGCAAAGGGTAAAAACAGCTCCCACGGGAAGCTTGCCCATCGCCGCAAAAAGTCCGCTTACAAGTCCGCCGAAGGCATACCCTCCTGCGAGAAACGCCATGTCCGAGGAGCCGATACTAAACACCACGCCGGTGGCGATTCCGCTTATGCTTCCTCCCGTAACTCCTCCGTATCTTGCGCAGACAAGCACCGTTACCACCGCCAGTATTCGTCCTACCGATACACCTAAAATGCTCACAGAGCCAAAGGAAAGCATCAATATACAGGCAGAAACCGTAAGGCAGGATACCTCCTGCTGTGTAAGTCCCCCGAGTCCTGTCCTCGAAGACACAAGCTCCGCGCTTCTTGCAATGAAGTAAGCCGCTGCGGAAGAGATAAGTGCCTCAACGAGGCAAGTACCCAGCTCAGACATTCTGCTTGTGCTGACAAAAAGCAGTGCAACGCCTGTGGCACACATGGGCACAAAGGCGAGCAAGGGTGCAAAAAGTCGGCTTTGCGAGATTTTTTTGAAGTCGTTGAGCAGCCACTTCAAGGCGCCTATGGCAACAACAACTGCAATATACCTGAATGAATCCGCAGGCGAATTCCATATGTATCCCAGAGCACTTCCCACAACTGCCGTACCCATATAACGCAAAGGCACCGCCGCCACATAAGACGCCCCGAAGGGCGCAAGCTCCCCGAGCACCGCACCTGCCGATACCAATACACCCAGCACCAGATATATTCCGTGGATGATAATCTCCTTTGCCAGAGTAGTAAAATGAAAGTCATCGGGATTTTTTCTTTTTACGGTTGTTGTTGCTTCCATTGTTTTCGCCGTCCTGTCCTTTAAAGTGAGTAAAAATAGAATCTCTCAGGCATATTCTGTTCCTTTGAGCATATATATTATAGGCGCCTGTGGGAGTACAGTTTTGTCGCGGATTGAATGGAAGTTTCGGGAAGCTTTTGTAAAATAACAGAGTACCCTCAGAAAACATAAAACAAGGGCAGACAAGATGTCTGCCCTTGAAAAACTCAGGAATATTCCAATGTATTGCCTCGAAGGAGGCATTTTTTTATTTTATTCAGCGGTTGCAATAACCACGGAGGAATGTGCAGGCATGGTGAGAACACCCTCGGAGATAGAGGAATATTCAACCTGCTGAGCTGTGCCCTCGGAAGCCGAAGTTGCATCTGTCTGGGTAGAGGACGCATCCTCGGTCTTAGAGATGGCGTACAGGTCGCCGCGGATAACGGGATTTGCAATCATATCCTCGGTGAGGGTCAGGGTTGCGGGATTATCGCAATCCAGATTATGGATGACCATTACCTCTTTGCCCTCGTACTCCACCTTGAATGCACAGATGGCGTTGTTGTCAAAGTCGTAGGTCTCTGTGATGTGGCCCCTTGCAATCTCGGGATTCTGATTCTTGATCTTGATGGCTCTGCGATAGAAGCTGAGAAGTGAATCGGGGTCCTCTGTCTGCTGTGCAACACCGCCGTAGGGATATACGGAGTAAGCATCTGCAGTACACCAGATTGTAGTCTCAACATTATCGTCCCAGTTCATTGCACCGCGGAAGAACGCATCGTTCTCGTTGAAGCCCTCAGGAACTGCCGCGCCGATTTCCTCGCCGTAATAGGTGAAGGAGTTGCCGGGAGTCAGCAGATACACTGCCGCACCCATCTTCTGATAGGGCAGATTCTGTGCAAAGTAGTTTGCGCTTCTGACCATATCGTGGTTTGACAGGAACATGGCATGGATAACATTCTCGTTTGCCTCAACGGAGTTTGTGTCGAACTTTTTGAGCTGTCCGGCAAGCTGGTTTCCGCTGCAGGAGTTTACTGCGGCGGAGAACTGACCTGAAGATGTTGCAAAGGAGAATGCAAACTGGCTGTCGATTCCTGACTCATACTCGTGATAGAGCTGAGAGTTGCCCTGCCAGTTTTCGCCTACCATATATACGTCGGGGTTATACTTCTGAGAAGTTGTGTAGAACCAGTTGAGGAACTCGGTGCCGTCTACAACATCGTCTGTCATATACTTGACTGCGTCAAGACGGAAGCCCGCAACACCTCGCTCAAGCCAGAACTTTGCAACTTCCTCAAAGTAATCCCTTGTGCCGTCATAGGCAAGGTTCCACTCGGGCATCTCGGGGCTGAACTGACCTTCGTACCATACACCGGTGTTGCCGACGGATCTCCAACCCTCTTTGCCGGGGATACCGACAGTGAAGTTGTAGTATTTTGCGTAGCCTTCAAGGTTGCCCTCTTTTACCTCTTCCACGGCCTTCTGCCAGAACTCGTGGCCTGTGCCGCAGTGGTTGAGAACCAGATCCAGAATAACCGCGATACCTCGCTTGTCACATTCCTCGATGAGCTTGTCGAAAGTCTCCAGATCGCCGAACTCAGGGTCAACGTCCATATAGTCGTCTACATCGTACTTATGATAGGAATCAGAGGGCATCATGGGCGAAAGCCAGATGCCGTCAACACCCAGGTCGGTGTCGGTCTCGGGATTTCCGTCGTTGAGGTAGTCGAGCTTGTCGATGATACCCTGCAGGTCGCCTGTCTCGTCACCATCGGAATCGTGGAAAGAGCAGACCCAGATGTGGTAGTAGTTTCTGTATTTGTCAGAGGATGCATTGACAGTGAGCTCCTCGGTGGGGTCCTTGTAGCCGTTGGAGTCCTCACAACCTGCGAGAACTACGCAGGACATTGCCAATGCGCAGACTAAAAGCAATGAAATCAGTTTTTTCATTCTATGCCTCCAATAATTTCGTAAAGTTTTGCGAAATCTTATGCGTAACATAAACGCTTTCTTCTTACAAAAAGGCGGCCGCCACGCGGCAGCCGCCTATGTTTATAAAGTAGTGTGCCTTAGGCACAGGTTCCTTAACCCTTAACGCCGCCGGCTGTAACGCCCTCAACGTAGTACTTCTGCAGGTAGAGGAACAGAGCTGTGATCGGGATAGCAACCACAACAGAACCTGACAGGAAGTAGCGGTAGTAATCCGCCTTGTACTCCTTGTCAGTCCACATCCACAGACCTCTCGATACCGTGTATCTGGAAACATTGTCACCCATAACGATACGAACAAGAATAAAGTCGCACCAGGGGCTGATGAATGTTGTCAGAACAGTGTAAACGATGATAGGCTTGGACATGGGGAGAATAATCTTCCAGAAAATCTGATTTCTGTTTGCACCGTCGATGGTAGCAGCCTCGTCCAGTGCTCTGGGGATGGTATCAAAGAATCCCTTAGCAACCAGATAGCCAAGACCTGCACCGCCGCTGTAGCAGAGGATAAGACCCAGAAGTGTCTGGCTCATACCCATCATCTTCAGGATGTAGTACAGAGCGATTGTGGTCATGAAGCCGGGGAACATACCCATGATCATACCAACATTGATGAAAGGCTTACGAGCCTTGAATCTCAGACGGCTGAATGCATATGCAACCATCAGGATTGAAAGGCTGGAGATGATACATGAGCAGATTGCTACGAACAGTGTATTCCAGAACCACTGCATAAACTGTGTCTCGGTGAACAGGCCGATGTAGTTATCAAAGCCCAGCTCACTTACATAGGGAAGCAGGTGGTCTGTCAGAATAGCAGGTGTACCGCCGTTGGGGTCGATACGGAAGGAGTGCATCACAAGCCACACAAGGGGGAACAACCAGATAATGCCCAGAACTGCCAGCAGGATATAGATAAATGTGTTGGCAAGAGTTCTTCTAAGTTTATAGCTTTTTATCATGAGAATTCCTCCTCATTCTTTGCGGACTTAGTCATATTGAATGTAATCAGTGACAGAGTTGCGCAAACCAAGAATACAAGGATACCTATCGCAGCACCCAGACCGTACTTGTTCTGGTTAACAGAAAGCTTGAACAGCAGGGTAATCAGCAGGTCGGTCTTACCGGCACTGTACTTGTACTCGGAAACCTTGGGACCGCCTTCTGTGAGCAGATAGATAACATTGAAGTTGTTAACATTACCAATGAAGGTGGTAATGAGATAAGGTGTTGTAACGAAGAGCATATAAGGAAGGGTGATCTTAGTAAAGCTCTTCACAGGACCTGCACCGTCAATTCTTGCACTCTCATACAGATCCTCGGGGATGTTCATAAGAAGACCGGAGATCATGAGAATTGTGTAAGGAATACCTACCCAGCAGTTAACAAGGATAACTGATACACGGGCAAGGATAGCGTTGTTTGCGGTAGTCAGGATGTTGACGCTGGAGGTAGTGCCGGTGAACATTGAGATAATCAGGTTCAGGGGACTTTCAGTAGATGAACCCAGCATCTGAGCCATAACAAGCAGAGTAACGAACTGAGGAACAGCGATGGTCATAACGAACATTGTTCTCCACAGCTTCTTCAGCTTGATGCCCTTTTTATTAATCATCAGCGCAACTATCATACCAAGGATGTAGTTGGAGAAAGTAGCGAAGATTGCCCAGATGATTGTCCAACCTGCAACACACGCAAAGGTGTAACCCATGGACGCACCGCCACTATCGGATGTGCTGAAAATTTCTCTAAAGTTATCAAGTCCGATCCAGTTAAATGAATCGTAGTTCATCTCAGAGAAGTTTGTAAATGCCATGGTGATCATGAAGATCAGAGGCAAAAGTACAAACACGCAGATGAGGATAACAGGCAGAGAAAGCATGGTGGTGTGGAACTTAGAGTCCAGCAGCTCCTTCAGCTCCTCCCGGAATTTGGGAGGTCTCTTGCCTGATTTGATGATAGCTTCGTTATTCCTTGCAGACTTTGTACTAACAATGTATAGTGCAATGAAAGCGATAGTTACCATGAATGCCAGAATACCGTAGAGGAGTATCTGGTAGCTGTAGTGCTCAACGACTTCCTGAGTAATCTGCTTACCCATGAATTCGATTGTCTGAGTAGTCTTAACAGCCTCGAGGCGGAAGAACAGACCTATGTATTCCGCACCGAAGAATACCATGAACAGGATATAGCCAACCTCTATTGACAGAAAAGCCAGTCCCTTGAGAATCTGACCTCTCAGCAGGTTGCCCAGACCCATAATGAAGTATGAAAGCTTTGTGATGATATCGCCCTTGATGAAGCCCAGGAAGAACTCCTTGGTGCCTCTGCCGATACCAACAAAGAAGTTTTTAATAGCTCTGCCGATAAAGCAGAAGAATTTCTTTATGTTTGTGGGAATCGCCTTTATAAACTGCGTAAACTTATACCAGAAACGCTGAAAGACGTTCAGCGACATATATTCGGTATACGTCACCCTTCTCACTCTCCTTTATCTAAAATATAAACAATAAGTATACTTAGATAAATCTGATACCGAAAGTGAAAGAGCAGCCCGAGCCGCTATGAGTCCGAGCTGCCCTTTTGACTTAACTTATCAAATTACCGCAATATAACAGATGTCGACTATTATTCGTCGCGGATACCTGCGATACAAGCCTCAACCTCTGCCTGAACTGCCTCAGTGGAGAAGTCGTTTGTGGGCTCGATCATGTATGTGCCCAGAGCTGCGAGCGGATCCCAGAATGTACCAGCAAGAGCTGTCTGAGGAATAGAGAACTCTGTCTGTGCCATCAGAGCGGACATGGAAGCGTTGTTCTTAACAAAATCGCTGTCCTGTGCTGCTGCGTTGGAGGGAGCCCAGTCGAGCTTCTCAGCTCTCTGCATCTGGCAATCCTCGTTTGTGAGGTAGTATGCGAGAATCTGAGCTGTGATGGGATAAGCAGACTGGCTGTTAACACCGATGAACTTGTAGCCGAACATGTTGATGATCTGTGTGTCGGTACCGTTGATGTTGATTGTGGGCAGGATAGCGAAGCCTGCGTTGTCACCCAGAGCTTCCTTAACAGCTGCGATGTTCCAGCTGCCTGCGATACCAGCTGCTGTTGTGCCGTTCTTGAAGCCGTCAGCTACAGCAGTTGTGTCAGCGCTCTCAAAGTAATCCTTGTTAGCTGTGAAGAGGTCTGCAAAAGCCTTAACGGAAGCAGTAACCTGGTTGATGTCATAGTCGTTGAACTTCTGGGTCATACCGTCTTCCTCGAAGCCCTCAGTTACAAGACCGCCTGTGTAGAGGTACATGCAAGTGAAGAAGCCGTTGCCGGAATCCATGATGAACTTCTTCTTAGCAGCTTCGCAAGCCTCAAATACGCCCTCGAGGGACTTAGCCTGCTCGTCAGAAACGAGGGACTTGTCATAAACGAGGATGTAGCTGTTGTCGCCTGTCTCGGGATAAGCCATAACCTTGCCGTCAACGGAAGCAGCAGCTACGGAAGCAGCTGTGTTGTCAGCAGTTACGTTCTCGGGGAAGTAGCACTCTGCCAGAGCGTTAGCGTTGTTGAGCTTTGTGAGCTGGTCAGAGGGGAAGCCGAATACGTCAGCAGCAGCCTTAGGATCGTTGATGATGTTAGCAGCTGCGTCGTTCTCGCCCTGTACTGCAACCTCGAGGTTGATGTCAGCATAGTCAGCGAAGAGAGCCTTGAAAGCCTCAGCCTGGCTCTTGAGTACGTCCTGAGCAAGCTCGGGACCCCAGATCTTAAGGGAAACAGCAGAACCGCCTGCCTCGCCCTTGATAGCCTCGCCCATCTGAGCAATCTGCTCTTCGGTCCAAGACTCGGTTACAACTGCCTCGCCGGTAGAACCGGAAGCAGCCTGTGTCTCTGTGGTAGAACCACCGTCACCGCCACATGCTGCCAGACAGCCAACGAGCATCAGGACAGCCATGAGCAGTGCAAGAATCTTTCTTGTTTTCATGGGTAAAAACTCCTTTAAAAAAATTTTTGTCAGCATAACCCATTATGCCGAGTGTCGCACGCGTATTTACACATAAATATGCGTTTTTTCACTAAAGTAATAATACCACAAGTAAAAAGCTTTTTTCAACTCCCTTTGTACTTTTTATCTAAAAGAATAAATTTTTGAAGGAAATTTGGTGATAATGACAACATTTTCTTTCACTCTTAAACAACTTGTACAACCAACAACTTGCATTTTTAGCAATCTTGCTCAACTCCACTTTGTGCAACTCGACCAATTGATTTCCGCCATATGAAGGAATTTTGCCGAAATTTCGTTTTTTTCTCACAAATTCTTCAGATTACCACCTCCGAAAAAGTGTTTTTGTTTCTTTGTAGGGTATTTTCAACAAAAAACTTGAATCTTTCCGCAAAAACAGAAAGACTTTACATTGACAACCGAGTCCGAATGTTGTAAATTTAGCATATAGAAATCTACTATCTATTATAATATATATACGGAGGTGCAAAGGGTTATGAAGATTAAAGACCTTTTGAGTTCAATCAATTACACTGTTGTGCAAGGTACTGACGACATCGATGTTTGCGATGTTATATATGACTCCAGAAAAGTTGTAGAAGGCTGTGCCTTTGTATGCATCAAGGGCTACGCTACCGACGGACACAAGTATGCCGCAGACGCCGCTGAGAAGGGCGCCTCTGTTCTTGTTGTCACCGACGACGTGCAGGTTCCCTCAAATGTTGCCGTTATCAAAGTTGATGATGCACGCGTTGCTCTTTCAAAAATGAGCGTTCAGCATTTCGGCAATCCTTCAGAAGAACTCACTACCATAGCTATCACGGGCACCAAGGGCAAAACAACTACAGTTGCAATGATTCGCTCAATACTGGAGTGTGCAGGAATCAAGACTGCAACCATCGGCACCCTGGGCATTATCATCGACGACAACATCTTCAAGACCAACAACACCACTCCCGAGTCCTACGAGATTCAGCAGGCAATGCGCAGAATGGTAAACGCAGGCTGCAAAGCGGTGGTTATGGAGGTTTCCTCCATCGGTCTCAAGCAGCATCGTACCGACAACATCATCTTCGACTACGGTATCTTCACAAACTTCTCCCACGACCACATCGGCGGCAACGAGCACAAGGACATGGAGGAGTATCTGCAGTGCAAGGCGATGCTCTTTAAGCAGTGCAAAGTGGGCATCGTAAATGCTGACGACGAAAACACCGATGCCATCCTCAAGGACAGCACCTGCAATGTAGAAAGCTACGGCTTCTCCGAATCCGCTGACATCGTCGGATTCGACGACAGCCTTATCGCACGTCCGGGTTACATCGGCGTTCACTTTGAAACAAAGGGCATCAAGACCCTCAGCGTTGATGTTGCTATCCCCGGCAGATTCAGCGTTTACAACGCGCTGGCCGCCATCTCCCTTTGCAGACACTTTGACCTGAGCGACGAGCATATCCTGAAGGGTCTCGACACAGTTCAGGTGAAGGGCAGAGTTGAAGCGGTTCCCGTTCCCGGCAACTACACCCTCCTCATCGACTACGCTCACAACGCAATGTCTATGGAGAACGTCCTCACAACTCTGAGAGAATACAAGCCCACCCGACTGGTCACTATGTTCGGTGCAGGCGGCAACCGTCCCAAATCCCGTCGCTACGAAATGGGCGAGGTCTCGGGCAGACTCTCTGACCTGACGGTCATCACCGAGGACAACTCAAGATTTGAGGATGTAAACGACATCATCGCCGACATCAAAGAGGGCATCGACAAAACCGACGGCGAATACGTAATCGTTCCCAACCGCGTGGACGCTATCCGCTATTGTATCGAGAACGCAAAGGACGGCGACATCATCGTCCTTGCCGGCAAGGGCCACGAAGACTATCAGGAAATCAAGGGCGTCAAGTATCACTTAGACGAACGCGAAGTCATCGCCGACATCATCAGAAGCCTGTAACCCACGCACCCGCGACATATCGCAAAACCGCAAAATTTCAAAACAAATAAATATCTCAACCAAGCAAGCCTTCCGACCACAGCAACGGAAGGCTTGTCTCTATCCGCCCAAACCGCTCAGCTCAGCATTGCATCAATTTAAGCTCATATGAAAAAAAGCCTTGACACCTTCAAATCTTCGTGGTAATATAGTTGAGTCGCAAGTCCGACAAACATATAGGGGTATAGCTCAGTTGGTAGAGCAGCGGTCTCCAAAACCGCGTGCCGAGGGTTCAAGTCCTTCTGCCCCTGCCAAAATACAGGACATCACATTTTCGTGGTGTCCTGTTTCTTTTATGTCAAAAGCCGCTTTAACTCTCGTTAAAACGGCTTTCATTGTTTCTATTAGTTTTTATCTGTTATGCCTATATATTTAAACATAAGCACAACATACTGCTTGTATATCCTTTTGTAGCAGGAGTTTAGCAGGGGAATGAAAAAGTTAACCCCTCTGTTTTTTGCAGAGGGGCTAGCGTCTATAAAGACCTGATTTTTATTTTGTTTTATATTTACCTATAGGATAACCTGTTTCGATACCTGCGATATGCTTCTGAATTGCAGTTGCATCTTTGATGTTAATCTTTGT
>JAFQMC010000005.1 GCA_017421045.1 Clostridia bacterium
CATGGGAGCAAGGCAGTTTGTTGTGCAGGATGCAGCGGAGATGATCTGATCGTCAGCTGTGAGAGTGTTCTCGTTAACGCTGAAAACGATTGTCTTCAGGTCATTGCCTGCGGGAGCAGAGATAACAACCTTCTTTGCGCCTGCGTTGATGTGAGCCATGGACTTCTCCTTGGAGCAGTAGAAGCCTGTGCACTCCAGAACAACGTCAACACCAAGCTCACCCCAGGGGATGTTGTTAGCGTCCTTCTCAGCGTAGATTGTGATCTCCTTGCCATCAACTGTGATGGAGTGGTCTGTGTTAGAAACAGTATCTGCCAGTGCGTATCTGCCCTGAGCAGAATCGTACTTGAGCAGATGAGCCAGCATCTCGGGGCTTGTGAGGTCATTGATTGCAACTACCTCGTAACCCTCAGCGCCGAACATCTGTCTGAAAGCAAGACGGCCGATACGACCGAAACCGTTAATACCAACTTTTACTGACATATGAAATACTTCCTCTCTGTATTTTATTGGTAATAAGATTATATAGCTTTTTTGCAATTAATTCAATACTTTTTTTACTACTTTGTTAAGAAAATAACTAATTTGTTAAAACTTTAGCTATTCTTAACCCTATAATTGAAATTTTTATGCAAAAATACTTTTTGCTATTATTCTACAATAGAATAATACTGAATTGGTAATTACGAAAAATTGTGCTAAATAAACGATTGTTTCGTTTGTGTGTTGTCTTATGTACATTATTGTGTATAAAAATTTAGTTTTTTATTCTTGACAAAGTATATTTAATCATTTAATATATTACTAGGCGTAATAGTTTTTGCTATCGTCTGAGTGCGTAAAAGGTCACGACACTGGCTTTTTATGCAGTTTATTCTTAATTTGGACTCTTAGTTGAGCCGTTATTATATAGATATCCTTTTTCTGTTAATTTACCCTTTTATATATTTTCGGGCGGATATCTTACCGCAACAGTATATTTTTTCAGGTGTGCCGTGTAATTTTTGCGGTACGCTTATGCTGTTGTTATTTTCTATCCGACCCGATTTTTGTATTTTATGGTATTTTTTCTAAATAGCATATCTAATAATTTTAACGGCACCGTGAGTTGAATTACTACAAAATTCAATCAAGGAGGTGTCACACAATGGAATTATGGCTCCAGATCGTTCTGGCGGTTGTTGCTCTGATAGTTGGTATCGCTGCAGGCTTTGTAGTTGGAAACCTTTTCAGAAAAAAGGTCGCTGAGAACGAAATCGGCAGTGCCGAAGCTGAGGCAACACGCATTATTTCCGATGCTATGAAAACTGCTGAAGCAAAGAAGAAAGAAGCCGTAATCGAAGGCAAGGACGAGATCCATCGCCTTAGAAATGAATCTGAAAAAGAACTCAACGACCGCCGCAAGGAGGTCCAGAGACAGGAGAGAAGAATCCAGCAGAAAGAGGAAACTCTGGACAAAAAGCTGGATAACCTGGAGAAAAAAGAAGAAAACGTGGCAAGAAAGCAGAAGGAAGCCGAGAAGAAGCTTGAGGAAATCGAGACTGTAAAGAAGAGTCAGTTCGAGATGCTGGAGCGTATCTCAGGATACTCTGTAGACCAGGCTAAGGCTTATCTGCTTGAACAGCTTGACGGCGAGCTTGCCCATGAGAAATCCGTCAAGATTATGGAGTACGAGCAGCAGCTCAAGGATGAGTCTGACAAGAAGGCAAGAAACATTATCTCTCTTGCAATTCAGCGTCTCGCTGCCGACCATGTAACCGAGGCAACCGTTTCTGTTGTTCAGCTTCCCAACGACGAGATGAAGGGTCGTATCATCGGCCGCGAAGGCAGAAACATCCGTGCAATCGAAACACTCACAGGCGTTGACCTGATTATCGACGACACACCCGAGGCTATCACACTGAGCTGCTTCGAGCCTGTCAGACGTGAAATCGCCAGAGTTTCTCTGGAGAAGCTCATCTCTGACGGACGTATCCATCCCGCAAGAATCGAGGAAATGGTAGAGAAGGCTCGTCGCGAGGTTGAGGCAACAATCAAGAGCACAGGTGAGCACGCTGTCATCGATGCAGGTGTCGGCGGAATTCACCCCGAGCTTGTAAAGCTTCTGGGCAGACTCCGCTATCGTACAAGCTACGGCCAGAATGTTCTGAATCACTCTCTTGAGGTTTCCTACATCGCAGGCATGATGGCTGCTGAGCTTGGCATGGATCCCACCGTTGCAAGGCGTGCTGGCCTTCTCCATGATATAGGTAAGGCTCTGGATCACGAGCTGGACGGAAGCCACATCGAGCTTGGTGTTGATGTAGCAAGAAAGTACAAAGAGAGCGATGCCGTTATCCACGCTATTCACGCTCACCACGGCGATGTAGAGGCAAAGACAATCGTTGCTTGTCTGGTACAGGCTGCCGATGCAATTTCCGCTGCAAGACCCGGTGCACGACGCGAGAATCTGGAAAACTACATCAAGCGTCTTGAAAAGCTGGAGAATGTTGCTTCTTCATTTGACGGAGTTGAGACAACCTTCGCTATTCAGGCAGGTCGTGAAGTAAGAATTATGGTTAAGCCTGAGGTTGTTGGTGACGACAAGATGGCATCACTGGCAAGAGACATCTGCCAGAAGATCGAGTCTGAGCTTGAGTACCCCGGTCACATCAAGGTTCATATCATCCGCGAATCAAGAGCAATCGATTTTGCGAAATAATTCAGTAAAAGAATTAATCCCACGGTTATGCCGTGGGATTTTTTTGTGCCTATGTAGTTGTCAGTTTAGGGAGATGCATTTTCATCGGCGTAATCCCACAAGGGGATATACTCCTCTTCTGCCGATTCAAGCTCCTGTGCAAAGCCGTCAAGCTCTAAATCCATCAGGTGCTGAAGAACTTTCTGATATTCCCTCTTTGTGATTCTTCTCGAGAGCTTCGGATGATTTTTAGCCTTGCCGTGGGGGATGTACTGTCCCATAAGGCTCAGCGTGATTTTTTCGCCGAAGTTTTCTTTCAGAATATCGAGCACTCCGATGCTGTTCTTTGTGTGATTGGGCAGTACCAGATGCCGAACCAAAACTCCCCTTTGTGCAATGCCGTCACTGCTCAGTGTCAGCTTGCCTTTTTGTTTGAGCATTTCATTTATAGCTTCCGTTGCAACCTCGCAGTAGTTTTCAACGCCTGAATATTCTCTGCCCAATTTGTTGTCTGAATATTTGAAGTCGGGGATATATATGTCAACAATTCCCTCAAGCGCTCTGAGTGTTTCGATTCTCTCATATCCTCCGCAGTTGTATATTATTGGAATGTTCGGTTTGTATATATCAAAACTTCTGATCACTTCAGGCAAAAACTGCGTGGCGCTGATAAGGTCGATGTTATGCACTCCGCCTTCTTCAAGCCTCTTGTATTCATCAGCAAGTTTTTGCGCGTTAATGCTGACACCTTGGTTCTCTGCTGAAATTTCAAAGTTCTGGCAGTAAATACACTTCATTGTGCATCCGCTGAAAAATACAGCACCTGAGCCTTTGGTTCCGCTAATGGGAGGCTCCTCCCACATATGGGGAGCGACTCTTGCAACTTTAGGGGAGAGAGGCAGTCCGCAGTTGCCTTTTCCTGTGTTTAAATCTCTGTAAGCACCGCATTTGTGCGGGCACAGCATGCAATTCATAACTATCACCTTTTATCAGTATATCATAAACATATTTACTTGAAAAGACAGAGGTGATATAAAAAAGTCAGTGTTGTTTTTATTTGTGCAGAATAACTCTATTGACACAATCGAACACTCATTCTATAATAAAACCATGCTGATCACGAGGGAAGTATCAGTAGTCAGAGTATGAATTCCTGACCTTATTCATACTCTGATATTCGCGAGGGTATATGCGTTGTTCAGCTGCCGTATTTTGATTTGCTAAACTACTTAAATATACGGTTCGGCGCGTATACAGCTGATAAAATTAGTGTGCTGGTTTATATCAGCGGTGGATTTGTTTCCGCAATCTAATATTATTAGTAAAAGGAGTGAAACTTCTTGGATAGTAACAACATTATGATACAGGTCAAGGACCTGAGAAAAGAATTCAAAAAAGCTGTGAAAGAACCCGGTCTCAAGGGTAGCTTCAAGGCTCTGTTCAGTCCCAAGTACGAGGTTGTCAAAGCTGTTGACGGCATCAGCTTCGATGTGCATCGGGGAGAGATAATCGGCTTTATCGGACCCAACGGTGCCGGTAAAAGTACAGTTATTAAAATGCTCACGGGAATCCTCACTCCCACATCGGGAGAGTGCAGGATAGACGGCAGGATTCCTACAAAGAACCGCAAGGAATATGTTAAAGAGATCGGTGTTGTTTTCGGTCAGCGAACTCAGCTCTGGTGGGATCTGGCACTGAGAGAAACCTATATGGTGCTCAAAGAGATCTACGAGATTCCCGATGATAAGTATCAGGCGAGAATGACGTTTCTCAACGAGGTGCTGGAACTTGATGGTTTTATCACAAGTCCGGTGCGTACTCTGTCGCTGGGTCAGCGTATGAGAGCAGATATAGCCGCGGCTCTGCTTCACGACCCCAAGGTGCTGTTTCTTGATGAGCCTACCATAGGACTTGATGTTGTGGTCAAAGACAGCATCCGTAAGGCTATTCAGAAAATCAGTGCAGAAAGCGGAACTACCGTTATCCTCACTACTCACGACTTAGAGGATATCGAGCTTTTATGCGAGCGAATTGTTATGGTGGACAAAGGCAAAAAAGTTTTTGACGGAGATCTTTCCGAGCTGAAACGTCGTTTTGGCCAGATGCGTGAATTGAATTTCGAACTGAAAAACATTGATGATTCAGAAAAACTCTGCTACAAAGATGATTTTAATTTTTCAGACGATGACCTTACCTTGGATATAAAAGGGACCTCTGTGAATGTCCGTTTCAACAGCGATACAGTTTCAGTGGAGGATATGCTTTCCTATACACTCAAGCGTGTCCATGTCAAGGATATCAATGTAAAAGACGCAGACATTGAGGAGATTATCCGCAGGCTCTACCTCGGAGGAGGGATGCTGAGTGACTAAGCTTATCCGCATCTACAAACCCTTCACAAGAGCAGGAATTCTTGAGATGATCACCTACAGAGTAAACTTTCTCTTCTTTCTCTTAGGCGAGATAATGAAGTGCTTTGTTATGTTCTTTGTATGGAAGGCTGTGTTTGACAGCTCCGACAGCTCTACGGTTTACGGCTTTACCTATGACAATATGGTGGTTTATCTGTTCATCACATTTTTAAGCGGATACCTTACATACTCCGACGGCTCCTATGTAATCGGCAAGGAGATTCTGGACGGTTCAATCGCCATGCGTATGATAAAACCCGTGGACTTCGATATGTGCTTTCTGTTTCAGGAACTGGGCACCAAGATTATGCAGTTTCTCATGATTTTTCTGCCCATCACCGCAGGTGTAGAGATCTACAGATGGATAGTCAACGGCACACCCATGCTTGATTTCGTGATGCTGTTGCTGTTTCTGTTCAGCATGCTTCTTGCATACGGCATCAACTTTTTCTTCAACCTGTCCTACGGATTCCTGGCTTTCTATCTTAAAAATCTGTGGGGTACAGATATCATCAAGGGGGTTATAGTGGACTTCCTTTCAGGTGCAACAGTACCGCTGGCTTTCATGGGTGTTTTCGGTCAGGTGCTTTCATACCTGCCCTTTGCATCCCTTTCGTATACACCCGTAATGATATATATGGGAATGTACAGCTTTAAAGAGATTGTTTTTTATCTCGGACTTCAGATAGTCTGGCTTTGCGTGTTTGTGCTTATCTCCAAGCTCATACTCAGAAGTGCTATGAAGCGCCTTGTGGTGCACGGAGGTTAAGACTATGATGAAATATTTGAAACTACATACCATATTTATAAAGCAGGATTTGAAAAAGCTTATGGAGTACAAGGTGGATTTTCTTCTGGGAGCTGTAGGTTTTGTTCTGACTCAGGCGGTTCAGATTCTGTGTCTCGGCATCATTTTCGCAGCAATTCCCGCTCTGTGTTACACAGAAAACGGAGTGGTGGTAGACTCCTGGACATTCCACGAGGTGCTGTTTATCTACGGCTTCTCTCTTATTCCCAAGGGTATAGACCACCTGCTCTTTGACAACCTCTGGGGGCTTGGCTACTGGATTGTTGATAAAGGTGATTTTGATAAATATCTGACCCGACCTGTCAACTCCTGGTTCTACGTCCTTTGCGAAAAGTTCTGTGTGGATGCATTTGGCGACCTGATTGTCGGTATTGCACTGATTATCTACAGTCTGTGTGCCATGCCTTCTGATATTGCAGGAGCTATCAACTGGCTGAGGGTTATTCCTGTGCTTGTGGTGATGCCCTTTGCAATAATGATATTTACCTCCATTAAAACAGCAACAGCGGCTATTTCCTTCTGGACAAAGCGCTCAGGTCATATTACCCATATGTGTTACATGACCAATGAGTTTGCAAAATATCCTACAAAGATTTATAATACTGTTGTAAAAACCTTGATAACATATATTCTGCCTTTTGCTCTGACGGCGTATTATCCCGCAATCTATATACTTCGTGGTGAGAGCTTCTGGAGCTTACCCGTGACGATATTTGTGTCACTTACGCTGTTTGGTATCTCTCAGCTGATCTGGCACAGGGGAATAAGTGCGTATGAGTCAGCAGGCAGTTAACAGCAGGAGCAGAAGATAATGAAAAATCCCTTTCTTGTATATTCCGAAGAGGCAAAAACCGAATATGTCACTCCTTTGTGTTCTGTGAATCGCAGTGTCATTGCATACGTTCCCGTAAAGGGTGTTGCAGATGACATAATCGGCAAAAGTGCCAATCAGGTGTTTTCTGCGGGCCTTATCACTCAGGAGATAAAACACCTTGCCTCAAAAAGAGGGGTTGATATTTCAGGATATACGGACAAAGAGCTTCCGAGGTTCCTTGATGATGCAACCTACAGCGAGGATATTATGGCGAAGAATCTGGCTGACAACGTGGTGCGCAAATTCGGAAACAGATTGGGAATTATCCTTCTTACTTTAAAGCAAGGACACGAGCTCAACCGCAGAGCACGTCCAGACTGGACGGATGCTCACTGGGATTACTGGGCACAACTGAAAACAGTGATTCTCACAGGGGGACTTTCAAGCGGTCTTCTCGGCAGGCGTCTCAAGGAGCAGATTCTCTACATCTTCGACATAGCAGGTGAGAAACCCTACAATATATCCCTTTTTGATAACGGCTCTCATTTAGGTACTATGGGATGTTCCAGACTTCTGCCTGATGAGTGTACCGCGGCGGTTCTCGATTTCGGTCAGACCAACCTGAAGCGTTCTGTTGTAAAGAAGCACAGGGGAGACATCTCCGAGTTTATTCAGCTCAAGACCAGACCTTCCTTGTATATGGAACTTGATGTTTCGGATTCTCCCGAAAACCACGCTCGTGCAATGGAATTGCATAAGTATCTTACAAAAGTGGTTGCGGATACATGCAGAGAAGCAATGCGCTCAGGAGAACTTTGCAACAGAGTTGTCATCAGTATAGCAAACTATACAGTTGGCAACAGGATATTCAAAGCAAGAGGCGGATATGCAAAGCTTTTCAATCTCAGTGATGAATACGGAAATCTTCTTGCTCACGACCTTTCTTCGGTTCTCCATAGAGAAATGGAAGTCCGCCTTGTTCACGACGGTACCGCTATAGGACTGAATTTCACTGACAGCGACGGAGCTGTTTGTCTTTCGATGGGAACAGCCTTCGGTGTGGGCTTTACCGATATAACCGTGTGAGGTGTATATTATTCCTGCTTAGTCTATACTTGAATCTCTCAGTGTATAGTTGTATAATTATATTAATATAAATGGAAAGAGGTTATGAAAATGGCAATTTGTAAAGGTTGTTCAGCTGAGCTTGCTGAAAATGCTAACTTCTGTAGCAGATGCGGTATGCCGTGCGATGCTCCTGAAGAGACGGTTGAAGTAACTCAGGAGACTCCCACGCAGGAAGTTTCAGAGACAGAAGTTACTGTTGAAGCTACGCCTGTGGCAGAACCCTCAGCAGAGGAATCTTCTGCAACAGAACTTACCGCAGAGGAAACTGCCGAAGAATCCGCAATACCGCAGTCCGAACCATCTTCAGCACCTGTTGTGGCAATGACAGCGGCTGAAACATCCAACGATGAGCACACCTGTCAGCAGGAGTGTCTCAACAGTGTCTACATAAGACTCAAGCATGAACGCCTCTGTTGGAAGATATGCGGTATTTTCTATTTGGTGTTCTGTGCGGTATTTTTCGTTATCGGTATAGCGACTTGCTGGTTTGGTGTTGGATTTGTGTTTCTGCTGTATTCAATTCTGTTTTTGCCCATTGCGATCATCAATATGGTTATGATAGGTAAGGTTGACTATTATCGCAACTCTCTCTACAACGACTGCGGTCCTACCGTAACACGCAGTACCTCTGTAGGCAATATCGTGTTTGCTGCATTTTTCAATGAAATAGCCCTGATTTTTATCATTATTAATTTTGTTTTTGTCAAGAGAAACAAGGCTGTATTTGATAAAATAAAGCATAATCAGGATGTGTTCAATCACAGAGTCTGAGTAGATATTACATTATTAATATGAAGAAAAAAGTAATCGGCTCAGGTCGGTTGCTTTTTTTGTGCAAAATTGTGCCTATTGCTGAGAAAGTTCTGGTTTTGAAGAAAGCATCCTATCAAAATGTACAAATTGCAAAGTAAAATCTTGTGCAAAACGCGGTCAAAAATTAGTCCCAAAACTGTTTATTTTTTACTTCTCCTATGCTATAATATACGATGAATAAAGTGCGTACTATCGCACAGAAAAGGAGAGGATTCTTTTGAAATTACGCAGACTGGTTTCTATGCTTCTCTGTGTACTGATGATTGCAGGCGTTTCAACTGCTTGTGTTGTCAATACAAGTGCATCAGAAACAACAACAGCTGAAGTCAGCGCTCAGGGTAATTACTACAACGTGAATTATCTTGAGTCTGAAGCTCAGGCTTATCTGAAGACACAGGCAGATAAGTCCAAGACAGATCTGGGTGCTACCTATACACCTTCCAAGACAACTTGGAGAGTATGGTCTCCCAAAGCTGAAAGAGTTCAGCTTAAGCTCTTTGCTACCGGTTCCGATATGGAAAGCGGTGCAGCATCACTCGGCAAGCACGAGATGAAACTCGACAGCTCAACCGGTGTATGGTCCGTTGCACTCAACGGTGACTACAAGAATGTATACTATACATATGTTGTTACCACTACAGCCGGCACAAAAGAGACATACGACATCTATGCTAAGGCAGCAGGTGTCAACGGCGACCGTTCCATGGTTGTTGACCTTGACTCCACCGATCCCGACGGTTGGGATAAGGACGAGCATGTTTTCCTTGATAGCCAGACAGACGCTATCCTCTGGGAGGTTCATGTTGCTGACCTTACATCCTCCGATACTTCCGGTGTAGACAAGAACTATCAGGGCAAGTTCCTTGGCTTTGCTGAGGGCGGTCTTACTGTCAACGGCAAGGACGGCGCAAAGAGTGTTGGTATCGACTACCTTGTTGAGCAGGGTATCAATGCTGTTCACATCCAGTGTCCCTTCGACTTCGCATCCGGCGACGAAACTAACCCCGAGTCCTACAACTGGGGCTACGATCCTAAGAACTACAACCTCCCCGAGGGTATGTATTCCACAAACCCCTACGATGGTAACGTAAGAATCAAAGAGTTCAAACAGCTGATTCAGGCTCTTCACGACAGAGGCATTACTGTTATCATGGGCGTAGTTTACAACCACACATATGTAACCGAGCAGTCCGCATTTACTTACACTGTTCCCGGTTACTACTACAGAATGTCCAGCTCAACCTTCTACATCAACGGCACAGGCTGCGGTAACACACTTGCTTCCGATAAGGCAATGTTCAACAGCTATATGCTCAACTCTCTCAGATACTGGGTTGAGGAGTATCACATCGACGGCTTCCGTTTCGACCTTGCTGCTGCTCACGATATCACCACAATGAACGAGATCAGAGCAATGTTCAACAAGATGTATGACGGCGAAGGAAAGAAGATCATCATGTATGGCGAGCCTTGGGGCGTTGGCGATTGCGGAATTGACAGCACTAACGCAATGGAGACAACAAACTTTGCAAAGCTCAGCTCCAATGTTGCAGGCTTTAACTCCTACACAAGAAATGCAATGCAGGGCTCTGAAAAGGGTATAACAAAGGGTTGGCTTACAGGTGCTCCCGTCAAAGCAAATGTAACTGCTATGAAACGTGCAGCTCTTGGTAAGTTCTCCTCTGACGGACATACCAAGTATCCCAACCAGTCAGTTAACTATGTTGACTGTCACGATGGTGTAACATGGTGGGATAACATCCTTATGGTTCAGAAGGCAGCATCTGCAACAGACAACGTTGCAGGTTTTGATACCACAAATGCAACTTACAGACAGCAGCTCAGATCCACATTCACATTCCTGTTCACAACACAGGGTATGCCTTTCACACTTGCAGGTACAGAGTTTGCACGTACCAAGTATGGCAACCCTAATTCCTACAATGCAGGTGAGACAAACGCATTCGATTGGACAAGAATCGACACATATGCAACTGAGGTTGCTTATGCAAAGGGTATGAGACAGATCAGAGATGCATTCAGTGCATTCAGAGCATCTGAGACATACAATAACCTCACATGGCTTACTACATCCAATGCTAACGGTATCCTTGCATACTCTCTGGATAATAACAAGGCAGGCGAGTGGTCCAAGGCTATTGTTGCTATCAACAACGGCGCTGCAGGTACAGTCACACTGCCCTCCGGCACATGGACAATCGTAGCTAACGGCGAGAAGGCAGGTCTCACATCTCTGGGTACTGCTTCCGGTACATACAACATCGGCGCTAACGGCTCCGCAATTCTTGTTCAGGGTACAACAACAGACGTTGCTCCCGAGTACGAGACAATCACAGTTAACCACTATGTAGGCGATGAGCTTCTCAAGACCTCCGAGACTGTTTATGAGGTCGGCACAACATGGAGAGCAACTCCCGATACCTACACACTGTTTGACCACAATATCACAAAGATTGAGAACAACACAGGTACCAAGGACGGCGACACTGTTTACGGCACAGTAACCAAGGGTCAGAATGTTGTAGTTAACTACTACTATGAAGCATTCAACACCAGCGGTTATCTCACAGTTAAGTATGTAGACGAGTCCGGTTCATCTGTTGCTGCCGACGTTACCTACAGAATGCTCGACGGTGAGCAGTACAATGTTCCCTTTAAGAATGTTGCAGGTTTTGAACTTGTTTCCGACAAGTATCCCAGAAACTTCAAGGGCACATTCGATGCAGAGAATCCTGCAGTTGTAAGCTTTGTTTACAAGTCACTTGGTTCCAATAAAATTACAGTTTACTACTACAACGCTCTTGGCGAGGGTACTCTGAGAATGTATGCATATACAGAGGCAGAGGAGAAGCCTCTCGGCGCATGGGATAACTCACTCCAGAACATGGAGAAGGTTACAAATGCTGCAGAGCTTCCCGAGGGAGAGGTTGTCGGCAACTGGTACAAGAAGGTTATCGACGATTCTAACAACCAGCTGGATTACTTCCCTGCAAGCTGTAAGGTAATGTTCCTCCTGTCCAATCAGGGCAAGCAGGAACCCCTCAACGGTGAGGCCGGTTACGATGCAGCAGGTACAATCTATGTTAAGAACAAGATTGTTACATTCGACTCCAAGGTTATCACATCTCACATCGATGCAGAGACAGGTGAGAAGCTTGCTGATGACGAAGTTGTAAACTACAACAACGTTACCAACAACGACATCTACATTACTTACGCTAATAAGAATCTTGGCAAAGTAGTTGCTACACCTACTAATGCATCCGGTAACCAGGTTGCAGGTTCCACTTGTGTTGTTTATATGTACGACACTACAGTTGACCCCTCAACCGGTACAGACCCCGATGTTGATCCCGGAGACGGTCTGATCCTCGGTGACGCGGACCTTAGCAAGAACGTTAATGTTAAGGATGCAACCGTTATTCAGAAGGCTGTTGCTTCATTGCTGATTCTCTCTGACGATTCTAAGCTGACTGCAGACGCTGATAAGAACGAAACTGTAAACGTCAGAGACGCAACAACAATCCAGAAGTGGGTTGCAGGTCTTGAGGTTAATACACCTGTCGGTGAGGTTATCCCCGGCACAGGTACTGAGAAACCCTCGGATCCTGACGACAACAATGATAAGGATAAGCTTATTGAGCTTTACGGCACAGCAAGCACACTCCTGAAGGATCATGCTGACTATGTAACCGAGTCTGCACTTGAAGCAGGTAGCGAAGAGCTCAACGCAAAGGCAGAGTTCGGATATGATATCTCTGCAGAGGATACAACCAAGAACGAGTACAAGAAGTTTGAGGCTGTTATCAACAGCGCCGGCTACTATGTAGTTCAGGGTGGTACCGCTGAAGAGATAGCTGATGCTATTGCAGATCTTGAGCAGGCATATGAGTGGTTTGAGTATTATGTAACAGAGCTTCACACAGAGCCTGTAATCAACACAAGCGGCTCCAGAGTTGTTTACTTCTCTAACAATAAATACTGGAGCAAAGTATGCGCATATTGCTGGAACTCAGCAAGCAACGAGAACAATGGCACTTGGCCCGGCGTTTCCATGACCTATGTTGAGACTAATGACATGGGCGAGGACATCTATTCCTATGAAATTCCCGCAGGTATGACCCATATCATTTTCAATAACGGCAATGCAGGTCAGCAGACTGTTGACCTCATCCTTGATCAGTATCCTGAGAACGGCTTCTATATCAGTGGCGGTTCAGGTCAGGCAATGACAGTTGGTCAGTATACCCGCTGATTACTTATTAACTTAATAGGCAATAAAACTTTGGGCACACAGGTTTATCCTGTGTGCCCTTTGCTATTGGCTTACGAATTCAGATGATAATATATATAAAATATATGGATTGAAACAAAAAACACCGACATAGGCTATATCTGCAGTTCGGAGTATGCCTATATCGGTGTTTATCTGTGTTCTGCTTAGTTCTGTTTTCTGACAATTTTGTACTCGTCGTCAAGGTCAAAGTAATGACAGTCAAAGTTACTGCCTCTGAGGAACTTCTCCATTTCATCCTCGTCAAGATTCACTTCGCATGTGTAACACTGTGTATATTCATCAAATACATAGTGGACACACATTTCGCAACTACCTTTAATTTTTGCCATGCTATCAACTCCTCAGGAAGCTTTTCTGAATTATACTACAAAAGCCAAAGCCTTTCAATAGGTCAGTTAGAAAAGAGGACATTGCATGTTGCAATGTCCTCAGACTTTTATATATCTTCAAGGGTGATAATAACTTCGTCGGCTTCTTTTTCAATGGTTTCAGTAAAATTCGCGCCAAATTCCGGTTCGGAAGTTTCAGCAATACTATCTTCATTTTCTAATTCATCTTTTCTGAATCTGTTGACAAAACCGATTATCTCACTGCTGAATATTATCAGCACCATCGCAGCAAGGGCGACCATACCGTACCATTTGCTGAAGAAGTCATACAAGGTACCGATGATAGGAATTCTGCACTTGACAAGACCAATAATCTGAGTTTCATCTATCTCAGGGTCGTCAAGACATCCGGTTTTGATGCCTCGTGTTGTAAAATAGTACAAGCCATCCTTTTCGTAGGGTTCCTCAACAATCTGATGGGTAACGGTTTTGTCTGTGTAGGGTCCCTTTTCTCCGTTGTAGCTGATAACGTCACATTTTTTTAGTTCGGCAGGGTCAGTTTTCTTAACCAGGACAATGTCGCCGATAGTAAGCTCAGGTTCCATACTTTCAGAGGAAACACGCAGAAGTCCGTATCCGAAAAGATTAGGTGAGATGTCTGTAAATCTTGCGATCATTACATAGATGAGTGCCAGAACGAAACAGCTTAGAATTACGATTCCGGCTATTCTTTTTATTTTTTGAAACATTTTTATCACTCCTGAAAGAAAGTGTTACATAAATCTTGGAACAGCTGTTTGTGTTATAATGAACACAAAATATATTTTATTATAGTACAAATAAGACAATAAAGCAAGATTTATATATACGCACAAGTTTACGCAGATTATCAGTATGCGGCAAGCAGGGGATTAACGTTTGCAAGAGAATTACTCTCCACTGCTGCGATGTATTCGATAGAGTTTCCGCAGCCCTTCACTACACAGTCACCGGGCTCGTCAGCAAGATTAACGGTGAGCTTTGTGTGCTGAGAAATAAGCTCGCAGAATCCATCGAGCTTTGAAAGACTGCCCGAGAGGGTGATGCCGTCTGTATATACATCTCCGATAAGCTCGGGAGGTGTTTTTTCAAGCACTTCCATAATTCCCTTGACAATGCCCATAGCAGTCTCACTGATAGCTTCAAAGATCTCGGATGATTTCATATCCACATATCTGGGCAGACCTCTCATAGAGTCCCTGCCTTTAACGCGGAAAACTTTTTCTTCCGTGGGAGGAACTACGCATCCGATGGCATTTTTACACTGCTCAGCAGTAGTGTTTCCGATAATCAGGGAATATTTGCGGCGTACATAACGGATGATTTCCTCGTCCATCTGCTTGCCGACTTCCTTTATGGTCTTGCTGACAGACACACCTCCCAAGGACATAACTGCAATATCAGCCGTACCTCCGCCGATATCAGCAATCATGCATCCGTGGGGGCTCATAATATCAAGTCCTGCACCCATTGCGGCGGCTTTTGCCGCTTCTATGAGATAAACTCTCCTGACACCGAAGCTGGAGATAGCGTTTACAACTGCTCGCTTTTCAACCTCGGTGATTTCTCCGGGGATACAGGCAACGACTCTGGGCATAACTACCTTGCTTGAGCTTACCTGAGAAAGGAAAATTCCGATCATTTCTTCAACCAGATCCAGCTCTGCGATAACTCCGCCTTCCAAGGGGTATACTGCATGAATTCTTGTGGGAGTCTTTCCAAGCATGCGGTAGGCTTCACTGCCTGCTGCAAGAATTTCGTTCTGGATGGAATCGTAGGTAATTACGGAAGGCTCGTCCAGAACCTTTCCTTTATCTTTTATATATATTCTCGTGTTACATGTTCCGAGATCGAGAGCTATATCCATATATTTAAACATCCTTTCATAATAGGCTGATAATCATCTATAATTATAGTATAGTATATTTGGTATTTCAAGTCGTTTTTGCTACTACGGTTGCAAAAGTTGCGCAACAGATAATTTCAGCACCGCCTATGTCCAGCATTTTTGCACATTCGCCCAGGGTGTTGCCCGAGGTGATAATGTCGTCGATAAGCAGTATCCGCTTATTTTTTATCAGCATTTTGTCTTTCACCTTGTATACGCCCTTTACATTTTTCTTGCGTTTATCTCCTTTTAGGGAATGTTGCGGTTCGTTGTGTTTAGTTTTTATCAGTGTGTGCTCAAAGGGAACCGATAGCATCTCTGACACCTCTCTTGCCAGAATCTCGCTTTGATTGAATCCTCTTTCATTAAGCTTTCTCGGGTGCAGAGGCACACAGCTTATCATATCAAATTCAAAGTCTTTGTATTCCTTTGCAACAGCCTCGGCGATGGGTGTTGCAAGTTGGGTTGCAAACTGAGTTTTTCTCTTGAATTTGAAGCGTTTGATGGCTTTCGAAAAATTATCCATAAAGGGGAGAGGGCTGACCGTCAGGTATCCTCCTATGGCTCGCCTTATGTAAATTATTTCGGGAAAGTCCCTCAGACACTCATCACAGGCTTTTTCTCCCAATGCCACAACCTTGTTGCAGTAGGGGCATCGCTCCGGCAGGAAGGCATTGATTATTCTTTTGAATATTCCGTATTTTTTCTTGGTATATTCCATATCATTCACGAACAAGCATATCCCTCAGACCGCTGTATCTGAGAGTTCTTACATTGTTATTGACCATATATTCCACGCTGTCTTTGCTGCCGACAATAATCAGCAGTTTTTTTGCACGGGTAACTCCTGTGTACAGCAGGTTTCTGTAGAAAAGATACTGGGAATTTTTGATAACAGGCATAACCACCGCATCGAACTCATTACCCTGACTTTTGTGCACAGTGCATGCATAGCTCAGCTCAAGATCAGAAACACAGTCTCCGTCATATATCGCACTTCGGTCATCAAAGCGAATCTGCATACGTCTGCTTACCTTGTCAATCTGCTCAATAATGCCAATATCTCCGTTAAAAATTCCCTCTCCGAACTCTCCTGTGCTTTCTCTGAGCCAGGAGATGTTATAGTTGTTTTTTACCTGCATAACCTTGTCGCCGGTTCTGAAGGTGTTAAAACCGAAGGTGATTTCGTCTTTCTGTTTTGAAGGGGGATTTAGAGCCTCCCTTAGGGCTTGGTTCAGTTCACCTGTGCCGAGTATACCCTTGCGTCCGGGGGTCAGTACCTGAATATCGCTGAGTGGCGAGAAACCGTAGCTTTTAGGAAGTCTTTCGCTGCATAGGCTCACAATAAGCTCTCTGGCGGCCTGCTGATTGGTGCAGGAGAGAAAGAAGAAGTCATTGTCTTTAACAGCCAGCTCGGGCATAATACCCTTAACAATTCTGTGAGCGTTAGTAACGATGAGACTTTGTTCCGACTGGCGGAAGATCTCCTTTAGCGCTACCACGGGTATTGTTTCAGATGCCACAAGGTCAGCAAGAACATTGCCTGCTCCTACCGACGGAAGCTGGTCGCTGTCACCCACAAGGATTATTCTGCATCCCAGCGGCAACGCTCTCAGCACACTTTCAAACAGCACTGTGTCCACCATGGAAAGCTCGTCCACAATTAAAGCGTCACAGTTCAGCATATTCATTTCATTTTTCTTGAATTCAGGTTGGTCGTCCCGATTCCACTGTACTTCAAGAAGTCGGTGAATGGTCTTTGCCTCGCAACCTGTAAGCTCGCTCATTCTTTGAGCAGCTCTGCCCGTAGGTGCAGCCAGAAGTACCTTCTGCCCCTTGCTTTTCAGGATGTTTATAATACCGTTGAGGGTGGTGGTTTTTCCGGTGCCGGGTCCTCCTGTTAATACCAGAAGTCCTTTGCACAAAGCCTCAGTAATAGCTTTTTTCTGCAGCTCAGCATACTTGATACCCGTGCGTTTTTCAACTTTCACGATAAGCTCCTCTGCATCCGACATAGGTGCTACGGGATATCTCAGAAGCATCTTCATTCTGGCAGCTATGTAGCTTTCGCTTGAATAAAGGTCAGGCAGAAAAATAAATTCTCTGTCGGAGAAGTAATCCCTCACAAGGGTGCCGTCAGTTACCATGCTCTCCAGAGCGGATTCGACTTTTACAAGCTCAACCTCAAGAAAACCAGCTGTAGTTTTTATGAGCTTGTCCTGAGGCAGGCAGGTGTGACCTCCTCTGCGGTTGTGCCTGAGCACGTAGGCAAGACCAGCACGGATACGTACACTGCTGTCGGCGGCAACGTCTCTCTTCTTTGCAATCATATCTGCTGTCTCAAAATTTATCGAACTCCCATCAGTACATAGGGAAAAGGGGTTGTCTTCGATAATGTGTATAGTTTCGCTGCCGAACTTTTTCCACAAGGCTATGGCATCCTGAGCATTTATGCCGAAAGCACCCAGATATGCCAGCAACTCTCTGATGCCGCTGCTTGCTTTTAGCTGATTCGAAAAGCTCTTTGCTTTTTCAAGAGAGATTCCCTTGAGCCTTGACACTCTCTCAGGGTCATTTTCCATAATCTCAAGAGTGTTTTCTCCGAATTCCTTAACAAGCCTCGCCGCAGTTGAGGGACCGATGCCCTTTACTGCACCGCCCGAAAGATATTTCAGTATACCGATGACCGATGTGGGCATGCTACGCTCAAAAGCAGACACAGAGAACTGCTGACCATATGTAGCGTGGCTTGTGAAACTTCCGATAAGCTTCAGCTCTTCGCCTTCGTGGACAAGGGGCATTATACCCACCGCAGTGATAACCTCATCTCCACAGCCGACTTCAATAACCGTATATTCATTTTCTTCATTGCGGTATACGACCCTCTCCACAGGGCCGCATACCTCATACATTTCATTGTTTGACATTATAATTCCTCAAAAGAAAATACATTGTTTATATTATTTTAAATATATTATAATACAAATTCTTTTGATAAACAATAAATTTCAGGATATTTTATCACTTTTAGTCGTCTTTATTTTATTCTATGCAGGAATAATAATCCTATTGATGCATTGACAGAACTTCTGTGAGTTCCTCCGGTTTCAGAATTTCCATGAATTCATATTCACAGCAGACAAGCTCTGCAACCTGTCTGGTAGAAATATCCATACCGTTATCAAGACAAATAATTCTGTCGGGTCTCACTTTACCCATCCAACGCACCTTAGCGCCACAGCTTCTCAGAGTATATTCAATGTCCTCACAATGCCCCTTTGCGGGGGAAATAAGCATAATGGTCTTATCATTACTTCCTCTGTAAACGCGGAAAATAAGGGACTTGATGCATCCTACAAAACCTATTACCGAAAAAATTACCATAATAGCAGAGAATATAATGTAAGCCATATTAACACCTCTTTACATAATATCCTCAGATACAAAAAATGTGAAATGAATACTGAGAAAAATAGTGCAGATAATATTTACGAGGTGAGAAGAAGTGAATGACAACAATATAAACAAGAGCATCCATTGTTCTGTGTATAGCTGTGCTTACAACAACAGAGAGCAGGGCTATTGCAAGCTTGACTCCATCAAAGTCGGCACACACGAATCTAACCCCACAGAGAAAAAGTGCACAGACTGTGAGAGCTTTATGCTCGGCAACTGCGGCAGCTCAACCTGCGGTTAATTAAAACGCGGATGTTTCTGCAAAGAGGCGGACAGGAATTCCTGTCCGCTTTATCTTTTGTATTGAAAATTTCCAAAGTTTATGATATGTTTTAATTGTACTGATATAGATTCTTAATCAGTTCCTAATTTATCGAAAGGAAGATATTTATGAAGTTTTCAAAGAATATTATTTCCATTCTCCTGATTCTGATGCTTCTGATTAGTGTCTCGGCAGTAGGTTTCTCGGTTTCTGCTGATACAACAGCTGTCACCGCAGTTGCCGGTGATACAGACAGCGACGGCAGACTCTCTGTCCGAGATGCCACATTGATTCAGAAAGTCCTTGCAGACCTTGCAACCATGGATGAATATGAGTGGTCCCTTGCTGATACCGACTGTGACGGTACAGTAACAGTCAGGGATGCAACAACTATCCAGAAAGTTCTTGCAGGGATTATTGACGTACTGCCTTCAGACAAAAAATCAATCCTGGATGCAAAACAGCCTTGGCAGGAGAATCAGAATCTGTACACAGTTGATAACGACGCCGTGTCATCTGTAAGTTCAACCAAGCTTTACAGGTTTAAGGATAACCTGCTGACAGTGAGTACCACCTATGATTCTGAGAGCTACACATATCTAAACAAGCTCCAACTGATAAGTGTTAAAACCGGAGAGGTTATCAGCACCCAGACCTTTGAAACCTATGAAGTAACCCTGCAGATTCTGGATGATTATGTAGCAGTATATGCCTATTATTCCGATAAACTGTATGTTTTAGGCAATGACCTGAGCATTATTGGTGAATATTCCATTATGGGCACGGAAGTATTCCTGAGTGACGATGCAACAACGGCTTATGTCATACAATTCGGAGATATGTCCATAGTGGATCTGAAAACAGGTGACGAGATCGGGAAGTTCGATTATGCAAAAGATGTTATGACATCAGGCTGTACAGAGGGCTTTGTTTCTTTGACCTATATTGATGCTGATACACTTTTGAAAGAAACAGCGATGCTCAACCTTAACACAGGTGAATTAACTAAACATGATACTGCTGTGCCCTGCAAAAACATGAAATACGGAAACGGCGTATGGCTTTCTTGGGTATGCAATGACGATATGACATATCTTATTGAAGACAGCACAAGTAAGTCTGTTTTTTATCTCGACGAGTCCAGCTACGTATTCTTGGCTAATAAATCAGGTCATATTACCGAGATTTCTTATACTGAGTCAGATGAACCTCAGGTGACTGCATATAACAGTCAGGGCGAGTTTTTGTCTGCTTGTGTTTTATCTGACATAGAGTGGTTGGGATTTGATTCTGAGCCTGTTTGGTACGAGGAATACAACGGATATTTTATGACCCTTACATGTGGCGACGGAGTCAACAGACTTTTCTTCTGGGATCTGTCCGGGGAGCTTTCAGGCGAAGACCTCACGCTTCATGACACTGATGTTCTCAAAAGAAAGGTAGTGCCGGGAACAGAAGTTTCACAGGAGCTTTATGCAAGAGCGCAGGAGCTTTCAGAGAAATACGGTGTAACAATCCTGATTGCTGACCAGTGTGACGATACTATTCAGAAATACATAATTTCTCAGCGTCCTGCAGACGATGAGTCTGTTGCTATGGCGCTTGACACTCTGGACGAAGCCCTCAGTCGCTATCCCGAAAACTTTATTTCACAGCTTTTCCACGACACATACAGATCCATGGAGATACAGCTTTTTCCCGGAGATATATCACATAGTAGTATGGTTAGCGGAATAAGCGGATTCATTTTATATAATGGTAACGGTACCATAACAATGGGTCTTGACGCAAGAAACCCCGAGATCGCATACCAGCCTCTTGAGCAGGTAATCTTCCACGAGTTTTCTCACGTCATCGATTCAAAAATGGGACTTTGCTCAGGTTTTAATGATGATGTTCTATACAGTGAAGAAGCGTGGTTGGAGCTCAATCCCGAAGGCTTCGAGTATAGCGGTGACGGAGATGCTGTTCCCGGATATTCTGATAAGTATAAAGACTATTTCGTTGATGACTATTCTTGTACCGACTCGGGAGAGGACAGAGCCAGAGTTATGGAGTACGCCATGATGGCGGCACTGTATCCCGATAGAATAGCTAACTATTTTACAGAGGAAACATTCGTCGAGTATTTTCAGAACAGAGCAGGCATACAGGCAAAACTTGAGTTTTACAGCAACAGTATGCGAGACTGTTTTGATACAACAGGTTGGCCCGAAGAGACACTTTATGATGCAGTTATGAGTAAAATACAGTAACAAATAACCGGCAAGGCGGACAGAAAATAAACTGTCCGCCTTGATTTTTATACGTTTATTGCCCCTATATTCCAATATTTAGCATTTTAGAGAAACTTTATGAAATCTTCTGTCATTTCCATAAAAAATGTAGGATTACAATAGAAGTGTTACAAAAAGAATAAAAAAGAAATGACGAAAGGAAAATCCTGTGTTACAGTTAAGTTGCTCAGACAAAACAGACAGGAGGATTAACCAATCGTCATGAAAACTGTAACACAAACAATGAG
>JAFQMC010000030.1 GCA_017421045.1 Clostridia bacterium
CAACCTTGTGTAAACCCTCAATATGTAGCAGGGTATTAAATTCGTGGATGAGCTGCCGCTTGAACTCTTCTAACTTTTCTTTTCCGCCGAGTTCCCTATATTTCTCCAAAAAGTCAAGGGTATATTCTCCGTCTGCATAACACCACTTGCAGTAATCCTCGTTAAAAGCTCCATCTTTTTCGTGGCTGACATTACTATCATCAATGGGCATACCGCAACACTCACAAACAAGCTGTCTTGGTGAGCCAAGCAGAGTGTTAATCGAAACATCAAATAGTTTCGAGAGTTGCTTTAATGTCTCGGTATTTGGGACGGTTTCACCAGTCTCCCAGCGCGAAACTGCCTGACGGGTCACTAACACTTTTTCTGCAAGTTCTTCTTGCGACATTCCTTTTTTAGCTCTCAGTTCAAGAATTATATCTTTTGTTTCCATAGAATCACCACCTCGATAATATTATAATACGAGATGTTCAACTTCACAAGCAACCCGCTGTTGCTATCAGTTCGATATATTGGAATTTGTTTATCTTTCTACTACAACTGTAAGCAATACCAAGTCATCGTGACCTGTGTTGAAAATTGTGTGTTCTGAACCTTTTTTACAGATATGACAACTCCCCGCAGCAAGAATTTCTTCAATACCGTCACAAATCGCTTTACCTTCACCTGATAACACATAATTTATGTCATCACTTGTTTCGTGCTTGTGAGTTCCGATAGAACCACCTTTTTGAATAGAACAAGTAATGATTTTGCCACCATTATCTACAAACATTTTTGCAGTCATCATACCTGTGCCGTTGTTCATACAAGGAATAGTCATTTCTTTTTCATCGTTAGAATTGATTAGCATAATGCACCTCGTCAAATTCAAGTTTATCGAGTTGATTATAGCACAACAAATAAAATGATATCAATATAAACTTGTTGTTACACCTCCACCTCGCTCCCATTCTTAAAGTGAAATACAACGATTTCGTCTGCGTTTACAACAACTTTATCAACGGTGGTGTGCCAGAGGGTTGGGGTGAATTTGAGGTTGAGGATATCAATCTCTTTGAGAGCGAAGAGGAAGGCACTCAAATTATCTGCCTGATATAGTCTGCGTTCTCGCTGTATCTCTAAAATTTCATATCGGCTTTTGAGCTTTTCAGTGGGAAATGTTTGACACTCGGAGATTATGAAGCTACAATATATACATCAACACTATGGAGAACAGCATGAATAACATTATCGAAATAAAAGATTTTAATGCCCCTGAGCTGGATATATATGCACGGCTGACCGAAGCTCAGCTCTACAACAAAGAATTTCCCGAAAAAGGTTTGTTTGTAGCAGAAAGCCCTAAGGTGATAGAGCGTGCTCTTGATGCGGGATACGAACCTGTCTCCTGCCTTATGGAGAAAAGGCATATCAATGGTGAGAATAAGCATATTCTTGCAAGGCTTGGGGACATTCCTGCGTTTTATGCACAGCTTGATATTCTGACACAGCTCACAGGTTTTAAGCTCACCCGAGGTATGCTCTGTGCCATGAAACGAAAGCCACCATCTGACGCAAAGGAAATCTGCAAAGACAAAAGAAGAATCGTTATTCTGGACAAGGTTATGAATCCAACCAACGTGGGGGCAATAATCCGCTCGGCTGCCGCCCTTGGAATGGACGCGGTGCTCCTTACTCCGGGTTGCTCCGACCCTCTTTACAGACGTGCCGCAAGAGTCAGTATGGGCACAGTATTTCAGATTGACTGGGCATTTCTGTCCGATGACAGTCTTGACGAAATAAGGGCGATGGGTTTTAAGACTGTAGCTATGGCTCTCAAAGATAATTCTCTTTCTATAGGCGATTCAAGGCTTGCAAAAGAGGAAAAGCTCGCCATTATTATGGGAACAGAGGGCGACGGACTTGCAGATAAAACTATAGACAACTGCGACTACACCGTGAAGATACCCATGTTCCACGGAGTTGATTCGCTGAACGTTGCCGCCGCATCAGCAGTGGCATTCTATGAGCATAGCAACAAAAACAACAACGGCTGTATCAGTTGAGTTTGCGGGACAGGATGCAGGTGTTGATATGTCGCAGAGTAAAGGTTTTGTCGTTTTATCGTTAAATTATAGTAAAAACAATAGTAAATAAGCCGAATATAGAAACAAGCGTTGCAGTTTGAAGGAGTAAATTGATACTCTCCAAAATCCGCAACGCTTTTTTGCTGTGAAAGAATATGTTGTTTTCGTTTTCGTTTTCGTCGGCAAACTCTCCTAACCTACACTCGTTATAAGGTATCGTTAAACAGGTGATTTTTGTATTGATAAATTCAGTTTCAGTCACCCGTTATGATCGGTTCTTTCGTTAAACTCCAAGTAAAATTATGAATCGCAATTAATTCTGCTTTCAGGACTCACTTCGTATATAGTTCCGTTTACAGAAAACCACAAACTTTGCACGCTGTTGTTTACGATATGGCTGTCGGTTATTTCAACTTCACCCATGGCTTTCAGGTAGTCGATTATTTCAATGGTAGTCATCGGGAGAATATCTTTTTTCGATGATACTTTTCTGAATATGTTTTCGATTTTATCCCACAAATTTTCTGTATCAAGGTCATAGCTGTGACCTACAATCTGAAACAGAGCAAGTTCCTCCTCGGTACTTATGAAATCCTGTGTTAATTTCTCAAGAGAATCATCAAGATGAAAAACTGTCGCTTTCCATCTGTGGTAGTCTGTTTGGGGTTTGAACGATAAAGATTCTTCGGAAATCCTTGCATATTCAAAGCCGCTGTTTTTGGCGCAATTTTCAATAAGCTCGCTGTAATACTCAAAAGGTACGGCAAAGCCTTTGATTTCTCTTTGAAAGAGGCTTTCGAGATTCCTCTTATCCTCTTTCATCTCATACAAAATCTCAGGTTCACTTTTACCTTCCAGGTAAGTATGAGTCAGGGTGTGGCTTGCGATTTCGTGGCCGGTATATAGAGATAAAACCTTTTCTTTATTCAGACGTTTTACTACACAACCACTTTCGTGAATCCACTCGAACTCGTTTTTCATAAGTCCTGAATTGAGATTGAAAGTGCCTTTGAGATTATATTTGTTGAGTAGCTCAACAAATCTGACATCCTGCAAAACACCATCGTCGTATGTAATATTAAAAGCTTTTGCTTTACCAAAGGGATATAATTTCCGAATCATAAGTCACCCCATAAATTCAAATTAATCAAGATGATTATATCACATCAAAGAAGATAATAGCAAATATAAACTTGTTACCTGTTAGACCAACAGCAAAAACCGCAGTTCATTGTGAACTGCGGTTTTCTTCTTGTTTTACTCAAGCATCTCGAGGAGAGCTTCCTTGGGGGCAAAGCCCACCTGCTTGGCGGCGATTTCGCCGTCTTTTATTACAACGAGAGTGGGAATGCTGACAACTGAGAACTTCATTGCAAGCTCGCCCTGCTCGTCCACGTCGATTTTTCCTACGGTGTACTGGGGGTACTCCTCAGCGATTTCATCCACAATGGGAGATACCATCTGGCAGGGACCGCACCAGGTAGCGTAGAAGTCGAGCAGTACGGGCTTTGAACTTTTGAGAACAACATCCTCAAAATTATCTGCGGTGATTTTTATAACGGACATTTTCATTCCTCCTTGTTTGTGTATGTATGAGATTTGATTTGTGATTAATCCTTGGATTTATAGTATAGCATACAGTGACAGTAGCCCTCAAATTCAGGGTCTGCTATCTGCTCGCGGAACTCCTTGCAGATGCACTTGAACTCCTCGGTCTTGGGAAGTCTGCAGGGACAGTAACCGTCTTTCTTTTTGAGACCTTCTTTGATTTTTGCTACTATCTCTTTGTTTTCGTTGAGTCTCACTGCCATAACATAACCTCCTTTGCTGTTTCTGAATTTATTATACCAACCTAAGTGTAAAAAGTACAGTGGTAAATTAAAAAAAGCTCAGCTTTTGACTTGGACATATACTGTACCCTTTTTGCAGATACTAATTGCGAAAGGAGTGACATGCTGTGTCAGACAAAAATGAAAGAACTCAGAATTCTGCACCAGAGAATAAAAAGCGCATCAACCCCGGCGATATAGAGGGGAAACTTGATGTGCCGGATAATCGTGAGCGCAGGGATGGACCGGGCGGTGACTGACACCGCCCCTTTTTTATTTTTCGTGTTTTTTGTCAGCAGTGCGGAAGTATCCCTTTTTCCACAGATAGAGGGTCTCTGCGTACAAATGGTATTTGTGAGGTCGCACGGGTCTTACAAAAGGTGCGGTGCTGAATTCAAGCAGGAGACACTTTCCGATGGTAGGATGATTGTCTGTGAAGTGAAAGCCTAAAAGCTCTCCGTTTTTAATCCGTTTCTTGATTGTGTTGTGATATGGATACATAAAAATCTGATTAACAAATTGAGGTTTTAGTGGAAAACTGTGTGGTGGTGTGTTAGAATAATATGCAAAGGGAGGCAAAACCCATGAGTTTTAGCATAAGAGAAGTATTCCCCGAGGATGCCGCAGAGATTCTGGAGTATCTGAAAACAGTGGGCGGAGAAACCGACAACCTGACATTTGGTGCGGAGGGTATGCCTGCGAGCGTGGAAGACGAGAGAATGTTTATAGAGAGCATTTCCGAGTCCTGTAATTCGGCTATGTTCGTGTGCATTGATGACGAGGAGGTAGTTGCACTTGCGTCAGTAAACGGCAACCTGAGAGAGCGCCTGAAGCACAGAGCCTCCGTAGCAATCTCTGTCAGGAAATCCCATTGGGGCAGGGGGATCGGCAGTGAAATGATGAGAAAGCTTATTGAGTTTTCATCGGTTTCGGGTATAGAGATACTTTCTCTGGAAGTCAGAAGCGACAACCTGAGAGCCATAGGTCTCTACAAAAAATTCGGTTTTCAGAAGATTGGCAGCTTTAAAGGATTTTTCAAAATCGACGGAGAATATATCGACTTTGACCTGATGAATCTTTATATAGGCTGAAATGAGGGTGGCGTTATGAACGAGATTATAAAATCACTTAACAACAGAAAGTCTGTCCGTGCTTTTGAGGACAAGCCTATTTCCGAGCAGGACAAAAGGGCGATTCTGAACTCGGCGATTCAATCCCCCACGGCAGGAAATATGACCCTCTATACTATCCTTGACATCACAGACCAGAATCTCAAAGACACGCTGGCAATAACCTGCGACAATCAGCCTTTTATCGCAAAGGCTCCCATGGTGCTTGTTTTCTGCGCTGATTATCACAGGTGGTATGAAATGTTCAGACGGCACTTGTCTCAGGTGCGTAACCCCTCTTATGGCGACTTGCTCCTTGCAAATGCCGACGCTCTCATTGCGGCTCAGAACTGTGTTGTGGCGGCGGATAGTCTGGGGATTGGGTCCTGCTATATCGGTGACATCACCGAGAACTTCGAGAAGCACAGAGAGCTTCTCAGGCTTCCGTCTCACGTGGTACCTGCCTGTATGCTTGTGTTCGGATATCCCACCGAACAGCAGAAAAATCGTGAGAAGCCCTGCCGTTTCAGTCTGGATGACATTGTGTATGAAAATACATACGACGACAAAAAAGCTCATAGCATGGAGCGGATGATTTCTGAGAGGCAGTCAATAGAGGACGAGGCACAGCTTCACCTGTGGATTGAGAAGTTCTGCAACCGCAAATATAACAGCGAGTTCAGCATAGAGATGTCACGCTCCTGCGAAGAGATGATAAAGTCTTTTTGCTCCGCGGAGACAGAAAGCAAGAGCTGAAAGTATCAGGAATGCGGTTGTTTTGTACGGCTCGCTTTGATTTATAATAAAACGGAGTTGATTTTAAATGACATTTTCAGATATTCTGAGACTACTGATTGAAGAGAGAGGCCTGACCCAAAAACGCCTTGCGGGAGATTTGCATATCGCAGTGTCTACCCTTGGCGGTTATGTGCAGGGAACAAGTGAGCCCGACTTTGACACACTCAAGCGTCTGGCAGAGTACTTTGAGGTTTCCGCAGACTATCTGCTGGATTTTCGCACAGGCAAGGCGGATTCCCACGCAGAGGACGATCTGCTGAGAGTGTTCCGCGCGATGAGTCCTTTGCAACAGCAGATTTATCTCGATCAGGGAAAAGTCTTTCTCAAGCACGCAGACGGCAAGGATTCCTTGGCGGATTGACGCTTTCTTATGAATAATACGGCACAAATAAGGCACAAAAAAACCGCAGGTATAAGCCTGCGGTTTTTGCTGTTTGTGATGATTAATAGTAGTATGCTCCTGAGCTTGCTGCTGCACCTGCGATTGCAATAACAACAATAACGATGATGTAGATAACCCAGAAAGCCATCATCAGAATGGAGAAGATAAGACCCAGTGTGCTGAGAATATTACCAACCTTTGCCTTGCCTGCAAGCTCGCCGAAGTTCTGCTTGTACTTCTTTGCCTGAGAAAGACCGATGATAGAGAAGATAAGACCCAGAAGACCGGACTCGGAAAGAACCAGACCGATAATACCGAAGATAAGAGCCTTCATGGAGTTGTCCTCAGCCTGAGGCTTGATTGCAGTCTCCTGCTGATAAACGGGCTGCTGATTGTAGTTGTTGTCCATAATGTGAACCTCCCTAAATATTTAACATTAGCACGCTAAAGTTATGAATGCATTATACTACAGCTTACCGCTGATTTCAAGAAAATATGATGTTTTGTTCATATTTTGTTAAAAAATATACAGAGTTTTTCCTGAATATAACATTCTTATTGTTTTACTTGACCTTGAATTTGACACCCCGATGTAGTAACATATACATATATATTGCAGGATTGAGCCTGTTATACTTACTGAACGGGAGAAGGTATCATGAAAGAAGAAAAGAGCAAGATGCTCCTTAATAACCGACCTATGGTGGAAAACCTGAACAGACAGAACGATGCGTTGAGAAATAATTCCGAAAAGGGTATCAACGCATACACCGTTGTTCTGTGCGTTTTATGTGTTGCAGTGGCGGTGGTGTTTTTTGTTTTTAAATCTATAGGCTTCGGATTGTTTTTCCTGGGGCTTTCGGTGTTGCTGGCAGTGGTAGCATACTTTTCCTACAGAGCCGAGAGACGAGACCGCGAGGCAAGACTTCGTGCCCGGGAGAATCAACATCCCGAAGCAATTTTTAAAGACCACGAGGAGTAAATCCGTAAAACTTTTGAATGAATTTTTGAGGCGAATATGAACAACAAAGAAAAAAAGACTAAAAAATCATCCCTGCTCAGGAGGTTTATGCCCTATTACCGCAGATATACGGGGATTATGGTAAAGGACCTTCTGTGTGCCGCTCTTACCACAATCTGTGAATTGTTGCTTCCTCTGATTGTTCGCAATATCACCATGCGTCAGGGTGGCAGTGTTGCAGAGCTTACCGTGAGTTACGTGCTTATTCTCGGTGCGGCATACCTTGCGCTGAGGGTAATCGACGCGGCGGCATATTACTATATGGCAAACACAGGCCACGTTATGGGTGCACGGATGGAGACTGATATGAGACGGGATTTGTTCTCCCATCTTCAGCTTTTGCCCTTCAAGTATTACGACAATACCAAAATCGGCACATTGATGTCCCGAATCACCAGCGACCTCTTTGATGTGACAGAGTTTGCACACCACTGTCCCGAGGAGTTTTTCATTGCAGGCATCAAGATACTTGCCTCCTTCGTTATTCTCTGTACCATGAGTGTGCCCCTGACATTGATTGTTTTTGCGGTTATTCCTCCTATGATTGTGGTGCTTTATATTTTCAACAAGAAAATGAGGGATGGCTTCCGCCGTCAGCGCAAAGAGGTGGGAGAGCTTAACGCTGCCGTGGAGGACAGCCTTTTGGGTGTCCGCGTGGTTCGCTCTTTTGCCAATGAAGACATCGAGCAGGAGAAGTTTAACACAGGCAACGACAGGTTCCTGATAATCAAGGCGAAGAACTACAAATATATGGGAGGTTTTCAGGCATCCACCAGATTTTTCGAGGGCTTTATGTACATCGTCGTGGTGGTTGCAGGTGCCTTGTTTATGATAAACGGCCATATAGGCTCCCCTGATTTTGTGGCATATCTGCTTTATGTGACTACACTCTTTGCATCAATCAGAAAGATCGTGGAGTTCGCCGAGCAGTTCCAGCGTGGTATGACAGGTATTGAGCGGTTCTTTGAGATAATCGACACCGTGCCTGAGATAACCGATGCAGATAACGCAGAAGACCTTGAGAACGTCCGCGGAGAAATTGAGTTTGACAATGTTACCTTCAGCTACTCTGAGGACAACGAGGAAGTTCTGCAGAATATAAGCTTCAAGGTGAAAGCCGGCGAGAACGTGGCACTTGTAGGCCCTTCGGGCGGCGGCAAAACCACCATCTGCTCTCTTATTCCCAGATTCTATGAGGCGGATGACGGCACCATCCGCATTGACGGCAAGGATATAAAGTCGGCGACACTTCGCTCTCTTCGGACAAAGGTGGGAGTTGTTCAGCAGGATGTGTATCTCTTCTCGGGCAGTGTGTATGATAACATCGAGTACGGTTGCCCCGGTGCTTCCAAGGAGCAGATAATCGAGGCCGCGAAGCTTTCGGGCGCTCACGAGTTTATTATGGAGCTTGCTGATGGGTACGATACCTATGTGGGCGAGAGAGGAGTCAAGCTCTCAGGCGGACAGAAACAGCGAATTTCCATTGCAAGGGTATTCCTCAAGAATCCTCCCATACTCCTCCTTGACGAGGCAACCTCTGCTCTTGACAACGAGAGCGAGTATATAGTGCAGAAGTCCCTGCAGAAGCTTTCTCAGGGCAGAACCACCATCACCGTTGCCCACAGACTCACAACCATCAAGAATGCAGACCGCATTTTTGTTATTACCAAAGAGGGTATTGCGGAAGAGGGAACCCATCGGGAGCTTCTGAGCAGACAGGGAATATACAGCAGTCTGTACAGTGCCTACGGCGGATAATCTATAGAATAAAGGAGAAAATCCTATGAAATTTATATCTTGGAATGTAAACGGCCTCAGAGCCTGCATGACCAAAGGTTTTGCAGAAATATTTGAAAATCTGGATGCCGACATTTTCTGTCTGCAGGAGACGAAGCTTCAGGCAGGACAGATAGACTTTGCTCCCGAAGGGTATCACTCCTACTGGAACTATGCCGAGAAAAAGGGATATTCAGGCACTGCCGTTTTTACAAAGCAGGAGCCGATTGATGTTACCTACGGTATGGGGATTGAGGAGCACGACAAAGAGGGCAGACTCATCACGTTGGAGTTTGAGGATTTCTATTTCATCACCGTCTATGTACCCAACTCCCAGGACGGACTCAGACGTCTTGAATACCGCATGAAGTGGGAGGAGGACTTCCTCGCATATATCAACACCCTGCAAGAGAAAAAGCCCGTGGTGTTCTGCGGAGACCTTAATGTTGCCCACAAGGAAATCGACCTGAAGAACCCCAAGACCAACCGCAAGAACGCAGGCTTCACCGATGAGGAGAGAGGATGCTTCTCACGGCTTATGGAAGAGGGCTACATCGACTCCTTCCGTCTGTTTTATCCCGATACCGAGGGAGCCTACTCCTGGTGGTCCTATCGCTTCCACGCAAGAGAGAAGAACGCAGGCTGGCGCATCGACTACTTTGTAACCTCCTCTGCGCTCAAGGACCGACTCAAGAGCGCCACCATCCATCCTGAAATCTTCGGTTCCGACCACTGTCCCGTGGAGCTGATTATGGAATAAATCAAGTTCAGAAAAATACTTAATAAGACCGAGTGTGCTTGTTGTACGCTCGGTTTTGTTGTTTTTGCGGAGAATTCTATATTCAGTTTCTATGCATTTTTTGTGGGTGTGGGGATTATCTTGTGTGCTTTTCACAAACTTTACAGATAACTTGACAGATGTAAATTTAAAAAGGTATAATATTCCATATAATAATGACTTCAGGGGATTGGAGAAGTATGAAAAAAGACATTGTTGCTCGTATTGAGCAGTTGAAAAAAGAGAAGAATGCGGTGGTTCTGGCACACTACTATGTGACCGATGAGGTGCAGGCGGTTGCCGACTTTGTGGGTGATAGCTTCTACCTTGCAAAAATCGCCAAGGAGAGCACCGCCCATATGATAGTTTTCTGCGGAGTTTCCTTTATGGGCGAGAGTGCAAAGATTCTCAGTCCTCAGAAAAAGGTGCTCATGCCCGATATGACCGCAGATTGTCCCATGGCTCATATGGTTGCAAAAGGCAGAATAGAGCAGATGCGTGAGGAGTACGAGGACTTAGCCGTTGTGTGCTACATCAACTCTACCGCAGAGCTGAAATGCCAAAGTGACGTGTGCGTTACCTCTTCCAATGCGGTGAAGATAGTGAAGGCTCTGCCCAATAAGAATATTTTCTTCATTCCCGACAAAAACTTAGGCGGTTTTGTGGCTCAGCAAGTGAAGGACAAGAACATAATCCTCAACGACGGCTACTGTCCCATTCACGCACAGATTTCACTTTCTCAGGTGAAAGCCGAGATGCAGGCTCATCCCTATGCCTTAGTGCTGACCCATCCCGAGTGTGAGGCAGAGATTCTGGCGGTATCAGATTTCATCGGAAGCACCGCCGATATTATCGACTATGCAAATCACAGCGACGCAGAGGAGTTTATCATCTGCACCGAGGATGGCGTGGAGTATAAACTCAGATGCGATAACCCCCACAAGAAATTCTATTTCCCAAAAGACCGACCCTGCTGTGCAGATATGAAGCTTATTACCGTAGAGAAAATCCTCTCGGTTATGGAGAACGAGAACAACTGCGTTGAGGTGTCAGGAGATGACTGCGAGAAGGCACTGATACCCCTTGACAGAATGCTGGAACTTGCAAAATGATGAGTTATGAAAACTGATATTTTAATTGTTGGATGCGGTGTGGCAGGACTCTACTGTGCGCTGAATCTTCCGAAAGAAAAAGAAATACTGATTATAACCAAAGACACCGCCGAGCGGAGCGATTCTTTCCTTGCTCAGGGAGGTATCTGTGTTCTCAGGGATGAGGAGGACTACGACGCTTTCTTCGAGGATACAATGCGTGCAGGCCACTTTGAAAACAATCCCGAGGCCGTTGATATTATGATCCGTTCGTCACGGGATGTGATTGGCGACCTTGTGTCCTTTGGTGCAGAGTTTGAGCGTGCAGGCGACGACTTTGCCTACACAAAGGAAGGCGCTCACTCAAACCACCGTATCCTCTTCCACGAGGACGAAACGGGCAAGGAGATAACCTCGGCACTGCTTAACGAAGCAAAAAGCAGAGAAAACATCACCCTTGTTGAGCATATGACCATGGTGGATATCCTGACAGAAGAGGACGAGTGCCTCGGTGCAGTGGTCATGGATGCTCAGGGAGAGTACCGCACGGTGTATTCCGATGCTGTGGTCCTTGCCACAGGCGGTATCGGCGGACTCTTTAAACACTCCACCAACTTCCGACATCTCACGGGAGATGCCGTGGCAGTAGCTTTAAATCACGGAGTGAAGCTAAAAAATCTGGATTACATACAGATACACCCTACCACCCTCTATACCGAGGAAAAAGGCAGAGAATTCCTTATATCCGAGTCGGTCAGAGGAGAGGGAGCGGTGCTTCTCAACTCAAAGGGCGAGCGATTTGTAGACGAGCTTCAGCCACGTGATGTGGTGGCGAATGCAATACTCAGAGAAATGGAGAAAGAGGGAACAAGTCACGTGTGGCTTTCCCTTGATGCAATCCCTGACGAGGAGATAAAAAGCCATTTCCCGAATATATACAGGCAGTGTCTTGAAGCAGGCTACGATATCACCCGGGAGAGTATTCCCGTGGTGCCTTCACAGCATTACTTTATGGGCGGTATTGATGTGGACAGTCACAGCAGGACTTCCTTAGAGAGGCTCTACGCTGTGGGAGAAACCTCCTGCAACGGAGTCCACGGCAAAAACCGACTTGCAAGCAACTCTCTGCTGGAGAGTCTGGTGTTTGCAAAGCGTGCGGCACAGCATATTGCAAAGACCTGCACCCCCACGGATAAATCTTCGGAAATAATAATTGACACAGATAAATACAAAGACTGCAAAGAGCAGTACAAAAAACTTGTTTTGGAAGCAATCGAAAAGGAGAGACAAAGCCATGAATAACATAACAATGAAGATGAACGCAGACGAGCTGATTCTGCTGGCTCTCAGAGAGGATATCTCCAGCGAAGACGTCACAACAAACTCGGTTATGCCCGATTACTGTCTGGGCGAGGTGGAGCTAATCTGCAAGCAGGACGGCGTAATTGCAGGCCTTGAGGTTTTCAAAAGGGTGTTTGAGCTTCTGGATGACAAAACAGAAGTTACCTTTACCTGCAAGGATGGCGACAAGGTCACAAACGGCGAGAAGCTGGGTGTTGTCCGCGGTGATATCCGTGTGCTTCTCTCAGGCGAGAGAACCGCTCTCAACTATCTGCAGAGAATGAGCGGTATTGCAACCTATACAAGAAACATTGCAGACCTGCTCGAAGGCAGTAACACAAAGCTTCTTGATACGCGCAAAACAACTCCCAATATGCGAATCTTTGAGAAATATGCCGTTACCGTAGGCGGCGGACATAACCACAGATATAACCTGAGCGACGGAGTTTTGCTCAAGGATAACCACATCGGCGCTGCAGGCGGTGTGAAAGAGGCAATCCAGAAGGCAAAGGAGTACGCACCCTTTGTACGCAAAATCGAGGTTGAGGTGGAAAACCTCGATATGCTCAAAGAGGCACTGGAGGCAGGCGCCGACATTATTATGCTTGACAATATGAGCGTTGAGGATATGAAAGAGGCGGTCTCCCTCACCAAGGGTAAGGCTGAGACCGAGTGCAGCGGAAATGTTACAAGAGAGAACGTGGCAAGACTTGTGGATATCGGCGTTGACTATATCTCCAGCGGTGCGCTGACTCATTCTTCTCCCATACTCGACTTAAGCCTTAAAAATCTCCACGCGGTCTGAGGTGCAGAGTATGAAAGCTGACGAAAGAAGAAAAGCTATCGTCACCTATCTTATGTCACAGCAAAAGGCGGTGTCGGGAGGAGCACTGTCGGAGCGGTTCTCGGTATCAAGGCAGATAATTGTGCAGGACATTGCAGTGCTCAAAGCATCGGGATATGACATAATCTCAACCCACAACGGATATATAGTGCAGGACACACCCCTTGTGCAGAGGGTGTTCAAGGTCTTTCATTCAAGCGAAGAGACCGAGGATGAACTCAGTACCATAGTGAGCCTCGGCGGAACTGTGGTGGATGTGTTTGTGTGGCACAAGGTATACGGCAAGATTGAGGCAGGGCTGAATATTTTTTCGCCCATGCACATCAAGCAGTTTATCGAGGGAGTCCGCACAGGAAAGTCCACGGAGCTTATGAGCATTACGGGAGGATATCACTACCACACCGTCCGTGCAGACTCCGAGGAGATACTTGATAGGATATACGAAGCATTGAAGAAAAAGAACTATATCGCACCCGAGATATAATTCGTATAATGAAACAGCAGGGGACGTGCCGAGAAAGCACGTCCTCTTTTGGATGAATTTACAGTTGTATCGTATGTTAATTAGTGATACAATGTAGAGCGGTGATTATATGATTTTTACGACAACCGTATGGTCGGTGGCACTTTTGCTGATGTACGCGGTGCCCGGCTTTCTGCTTGTGAAATCAAAGCTAATAAAAAAGGACGCAATCCCTGCATTTGCCAAGGTGCTTTTGTATGTGTGTCAGCCTTGTCTGACTTTTTACTCTTTTGGCAAGGCGGATTTTTCCCCTGAACTTTTAGTCAATCTGGGAATCTTCTTCCTTATAGCACTTCTGGGTCAGCTGGGGCTTCTGATGCTTTTCTTTTTTTTGTTTCGCAAGAAGAGCGTGCAGAATATAAAGTACAGGATATTCAATATTGCACTGGTGCTCAGCAACTGCGGATTCTTCGGAATTCCTGTGGTGGAGAGGTTGTTTCCGGAGAGGTCGGATGCGGCGGTTTACTGTCTGGTGTTCACTCTGGCAATGAACCTGCTGTGTTGGACGCTGGTGCTATATATCGTCACAAGAGACAGAAAGTACATTACCGCAAAGCAACTGTTTCTGAATCCCTCAACAATTTCTTTTGCAGTGGCGTTTGTGCTGTTTGTGCTGTCGCTGAAGCTTCCGTCGATTCTCTTTGAGGCGGTGTCCCTCGGCGGCAAAATTTCAACTCCTCTGTGCATGACGATTCTGGGCATGCGCCTTGCAACGGCTAAAGCAAAGAGCGTATTCTGCGAGCCTATGCAGTACGTGGTGATTCTGCTCAAGCAGATGGCAATACCTTTGGTGATATTCGCACTGGTGTATTTTCTGCCTATAGACGGATTCATGAAACAGCTTGCCTTCATCCTTTTCTGCTGTCCTGTTGCAAGCAATGTGCTGAACTTTGCCGAAATCGCAGGAGAGGGTCAGGAGGTTGCCTCCTGCTGTGTGCTCTTGGGTACAATCCTCAGCATCGGCACTATGCCTCTTATGATGCTGATACTCTGATGATAATTAATATGTAAATACAAAACCGCCGTGGATTTGAGATTATCCACGGCGGTTAGATTATTGCCTTCCAGGCAGTTCTGCACGGTAGTGCAGAACAAACAACCACCCGCTATGCGGGTGCGCGTCAAAAGTTATACAAAAATTCTCCAATCTTGGTACAATTAGGGTGTTCAGGCCTTATTGCAGAAGAAAGGAGAA
>JAFQMC010000006.1 GCA_017421045.1 Clostridia bacterium
CATTGATAGCCGGGAACTGCTGTCCCTGCATCACGGTATTCATGAGTTCTTCATTTACGGTGTTGGTAACACGGTCGAAGATCTTCCGCATATCCGCATCGCTCAGATCCTCGATCGTTTTACCCTTTGCCTCGCAATAGGACTCTGCCGCGGTTTCAATTAGCGGATAAAACAATTTCATATACTGCTCGATGGCAGCGTCCTTCTGTTCTTCGTCATCAAAGATTTCCAGCGCCTTCTCGGCGATGTGGTCGGCGTCGGCGTGCATCAGAAGGTTGACAGGGTGATCCTGGGTAAAGTTATTCATGTTGCGTTTGAATCCCAGCTCGGGCAAGTTTCTTCTCATATACCCCTGCACCTGTCCATAGAAAGATTTGTATTTCTTTGCCTGTTCCTTTGAAAGCTCAGACTCTTCAGACATAGCAGGCAGATGAACCGACTGCGTAAAATCATGCTGCTGAAAGCCTTTGACAAGGATATCCAACTGTTCCTGTGTAAATTCCATGCGTCTGCACCACCTTTTGAATTATTTTTTACACGATAATTCTACAGTGCCAAGTGTACGATAAAACTCTCTGTAAATTATATCATATTGCAGCGGTGCGTCACCCGAGAAAAATGTCGAACATTATATTTTTAATTCTTATCAGGTAGAAACTTTCGTTTAGATAGAGCAAGAGCACCCTACTCAACGAAATCGCTCGCTGAAACAGGGTGCTCTTTTTCGTAGATATTCAGTTCCTGGCTCATCCGCATTGCCAGCCGGAAACCGGCGATGAAGCTGTCGATGGACAGATCCTCAGCGATCTGGTCTTTGCAATCGATAATTTGCAACACCAGTTTTCTCTCTGGCTTTTCCAGCTTTTCGATGAGTTCCTGGTGGCACCGCTCGATTTCCGCCTTAAGCTGTGTTGCTGGAAGTTTCTCATAGAAGCTATCATACAGCGCTTTCAGTAGTTCGTTCATTGTAATCGCCTCCTGTTAGCAAGACACAGTACCACAGAAGATGAAGAATAGCTATATCAACAATAGGAATATTTTAATGCATACCGAGCACGGCCCAACTTTGGGAACTGCGCTCTTTTTTGAAGGTTTTATGAACATTACCTCTGCCATATTGACTTTTCGTGTTACAAGCTGTAGTATATGGGTGTGCTACAACTTGTAACACGGAGGTGCGTTTATATGTCTGATTTGAAAATGGGAACTGCCGAGGCCCGATTTGCTGATATTATCTGGGAACGGGAGCCAATCACGTCCGGTCAGATGGCTAAGATTGGTGCAGAGGAGTTTAACTGGAAAAAGAGCACCTCGCACACCGTCTTGCGGCGCCTGTGTGAGCGAGGCTTGTTCAAGAATGAAGATGGCACTGTCACTTCGTTGATCTCACGAGAGGAATACTATGCCCGACATAGTGAGCAGTATGTGGAGGAGACCTTTGGAGGCTCTCTGCCTGCGTTCCTCGCTGCATTCGGGACACGAAAAAAACTCACCGACCAGGAGATCGACGAGCTGCAGAAGGTCATTGATGGAATGAGGAGGTGA
>JAFQMC010000007.1 GCA_017421045.1 Clostridia bacterium
AATAACCCCCTTTAGGGGTATGCCAAAGAGGCAAATGCAATAAGGCTTGAACAAAGTGAAAGCCCGCGCCTTGAGACGCGGGCAAGAAACGGGGCTTATAGCCCCTGTGCAAACCACCCGTTTGACGGGTGGTTATGATTGCTTATAGGTGGGACTTGGCAGATTAAGCCTTGTCAACAGAGCCGAACAGCTCCATCTTCTCCTTGACTGTAGCCTTGATTGCCTCAAAGCCGGGAGCCAGAAGCTTTCTGGGGTCGAAGCCCTTGCCCTGAAGGTCCTTGCCTTCTTCAACGTACTTTCTTGTTGCAGCAGCAAAGGCGAGCTGGCACTCGGTGTTAACGTTGATTTTGGAAACGCCGAGATCGATAGCCTTCTTAATCATATCCTCGGGGATACCTGTACCGCCGTGGAGTACAAGGGGCATATCTCCGGTGAGCTGCTGGATAGCATCCAGAGTCTCAAAGCTGAGGCCTGCCCAGTTCTCGGGGTACTTGCCGTGGATGTTGCCGATACCTGCTGCGAGCATTGTAACGCCCAGGTCAGCAATCATCTTGCACTCTGCGGGGTCTGCACACTCGCCTGCGCCGACAACGCCGTCTTCCTCGCCGCCGATGGAGCCAACCTCTGCCTCGAGAGAGAGACCCAGCTCCTCGCAAGTAGCAACCAGCTCTTTGGTCTTAGCGATGTTTTCCTCGATGGGGTAGTGAGAACCGTCGAACATTACGGAAGAGAAGCCTGCTGCGATGCAAGCCTTTGCTCCTTCGTAGGAGCCGTGGTCAAGATGCAGAGCAACGGGAACAGTGATTGAGAGTTCCTCCAGCATACCGTTAACCATGCCAACGATGGTCTTGTAGCCGCACATATATTTGCCTGCGCCCTCAGATACACCCAGAATAACAGGGGAGTTGCACTCCTGTGCAGTGAGCAGGATAGCCTTGGTCCACTCAAGGTTGTTGATGTTGAACTGACCAACAGCGTAGTGGCCTGCCTTTGCTTTTGTAAGCATTTCTTTTGCGTTAACTAATGGCATTTTTGAATTCCTCCAATAATATAATAATACAAGGTTATTATACCTCACAGAAAGGCAAATGTAAACCTTTAGACAAAAAAATGTGATTTTATCTTAAAAAAACTCTTGACAAAATGAAATTATAGTGATAATCTTTTGTACATACATCCAAAAGCTGTGACGAAGACGGTCGGGAAAATCGATTTTTACAGAGAGTGCGGTCGGTGAAAAAGCACATTGAGATTTCCTTAGACTTATCCCTTCTGAGCCGGAGTCCGAAAGGTTTTTTTCAAAAACTCAGTAGACGCTCCCGTGGTTGTCGCGTTAAGACAAAGGGTTTGTCAGAACCTGTGAGTGGTGCGAGTGCACAATTTGAGTGGTCCCGCGGGATATGAGTTAACTTATTACCCGTCTCAAAGTTTTTCTTTGAGACGGTTTTTTTTATTTTTAAGCGCCGAGGACTGAAGTCTCGGTTTCGTGCAGACAGCAAATGCACAAAAATACTGACAGGAGGAAATCACAATGGCAGAACGTTTAATCGACGACAAAATCAAAGAGGTTGCGTGGCGAATTAAATCCGTTAGAGAAGACCTGGGATATTCTGCTTCTCAGATGGCAGAGAAAACAGGCGTCTCAACTGAAGAGTATCTGAACCTTGAAGCAGGTGCATCCGACTTCAGCTTCACCTTTATCTACAAATTTGCAAACGCTACCAATCTGGAGATTACAGACATTATGGAGGGCACAAGCCCCATTCTGACCCAGTATTCCCTCATCAGAAAAGGCGACGGAATGCCCTTTGTCCGCAGAGAGGGCTTCAGATATACCAACCTTGCACCTATGTTCAAGAATAAGCTGGCAGAGCCTTTCCATGTTGTAATCCCTTACTCCGAGCAGGCTCAGTCCGAGCCTATGCATCTCGGCACACACGTGGGTCAGGAGCTTGACATCGTTATTAAGGGAAGCATGAAGATTCAGATTGGCGACCGCTCCGAGATTCTCCACGAGGGCGACTGCATCTACTACGACAGCTCACTGCCTCACGACGAGATAGCCATCGGCGGTCAGGACTGCGAAATCTACGCAATCGTTATCGACCCTGACTCAGGCGGAATGGGTGCATACGAAGAGAAAATCGTTGCGGCAACCACTACGAATACAGACCTTGCAGGTCTTGTTGACCCTGTATATGAGAAATTTATCGAGACCGAAACAGACGAAAAGGGCGAGCTGTGCGGTATCAGCTTCAAGAACGAAGAGAAATTCAACTTTGCTTTTGATATTGTTGACGGCCTTGCTCAGAAATGCCCCGACAAGACCGCTATGCTTCATCTTTCCAGAACAAAGCAGGAGAGAGTTTTTACCTACAGGGATATGATGGAATACTCCGCGCAGACGGCAAACTACTTTGAATCCCTCGGCATCGGCAAGGGTGACAAGGTAATGCTTGTTCTGAAGCGTCACTATCAGTTCTGGTTCTCAATGCTTGCATTGCACAAAATCGGTGCGGTAGCAATCCCTGCTACAAACCTTCTGAAAGAGCATGACTTTGAGTACCGCTTCAATGCTGCCGACGTAAAGGCTATCATCTGTACTGCAGACGGCGACACCGCCGACGAGGCAGACAAGGCTGCCGAGAAGTGTCCCTGTCTTCAGGTGAAGGTGGCGGTCAACGGCAAGCGCGAGGGCTGGCACAGCTTTGAGGAGGAGTTTGAGGCCTTCCCCAGGACCTATGTGCGTCGTGAGGATTCACCCTGCGGTTCAGACCCCTTGCTTATGTTCTTCACATCGGGCACCACGGGCAATCCCAAGATCGCTGCTCACAACCACAAGTATCCTCTGGGTCACTTCATCACCGCCAAGTACTGGCACAACGTTGACCCCTGCGGTATGCACTTTACCATTTCCGACACCGGTTGGGGTAAGGCACTGTGGGGTAAGCTCTACGGCCAGTGGCTGTGTGAGACCGCAGTATTCACCTATGACTTTGACAGATTCGACGCAGACGACATTCTGCCTCTGTTCAAGAAATACAACATCACTACCTTCTGTGCACCTCCCACCATGTACCGCTTCTTTATAAGACAGGATCTCTCTAAGTATGACCTGAGCTCTGTCAAGTATGCAACGGTTGCAGGCGAGGCGCTGAACCCCGAGGTTTATCACCAGTTCCTAAAGGCTACGGGTATCAGACTCATGGAGGGTTACGGTCAGACAGAGACCACCCTCACCGTGGGCAACTTCGTAGGCTCCTCTATCAAGATAGGCTCTATGGGTAAGCCCAGTCCTCTGTATGACCTGGATATCATGGACCCCGACGGCAACAGCTGTAAGGCAGGCGACATCGGCGAAATCGTAGTCCGCACCAAGGACGGCACTCCCTCGGGTCTGTTTATGGGTTACTATATGGACGAGGAGCGTACCGCCGAGGTATGGCACGACGGCGTATACCACACCGGCGACACCGCATGGAGAGATACCGACGGCAACTTCTGGTTTGTAGGCCGTGTGGATGACGTTATCAAGTCCTCGGGATACCGCATCGGACCCTTTGAGATTGAGTCCGTGCTTATGGAGCTTCCCTATGTTCTGGAGTGTGCGGTTACTCCTGCACCCGACGAGATCCGCGGTCAGGTTGTCAAGGCGACTATCGTTCTGACTCAGGGCACCGAGGGTACAGATGCTCTCAAGAAAGAGATTCAGACCTACGTCAAATCCCGTACAGCTCCCTACAAATATCCCAGAATCGTTGAGTTCACCGATGCTCTGCCCAAGACCATCAGCGGCAAGATTATCCGTGCAAAGCTCAAGGGATGATTCTGAAAAGATAATATAACCTGTAAGGCGAACTTCCCATCATAGGAAGTTCGCCTTTTTGTCACTATCTCGATTGTAAGGGTGGTTCCAAAGAGCGTTAGAGGCAAGCAAAAAGCTCCTCAATGCTATAGTCCGTTTAGTTGGATTTTTTTGTTGGTTAAATTGCACAAAACAAAAGACCTTGTTTTTTGCACAATCATAAAAAGTAAAATAAGCGGTTGATTTTTTCACAGAGTTTGCTATTATGATTATAGGGTGAAATAAATCCGTGTTTAGGATGTGATTCCGATGGGTTATGTCGCTAACGTAGTTTAGATGATTAGGTAAAATAGAAAAGGAGATTTAATAAGAAACGAAAATGTACAATTTGCATATCTCTAAACTGGATTAAAAAAGTTTACCCAAATGCTGATACCAGTGTATATGAACCGTACACAGGATATCATCATGATCTGAGTTTGTATAACCCAGATGGAGAAAAAGTTGCGTACTCAAATTATCAGTATGACACAAAACAGTTTATTTATTTCCAACCGACAGAAGCAGGAACATACCAGATAAAAGTCTACAAAACAGGAGAAACTGCAAGTAGCGTAAGGGCTGCGTTCTCCTATACATTATACAATTAAAATGAGGTGTTTGTTATGAAAAAGAGTCTATGTTTTTTAATAGCTGTATTAATGCTTGTAGCAGGTAGTACACTGTGTGTCAGTGCAGATACACTGCGAGATGAAGTTGAAGTTGCTTTTTCTGATTATTGTGTTCAGTTTGAAGACCACTATAAGGAAGTTGAAGTGGGTACGATTGCACAGGATGACGGAGTAACATTCTTCAGAGGCTATCCTGAAAAAAGCAGTTTGGACACATGGGAGTGGCTTACATATGTAGGTGATTGGTTTATTTATGGAACATCATATGCTCCCGGTGAGTGCTCAGGTGTGTATGCTATTGTTGATGGTGTTGTGTACCCCGTGGAGCAGGCTTACGAACAGGGAATTGTTTCGGATTTGAGCGCTCTGGTAAATTTCTACGAGACGGATTCTTTGTTGAGAGGACCTGCTGTATATCTTATGGGTGATGCCGATTATGACGGAGCACTCACAATTAAAGATGCAACTGCCATCCAGAAGCATCTTGTAGGTATACGGAACATTGATTTGGTTTGCTACGAATGGTGTTGCGATATGAATAGGGATAATCAAATAAATATCAAGGACTGCACTGCCGTTCAGTATAAGCTTGCAGGCATAACAGAGTAAAATAGCACATTAAGTAAAAGCTCCGACTGTCAAATTTGTGTTTGATAGTCGGTTTTTTGTCGATCACCCTCGATTGTAAGGATGGTTTCAAAGAGCATTGGAGACAAGCAAAAAGCGACTCAGATATAATGGAGTTCGGTCTGAAAATTGCTGAAACCCCAACGGTTTTGCGATTGACTTTTATTCTTGCACTTCATATGTTACAATGCTATAATTACATAGAATAGATTTGAGTTACCTTTTTGTTCGCGGGTGCTTTTGCCTGTGAATAGAACAAACTCAAATTTTGCGATAAAGTCGAAATAATAAATTACGGAGGTTTTGAAAATGCCCTATATCAATACAAAGGTGACAACAGAAATCACCCACGAAAAGGAAGAAATCCTGAAATCAAAGCTTGGCGAGGCGATAGCTCTTATCGGCAAGCCCGAGGCTTATCTGATGCTTCAGTTTGAAGAAAACTGCAGGCTCTGGTTTGCAGGGAGCAACGACGAGGATGCGGCATATGTGGAGGTAGCTCTGCTTCACTCAGCGCCCAAGGCTTCCTACGAAAAGCTCACCGAGGAGATCTGCAAAATTCTCTCAGAGGAGCTTTCGATTCCCTCAGACCGCATTTATGTTAAGTTCTCAGAGACGGAGTTCTGGGGCTGGGACGGACGGATGTTCTGAGGTGGATTATGAAAAGCTACAGAAAAGAACTCTGGTTTAATATTCCTCAGAGAAGAGGACTTGTGAACATCACCCGTGATGTTCAGCGTGCCATCGACGAGAGCGGTGTCAAAGAGGGTATGGTGCTTGTAAATGCCATGAACATCACCGCCTCGGTTTTCATCAACGACGACGAGTCGGGACTTCATCGCGACTATGAAAGATGGCTTGAAAAATTAGCTCCCGAAAAGCCCTACAACCAGTATGACCACAACGGCTTTGAGGACAACGCTGACGCACACCTGAAGCGTACTGTCATGGGCCGTGAGGTTGTATGTGCCATTACCGACGGACGGCTTGACTTCGGCACATGGGAGCAGATTTTCTACTACGAATTTGACGGAATGAGAAAGAAGCATGCCCTTATTAAGATAATCGGCGAATAATTTCCAAAAGAGGTGCAGATATGAAGAGCTTTACCCTGAGGCAGGCACTTGACGCCTGCAAAGGTGAATATTTCGGCGAGCTGGAGTTGCTCCAGAGGGAGATTTCCTCAATTACTCACGACAGCCGTAAGGTGCAGGAGGACACCCTCTTTGCCGCTATTGTCGGCGAGAGAGTGGACGGACACAGCTTTATCCCTCAGTGTATGAAGATGGGAGCACTGTGCTCTCTGTGTGAGAAAACTCCTGCGGACAATTCTCCTCACATTCTTGTAAAATCCACCAAACAGGCGCTCATTGATATTGCTACTGCATACAGAGAGACCTTCTCAATTCCATTCATCGGCATTACGGGTTCTGTAGGCAAGACCACCACCAAGGAAATGATATCTTCTGTGCTTTCTCAGAAGTTCTGCGTACATAAAACTCAGGGTAATTTCAACAACGACCTGGGTGTACCGCTGACGCTGTTTGCGCTTGAAGAGGAGCATCAGATAGCCGTGATTGAAATGGGAATCTCAGACTTTGGCGAGATGACGGTCCTCTCTCAGATTGTAAAGCCCGACGTATGCGTCATTACAAACATAGGCAACTGCCATCTGGAAAATCTCAAAGACCGGGCAGGTGTATGCAGAGCAAAGACCGAGATGTTTAAATTTATGAGCGAGACAGGCATCGCCGTGCTTTGTGGAGACGACGACAAGCTGAGCGGATTTGAAGCTGTCAACGGCAAGGCGCCCGTGTTCTTCGGACTTTCTCCTCACAACAAGTACACCGCCCGGGATATAATAACCAACAACACCGACAGAACCGACTTCACCGTAAAATACGGCGGATGTGAGTTCAGCGCCACCGTGTCGGCTCTGGGAAATCATATGGTCTCAAATGCTCTGTGTGCTACCGCTATCGGCAAGTACTTCGACCTTAGCGATGAAGAAATCGCAAAGGGCATTTCCGAATATAAGCCAACGGGAAGCAGACAGAATGTGATAAAAACCGAGAAGCTTACAATCATCGACGACTGCTACAACGCAAACCCTGCATCCATGAGAGCGTCCATAGAAACTCTCGCAGGTTTCCCCGGCAGACGTGTGGCGATTCTGGGGGATATGAAGGAGCTGGGCTCAAGGGAGCATGAACTCCATAGGGAAGTTGGCAGGTTCGCCGTTGAGAAGAAGCTGGACCTTGTTATCGCCATAGGACCTCTGGCTCTGGACGTCTACAGAGAGACAAGACCCCACATCGACAGCGAGTGGTTTGAGACTCTGGAGGAGGCAAAGCTTGAGCTGTACGAGATGCTTACCATAGGTGACACGGTGCTCGTAAAGGCAAGCCACAGTATGAACTTTGACGAAGTGGTGGACTACATCAAGGAGCTTTAAGAAATAAATGCAAAGGAAAAAGAGGCTTTCATTGCGAAAGCCTCTTTTTTGTATGTGAGATTAAATTCTGTAAAATCTTTTTGCGTTGTCGGCGGTGATGCTGAGAATCTCCTGAGCGGTCATCCCTCTCAGCTCTGCAATCTTCTTGGCAGCGTAAAGGATGTAGTCGCTTTGGTTGCGTTTGCCGCGGAAGGGTACAGGGGAAAGGTAGGGGGCGTCGGTTTCCAGAAGCAGTCTGTCAAGTGGAACTTCCTTTGCAACTTCTACGGAGTGCCGAGCGTTCTTGAAAGTCACCGTGCCGCCAAGGCTTATATAGCACCCGAGCCTCAGAATCTCTTTGAGAAATTCGGCAGAGCCTGAGTAGCAGTGCAGAAGAGCCGACTTCGGCTGATACTTTTTGAGGAATTTGAGGGTGTCTCCGTGAGCCTCTCTGTCGTGAATAACAACGGGAGCGCCAAGGTCATTTACAAGACCTAACTGCTCTGCAAAAATTCTGTGCTGAGGGTCTCTCGGAATATCCCAGTAGTAGTCAAGTCCGACTTCGCCGATGGCAACAATCTTTTTATTTTCGCTGTAAAGCTTTGAAAGAATATCAAGGTAGTCTGAGGGAAGCCCATCCAGATTCTCAGGATGAATACCCACTGCCCCGTAGACGATGGGATACTTCTTTGTATACCCGACTACGGTTTCGCAGGTGGGGATGTCTACGGATGCGTTTACTATACCGCAGACTCCGTTTTCTTCCATATCGGCGAGGACAAGGTCTCTGTCCTCCTCAAACTTGCTGTCGTCGTAGTGGGCGTGAGCATCAAAAATGCTATGAAACTCGCTCATGATTATCTCACTTTGGCGCCGTTTTCCATGCCGTCAACAAACAGTACCTTGACAGTGCCGTCGGTGTCGGCAGCAAGAATCATACCTTCGCTCTCAACACCGCAGAGCTTCGCAGGCTTCAGGTTGGAAACAAGCACAACCTTGTGGCCCTTAAGCTCCTCGGGAGTGTAGTACTGAGCGATGCCGGAAGCGACCGTGCGGTTTCTGACGCCGTCGTTGAGGGTGAGCTTCAGAAGCTTCTTCGCCTTCTTAACAGGCTCGCAGTCCACGATTTCTGCCACACGCAGGTCAACCTTCATAAAGTCCTCGATGCCAATCTGAGCGATGCCCTCGATTTCTTTTTTCTTGGCTTCTTTTTTCTCCACGTCCTCCATGGACTTTGCGGATTTCTGAGCTTCTTCTCTTGCAGCCTCTATCTCCTTGTACATCTTCTCTGCGTCAATGCGAACAAACAGGGGAGTGGGGTCGGAGAGCTTTGTGCCTGCGGGGAGCTTGCCGAAAGAGTCAAGGCTCTCATAGCTTTTCTCTTCGCAGTTCATCTGTGCGAAGATTGCGTTTGCGGTGTCAGGCATAAAGGGCTGGAGGAGTACAGCGATGAAGCGGATTGACTCCAGAAGATTGTAGAGCACGGTGCCCAGTCTCTCCTTATCCTCCTCGTTCTTTGCAAGTGCCCAGGGAGTTGTCTCGTCGATGTACTTGTTGCAACGCTTAGCAAGGTTTATAACAGCCTCCAGACAGTCGCTCATATGGAAGGAGTTGATGCAGTCGTCTACCTTTTTGATTGTGTCAAAGCAGAAGGCTCTAAGCTCCTCGTCAAGTTCCTCAGGCTTCGAAGGTGCCTGAACAACGCCGTCGAAGTACTTGTTGTTCATAGCGATTGTTCTGTTGACAAGGTTGCCCAGGGTGTTTGCAAGGTCGCTGTTGAAGCGCTCAATCATCGCCTCGTAGGTGATGGAGCCGTCGTTGGCAAAGGGCATCTCGGAAAGGAGATAGTATCTTACAGCGTCAACACCGAAGAGCTTAATCAGGTCGTCGGCATAGATAACGTTGCCCTTGCTCTTGCTCATCTTATCCTCGCCAAACAAAAGCCAGGGGTGGCCGTAGACCTGCTTGGGCAGAGGCTCGCCCAGAGCCATGAGGATGATGGGCCAGTATATGGTGTGGAAACGTACAATGTCCTTGCCGATGATGTGGGCATCTGCAGGCCAGTACTTCTTGTAGTTTTCGCCGTGGTTGCCGTCAGGGTCATATCCCAGTGCGGTGATGTAGTTTGAAAGTGCATCAATCCATACGTAGATAACGTGCTTGTCGTCAAAGCTTACGGGCACACCCCACTTGAAGCTGGAGCGTGACACGCACAGGTCCTGAAGTCCGGGCTTGATGAAGTTGTTGAGCATTTCCTTCTTACGGCTTTCGGGATAGATGAAGTCGGGGTTCTGCTCGATGTAGTCCTCAAGCTGTTTCTGATACTTGGAAAGACGCAGGAAGTAGGTCTCTTCCTTGGTTTTGTGTACTTCCGTACCGCAGTCGGGACACTTGCCGTCTACAAGCTGACTCTCTGTCCAGAAGCTTTCGCAGGGAGTGCAGTACATGCCCTCATAGGTACTCTTGTAGATGTCGCCCTGGTCGTAGAGCTTCTTGAAAATCCTCTGAACAATGGCTTCGTGGTCAGCATCTGTTGTGCGGATGAAATAGTCGTAAGATGTGTTGAGCTGGTCGCAGATGTCGCGGATTTCACCGCAGACCTTGTCAACGTACTCCTTGGGAGTGCAACCCTCGGACTCAGCGTATTTCTCAATTTTCTGACCGTGCTCGTCGGTGCCGGTCTGGAAGAAAACATCATATCCCAGCATACGCTTGTAGCGGGCAATAGCATCAGTCAGCACAATCTCGTAGCTGTTGCCGATGTGAGGCTTGCGGGATGTGTAAGCGATAGCCGTGGTGATGTAATAAGGTTTTTTGTTCATTAACACTCACTCCAAATCATAGGTGATAAATATACATCATATATTATAGCATATTCCCTTAAAATTGCAATATAATATAGTATGCAGAGAAAGTGATTTCTGCAGGAAACAAGTGACTTAACAGAAATGATGAAAAAATTATGGTTTAACCCTTGACAAATCCTCAAAAGGATGGTAGACTATATCTTACTGAGCGATTCAGTGCAACAAATATATATCGCGGAGTGGAGCAGTCTGGTTAGCTCGTCGGGCTCATAACCCGAAGGTCGTTGGTTCAAATCCTTCCTCCGCAACCAAATCAGATTCCTCTATTGATACAATCGTGTCAATAGAGGTTTCGTCGTTTTATCGTTAAATTATTATGAGAACCCAAGTAAATAAGCCAAAATTAAAAACAAGCGTTGCAGTTTTAAGGAGTAAGCTGATACTCTCCCTCAGCTACAACGTCCTTTGGTGTTGTTTGATATTATAGATGCATATAAAAGTGATGATAAGATGTTTGAAGCCTTTTGTTTTTTTGTGTTGAAAATTGCAGTATAAAATGATATACTTTTACTAAAATTATGAATTGATCGATTTAGATGTTGAGATACAAGTATATATGTATAGTTGGAGGGAACGATATGACAATAAATAACAGCAAACTTTCAAAAACGAACAGATATGGTGCCTGCGATCTTTTAAGGTTTATTTTTTCACTGCTTATAATGGCACACCATATTTACCAGATTGGTTTTGAAAATGCACCATTTCATGCAGCGCTCATATATGTTGAGTTCTTTTTTTTGGTTTCCGGATTTTTTATGATACACCATTTTGAAAAAGGGTTACACAGTATTACGGCGGAGCAGTCTGCAAAAGAAGCGTTAAAGTATTCTTTTCGAAAACTGAAGTCTCTTATGTATTACATTTTGCCTTGTATATTGCTGGAGTATATGCTGCGTGTTGTTGCATGTCTGGTTTCAACAGGCGACCTAGCTCAAGTAGGAAAAATTTTACTTAATCTCCCACTGGAGATATTTATGATTTCTCCTTTAACAGATACCAGATATTTACCGCCGATCTGGTATGTGTCTGCTATGATGATCGTAATGCCTCTGTTATGTTTCTTATATCTGCGCTTCAGGTCAGCATTTGTTTATGTTATTTCATGGTCTATTCCCGTAATAATATTCATTGCAAGAGGCGGGGTATGGCCCTCAGCTGACGGATTGGATGCGCTTATGAGAGCATATTGTTATTTGTCTGTAGGTTGTTTCCTTTACTATGCATCGATGTATATGAAACAAAAATTGGCGACAATGGCAACAAAAGGCTTGAGGATTCTGCTAACTATTATTGAAGTGATGTGTTTTGCGTCAACCATTATTTTCACTGCTAACAACTGGGAGCAATTATATGATTTAATAGTGCTTTTGTTTGCTATCGGAATAACAATTATGATGTCCGGATGCAGTTACACTATTTACATACAAGGAAAATTCTTCTCATACCTCGGAAAGCTTTCGCTGCCGATATATACAATACATTGGAGTGTAGGAACATTTATAGGATTAGTTTATAGCCTGTTTAAGAAAATGAGTTTCCCATTCCCGCTGTCAGTGAGGATTGTTTTGTATTATGCATTAACAATTGTAGCTTCAGTGATTTTCTGTTTTATTGTTGACAGGATTAAGTATAGAAGGTGCTCACTAAAAGGCCGGAGCGATTCGCATCCCTTAATGATAAAATAATATGGACAGATAATATTTGGATGGGAGTAACAATTGAAAACAACAAATATTTGTACAGAGCTGACTTGCTCAGAAAAACAAATGCATGTATAAAATTTGTGTCTGCAGAGCCACTTTTAGGCGAAATAGATGATATTAACCTTGAAAAAATAGATTGGATAATTGTTGGTGGAGAGTCTGGTCCTGGAGCAAGGCCTATGGAAAAAGAGTGGGTGTTGACCATCCGTGAAATTGCAAAGAAAAGCGGAACAGCATTCTTTTTCAAGCAATGGGGTGGCACCAACAAGAAAAAAGCAGGAAGGTTACTCGAAGGTAAAACTTATGATGAATACCCTTCGATTAGTAATTGCAACACTCAATAAAAACCGTTCATTGTATCAATTAGCGATAGTTATGCCAACAGAAGGACTCGAACCCTTGTTTTTTCGAAAAACAATCTTTTAACGAAATGCAACGCTCGGGAATTTCCGTTCATTGTATCAATTTGCGATAGTGTTACCAAATCAGATACCTCTATTGATACGGGTAGTGTCAATAGAGGTTTCGTCGTTTTATCGTTAAATTATTGAGATTTTAATAGTGTTTAAGCCAAAATAAAAAACAAGCGTTGCAGTTTGAGGACATGCATTGATGTTATCCCTCATCCGCAACGCTTTTTTGTTGTGAAATTTTATGTGATTTTGTAATAAAGCCGGTGAAATTCCAAAACCTATCGTTAAATTATGGGGTTATCGTTAAATTGTCATAATTTTAATAACGAACAGGTATTTTTGAAAAGTCTACCAAGCACAATCTGATCACTTATCGCTAAAGCTTTTCGATAATAAGATTTTCTTTGTATGCCTTGTATTTTTGTTGCCACTATTATATAATACTAATCAGCATTAGTTAAACAAATCGTTTTAATATTTGACATCTAATTATTTGATGCTGGAGGCTATTAGATGGAATTAAGAAATTTGATTACATTTATACACGTAGTGGAACTTGGAAGTTTTACAAAAGCAGCAGAACAGCTAGGTTATTCACAATCCACTGTTTCTTTTCAAATAAAACAACTTGAAGATGAGCTAGGGTGTCTTTTGTTTGAGAGAATAAACCATACTATAAACCTGACTGATAAAGGCCACGAGCTTGTTTCCTATGCCCATAAGATTCGTACTTTAACTGATGATTTCAAAGAGAGTATCCAGGAAGATAAAGAATGTAGCGGTCACATTCATGTTGTAACACCTGACTCGGTGTGCGAGGAAATGATTAATACCCACTACATTGATTTCCATACAAAATATCCTTCTATCTCTATTCGATTCACAACAGGAGATTCCGCTATTATGCTCGATATGCTCGACCATAACGAAGCAGATGTAATTATTACTCTTGACCACCGTTTGTATAACAAAGATTACATCATCGCAAAAGAACAACAACTTCCGATGCATTTCGTTGCAGGATGTAATTCGAAATTTGCAGGTAAAAAGAATCTGTCTATTAAAGATATAATCAATGAACCTTTTATTCTCACAGAATACGGTCAGGGTTACAGACGAGTTTTTGACCGAGAGCTTGCAAAGAAATCTTTGGAGATAACTCCAGTACTTGAAATTGGTCGAACAGATATTATCACAGCAATGATTGCTCAAAGTAATATGATTTCATACCTGCCTGATTTTGTCACAAAACCTCTGATAGAATCGGGGGAGCTCACATATCTTGATGTGTGTGATATGAACATAGACATATGGAAACAGCTTATTTATCATAAGAATAAATGGTTATCAAGAAGTATGAAAGCATTTATTGATTATGTAAAAGAGGCGGAGTTTACAAACTAAATATATACGAGAACAGGAACCAAGGTGCTACCTTAGTTCCTGTTTTTATTATATGTGGTTAATTCAGTTTAAAATAGCTCCCGATGCACCACCCGAAACAAGGGAAGCGTAACGTTTTAGGTAGCCTGATAGTTCCTTAGTTTTTGGAACAAAGTTTTTCATACGTTCTTTTAGAACATCTTCATCAACTTTCAGCTCAATTGAATTCTTCGGAATATTGATGCTTATAATGTCGCCGTCTTCTACTACACCGATAAGACCGCCTGATGCGGCTTCAGGTGTTACGTGTCCGATGCACGCTCCTCTTGTTGCACCGGAGAATCTGCCATCTGTAATAAGAGCAACGCTGTTTCCGAGTCCCATTCCCATAATTGCAGAAGTAGGATTAAGCATCTCTCTCATACCAGGTCCACCCTTTGGTCCTTCGTAACGGATAACAACAACATCGCCTGCGACAATTCTTCCTGCATTGATTGCCTTTTGAGCATCTTCTTCACAGTCAAAAACTTTTGCAGGACCTTCGTGGACGAGCATTTCAGGTAGAACTGCCGAACGCTTGACAACGCTGCCGTCTTTTGCAAGATTGCCTTTAAGCACAGCGATACCACCTGTTTCGCTATACGGGTTATCAATCGGACGAATGACCTCAGGGTTGAGATTCACACAACCCTCTATATTTTCGGCAACTGTTTTTCCTGTTACTGTGATGCAATCGGTGTTGAGTAAACCCTTTTTGTTAAGCTCGTTCATTACCGCATACACGCCACCTGCTTCGTTTAAATCCTCCATATAGGTTCTGCCTGCAGGAGCAAGGTGACACAGATTAGGTGTTTTTGCACTGATTTCGTTAGCTATATCGAGATTAAGCTCCACACCGCACTCGTGAGCAATAGCGGGCAGATGAAGCGTTGAGTTTGTGGAGCAACCGAGAGCCATATCTACAGTAAGAGCATTCAGCAGAGCTTCTTTAGTCATAATATCTCGAGGGCAGATATTGTTTTTTACCAAATCCATAACCGCCATACCTGCTCTCTTTGCAAGCTCAATTCGAGCAGAATAAACAGCCGGAATCGTTCCGTTTCCTTTAAGTCCCATACCGAGAGCTTCGGTCAAACAGTTCATAGAGTTAGCAGTATACATACCACTGCAAGAGCCACAAGTCGGACAAGTCTTGCACTCAAATTCTTTGAGCTTTTCATCATCGATTTTGCCTGCATTATAAGCACCCACTGCTTCGAACATACTTGATAAACTTGTTTTTTTGCCTTCAACTCTGCCTGCGAGCATCGGACCGCCACTGACAAATACAGTAGGTATATTTACTCTTGCCGCTGCCATAAGAAGTCCCGGTACATTTTTATCGCAGTTTGGCACCATAACTAAACCGTCAAATCCGTGAGCAAGTGCCATAGCTTCGGTAGAATCAGCTATCAAATCTCTCGTTACAAGTGAATACTTCATTCCCTTGTGTCCCATAGCAATACCATCACAAACAGCAATCGCAGGGAAAACAATAGGTGTACCACCCGACATTGCAACTCCGAGTTTCACTGCATCAACAATTTTATCTAGATTCATATGCCCCGGAACAATTTCGTTATATGAGCTGACGATGCCGATTAACGGACGTGACTGTTCTTCTTCGGTTAGTCCCAAAGCGTGGAACAAACTGCGGTGAGGTGCGTTTTTTACACCTTTCACAACATTTTCCTTTGACATAAAATCACTCCTTAGTTATTGATGAGTTTATCCTCATCACTCCAACTATACAACTTACGGATATCAGCACCGACAATCTCAGCAGGATGTTCACTAGCTATCTTTCTCATAGCGTTGAAGTGCACCTGAGAGCCAGCTTCACTCATATCTAGCAAGAATTCTTTTGCAAAAGTGCCGTCCTGAATATCCTTTAATACCTTTTTCATTGTTTTCTTTGTTTCTTCGGTGATAATCTTCGGACCTGTTACGTAGTCACCATATTCTGCAGTGTTTGAAACAGAATAACGCATTCCTGCAAAACCACTCTGATAGATAAGGTCAACGATGAGCTTCATTTCGTGGATACACTCAAAGTATGCGTTTCTAGGGTCGTAGCCTGCTTCAACTAATGTTTCGTAGCCTGCCTGCATCAAAGCGGTAACACCACCGCAAAGCACTGCCTGCTCACCGAAAAGGTCGGTTTCTGTTTCTGTACGGAATGTAGTTTCAAGCACACCTGCTCTTGCTCCGCCGATACCTAAAGCGTAAGCAAGACCTAAATCCCACGCATCACCT
>JAFQMC010000031.1 GCA_017421045.1 Clostridia bacterium
AATAACCCCCTTTAGGGGTATGCCAAAGAGGCAAATGCAATAAGGCTTGAACAAAGTGAAAGCCCGCGCCTTGAGACGCGGGCAAGAAACGGGGCTTATAGCCCCTGTGCAAACCACCCGTTTGACGGGTGGTTATGATTGTTTATATGGTGTTTTTACAGTTTGGCAGGAGCTTTTCTCTTTTTGTAGTAGATTGCCACACCTGCAAGTGCGGCTATACCCACAGCCGAGATAATCATACCCGCAGTGAGTCCTGTGGTTCTGTATCTGAACTCGACAGTGTGCTCTCCTGCATCTAAATCCAGCGCCATGCCCCAGGTGTTTGCTCTGAGGATTTCTGCCTTCTCTCCGTCAACGTATGCTTCAAACCCACGGGAGTAGGGAACAGAGAAGAACATAAGCTGGGACTCAGCAAGATCAACTGTACCGTAGAAGCCGTTGTCGTTAATCTGAACATTCTCCAGAGTGTTTTCTCCTCTTGCAGTAGCTTTTTCAACATAGTTGTTCATCGGCTGAGCGATGATGTCTATGTTTTCAATACTGTAAACACCTGCATCCTTAAATGTAATGGTCACTGTGTTTCTGCTTGAGTCGGAGTAGTACATATTAAACAGATAATTGTGCTGTCCGTCGTAGTTCTGATAGTAAGGAGTAGAAATGTTAAAGTTTGAGCTCAGACCGTTACAAGATACATTAATCACATATTTTTCTTCGTCTCTGCTCAGCAAGTGACTGCGGAAGATCTTGTACTTTTCGGGGATATACAGCTTGTTCCAGGGACCCTCTGCCTGAGTGCTCTTTTCTTCCTCAATCTGCTTGATTTCATATTCAGTAAGGTGATCAAGACAGTAGATACCCTGCATATCTAAGTATAGTTCTTGGTTCTTAACAGGGTCAAATTCCAGCACAACCTTTGCATCGTCCTTCGTTGCAGTGAAAGTATTGCCTGTCATTGAGACACCATCCATGGATACAATCCTGTGGTCAATAACTCTGCTTGTGGTGCTGTATGTGTTTTTGTTGTAGCCTTCAATATCTTCATCCAGCAGGATGTTCGACATCAGAGCTTCTGCTTTCTCAGCAGCACTGAGACTATCATACTCATCCTTGGTCATATATTCGGAGTACCCAAATCCCAGAGGCAGAGCATACTTGTTTTCGTATACATCGAATTCTGTTGTAGTACTTCCGTTGCTGGTGTTTACGGATTTTACGAATTCATAGCCGTAGGGAGAAGGGACACCCTTGCTTGAACTGTAATAATATTTAACACTGAACAGCTCATCGTGGAAAGTTCTGCGTCCGAAATGAACAAAGTCATAGTCGGTATATGTGACAGCATGGGTGTCTGTCAGAAATTCTCCCACATGGTTGTCGTTAAGACTCCAGTAGTACGCAATGCCGTAGGAGCCATCCACCACACTCTGATTTCTTACCGCAGAGTTTGGAATCTGCTCATATCTTCCGAATTCTTCTTTTGTATTTTCCGCCATCTTACTGCTGACAGATTCGGTTATCATTGCATATGCATTGTCCATATCGATAAATTCTTCAGGATAGTTTTTATGCATATATGAGTAGCAGTATCCTGTGTTTGCTATAATCGAGACAATACACAAGACTGAAACGCAAACAGTAATTATTTTGTTGCTCTTTTTCTTGAAGAGGTGTTCACCGCAAACAAGCAGAGCTGTGATGAACCCAAGGATAATATATTGTGCAATACCCGAATCGTTTACATTGATGTTGATAAACAGTATGCACGACAACAGATACACGGATACAACCTTGAACAGACAGCGTTTTTCTTCCTGGTTCAGATTAGTAAACCGCTTGAACATCAGCGCCAGTGTGTAGGAGAGGAAGAATCCGTATGCCCAGATCCATCTGTTTGCAACATAGGCAAAGCCGTTCATAGCTCTGCCAAAAATAGGTAACAACAGCATAACACCGCATATAACAAGGAGTATTTTCAGGTATTTATGCTCACCCTTGCGTTTGAAAAGCAGAATGGCAGATATAAGTGTGGCAGGGATAAATCCTGTCACAGTCCAACTGCCCTGAGTGTTATAGCTCATAAAGCCTGAGTACAGAGACAGATAGTAAGAAAGGTCATAGAGAAGTTTTGATTCTCTCTCTACATCAGAGCGTCCGTTGCTGAAGAATACAATCATAACAGGAAGCAGCAACACAGCTGCAATCATCACACCGATAGCGCCAAAGAGCAGGAACTTTCCGAGAGTCCTGAAGAAAAGCTTCAGCTTATTCTGAGATTTTGTGGTGAAGAATCTGACCGCAACATAGATTACAGTGAGAATCACCAGCATATATGAGAAGTAGAAGTTCGTACTGAAGCTCATTGTTACCGTGAGGATAAACAGCACGGGAGATTCTCGGTTGAGAACTTTTTCTGCTCCCAGAAGCATAAGCGGGAACAGCATCATGGGAATCAGAAAGAAAGGATGTCTCACTCCTGCGTAGATGGAGAATCCGCAGAATACATACGAAAAGGACCCGAGCAGTACCCCGATACCCCGTTGCTTCATCCTGAAAGCGTAGAACGAGAAGAAAAGACCCGTGAGGTACATTCTGGCGATAACAATAAAGCTGTAGAGATACAGGGTGTATTTTTCGGGTACAAAGACAGAGAGAGCGCACAAAGGGTCGCCCAAACCGTAATAGTTGAAAGTTGTGAGCACATCTCCGCCTGCGCCGATGCTCATATCCCACATAGGAATCACAAAATTGTGTTCAATAAAAATATTGCCGAGAAGCTCTCGGAGCCACTTGCCTATATATATAAGCGCCAGATAGTGCTGACTCATGCCGTCGGTTTCCCACACAAAGCTCTTCTCTCTGAGTATGAAAGGAATATAGACAGCGAAAGTAAGCATCAGAAAAGCAACAGAATATACCAGTGTATATCTGAGATTGCTGCCTCTTGAATCGTTAAAACTATCTTCTATAAAAGAAATAATCTTGTTCTTTCCGCTTTTTTTGTCAAGTCTTGCGTGACCCATAAAACATCCTCCGAAAAATATAAAAACAAAATTACCGATAATTGGGTATTGTTAATGTAATTATAAACTATATGCAGTTTTTAGTCAATAATAGGAAATAGCATATATCATATCATTGTCATGGCTACTGCAGATATTCTTGACAAAGCGGATGCAATAATATAAAATTATCAAAGTGCTGAATTCAGTACAGAGACAATTTTATCAGTATGCGCCCGTAGCTCAGCAGGATAGAGCGACCGCCTCCTAAGCGGTAGGTCGGAGGTTCGAATCCTCTCGGGCGCGCCAAAAAGTGCCGAGAAATCAAGGTTTCTCGGCACTTTCACTTTTTATTACTCACTCATTTTCTTGAGTGAGTTTTCTTGTTTTGAGGACAAATCAAAATCGAACTTTTACCGTTCCCCGACCTAAATCTTGCTAATTGCGATTAGCAGAAAATCGCCGTTTTGCTAATTGTCTGCTAATCAAATTTTTAGCAAAATTCTGCTAATTCGAGCAGGCGTATGTTCTATCCATAGACTTTTTGAATTTCTGAAGAAAATATGTTATAATTTTTGTAACGTTTTGTGAGTTTCCAAATCTAATA
>JAFQMC010000032.1 GCA_017421045.1 Clostridia bacterium
GAGATCGAGCGTGGTCAGGTTCTTGCAAAGCCCGGCTCCATCAACCCCCACACAAAGTTCCGTGGTCAGGTTTACGTTCTGACTAAGGACGAGGGTGGCCGTCATACTCCCTTCTTCAACAACTATCGTCCCCAGTTCTACTTCAGAACAACTGACGTTACAGGTACAATCAGCCTTCCCGAGGGCACAGAGATGTGCATGCCCGGAGATAACGTTGAGATGGACGTTGAGCTCATCACTCCTATCGCTATCGAGGTAGGTCTGCGTTTCGCTATCCGTGAGGGTGGTAGAACAGTTGGTTCCGGCGCAGTTATCGCTATCAACGAGTAATTCAGCACCTAAGGTATATCCTTAACTGAAACTCAATATCAAAGCAGTAACAATCGGTCTTCCGTTAATTCGGAAGACCGATTTTTCTGTGTCTGTTCGTTTTTTTATTAATGGTTATTGATATAAATTCTTCTGCAACGATGAAAATTCTTGACATACTATAATGAAGGATTTAAAATTATTCTTATAGAATAGGTCTAAAGGAATGTCTTTATGAAACGAATAGTATCGTTACTTTGTATTATTTATTTGCTGTTGACTTTATTTTCGATGGTCCCTGTATCTGCTGCTGCATCAGCAGATGAACTGGATTATGAAATATCAAATGGCGAAGTTACCATCACCGCTTACACTGGTGATGCCACAGAAGTCACAATCCCTGACACTATAGAGGGTTACCCTGTTACAGCTATCGGTGAAATGGCTTTCTACTGGTGTGAACTTGAAAGCGTAACGATTCCTGAGAGTGTTACTTATATAGGTTATAGTGCTTTTTATGGTTGTGACAGACTTACTGATATCAATATCCCTAAAGGTGTTACCAATATCGAGGGTTGGACCTTCTCAGGTTGTAACAATCTTACAAGTATCACAATTCCAGAGGGGGTAACTTATATCGGTGATGGGGCTTTCTTGAGTTGTAGCAAGCTTACAAGTATCAATATTCCCAAGGGCGTTACCTATATTGGGGACAAAGCTTTTTGCTCTTGTGAAAATCTTAAAAACATCAATATTCCTGAAGGTGTTACTTCTATTGGTGAATTGACTTTCTATAACTGCAAGAACCTTACAAATATTACTATTCCCGAGAGAGTTACCTATATTGGTGAGGATGTTTTCTACAGTTGTTTCAGCCTTACAAGCATCGATGTAGAATTAAACAACAGAAACTATTGTAGCATTGATGGAGTGCTCTTTGATAAAAATAAAACAACTCTAATAAAGTATCCTGAAGGCAAAATCGATACATCCTATTTTATTCCTGATGGTGTTATTAGTATCGGGTACAGGGCTTTCTCATGGTGCGTTAACCTTACAAGCATTACAATTCCAGAGGGAGTAACTTATATCGGTGACTACGCTTTCTGCGATTGTGGCAATCTTACAAGCATCAATATTCCCGAGGGCGTTACTTCTATTGGTAACGGTGCATTCCTTCGCTGCGAGAGTCTTAAAAGCATCACACTTCCGGATAGTGTTGTTGTTATCGGTGATGAAGCATTCTACGATTGTGGCAATCTTACAAGGATCAATATTCCCAAGGGCGTTACCTCTATTGGTGATTCTGTTTTTTCTGACTGCGGTAGCCTTATAGGTATAACAATTCCTGAGGGAGTTACTTCTATCGGCGAGTGTGCTTTCTCTGGTTGTAACAGCCTTACAAATATCATCATTCCCGAAGGTGTTGCTTTCATCGGTGATTGGGCTTTTAATCGTTGCAAGCATCTTTCAAGTATTACTATTCCTAAGAGCGTTGCGTTTATCGGGCATGAAGCTTTTAACGATTGTGAAAACCTTACGATTTACGGCTACCCAGGTTCTTATACTAAAACTTATGCGATAGAAAACAAAATCAATTTTGAAGTAGTTGACAGTAACAACAATCCTGTTAACTCCTATCAGCTTGGCGATGTAAACTGCGACGGTTCGTTGAATGTACGAGATGCAACAGCAATCCAGAAGCATATCGCGGATATTTCAATTCTCAGCGATGAGGGGTTGGCAGTTGCAGATTACAACAGTGATAATTCAGTAAATGTTAAGGATGCTACTGCAATCCAGAAATTCATCGCAGGAATTATTTGACAAATGAATTGATACGTTAATATTACCGCCCGAGGATTTTACTCGGGCGGTATATTGTATCCGATATACTCGTTTAGATGTTTTCAACAATTATGTGCGGAGATAATTATTATAAATAATCAAATTTATGCTTGCAATTTATAAAAAGATGTGATAATATATTAAGGTCGTAAAAATGCGATATGCGCTGCTAGCTCAGCTGGATAGAGTAACTGGCTACGAACCAGTAGGTCGAGGGTTCGAGTCCCCCGCAGCGCGCCAAACACAGTACCCCTTTGGGTACTGTGTTTTTTATAGCTAAATAATACGATAAATGTACTGTCGAACAGACACGAGTCTGAATGGACGGAACCCTGAGAGAGTGAGTGCCGTCAGGAAAAATAGTCCTGTGTACTGTTTTTAGGCACGAAGCGAGAAGGCGGGTACCGAATGCGAAGCATCGGGTCGCCGAGCGTAGCTGAATTTTTTAAAAATTCAGCGTCCCCCGCAGCGGCCCAAAACGGCAGGTTGTTAAGTCTGCCGTTTTTACTTTATATTATTTATTATCAGCCAAGGATAAGGATGGTATATATGAAAATAATCGACTTTCACGCACACATCTATCCCGATAAGATTGCCGAGCGTGCAACAGAAGCAATAGGCAAGTTCTACGATATCAAGATGGACCGTGTAGGCTCCGTAGACAATTTACTGAAATACTCCGAGCGAGCAGGAATCACCACAAGCGTCGTACATTCTGTTGCAACCAGTGAACAGCAGGTTGAGCGAATCAACGACTTTATCACTGCGGAGGTTTCGGCACATCCCGGCAGACTCTTCGGATTCGGTACTATGCATCAGGATTATGAAGAAAAAATAGCCGAAGTTGACCGATGCATAAGCCTTGGTCTCAAAGGCATCAAGCTCCACCCGGATACCCAGATGTTCAATGTTGATGATGAGCGTATGCTCCTGATGTACGACTATATGCAGGGCAAACTTCCTCTGCTTCTGCACTGCGGTGATTACCGATACGATTATTCTCATCCCCGACGTGTGGCACGCATCTGCAAGATGTTCCCGAAGCTTACCGTTATAGGTGCACACTTCGGTGGTTATTCCGTGTGGGACGAGGCCTACGAGCAGCTTAAAGACGTGAACTGTATGCTGGATACATCCAGTTCCTCTGCGCTGATGGAGGAAGGAATGTTTGCAAAGTATATAAACGCATACGGAGCCGACAGACTTCTTTTCGGTACAGATTTTCCCATGTGGGATCCTGCGGAAGAGTTGAATCGATTTATGGCTGTTCCCATGTCTGATTCGGATAGAGAGAAAATATTATTCACTAATGCGTCAAACTTATTAAAAATCTGATAAAAACTGTTGATATCTAAAGGCTTTTGTTATATAATCAATGTATACTTTGTTGAGGTGATTATTATGAAAAAGATTTTTGCGTTTACTTTGGCTATTGTTCTTGCATTCTCTGTGTTTGCTCTTGCAGGATGTAATAATGGACCCAAAAACCTTTATGAGGATTTCGAGGAGTTCGATTCCTACGTTAGTGCCGACTCTATGATTCTTGGTCAGTGGAAGGAAACCTCCACAACTGACGAGTGGGTGTGGACATTCTTTGATTCCACTACTCTGCACAAGACAAGCATTATTGACGGTGTTTCCAGATCCACTGTATGCACATTCAACTACAACGACGAGACAGGCGCTCTTTCCTTCTATGACATCAGCGGAAAACAAGAGTATGCATACAACGTTGTTCTCTCAGGCAAGACTATGACATGGACTTCTGCTGACAATACAGAGACAAAGACCTTTGAGAAAAAATAAATTACAGAGATAACTAAAAGAGGCTGCCTTGCAAGGCAGCCTCTTTTGTGCATGTTTTTTATTTGCCAAAGCGAAGAGAAATAGAGAAAATGTTATTCTCAAGCTCCGTGGACAGCTTGTATCCGTGCATATCTGCAATGGTTTTTACTGTTGAAAGGCCAAGTCCGTTACTCCTGGTTTCTCTGCTGCTGTCAGCTGTGAAGAATGGCTCGGTAATGTGTTTCAGGTCTTTTTCAGTAATGGTACTGCAAGTGTTGGATATAGTAAGTTCTTTGCTGTTAAGACGAATGTTTATGACGGAATTCGGGTCGGAGTGTTTTACGGCGTTGTCAATAAGGTTTGATACAGCTCTGACAATCAGCTCTCTGTCAGCCTTTATACGGCATTCGCCCTGTAAATCAAGGGAGAGTGTCCTTTCTTCTGCAACTTCGCTGAAGTCAGAGACCACTTTATTTACGAGTTCGGCCATATCAATGTTCTCTGAATTAAGCTTATAGCATACACTGTCGAGCTTTGAGAAATCAAGCATCTTGTGTACCAGGGTGTTTACTTCTTTGGTACGCTCTATGATTCTGTCGGCGTAGTGCTCTTTCTTATCTGAATAAAGATTCTCTTTCAGGTTCTGGGCATAGCCTTCAATGATAAACAGGGGAGTCTTGATGTCATGAGCAAGGGCGTTTGTGACCTCTCTGCGCTTTTGCTCCTCTTGAATCTGAGTTTTCATTACCTTCCACAGCATGACGGTCAGGATGATACCTATAATAAGCAGGAACAGGAACATTCCTCCTATGCCAAGAATCAGGGTGTCACTGCAACTTCCCAGAACATCAATTTTCTTGGCATACTTAATGATTATGGAGTAATGCTCTGCAATCTCTGTGAATCCCTCGGGGTCGGTATTATCTGCCACAACTGTATATTCTGTGGTGTTAAAACGATAGTGATTGTAATAGAGGTAGTTTAAAGGAGAAATTTTAGTGACTGCAGGGAGAAGTGAACTGTATAATTGATCGGTATCGAGGGTGGCATACGGGTCTTCAATGAGGCCTTCGCTTGCAAATTCACCTGTTGCAAAGTCGTCGTCGATTACATTCCTGCTGTCCTGAGGAAGTTCGTAGAGCTCGAGTCCGGCTGTACTTTCTGTAAGATTCAGCTCAAATGTTTCCACGGGCTCATCTTCGGCATACCAGATATTGCTTGCCTTGGTCTTGACGATTTCCACGGTCTTGGGGATTATTTGATCATTTTCGTCGTCAAAGTAAAACTCTTTGCATATAAGCTCGTAGTATGCACCCTCTTTGTCGGGTTTTCTGCTCAGATAGTCTTTTATAGTATCGAACTCATCATCCGTCAGGGATGCCCTGTAGCTATCGTAGTTGAGAAGTCCCTGATAGGTGTCTTTAGTTTCATTTTGAATTCCGAAAAACGTTGTGCTTGTCGCCTTGTCTGTGTCTATTATAGGAATCTGGTCTCCGGTAGATTCCATTACAACGATCTGCATATTCTTGTCATAAGGGAAGTAGTTCGGCTTTTCCCTGAGCGGTTCTTCTGAAGAAGTTTTCTGCATATAGGCAAGCATTTCCTCGGAAGAAAGAAAATGGTACTTTGCTCGTGTAACTACACTGCAGACTTCTGTTCTCGGAAGATTCTGATATTCTGAAAGCCGATTCATCAGGATTTCTTCATATAGTTTTTCCTGAGCTATGAGGGTGTTTTTTTCTATAGTTGTAACAACTGCAAAGAACACGCCCGAGACAATCAGCCACACCGCGAACAACACGGCAAAGATTTTGATTGCTATATTTCGTTTCTGTTTCTTTAGTTTGTTTTTCATTTTGATTCCTCCAATACATATCCGCGTGACCGAACAGTTCTGATAAGTTTTGAGTTTGTCCCCAGAGCCTTTCTGAGGTTTTTGATATGTGAGTCCACTATACGTTCGTCTATGTCTGAGTCATATCCCCACAGGTGTCGTATGAGAGTATCTCTCGACACAACTGCTCCCTTGTTTTCAAAGAGAATTCTCAGGATGGAATACTCCTTTGCTGTGAGCGTGACCTCAACTGATTCTGACAAAACCTTGCCATTGTTGGGGTTCAGAGTTAATCCGCCTGATGTAAAAACAGACTGTCTGACAAGGCCTTTGGAACGTTTGATAAGTGCGTTGACTTTTTCATACAATACAGCCAGAGGGAAGGGTTTGACCACATAGTCGTCGCATCCCAAAGCATACCCGTGGAGCATATCCTCCTGGGCGGCTCGTGCTGTGATGAAAAGAATGGGTACATCGCTGTCGCGTCTTACTTCCTTGCAGATCTCGAAGCCGCTGAGCTCGGGCAGCATCACGTCCAAAAGCAGAACATCATATGCATTTTCGTAGGCTTTTTCTACGCCTGTCTGACCATCAGTTGCGGTCTCAATACAGATAGTGTTGTTGCTTTTTGCATGGAAATAGTCGCATATCAGTTCCCTGATATCAGGATCGTCTTCAACAAGTAGAATTTTGTACATGTTCTCACCTCCGAATTAAAAATATCACGCGAATATGAATTATTTATGGAGTAAATTAATTTTATCATATTATTAAAAAGAAAAACAGGCTGTCTCTGCAAAAACTGAATTTGTACTGAGACAGCCTTGATTTTTCTATTGATTTATTACAACACATTCTGTTATTCCGTAGTACAAAAAGCAATCTATGGCGTCCTCGTCTATTCTTTCGCCACACATGATTATGGGCACGGCAGGCGGACAGCCGACGTTTGCTTCAGCCAGAATCCTGCCCATACTCTGAGTTACGGGAATGGTTTCTCTCAGGCTCAGCAGAGCTTTGCGCACAGAGGTGACAGCCTCGGGAATTGAAAACGCAGGTGGGGCGGTGCTGATGGGTGAGCGTTTCTCGATGCTTGTGAGAGCTTTCTCAAGAGCCAGCAAGTCTTTATTGCTCAGCTCGGGGGTCAGCATGAAAACTACATAGTCGGGGTCGGCAAACTCGTAGGTGATATTATTCTTTAAAAGAATATCTGCAAAGTCTGTGCCTGTATATCCGTAGGCTTTGGTGCATAGGGTGATTTTCAGTGGTTCGTCTGTCTGCAGAGTGTAGCCGTGAGAGATAAGTCTGTCTTTGAACTCAGAGACTTTATCAGAAAACATACCGAGCTTCTCTCCATAGCCATTTTCCAGATACTCGTTGCAGAGGTCCAGTGACTGCAGTATCAGGTATGAGGGGCTTGTAGAGCCGAACATGCTCAGCGCGCTTTTGGCCTGACGGGTGAATACATCGGGTGCCTTGGGGGAGATGTGCAGGTAAGCGCCACCTGTGAGCACAGGCAGGGTCTTGTGTGCGGAGTCACAGCACATATCAGCACCCAGGTCGATAGGATGCAAAGACTCAGGGAAAAATCTCAGATAAGCTCCGTGGGCATTGTCAACAAGAAGAAGTACGCCGTGCTTGTGGCAAACCCCGGCAATTGATTTAATATCCGAAATATTGCCCAGGTAGTCGGGACTGGTCAGGTATACCGCCACAGGCTTTGTATCTGAATTGCAGAGATATTTATCAAGCTCCTCAGAATTAATGAGGCAACTGAGGTATGAGTCTGTGTCTGCAGGGTACAGCCAGTTTACATCGAAATCCAGAAGTGCACAGGCAGAGAGAAAGGTCTTGTGTGCGTTTCTGCCTGCCAGTATCAGAGGTTTTCTGCTTTCTGCTTCAGCATACATATGTAAAAGACAGAGCATTGCCCTTATGCAAAGGGAAGAGCCTTCGGTTGAGTAGTAGGTGTCACAGCCGAAGAGTCGGCTTGCGTTTTGCTCGCTTTCTCTTATGATGCCTTTTGCCTCATAAAGGCTGTCAGCACCCTGAATCTCAGTGATATCCAGATGCTCAGTTCCAAGTATACTCTTGCCCTTGTGCCCGGGCATATGAAGCCTCAGAGCGTCGCTGTCTGCATAACTTTTTACAAAATCACAGATTGGTGTGTTCATTATTTGTTGTCTCCGAAAGCTCTGGCTATAGCTACCATGATTGCACATTCCATTCTCTTCTTGAACAGCTCACAGCCGTATTTGTATACACCCGTGATTGCACCTGTGGAGTGGTAGGCATTGGCGGCACAACCGCCTGAGCAGTAGAGTTTTGCCCAGCAGTCCTGACACTCAGGTCGTGCGTATACGTTACACTTCATAAACTCGTCCTGAATGTGGGTGTTTGTGACACCCTGATAGATGTCGCCCAGCTTGAACTTTTCTTCGCCTACAAACTGGTGGCAGGGGTAAAGGTCTCCCCAAGGGGTAACTGCCATATATTCCGTGCCTGAACCGCAACCGGAGATTCGCTTGTAGATGCAGGGACCGCCGGTCAGGTCTATCATATAGTGATAGAAAGTGAAGGGCTTGCCTTCGCGGTCGCGTCTGAGCATAAGTTCTGCAAGCTTCTCGTATTGTTCGAGTACAATGGGCAGATCCTCTGCTGTCAGCTCCTCCGGCTCCCCGGGAGCACTTACAACCGGCTCCATGCTAAGCTCTGTAAAGCCCAAGTCAAGCATCGTCTGAATGTCGTTCAAAAAGTCGGGGTTCGCGTGGGTGAAGGTGCCGCGCATATAGTAGTCCTTGCCGCCGCGGGCCTCAACCAGTTTTTGGAATTTGGGAACAATCTTCTCCCAGCTTCCGTTGCCCGAGTAGTCCACGCGGTAGCGGTCGTGGATTTCTTTTCTTCCGTCAAGGCTCAGCACCACGTTGCTCATTTCTTTGTTGGCAAAGTCGATGACGTCGTCATCGATGAGGACACCATTCGTAGTTAAAGTGAATCTGAAATTTTTGTTGTGTTCTTTCTCAATACTGCGTGCATATTCCACGAGTTTTTTCACAACATCGAAATTCATCAGAGGCTCTCCGCCGAAGAAGTCTACCTCCAGATTGCGTCTGTTGCCAGAGTTTTCTATGAGAAAGTCGAGGGCACGTTTTCCCACTTCAAAGCTCATCATAGCTCTGTCGCCGTGGTACTTGCCCTGACTTGCAAAGCAGTAGGAGCAGTTCAGGTTGCAGGTGTGAGCAATGTGCATGCACAGCGCCTTGATTACACCCGAGGTCTTTGCTTTGAGGGTTGACGCCATAGGTCTGAAGGTATCCTCTGCAAAGAGCTTGCCCTGATTTTTCAGTGCCTCTACCTGCTCGTAACATTCCTCGATGTCTGCTTTTGTGATGTCTTCTCGGTCTGCGTATTTTTCGTTGATTGTTGTTAAAACTGCCTCACGGTTGTTTTCTTCAAACATACCGATGATGTCATAGGCTACCTCGTCAACAGCGTGGACAGAGCCTGAGCAAATGTCCAGAACGATATTGTAGCCGCCAAGTTTATATTGATGTATCATACCCTGATTTCCTTTGCATATATGATAAAAATGCCGCCTTTTTCAGGCGGCATTCTGTTTCGCAATTACTTGCTTTCGCTCTGATTCTCGCACTGCTGATTTGCAATACCGCAGCTGGTCTTGCAAGCGGACTGGCAGGAAGTCTGGCACTCGCCGCAACCGCCGTTCTTTGCACTTTCGCAAAGGTTGCGAGTTTCAATTGTCTTAATGTGCTCCATGATAGAAACCTCCATCAAATTATTGTGTAAAAATATTAGCACGTTTTTCGCTCAAAGTCAATAGATATCGCCATAACCCTGAGTAATTATTGTTTTTTCTTTCGTTTTCTGAAAATCTTTGAGCGGAAAAGAATCAGGTTCATCACTGCGAAGAAAATTACCAGAATAATCATTGTGAGCATTGGCTTCTGAGGAGCCAGTGTGGCAAGCAACATAATGGGGAAGCCGAACACAATGGCAGGGAAGTTCTGATATACCATATTGTCTGCGGCAGGAGTCTCAAATTCTCCGTCGATTTCGCGGAGAAGAATGATACCTGTGCTTGCAGTACCTGTGAGCATACCGTACATCATCAGGAACTGCTCCTGCTCGTATTCCTTGAACAGTGTCTTTGCAACAAGGCGGTTGTAGAAGTAGGTGATGAACAGTCCCGCAACACCGAGGATGAGGACGATGCCCCAGTAATCCTCCAGAATACTCAGGCGGATTGCGGCAATACCTGCCACAACCATAAGGTCGAAGAAGAAGTTGCTGACTCTGGTCATAAGGAAATCGTTTATGTATTGTCTGTTGATGATCTTTTTGATTCTCAGTTTGTTCACAACCACCCTTACCAGCGTTGCAATAAGCACACCGATGAGGAAGTTGAATCCGTAGATGGTAGCTTTCATTCCCGGGAGCAGAAGCCCCAGTGCATACATCAGCCCATAGGTGAGGAGATACGCAATGGCAACGAAAGCAAGCTGTACGGTGAGCTTATCCATACTGCCCTGCATGGGGATTTCATTGTCGCCTTCAACATTTTCTGCCTTGGCGGTGGAGTCGTCGGCGTGGGTGAGCTGAATCTTATTCTTCTTTTTAAGAATATTCAGATGAATAACACCGCCGATGGATGCGCTGAGGAATCCCAGTGCCGCAATAGTGAGGCCGAAGGTTTTTCCGCCTTCAAATCCATACTGAGTCTCGTAGATGTTGCCGTAGTTCATGGCCTGACCTGTGCCCTGGCCGAAACCAAAGGGCAGAAGTACACCTGCGGCAGAGAAAAAGTCTGCAAGTATCAGGGACGCGATTATCGTGATTCCGAAGCCTACCACTGCCTGAAGAAGGTAGGTGGAAACCGTAGTCACACCGGTGTTGAAAATCTCGGTGGAACGTTTTTTGGACATTTTGCCGCCGCTGCTTTTGAAGGTGGAAGCAATGAATCCCAGCGCCAGCGCATGGTAGGTGATGTTCTCCATAGTCGACATACCGTTGCCGCCGAAGAAGTCAGTGTTAAAGAGTATACCGTCTGTGATAATCTCGTACACTGAGGAAATAATGAGCAGAATTGCACCGCCTAAAACGGACGTGGGTATCAGTGAATACTTCAGAAATTTCACTGAGCGTTTCAGCATATTTGCTGCTATGAGGCTTGCAAGAAGTACCGCAATTACATTGATAAAGCCCCATACCTCAGAGTCCCAGAAATTTGTCATCGGGATGTTCCTCCTTGATATTTATGTGTCTGTGATAGATGTTCAGATATTTCAGCGCATTGAACCGCTTGCAGCCTTTTATCTGATACACCTTTCCCTCATAATAAAGATTAAGTTTGTTTTTGCCGAGTATAACTACAGTGGCAGATGCATCCTCAAAGGGGATGTGAAGCTCAAAACCTTTAGAGCCTTTTGCTTCAATTCTGTCTCCGAAAAGTGATAGCTCTGCGTTTTTTACTATAAGCTTTTTGTTTTTGTACAGGATAACTTCAGATATTGATACTGTATCTATATATATCGGGGATTCGGTATGCTTTGTTGTATCAAACCCGTTTATGAAGTCACACTGGTAAGCATACCACTCAGTCGTGAATCTGTACGGGAAGTCAAATCCCACACCCTGAAGTTCCTTGGTGGGCAGATAGCGAATCTGTCTGTGGCATTTTTTACATTCTATGATATCCCCGTGACTTTCAAATTCTGAAAGACCGCAGTACGGGCATACATACATTGCCCTCTCCAGATATTCAGCTGTCTTTTTGTGGCGGAATTCTCCGCTCAGAGAGCCTTCGTTCACGTAAAGCTCTTTTTCGATAAAGGTCCCCAGCTCCTCGTCGGTCATGGACTTGTATTCTTCCGGCTCCACAACACGGGATACATAGCCCCGCATCTTGCCTTTTCTGACCACATCGCTCCAACGGGGATGTACGCCGTAGCCTCCCTCAAGGCGGTAGAAAGCAAGAGGCAGGGAAAGCTTCTTTGCAAGTTTTGAGATTGCAGGGTTAATGTAGACAGTCTCACCCGAGAAGGTTCTGTTGCCCTCGGGTGCAAGGGCAATGGTGCCTCCCTCTTTGGCAACTCTCATACAGTTGAGTATGGCGTGGACATCGGTGGTCTGTTTTTTGATAGGAATTGGTGCCACCAGATAGTTTATAAGTTTTGAGATCCAGCCGTTTGAGAAGATATCCTCAGACGCTATGTAATAAACAGCACCGGGAAATGCCATTCCCACAAAGAACTGGTCGAAGGCGGTCTGATGATTCATTACAATCAGATAGGGACGCTTCCTGCTGTCCTTGTGGCGTTCAATGGTGATGCCGTACTTTATTCGTGAGTAGGGGTACATAATTGCATAGGCAATATTGCGCACTACTCTATGACGCAATTTAATCCACTTTTTCTTTTTGCTCTTTTTTCCCTGTTTGCCCATTTCATCCTCCGGGATTCTGTTTATGGGATATACCCGATAAAGACACAAACTGATGTTGATGAAACAACATCCTTCATATATTATACCACACCTTGAATTATCTTTCTACCGAAAAAATGTCATTTTCATAAAAAAATAAAAAAGAACCCTGAAAAAATTTCAAGGTTCTTTGAAAACAGGTTGTTGAATTGCAGGATTAATGTACACGATAGGTGTAGGCATCTGCACTGCTGTGCCTGACAGCACGGGATGTCAGGGTGGCGAGCTGCCTCATTGTACATTTAGTGCCCTGAAGAAGATTGAGTTTAGAAAAATACCGGTCTGTTCGGTCTCCGCTGTCAGCAGCAAGGCCCGAAAGCCCGCCTTCATATATCATATAGGGTGTAAGGTCTTCGTCGAGAGCTTTGATGTTCATATAGTCCTTGCGAAGAACCTCTCGTGCAAAGCCGAGGCAGGTGTATGCACCGTTTACGGGAGCTCTGAGTTTTACGGAAGCGGCAACTATATCGAAGATGTTATATACATATCCACTGTTAAGATTTCCTGCTTTTGAGAACAGTTCGGTGAGTCGTGAGTAATCCTCGTCTGATATTTCTACTTTGAAGATGCGTACCAACACATCATCACCATTGCCGTCAGCAAGATACCGCTCTACGGGTTCAACGATGAATCCTCCGTACAGAGGTGCGTTGTGAATATATCTTGCAAAGGAGACCCAGCGTCTGAACGTGGGATCAAGGGTGAGAGACACGTGGTTATATGTATATCGGGAGAAACGTCTGATAGCTTTGCCGATTCCGGTGTGGGTTCTGGAAATCATAATGTACAGATGCTTTTTATCTTCCATAGTATAACCACCTCCTCTTTTAATTCATTATATCCTATTGTTCTGCGTAATTCAACAGCTTTGTATGTGTTTTTTCAGGAATGTTGTGGAAATTTCTTAGATAATAAAACCTCTGCAAAATTAATTGCAGAGGCGAAAAAATTATTTGTTTTTGATTTTTCCCGAAAGATGCAGAAGCCAGAAAAAAGGTTCCAGAGGCTGAAGATAGAACAGAGTCCTGCGCAGGAAACTCTCTTTGGATTTAAGTGCATCCTTTCTGAATTTATAAGGATAAATTTTCTGCTTTTTCAGGTCTTTAAGCTCTTGTTTGACATAGGAGCTGTCGGGAACAAGTGCAAGACAAACGGTGATATTTTGTTGCATGTGGTGCAGTTTGTGCAGAAGCACCGCCTTGTCTTTATAGTCGCCGGTTCTGAGATGCTCGCTGTAAACCCTGTGCATTATGCGCATGGATTCATAGTAGCGTTTTGACCTTTCTGCGCTTTTCGAGTGCATGACAGAGGTAGCTCGCTGGCGGTAAATATAACAAGGAGCGTTGTATTTGATGATACTGTCTGTTTTCAGTGAGAACTCATAGTAAAAGAGGGTGTCCTCCTGCGCAATCATTTTCTCCTGAAATGCAAGGTTGTGCAGGAGAAGAAAATCTCTTCTGAACATTCCGCATACGCAGGCACACATCCGCTTGCCGGTATCATCAAAGGGGAGAAAGTTGTTGCCGTCAGTATTGATTACTGAGAAAGAGGGGTCGTATTTGTCTGTGAAATCCTGAAGCTTTGCAGTTTCATCACAGTTTATGTAGTTACCCAGTATCACCTGTGTGTTGTGCTTTTCCGCTTCGATGAACATTTTTTCCACAGTATGGGGATACAGCATATCATCGGGGTCAACAAACCAGATGTATTTTCCCGTTGCGTTTTTTACAGCGCGGTTTCGGGTGTAGCTGACACCGCGGTTTTCGCTGTTATCAAAGACTCTTATCTGCGGATGTTTTTTTGCAAGCTCTTTGAGCACCTCCGCAGTGCCGTCGGTGGATTTATCCTCGACGCAGACGATTTCATAGGTAAAGGCGGAGGTTTCCTGAGCAATTATTGAGTTGATGCAATCTGACAGAAAGTTCTCCACGTTGTACACAGGCACACAAAAAGAAATATCCGGCGAATTGCCTGTTTTTAAAGTTGCGTTCATACTTACCTCTTAAAAAATGTTTATATAAGAATTATATAGCAAAGCCCTCGGAGTTTCAAGTATTAAGGAGAAATGAGTCGATAGGATTGATTGACACTCTGCTCGGGTTCGGGTATAATTTGTATATATTTGTTGAGGATAGGAGATTGGTAAATGTTCGAAAATATCATTGCTTTTTTGAATGATGCACTGTATAGCTATATACTGATAATTATTCTGGTGCTGGGAGGACTGTATTTTACCTTCAGGACGAAGTTTGTTCAGTTCAGATTGTTCAAAGAACAGATTCGTTGCGTAACCGAAAAGCCGGGAAATAAGGGTGCTGTGTCATCTTTTCAGGCATTGATGGTGTCAACCGCCTCAAGAGTAGGCACGGGTAACATCATCGGCGTATCAACAGCCATTTGCCTCGGCGGTTTCGGCTCGGTGTTCTGGATGTGGCTCATTGCAATTGTGGGCAGTGCCTCTGCTTTTGTTGAGAGCACTCTGGCACAGATATTCAAGAAAAAGGGCAAGGATGGGGGATATGGCGGACCGGCCTATTACATACATGCCCTTTGCAAAAACCGTGTTCTTGCGGTTGCGTTCTCGGTGTTTCTTATTCTCACCTACGGCGTAGGCTTCAATATGCTTGCATCCTACAATCTCCAGTCCACTTTTTCCGCCTATGATTTCTATAATCTTCAGGTTGACTTTGCTCTTGCGGGCAAGGAGTTCAGTTTGAACCTTATGCCATGGATAATCGGTCTGGTTATTGCATCGGTTGTGTGTTTTTGCCTTTTCGGCGGCGGAAAAAGAATCGTAAATGCCACAACTTTCATCGTGCCTGTTATGGGTGTTGCCTACATCCTTTTGGCAGTGATTATCTCGCTGATAAACATTCCTCAGCTTCCCGAGGATTTTGCCCGTATTTTTACAGAAGCTTTTGACTTCAGAGCCATATTCGGCGGCTTCACCGGTTCATGCGTGATGTACGGCATCAAGCGCGGACTTTTCAGCAACGAGGCGGGCGTAGGTTCTGCTCCCAATGCTTCTGCTTCAGCAGAGGTCAGCCATCCTGTTAAGCAGGGATTGGTGCAGGTTCTGTCGGTATTCATTGATACAATTCTCATATGCTCTGCAACAGCATTTATGTGTATGAGCTCAGGCATTGAGCCTACCGCGGAGATTTCCGGCGCACAGTATGTGCAGATGTCGCTGGAGAAAACGCTGGGAGCTTTCGGCCCTGTGTTCATTACCGTTGCCATGGTGATGTTTGCATTCACAACCCTTATAGGCAACCTGTTCTACGTGGACAAAGCGGTCAAGTTTATTCTGGGCAAAGAACCCGACAGGACTTTTCGCACAGTTTATTATCTGATTGCATCTCTGGTTATCTTCGTAGGTGCAGGCCTCAGTGCAGAAATGCTGTGGAATATCTCCGATTTGCTGATGGGCGGTATGACCCTCATCAATATGCCCGTGATTCTTATATTGGGCAGATATGTATACAGAGCGCTCAATGATTATGTAAAGCAACGCAAAGAGGGCAAGGAGCCTGTGTTCAAAGCAAAGAACATCGGATTGCCGTACAAAACAGATTACTGGAACGATTGATAAAAAAGAGGCTGTCTCACTTTTCTTTGTGAGACAGCCTTTAAGTTTGTGGTTGTGAACAGGCACCGCGGTCAGGTGTAAATGAATACATCAGGTCGGTTCTCGCTTACCCATTCGATCATTGATTTTGCTCTGCTTTCAAGGTTTGGCAAATCTTTAATGTCAAAATAATTAAGCTCAAAGCTTTCGCCATCAGTGATTTCCAAATCTCCGCTTACATTTTCAGCTACAAACAAAGCAACTACAGAATACAGTATATCTCCGTTAGGATATTCAAAATAAAAATCTTTTCCTGAAAGCACAGTCAGCAGGCTCATTTTCTCAGCAGTAAGTCCTGTTTCTTCCCTGAGTTCTCTGTGGGCAGTTTCCTCTAAGGATTCCCCAAGCTCCAGAGCACCTCCGGGGATGCCCCAGGTGTTTGTGTCAGAGCGAAGATTGAGGAGGAGTTTTCCGTTTTTTATTACAAGGACAGTTGCACCTGCAGAAAGCAAGGGTCTGTGCCCTACAACTTTGCGAAGCTCACCAAGATAGCTCATAAATTCACCGCCTCATAAAAAGTAATGAGTATCATTATGAATAAAACTTAGTCCTGCGCTCTGAAGACGATAGAGCCGTTTTCGGCATCCATGGCATCCACGATTGCAAGAGACTCCAGGTGATAGCCCATATTGCGGATGACACGGCCGCCGATCTGAAATCCTTTTTCAATAACAATACCGCAACCTTCAACGATTGCGCCTGCAGACTCAGCAATGGAAATAAGTCCCTGCAGAGCACATCCGTTTGCAAGAAAATCATCTATGATAAGAACGTGTTCGCCCTCGTGCAGGAATTTTTTGGACACGATAACCTGATTCTTGTTTTTGTGGGTAAAGGACTCGACCTCAGCCACAAACATCTCGCCGTCGATATTAATTGACTTGGACTTTTTTGCAAAAACCAAGGGAACACCGAATTCTTTGGCAACAAAAGCCGCGATGCCGATACCCGATGCTTCTATGGTCATAACCTTTGAGATGGTTTTGTGACCGAAACGGCGCTTGAACTCACGTCCGATTTCCTCTATCAATGCAATATCCATCTGATGATTCAGGAAACTGTCAACCTTCAGAACATTGCCGGATTTTACAAGTCCGTCTTTTATGATTCTCTCTTCTAAAAAGTTCATTTTATGTATCCTCTCTGCTGAATAGCTTAGTTTGCAATATCTCTTGCCACATAGACTCCGCTTGCTGACGCATGGGACAGAGAATGGGTGATTCCGCTTCCGTCACCGATAATGTAAAGTCCGGGATAGCAGGTCTCCAATTGCTTGTTGACCTTAACCTCCATATTGTAGAACTTCACCTCAACACCGTAAAGCAGGGTGTCGTCGTTGGCGGTACCGGGAGCTACCTTGTCGAGGGCGTATATCATGTCAATGATAGCATCCAGAATTCGCTTTGGAAGTACCAGACTCAAATCGCCGGGAGTAGCATTGAGGGTCGGGGTGATAAAAGCATCGTTCATTCTTCCCGGGGTTGAGCGTCGTCCGCGAATCAGATCGCCGAAACGTTGTACAAGAACTCCGCCGCCCAGCATATTGCTCAGTCTTGCTATGGATTCGCCGTAGCCATTGGAATCCTTGAAAGGCTCCGATAAGTGCTGAGCTACAAGCAGAGCAAAGTTTGTGTTCTCTGTCTGCTTTGCAGGATCTTCGTAGCTGTGTCCGTTAACGGTGATGATGCCGTTGGTGTTTTCGTTCACAACTGCACCCTTGGGGTTCATGCAGAAGGTTCGCACCTTGTCGCCGTATTTTTCGGTGCGGTAGACAATTTTGCTCTCGTAAAGCTCGTCTGTCAGATGTGCAAAAACGCTGGCAGGCAGTTCCACGCGGACACCGATATCCACGCGGTTGGAGCTTGTGGGAATATCCAGATCTCTGCAAACCTGTTCCATCCACTTGCTTCCGCTTCTGCCTACAGAAACAATGCATTTGTAACATGAGTATAGTTTATCCTTGCATTTTACGCCGTAACCGCCTGCAATAATCTTTATTGCTTCAACGGGAGTGTCAAAGAAGAAATCCGCCTTGTCCTTGAGATATTTATAGATGTTTTCCAGAACAATGTAGTTAATATCCGTGCCGAGATGACGAACGGAAGCATCCAGAAGGTGCAGGTCGTGCTGTATGCAAAGGGTCTTGAACCGAGTGCCTGCGGTGGAATAGAGTTTGGTTCCTTCGCCGCCGAATTTCAGGTTGATATCGTCCACATAATGCATCAGGTCCAGTGCAGGCTTCTTTCCGATGTATTCATACAGAGTACCGCCGAAATCGTTGGTGATGTTGTACTTGCCGTCAGAGAAAGCACCTGCACCGCCGAATCCGCTCATAATGGAACAGCTTTTGCATTTGATACAGCTTTTAATTTTGTCTCCGTCAATAGGACAGTGGCGTTTGCTCAGTTCGTGCCCTGCTTCAAACACCGCAATCTTTAAATCGGGCTTGTGTTGCAGCAACTCGTAAGTTGCAAAGATGCCTCCGGGACCGGCACCGATAATAATTACATCATAGTTCATCAGACTTCCTCCAATATTAAGTGTGGTAGATAAATCCTATTGTCTGAACATACAAATTAATATTAACACACCAGCGCCGAAAAGTAAATTGTATGTGATTAATCTTTTTCTGATTACCTCAGAAAATTGACAAATTTTAAAAATAATAAGCACCTGAGACCGCTGATTACAGCTTCAGGTGCTTTGCTTATGTTTGCTCGTTTTGATTTATCTTGCCAAAGGTTTTGTACTGACTTTGTATATCGGATATATGCAAGTGATTTTTAGAACGTCAATAAAGAAATTCTTCGCCAATGGGATAGGGGACTTCCATTCCCGCAACAAATTTCTGGATAGCGGTTGCATCCTTTATGTTCACCATGCCGTCGCCGTTGACCTCGGCTCGCATAGATTCCTCTTCAGATAAAGTGATAAGTAAAGCTATCGCTTTCTGAATTGCCGTTGCATCCTTGATGTTGACACTGCCATCACCGGTGGCGTCTCCCAGGATTCCCTTGTTGCCTACAGGCTCCGAGGGTTTTGTTTCATCCTCTGTGGAGGGCTTTGTCTCGTCCTCGGTAGAGGGTTTTGTGTCGTCGGGGTCGTATTTAGGTAATGGCTTTTCGTAGGACACACAGAGCGTGGTGTAGCCGTTCTGGCTTGACTGTGGGAAATATCCGTCGCTTCGGTATTCCCACATATCCACCGACTCAGCGTTTACAGGAGTTGCAGGGGATGAAAAATCAATGATGTAGGGATAGTATCTGTAGTATATTCCCACATTGTTTTCCAGCAGAGTATCTATGTCCATATTGGAGAAAACAGTTTTGTTTGCACAGATGAGGGTATCGTAGCCGTGTTCGCCGAGTCGCTGTGCAAAGGCGAGAGCGATGTCGGTGTTGAGCTGAGCGGAGTTGTTGTAAAACGAACTGTCGGTCATATTATATACAACAGAAACCAGATGTTTCTTACCTTCCTCGGGGAAATATTCCTCCATCTCTCTGAGGAAATATTCAGCTTCAGCTACGGCTCTTTCGCTGTTGCTTGCATAGGCGATAAAGCTCAGGTAGAAGGGAATGTTGTTCTCAGCGGCACCTTTGACGTTGGTAACGAACTGAGGGTCGTTCTGGTTGGGATAATCCTCGCTGCCCCAGCCTGCTCTTATTACGGCAAAGTCAAAGCCGTTACGCTTGATGGCATTCCAATCCACATCTTCCTTGACGCCTGTGGTGTAGTCGCCGTCTCGGGAAGATACCGTGATGCCGTTGTAGAATCCTACCGATACCAGCAGAGTGTCAAAGTTGCCCGTGGGAGTCATTGCGGTTATCTTTGCCTGGCCTTCGCTGATGCCGTAAACTGTGCCGTTTTCGTCTACAGTAGCCACATTCTCGTTAGAGGAGTACCAGCTTACTACAGAATCCTCTCCGGAGGTTGCGTTTGTGATTGTTGCCTGTGTGGATACGCTTTCGCCGATTCCGACGCTGGCATAGGAGTTTTCAATGTCGATATCGATGTTCTCGGTATAATTGGCAAATGCCCAGTCATAAAGTGCGGCGGTGTCTTTCATTGCGTGGTTTACAGTTCCGTTATAACCGCCGAGAGCGATGCAGAAAAAGCTGTCCTCACCCTTGGTGGCAGAAGACGCAAGACAACGTCCTGCCAATGTGGTAAATCCTGTTTTTACACCTGTAACATATCTGTTGTATAAGCCTCGGTTGTTCTCCTCGGCGATAAGCTGATTGGTGTTGAAGAAAGGAGCGGAAAAGCCTTCCGGCTGATAGTATTCCGTGGATACGATTTCTCTGAACAAGGGATTCTGCATTGCATATTCGGTGATGATCAGCAAGTCTTCTGCAGTTGAGTAGTTCTCGTCAGAAAGTCCGTGTGCTTCGGTAAAATATGTGTTCTCACATCCCAGCTCTTCGGCCTTGTTGTTCATCATTACAGCGAACTCGTCTGCCGTTGCGTCTGCACCAACTTCATAAGCAAGTATCTGGGCGGCTTCGCATCCTGAGGGTACCATCATTCCGTAGATGATGTCCATGGCGCTGTAGGTCTGTCCGATGTGATTTTCAAATCCTGCACAGGCGGCACCCTGATTCATTACATCGGCAATCGGCTCTTCTGTAATCTCAATCATGTAGCTCTCGGGATTTTCGATACTCTCCAAAGCAACGATACAGCTCATTATTTTTGTTATCGAAGCAATAGGGCGCTTTACATCGCTGTTTTTAGAGTACAAAACCTCATCGGTACTGGCGTTGACGAGAAGCAGAGTGTCCGTTAAAACCTCGCTGTCATCAAAAGGCACTGAGCTGTCAGCATATACGTTGATGCTCATTACGGATAATATCATAATAACAGATATTACGACCGATAAAATTCTGAGTAATGGGTTCCTCAATGATGTTGAATTGTTCATAGTATTACCACTTCCTTTATTTTGATTATATCATCAGTTGAATGGAATGTATATAGCTAAATTATGTTCACTGAAGATAGCGAAACCAATTTAGCGTGCAAAGCGCATTTAGCTTATTTACTCAATTTTGCTCGCCGAGGGCGAATATAGCTGAAAAGAGCACCGACAAAGTCGATGCTCTTTTCTGGTGGGAGAAGGTGGATTCGAACCACCGAAGTCACTGACAACAGATTTACAGTCTGCCCCCTTTGGCCACTCGGGAATTCTCCCATATGAAAGACCTGCAAATTTGCAGGTCTTTGTTTGCTGGAGCTGGTGGACGGACTTGAACCCCCGACCTGCTGATTACAAATCAGCTGCTCTACCAACTGAGCTACACCAGCACGAAAGTGCTTTATTAATATAACACAATGAAAATGGATTGTCAACTGTTTTTTTGATAAATTTTTAATTTTTTTTCTTAGCAAATATTGTTTTTTCGCTATTGTTTTTCTTTTTTGATTATAGTATTATTACTCATAGCGGAAAACCGCATGATTCGTGGAAAGCTTTACTTTTATTATAGAAAGAGGTGTTTGGATGTCGGTGCTGAGCGTCAGAGGGCTCTCGTTAAGTTCTGTTGAGAGGACACTGTTTTCGGATGTGAATTTTGATATAGAAAAACGTGACCGCGTAGGATTTATCGGCAGAAACGGTACCGGCAAGACCTCGCTGTTTAAAATAATTACAGGGGAGTTGTCTCCCACTTCAGGCGGTGTGTTTGTAGCCCGTGATACGACGGTGGGCTATATGCGTCAGCACGCCTGCACTGACCCTTACGCCACTGTGTTTGATGAGCTGAAGAATGTTTTCAGATCCCTGATGGACATGGAGACGGAGATTGAAAAGCTCACCTTGCAGATTGAAAGCGGAGTCGGAGATATAGATACTCTCGTGTCCCGACAGACAGCATTGATTGACCGCTTCAACTCGGAGGGCGGACTCACCTATGTGAGCCGTACCCGCTCGGCGCTTCTGGGTTTGGGATTTTCAGAAAGCGATTTTGACCGACAGGTTGGGACTCTCAGCGGAGGACAGGCATCCAAGCTGTCTCTTGCCAAACTTTTGCTGTCAGGAGCAGATATGCTTCTGCTTGACGAGCCGACAAACCACCTTGATATTAATTCTGTGCGCTGGCTTGAAGGTTTTATCAAGGACTTTTCAGGTTCAGCACTGATAATCAGCCACGACAGATATTTTCTTGATGCCGTCACCAACAAGACCATAGAACTCGAGCACAAAAAGATAATAGCATACGACGGCAACTACACTTTGTTTATGCAGAAGAAAGCCCATGAGCTTGAGGCGGCACGGCGCTTGTATGAACGTGATTCCAAGGAAATAAAGCGGATAGAGGGAATTGTTGAACAGCAGAAGCGGTGGGGCAGAGAGCATAACTTTATTACTGCCCGGAGCAAGCAGAAAGAAGCTGACCGCATTAAAGAGAGACTTCAGAAGCCCGAGGACGAGGAGAGCACAATTCATCTGAATTTTGAGCCAAAGAGAGAAAGCGGAAACGATGTGCTCATATGCAACAATATTTCAAAATCTTTTGACGGGGTGCAGGTGCTCAGCAATGTGAATCTGCATATCCGCAAAGGTGAGCGGGTTTTCATAGTTGGAGCGAACGGATGCGGAAAAACCACTCTGTTCAAGATTCTCTGCGGAATCTATGGGGCGGAGTATGACAAGTTGCAGTTTGGCGCAAGAGTGGATGTGGGATATTTTGACCAGATGCAGTCAGACCTCACACCTGAAAACGATGCACTTTCCGAAATAAGCGACTCTTTTCCTTATATGAGCAATACGGAAATCCGCACGGCACTGGGTGCGTTTCTTATCAAGGGTGACGATGTGTTCAAGCCTGTCTCTGCACTGAGCGGTGGCGAGCGTGCACGCATATCGCTTTTGAAGCTTGTGCTCAAGGGTGCAAACTTTTTCCTGCTTGATGAGCCTACAAACCATCTGGACACTCCCTCCAGAGAAGCTCTGGAGCAGACGCTTCTCGATTATGCGGGAACGATGCTCATCATCAGCCACGACCGATACTTTATAAATAAGCTGGCAGACAGAATCATCGAGCTTACTTCCGAGGGAGTAACCGAGTATCTGGGAAACTATGATTATTACGCAGAGAAAACAGCAACCGATGGGGAGGCCGTCCTCAGTGTTTCCCAAGGTTCTGAAAATAAACAGGAAAAGAAGCCCAAGGTCAACGAGTACAAACTCCGCAAGGAGGAGCAGGCAAGAGAACGCAAACGTCAGAATGACCTGAAAAAGGCGGAACTGCGCATCGAAGAACTGGATGCGGAAATAGAGAATCTCCAGACGGAACTCCAGAGTGATGAGGTTACGGGAGACTATGAAAAGCTCATGGAGCTTACCGCAGAGCTTGAACAGCTTCAGACACAGCAGTCTGAGGTCTATGAGCTTTGGGAAAAGCTCATGGAGGAATAAAAGATAAAACAAAAGGACGAGAGCAATCTCGTCCTTTCTGCATCTTAGCCGATTTCTTCTTTTGAAAGAAATTTCTGTGTGAATTTGTTTATATTTCTCAGCACCACATCTCCCGTGATTCTGCGTTCGCTGGTGGTGTGTTCCTTGTTTAGCTCGTCGATTCCCTCGTAAATGGTTTCCAGGTCATCGGTGCCGTTTCTGAAGAGCTTGCTGAGTATTGCGTGGCACTTTTCATAGCCAACTTGAGTCATATTTGAGATAGAGGCTTTGTCCAGTGCAAGGAAGTTTTTGACCAGGGTGTCATCGTAGTAGTTTATCTGAATAATCCTGCGGTCGAAATGTTCGTTTTCGAATACATAGGATTTTTTGTCGAAGTGAACCACGATGATGTAGTCAAGGTCGTGCTTGTGCATTGGAGTGACGGGGATGTTGTCAATCAGTGCGCCGTCGATGTATTTTTTGCCGTTAATTACCAGAGGTTTTGCAAAAAGAGGGAAACAGACACTTGCACGCATAAGTATGTTGTGGTCTTCTTTTGGGCGTTTCCTGAGATTTATGTATTTGACCTCTGAATCAGAGATGTTGTAGCAAGTGGTATACAGGTTCAGAGGGATAACGTCACTTTCGTCGATAAGTGCATCCACCGTGTCGTATACAAATGAAGTGAGGGCGAGTTTTCTGTAGGATGAGATCATGCCCTTGACTTCCAGATCGGACCAGAGTTTTTCTCCCAGTTCCATCTTGTTTGTGGCGTAGGCATATGCGTTGAGGATTCCTACTGACGACGCACTCATACATATTAATTCTTCGGGAGAGAAAAACTCAGAGATGCATTTAAGTGCGCCCATCTGGTAGGCGCCTTTTGCCAGACCGCCCGACAGTACAATGCCGACTCTTGCCATAGTTTTAATCTCCCTCCTTCTAAAAAAGTATGATGATCTTTGGTGAGTATGGAAAAACAGAGCATACTCCTTCACTATAACTTAGCATTAAAAAATTATATACTATTTGTCTTATTCTGTCAATAAAAATGCAGTTGGTGATTTTTAACATTTATTATGCTCTTCATAAAAGTTTCCGATAATTAAAGTTATTGACAAAGTGCTCTGTTTGGTTTATGATATGCAAGGATAATAATAATGATTTATGTGTTTTCAGGAGGATGTATTATGAAAAAACGTACTGTTGCATTATGTCTTGCAGTTGTGCTTGTGTTCAGTGTTTTCTGCGGTTGCCAGAACGCTAAGGCAAACAAGCAGTTGTCTGTGATTGTTGATAATATCAACACATGGCTTATGCAGGTAGAAAAGGGTACAACCATCTACAGCTATGCAGTTACCGATATGGACCACAACGGCAGACTTGAGGTTATTGCATCCCAGAACTACGGTGCAGCCGCTTCTTCAACTACCGAGAGCGTGTTCTATGAGATTTCAGAGGATGAAAAGTCACTGGTTAAGTGTGACTACACCTATGAGGGTGAATCCCAGGCAGATATTATGATTGAGTCTGCAGATTGTTACGAAGACCGTGAGACCGGCAACTTCTACTATATCTTCACCGACGATTCAGGTAACGGCTTCAGAGAGATATACAACACAAAGGTAGCTGTGTGCTTTGCTGACGGAAAGGTTACAGAACAGCGTCTTGCAACAAAAGCTGCAATCATCGAAGGAGAAAACGAAGAGCCTACAATCACATACACCGATGCTGACGGCAATGCTATCACAGAGGATGAGTACAAGTACATTGCTGACGAGTACTTCAAGGATTGTAAGAAGACAACGGCATCCTTCGGTTGGAAAGGCTTTACCTATGCAAACCACTCTCAGATGACTACCTACGGCGATTCAAAGCTTCTGGAAGTCCTCAAGGATTCCTACAATAAGTTTGACGGCAAAGACAAAGACTGAGATTAATAAGCGAAAACAGGCACCTGCATCAGCAGGTGCTTTTTTTGTACAGCTTACCTGCTTTGAGCACACTTTTTGTATGTTTTCATATTATGACAGTGGGAGCTTCCGAATATGAAAACAAATGAAAGGTGAAAAAATTGGCAACAATTCTTAACAACTCTGCAACCCTCACTTACAATTCGGGTGCAGAAACAGGAAGTGCGGCTTCCAATGTAGTAACAACAAGTCTTCTTGATAGTGCCTCGGTGTCTGTTGAGAAATATTCCGCAAACAGTAACTGGCGTCCCGGAGAGAATATAACCTATTTTGTAACTGTTACGAACACAGGCACACAGCCTTTGAATGATATAGTTCTCACAGACGATCTTGGCGGCGATACTGCGCCTTTGGTCTATGTGACAGGCAGTGCCCGTGTGATTGACGGAAACGACGTTACAGCTGTAACACCTACGGATACAAGTCCTCTTACAATTTCTTTAGAGGATGCTCTTGAGCCTGATGAGTCGATTACAGTACTCTATGTTGCAAGGTTGAACACTGCCATAGACGATGACGTGGACAGCATCACCAACACAGTAGAGGTTCAGGCGGTGGGAGACGGTTGCGGTTTCGCAAACGCAGGAGATGAATCCTCGGTTACTCTTCCCCGAGCAGACTTTGCTCTGGTTGAGATAGTAAAGGCTGTGGATAAGGCAGTTGTTTCCTGCGGTGACACTCTGACCTATACTTTCACTATCGAGAATTCAGGTAACATTCCTGCTACAGATGTAGTTATTACCGATACTCTCCCCGAGGGATTCACGGTAACATCCGTCACTTCGGTTACTGACGGCGTGACTACTGTATACAGTCCCGAGGACTATTCAATAGATGAAAACAATACTCTGGTGTTGCCCACTTCAGATCTGACAATCACAGTGCCTGCCAGAACAGAGGCAGGAAACGGCATCACCGTGGTGACAGTGACGGGTGCTGTTACCGCCTGACCTTTCCGGGTTGGGACTCAGACGGCTTTTCTACGGGAAGCCGTCATATTTTTTTTGCGGAAATTACCTAATAAAGAGATGTATTTGTCACCCTGCTTTATGAAAAGTTTTACTGTTCGTTAATTGTTTTTTGTCGGAATTTGTAGTATAATAATAAATTAAGCGTACATCGGCATCTTCGATAATAATATATATGGACAGCCGATTGTTGTGCTGAAATAAATTTACGGGGGTCTTACAATGCCCGAAATTGATTTTACAAAACAAATGAAAAAAGAGTATACCATACTTGCTCCTGATATTTTTCCCACTCATATGGAGCTTCTGGCAGAGCTGTTCCGTATGTACGGATACAACCTGGTGGTGCTTAAATACGAGGGGAAGAAAGTCATCGACACAGGGCTCAAGTATCTGCACAACGATATGTGCTATCCTGCAATATGTGCTCTGGGTCAACAGCTCTATGCTCTGACCTGCGGTGACTTCGACCCGCACAAGTGTGCTCTGGTGCAGTTTCAGACAGGTGGCGGATGCAGAGCCTCCAACTACATATGGCTTCTGAGAAAAGCTCTCAAGAATATGGGTATGGAGTATGTGCCCGTTATCTCTCTGAGCATGACAAGGCTTGAAAAATACAGCGGATTCAAGTTCACACTTCCCATGTTGCTCAAAGCTGTTATGGCAATTGTATACGGAGATATGCTTTTGCTTTTAAAGAACCAGACAGCTCCCTACGAAGTGAACAAGGGCGATACACGCCGTGTTGTGGAGAAATGGATACACGAGCTTACCGAGCAGTTCAGAAGGAATAAGGGACTGAGCCAAAAAAGTATGAAGAAAAATCTCAGTGCCATCGCTGAGGATTTTCATAATATAAAGCGTGAGAAAAGAGAGAAAACCAAGGTCGGAATTGTAGGAGAAATATACGTCAAATATTCTTCTTTCGGAAACAACGGACTGGAAAAGTTCTTAGAGTCTCAGGACTGTGAGTATATGCTTCCCGGTGTGCTTGGTTTCTTCCAGTACTGCTTCTCCAATATTGAGACCGACTATAACTACTACGGAGGCAGTAAACTGGTCCTCAAGGGAGGACACATTGCCGAGTGGATGGCTCGCAAGGTTGAGGGTGCCATGTGTGATGCGTTGAAGCCCTATCCCGAGTTTGTGGCACCTTCTCCCTTTGATGAGAAGAAGAAAAATGTGGAAAAAGTCATCGACCGCGGTGTTAAAATGGGCGAGGGATGGCTTCTGCCTGCAGAGGTTATCGAGCTTATAGAAAGCGGATACAGCAACATCATCTGTGCTCAGCCTTTCGGCTGTCTGCCGAACCACATTGTTGGCAAGGGTGTTATACGCACACTCAGAGAGCTTTACCCCGATGCCAATATTTTTCCTATAGATTACGATGCAGGTGCATCAAAGGTTAATCAGGAAAACCGTATCAAGCTCATGCTTTCCGTGGCAAGAGAGGACAAGGTAACCCTATGAAAAAAATAGGTCTGGACGTAGGCTCCACCACTCTGAAATGTGTGGTACTGGACGAAGATAATAAGATAATTTACTCTACATACAAACGTCATTTCTCAAAAATTTCACAGATGACGTCCGAGCTTCTCTCGGAGCTTTCCGAGGAATATCCCCATGAGATGCTTCAGATTGTGGTATCGGGTTCTGCAGGTATGGGTATGGCAAACGACCTGAAACTGCCCTTTGTGCAGGAGGTGTATGCCACCAGAAATGCCGTGAGGAAAGCGGCTCCCGAGGCCGATGTGGTTATAGAGCTGGGCGGTGAGGATGCAAAGATACTCTTCATTACGGGTGGTCTCGAGGTGAGGATGAACGGTACCTGCGCAGGCGGTACAGGTGCATTTATCGACCGTATGGCTTCACTGCTGTCTGTGGACACTCCTAAGCTCAATGAGCTTGCGAAAGGACGAGAAAAGATTTACACGGTTGCATCCCGTTGCGGAGTGTTTGCAAAGTCCGATGTTCAGCCTCTTATCAATCAGGGCGCACGCAAGGAGGACATTGCTGCCAGCATCTTCTATGCAGTGGTGAATCAGACTATTGCAGGACTTGCTCAGGGCAGGGAGATAAAGGGAAATATCCTCTATCTGGGAGGACCTCTTACATTTCTCTCTGAGCTGAGAAAAGCCTTTGACGATGTGCTGAAAACGCGAGGAAACTGTCCCGAAAATTCCCTGTACTTTGTGGCATACGGTGCGGCATTGTCGGATTCAAGCGAGGGTTATGACCTTAAAGAGCTTTCGAAGCAGATTTCGGAGTACAGCTCTGAGGGTGGCTACAATGCCTGCAAGCCGTTGTTTACTTCACAAGCACAATACGAGGAGTTTACCGAGCGTCACAAGTCCGCATCCCGAGGAATCCGTCAGATAGATAAGCCCTCAGGGGATATGTATCTGGGAATTGATGCAGGCTCTACCACTGTCAAGGTGCTTATGTGCGACGAAAAGGGCAATATTTTCAGACCCCTTTATACAAAGAATAACGGAAATCCCGTGGCTATAGTCAAGGAATATCTCGAAAAACTCTACAGGGATTTTCCCGATATACATATAAGACAGTCTGCCGTCACCGGCTACGGTGAGGATATAATCAAAAGTGCTTTTCATATTGACCATGGCATCGTTGAGACTATCGCTCACTACACTGCCGCAAAGAAGTTCAAGCCCGATGTGGACTTCATACTGGATATAGGCGGTCAGGACATAAAATGCTTCAAAATCAGAAACGGCGCTATCGACAACATCTTCCTCAACGAGGCTTGTTCCTCAGGTTGCGGTTCGTTTCTGCAGACCTTTGCGGCGGCGCTTGGATACTCTATCGAAGATTTTGCCGACTTAGGTCTTTTTGCCGACAGACCCGTTGACCTGGGTTCCCGTTGCACAGTGTTTATGAACAGCTCCGTCAAACAGGCGCAAAAGGACGGAGCCAGTGTGGAGAATATCTCAGCAGGACTCTCCATAAGCGTTGTGAAGAATGCACTTTATAAAGTTATCCGATGTGCAAGTGCAGAGGATCTGGGAAAGAATATCGTTGTGCAGGGAGGAACCTTCCTTAATAATGCAGTCCTCCGCTCCTTTGAGCAGGAGATAGGCCACGATGTAATCCGTCCCGAATACTCGGCGGTTATGGGTGCCTACGGAGCGGCACTTTATGCACAGAGCAAGGCAAAGAAAAAAGAAAAAAGCTCTGTGCTTACCCAAAGAGAGCTCCAGCATTTTACACACAATGTCAAGGCTATAACCTGCAAGGGATGCACCAACCGTTGCCGTCTTACTGTGAATACCTTTACAGGCAACGACAGATTCATTGCAGGCAACCGCTGTGACCGACCCATTGACACAGCAAAAGCAAAAGAGAGATTCAATCTCTACGAATACAAAAACCGACTCCTCGATAAGTATCGTGACGTACGCCCGCAGGAGGGCAGGGCTACCATAGGTCTTCCCATGGGTCTCAATATGTACGAGCTTCTGCCGTTCTGGGCAACCTTCTTCAGGGAGCTTGGCTTCAATGTGCAGGTGTCTCCCGTGTCGAACAGAAAGATTTATCTGGAGGGTCAGCACACAATCCCCTCGGATACAGTCTGCTACCCTGCAAAGCTTATGCACGGCCACATCGAGGAACTGCTTAAATCGCAGGTAGATGCAATCTTCTATCCCGGTATGACCTATAACTTTGACGAGGGGTTGACCGACCGCAACTTCAACTGTCCTGTGGTGGCATATTACCCTCAGGTTATAGGTGCGAACGTGAAGGACCTGGAGAGCACGAAGTTTATCTGTGACTTCATAGGTCTTCATAAGAAAAAAGAGTTTGAAAAACACATAGCTCCCATACTCGGCAAGCATCTGGGTGTTTTCTCAAAGTCGCTTATTCACAAGGCATCGGAGTGCGCATATGCTGAGTATGAAAGCTACATGGAAAACGTCCGCCGAAAAGGGCAGGAGTTTCTCTCTCTGGCGAAGAAACGTAATATGCCCGTAATTGTGCTCAGCGGCAGACCCTATCATCTTGACCCCGAGATCAATCACGGCATCGACGAGCTTATCTGCAACCTGGGCGCGGTGGTTATTACCGAAGACAGCCTGAGTCATCTTGTAAGCCGATTCAGAGTAAGCGTGCGCAATCAGTGGACGTACCACGCAAGACTCTACGCCGCCGCAAAATATGTGGCAGAATATCCGAAAGACCTTCAGATCAATCTGATACAGCTTGTGTCCTTCGGTTGCGGAGTGGATGCAGTTACCACCGATGAAGTCAGGTCTATTATTGAGAGCAGTGGTAAAATTTACACACAGATAAAGATTGACGAAATCTCAAATATGGGTGCTGTAAAAATCCGCCTCAGAAGCTTGTTCTCCGCAGCTGTGGACAGAGATGGAAACTGATTTTCGTCCATTAGGTTTCTGTAAAGAATTCACGAGCGGATGTGTTCAGATAACCTCCGGTTGCCTTTTTGTCAAAAAAGTTTCTGCATTGTGTTGACAAAGGGTGAGCAAAGGTTTATTATTTAGTCGCCCTAAAGGGCAATAAAAAATTATTGAAATCAGGGAAGAACAATGACAGTTTTACTTAGTCTTGCGGTGGCACTTTTCGCCGGACTTATGATGACACGACTTTGCAAACCTCTGGGTTTGCCTGCAGTTACAGGTTACCTCATTGCAGGTATTCTGGTGGGACCCTATTGTCTCGGTATGCTCGGCATTGAGGGTTTGGGTTTTACATCTATGGAGAATGTAGAGAAGTTTTCCATTCTCTCCGAGGCGGCACTGGGCTTTATCGCATTTACAATCGGTAACGAATTCAGACTTTCAAGCATTAAGCAGATAGGAAAACAGGCGGTTATTATAGCACTCTTCGGTGCTGTGGGTGCAACCATACTTGTAGACGGAGCACTCATCGCCCTCAGCTTCCTGATGCCTGATGTTATCGATATCCCCATAGCACTCACTCTGGGTGCTATAGCATCCGCAACAGCTCCTGCGGCGACACTGATGGTTGTCCGTCAGTACAAGGCAAAGGGCCCTGTTACTCAGATGCTCCTGCCTGTAGTTGCAATTGATGACGCCATCGGTCTCATTGTATTTGCTGTTTCACTGGGCGTTGCAAAGGCTTTTGATTCAGGCAATCTGGACGTGCTCTCCATTGCGGTGGAGCCGCTGGTCGAGATTGTATTCTCAATAGCAGCAGGTAGTATTCTCGGTGCACTTCTGTCATATACCGAGCGACTCTTCCATTCCAGAAGCAAGCGTCTTTCCATCACTGTTGCATACGTTCTTCTCGGCGTAGCTATCTCTCAGCTGAAGTTTAACATCGGCTCCGTACACTGCGGATTCTCATCACTGCTTCTGCTTATGATGATGGGAACTGTATTCTGCAATATGTGCGATTTCTCAGAGGAGCTTATGGACAGACTCGACCGCTGGACAGGACCTTTGTTTGCGCTGTTCTTTGTAATTAGCGGTGCAGAGCTTCAGCTTGCAACCTTTACCCAGTGGACTATGGTGGTTGTGGGTGCTGTATATATTGTTTTCAGGTGTCTCGGCAAGTATTTCGGTGCTTCCTTCAGTGCAAAGATTACCCACTGCGACCCGAACATTCAGAAATATCTGGGAATTACCTTGTTCCCGCAGGCAGGTGTTGCGCTGGGTATGACTCTCATTGCATCCGCTGAGTTCGGCGGAACTCAGGGAGATGTTATCCGCAATATCACACTCTTCTCGGTTATGATCTACGAGCTTGTGGGTCCCATGCTTACAAAAATTGCTCTCACCAAGGCAGGGGAGATTATCCCCGAGGGAAGAAAATCCTCCCGCGGAGTTATGCATCACTGAGAGTAAAAAACGTAAACTTAACAGATTTTGTTCTTTATTCGGGGGCTGTTTCGGAAATAATGCCGAAAAGTCCCCGAAGCCTTAAAAAAAACTTGACAAAACCCCGATTCCGTCGTAATATTAGTACTAATCTTTATTTTTTAATATTAGTATAAATGCAGTGAAGGAAAATTGCGATTAGGATGTATCCAAAGAGAGCCGATGTATGCTGAAATTCGGTGTTCTGAATAACCGCATCTCGTTCCTGAGCAAGGCTTCTGAAAGCAAGCGTTGCTTGCCGTTAGGAGGTTTCGGGTCGTTCCGTTAAAGACTTTTGAGCGGTCGCAATTCTTTGCGGCAATTAGGGTGGTACCGCGGTGTTATTAATCGTCCCCGAAGCATATCTTGCTTCGGGGCGTTTTTCAATTATTTACAAAAGGAGGATGCTGTTATGAAAACAGTAAAAATTGCAGACGTGACCCTCAGAGAAGGCACAGTCGCAAAAACTGCAACACTTAGCTTCAAGGAGAAAATCGAAATTGCGAAGCTACTTGATCGCATTAAAGTTGACGTTATCGAAATGCCTGCTATTGAAAACGAGGCAACAGATACACTACTCATCAAGACGGTTGCATCAGTGCTAAGTAACAGTACCCTCAGCGTGGATGCAGGCATGACAGAAGAGTCTGCCGAAAAAGCATGGCAGTCAGTTTCAGCTGCAAAGAAGCCCAGAATGAGAGTATCTCTTCCCACATCCACCGTTCAGATGGAGTATATTGCACACTGCAAACCCAAGCAGATGCTGGCACTTATTGAGCAGATGGTTTCCTGCTGTGCAAAGGTTTGCAAGGACGTGGAGTTCTCTGCAGGGGATGCAACCCGCAGCGAGCGCGAGTTCCTCTCTGCAGCAATAAAAACTGCAATCAACGCAGGAGCAACAACAATCACTGTATGTGACAGTGAGAGCCGTATGCTCCCCGATGAATATAAGAGCTTTATTTCTGCTCTGTATGCTGATGTGCCCGAACTTGCTGACGTGAATCTTTCTGTTTCTTGCAGCAGTGAGTTGGGTCTTTCAGGCGCCTGCGCTCTGACAGCTTTGTCTGCAGGTGCTGTAGAGGTCAAGACCGCGATTACCAGAACTCAGCTTCCCACACTTGAAAACGTAGTACATCTTATCCGCACCCGTGGTGAGAGCGTAGGGGTGGAGTCTTCGGTGAATGTTACCGAGCTCAGCCGTACAGTGAAGCAGATAAAAGCAATCGCAAAGACAAAGCGCTCAGACAACACTCCCTTTGACAACAAGATTACAACAGAGTCTGAGGCAAGCATTAAGCTTGACGAGAGCTCAGATATTTCTCAGGTGAGCCGTGCAGTGAAATCTCTCGGCTACTCACTTTCCGACGATGACCTGGCAAAGGTTTTCGAATCCTTCCTCAGCACTGCAAAGAAGAAGCAGGTTGGCGCAAAGGAGCTGGAGGCTATCGTTGCAACAGAGGCACTGCAGGTTCCTCCCACTTACAGACTTGTAAGCTTCGTTGTTAATTCAGGCAACATCATCAGCCCTACTGCAAATATCGTTGTTGAGAAGCAGGGCAAGACCTACACAGGTCTCAGCTCAGGCGACGGCCCCATTGATGCGGCTCTTCTGGCTTTGGAGCAGATTATCGGTCATCACTACGAGCTGGATGATTTCCAGATTCAGGCAGTTACCGAGGGTCGTGAGGCAATGGGCGAGGCACTTATCAAGCTTCGCTGTGATGGTGCTCTCTATTCAGGCAGAGGTATCTCCACCGATATCATCGGTGCTACAATCCGTGCCTACCTGAATGCTCTCAACAAAATCGTATACGGGGAGAACTAAAATGAAATTATCCTTTTCTACTAACGGCTGGGGCGGATTCGGCTGGGAGGATTTTTACTCCATGGCAAAGGACCTTGGTTTCCAAGGCGTTGAAATCCACGACATCAGCCGAAGCGTTTACTACGGAGTGAACGGTCCTCTCCGCGAAGAAAATATAGCAAAGACCGTACGAACCCTTGCTTCTCTGGAGCTTTCAATTCCTTGCATTGATGCATTGTGTGATATTTCCGATGAGTCGAAGGTTCAGGAAAATATAGAGGAAATCAATCGTCATATAGAGCTTGCAGCACAGCTTAACTGTCCCTATGTCCGCGTTCACGCAGGCAGTGGTGCAGAGAATGCAGACAAAACCGCAGAGCAGGTGCTCAGAGCCTGTCTCGGAACAGCAGAGAATCAGAAAGTCGCAATGCTTGTTGAGACGGTGGGTATCTATGCAGATACACAGCGACTCCGCGATTTGCTCAATATTTTCGCAAGCGACAATGTGGCGGCTCTGTGGGATATGAATCATCCCTGCCGTGAATTTGACGAAACTCCTGAGCAGACAATCACAAACTTAGGTGCTTACATAAAGCATGTGCATATAAAGGACTCTGTGAAAGAGACAGGCAAAACAAGCTACCGCCTTATGGGCGAGGGAGATTTGCCCATTGACAAGATGATGTTCGCCCTGACTTCTATCAACTACGAGGGATTTATCTCCTTTGAGTGGATTCCTCAGTGGATAGAGGAGATAGGGGACGCAGGAATTGTATTCCCTCATTTCATCAACTTCATGAGCCGTTTTGATACAGAGGCATCTGCACAGCCTCAGCTCTACGATAACAAGACAAAGACCGGTAAGTTTATATGGAAGAAAGAAACACTCATTGATATGACCTGCTCTCAGATGCTGGATAAGATTTGTGAGCATTTCCCTGACCAGTACGCTTTCCGTTATACAACCCTTGACTACACCCGTACATACACGCAGTTCCGCGACGATGTAGATGAGTTCGCCAGAGTGCTTATATCTCTGGGTGTAAAAAGCGGTGACAAGGTTGCAATCTGGGCAACCAACGTGCCCCAGTGGTTTGTTACCTTCTGGGCAACAACAAAAATCGGTGCGGTTCTGGTAACAGTAAACACCGCATACAAGATCCACGAGGCAGAGTACCTGTTCCGTCAGTCAGACACCCACACACTGGTGCTGATTGAAGGCTCCAAGGATGCAAGCTACGTTGACATTGTCCGCGAGCTTTGTCCCGAACTTGAGAACACGGTTCCCGGGGAGCCTCTGCATGCACGCAGACTTCCCTTCCTGCGTAATGTCATCACCGTCGGTTGTTCTATGAAGGGCGCCCTCACTTGGGAGCAGTCGTTGAAGTTTGCCGACAAAACTCCTCTGGAGGAGGTTCGCCGCAGAGCTTCTCTGGTACATCCCCATGATGTAGGCAATATGCAGTATACCTCAGGTACCACAGGCTTCCCAAAGGGTGTAATGCTCACTCACTATAACTTCCTCAACAATGGTAAGTGCATCGGCGACAGAATGGATTTGTCCACTGCTGACCGTATGATGATTCAGGTGCCTATGTTCCACTGTTTCGGCATGGTGCTGTCTATGACAGCCGCTATGACCCACGGTGTTACAATGTCACCCATACCTTACTTCTCACCCAAGAACTCACTTGCTTGTATCAACAACGAGAAGATTACCTGCTTCCACGGAGTTCCCACAATGTTCATCGCACTTCTGGAGCACGACGACTTTAAGAAGACAGATTTCTCTCATATGCGTACAGGTATCATGGCAGGTTCACCCTGTCCCATTGCTGTTATGCAGGATGTTGTTAACAAGATGCATATGCCGGAGATTACTATTGTTTATGGTCAGACCGAGGCTTCTCCCGGATGTACCATGAGCAGTGCCGACGACCCGCTGGAGGTAAGAGTTTCCACCGTCGGCGGTCCTCTGCCGAAGATTGAGTGCAAAATTGTAGACCCCGAAACAGGCGAAGAGATGCCCGACGGCGAGAACGGAGAGTTTGTTGCCCGAGGCTACAACATCATGAAGGGTTACTACAAGATGCCTCAGGCCACCGATGCTGCAATTGATGCTGACGGATGGCTTCATACAGGCGACCTCGCCTGCCGTACACCCGAGGGTAACTTCCGAATCACCGGCAGACTCAAGGATATGATCATCCGTGGCGGTGAGAACATCTACCCCAAGGAGATCGAGGAGTTTATCTACACTCATCCAAAGGTAAGCGATGTTCAGGTAATCGGTGTTCCCGATGAGCAGTACGGCGAGGAGATTATGGCATGTGTCATCCTCAAGGAGAACGAGGAAATGACCGAGGATGAGCTGAAGAAGTATGTCCTTGACCATATGGCTCGCCACAAGGTTCCCAAGTATATTGATTTTGTTGACGGATTCCCCATGAATGCCGCCGGCAAGATTCTCAAATATAAAATGCGTGAAGACGCAGTTAAGAAATACGGCCTTTCAAAAGCCGCAGAAATTGAAACAGCTTAAAAGGAGTTGTCAGATATGTTAGATATTAAGATTACAAAAACCGCAAATCCAAAGGCAAAGCCTCAGGACGAGTCAAAGCTCGGCTTCGGTAAGGTTTTCACTGACCATATGTTTGTCATGAACTACACAGAGGGTCAGGGCTGGCACGATGCACGCATCGTGCCCTACGAGAATATTTCTCTTTCACCTGCCGCAATGGTATTCCATTACGGTCAGGAGATGTTCGAAGGTCTCAAGGCATACCGAGGCAAAGACGGCGAGCCCAGACTTTTCCGTCCCGATATGAACGGAAAGCGTACAAACGACACCAATAAGCGTCTCTGCATTCCCGAGCTTCCCGTTGAGGATTTTGTAGAGGCTGTCAAGGCAGTTGTTAAGGTTGACGAGGACTGGATTCCCACAGCAGAGGGTACCTCTCTTTATATCCGTCCTTTCATTATTGCAACCGACGAGTTCCTGGGTGTTGCTCCCAGTAAGACATATATGTTTATGATTATCCTCTCACCCTCAGGCGCTTACTATTCAAGCGGTCTGGCACCTGTAGGCATCTGGATTGAGGACGACTACGTGCGTGCTGTCCGCGGTGGTATCGGCTTTGCAAAGACAGGCGGTAACTACGCAGCTTCTCTGGCAGCACAGGTCAAGGCTCACGACGGCGGTTACAGCCAGGTTCTGTGGCTTGACGGTGTTGAGAGAAAGTACATTGAAGAAGTAGGCGCAATGAACATCTTCTTCAAGATTGACGGCAAGGTAGTCACACCTGCTCTCTCAGGCAGTATCCTGCCCGGTATCACCCGTAACTCTGTTATTACACTTTGCAAGAGTTGGGGTCTTGATGTTGAGGAGAGAAAGATTTCCGTTGACGAGCTTCTGGAAGCTCAGAAGAGCGGAAAGCTTGAGGAAGTATTCGGCACAGGTACTGCTGCTGTTATTTCTCCTGTCGGCACACTCCGCTACAAGGATGACGTTATGACTATCGGCGACGGCTCCATCGGCGAGCTTTCTCAGAAGCTCTATGATGCAGTTACAGGTATCCAGAACGGCACTGTAGCTGATGAGTTTGGTTGGATCACTCAGGTATGATAAAGGATTTCAAGCGAATCACCATTTTCGCAGGACACTACGGCTCCGGAAAGACAAACATCGCAGTTAACTACGCTGTGAACATCAAGGAGCAGACAGGAAAAAACGTGGCACTTGCGGATCTGGATATAGTCAATCCCTACTACAGGGCAAAGGACAGCACCGACATCCTGGAAGCAAAGGGTATCCGTATGATATCCTCACCCTTTGCTAATTCAAACGTGGATTTACCTGCACTGCCTGCTGAGGCTTATTCGCTTATTCACGATAAGACCACATACGCGGTCTGTGATGTAGGCGGCGACGACCGAGGCGCCTATGCTCTGGGCAGATACAGAGAGGGAATTCTCAGCGAGGACTACGAGATGCTGATGATTGTCAATAAATATCGTCCTCTGACCCGTACCGTGGAGGATGTTCTCTCTATGAAAGAAGAGATTGAGACAGCGGCAGGGATCCCCTTTACAGGCATTGTTAATAATTCAAATATCGGAGTGCTTACCACATATGAAGATGTGGTAAGCTCCTTCGGCTTTATTGAGGAAATTGTCAAAAAGACGGGCTTGCCCTTGCTTTTTACAGCAGTATGGGATAAAATATATCCTGAAGTCTCACAAAAATACGAAAATATACTGCCTCTGATCCTGCAATCCAGGGTCTGGTAAGATGGAGGAAATGAATATGGCAAAGGTAACATTCAACAAAAATCTTTGTAAGGGCTGTGCTCTGTGCGTAGGCGCATGTCCCAAGGGGATTGTTGCTCTCTCCGATGAAATCAATCAGAAGGGCTATCATCCCGCAACCGTAACCGATCAGGAAAAGTGCATCGGCTGTGCATTCTGTGCAACCATGTGTCCCGATTGTGTTATTACTGTTGAGAAGTAAGGAGGAGAAGAGATATGTCAGAAAAAGTTTTGATGAAGGGTAACGAAGCTCTGGCAGAAGCTGCAATTATGGCAGGCTGCCGCCACTATCTGGGCTATCCCATTACCCCTCAGACTGAAATAGCAGCCTATATGGCTAAGCGTATGCCCAAGGTAGGCGGTACCTTCCTGCAGGCAGAGAGCGAAATTGCCGCTATCAATATGGTTATCGGTGTTTCTGCAGCAGGAAAGCGTGCAATGACCTCAAGCTCAAGCCCCGGAATCTCCCTGAAGGGTGAGGGCCTTTCATACCTTGCAGGCTGTGACCTGCCTGCTTTCGTTGTAAACGTACAGCGCGGCGGCCCCGGTCTCGGCGGTATCCAGCCCTCTCAGTCCGACTACTTCCAGGCAACCAAGGGCACATCCCACGGTGACTATCATATGCTGGTTCTTGCTCCTGATTCAGTTCAGGAGATGGTCTCCATGACCTTCAAGGGCTTTGATATGGCCGATAAGTACAGAATGACCGTTATGCTTCTGGCTGACGGCACCATGGGTCAGATGATGGAGCCTGTATCCCTTGATATGGGTGAAGTCGCTGAGTATGACAAGTCCTGGGCAGTTACCGGCACAGGCTGTGCACGTAAGCACAACGTTGTAAACTCTCTGTTCCTCAAGCCCGAGGAACTTGAGAAGAAGAACTTCGAGCGTTTTGAAAAGTACAGATACATCGAGGAGAACGAGGTTATGTACGAGGAGTACATGATGGACGATGCTGATATCTGCATCGTAGCTTTCGGTATTGCTGCCCGTGTCTCCAAGAATGCAATAGATATGGCAAGAGCCAAGGGAATCAAAGTCGGTATGCTCCGTCCCATTACCTTGTGGCCCTTCCCCAAGAAAGAGCTTCGTGAAATCGCAGACAAAGTTAAGTGCTTTGTAAGCGTTGAGATGTCCATGGGACAGATGATTGAGGATGTCCGTCTTGCAACAGAGTGCACCAAACCCGTGCTTCTTTGCAACCGTGTAGGCGGTATGATCATGACTCCCGAAGAGGTTCTCGCAAAGATTGAAGAAGCTGACAAGACAGGAGGTAACAACTAATGGCAGTAGTATTTGAAAAGCCCAAGGCACTCACCGATGCAGTGCTTCATTATTGCCCCGGCTGTACCCACGGTATCATTCACCGTCTGGTAGCTGAGGTTATCGACGAGCTTGGTATTCAGGGTAAAACAGTAGGAATTGCTTCCGTTGGTTGCTCCGTTATGTCCTATGACTATTTTGATGTTGACATGGTTCAGGCAGCTCACGGCAGAGCTCCTGCAGTCGGCACAGGTGTCAAGCGTGCAAATCCCGACAATATCGTATTTACATATCAGGGTGACGGCGACTTGGCTGCTATCGGTACAGCAGAGACGGTTCACTCTGCTGCAAGAGGTGAGAACATCACCGTTATCTTTGTAAACAACGCAATCTACGGTATGACAGGCGGCCAGATGGCTCCCACAACTCTCCCCGGTCAGGTCACTCAGACCTCTCCTTACGGCAGAGATACAAACACCGTAGGCTTCCCTCTCAAGGTCTGCGAGCTTCTGTCCAATGTGGACGGCGCTACTTATCTTGAGCGTGTTGCTGTTAATAATGTCAAGAACGTAAAGGCTGCCAAGAAGGCTATCAAAAAGGCCTTCACATACCAGACAGAGGGCAAGGGTTTCTCTCTTGTAGAGGTAGTTTCCACCTGTCCCACAAACTGGGGTATGACACCTCAGAATGCTCTCAAGTGGCTGGAAGAAAACATGATTCCTTATTATCCTCTGGGTGTATATAAGGACAAGTACGCACAGGAGGGTTAAGAGTATGACAAAGAATATGCTTATTGCCGGCTTCGGCGGACAGGGTATCCTCTTCTCAGGAAAGTTTCTGGCTTATGAGGGACTTCTGGAGGACAAATCAGTCAGCTGGCTTCCTTCCTACGGCCCCGAGATGCGCGGAGGTACAGCAAACTGCTCCGTTATTATTTCCGACGCACCCGTTGGCTCACCCATTGTTTCAAACCCCGATATCCTCATTGCAATGAATATGCCCTCTCTTGATAAGTACGAGGACGCTACTGTCAAGGGCGGACAGATTTTCATTGACAGTGCTCTCATCGACAGAAAGGTAGAGCGTGAGGACGTAGAGGCTTACTACATCCCTGCAACCAAGCTTGCAAGCGATGAGGGACTTTCAGGTCTTGCAAATATGATTATGCTGGGATACGTTATCAAGAAAACCAACATTATTCCTTTTGAGAATATTGACAGAGCTTTGCAGAAGGTTGTTCCTGCTTCAAAGCAGCATCTGCTGGATTCAAACAAGAAGGCTCTGGAACTGGGTTATAATTTTGCTGAGTAATGACAATCTCAGAAGATTGTGATATACTTGATGCAAGACTTCATTGAATTTGAAAAGGAGACATCGTCATGACTGAACAATTAAGAGAAATCGGCACAAGACTGGAAGAACTCCGTGAAATCTGTGACATTTCCGCAGAGGATATGGCACGACAGATGGATATGTCGGTAGAAGAATACCGCGCATATGAAGAGGGTCAGCTTGATTATTCTTTCAGCTTCCTCTATAATGCGGCAAATATTCTCGGTGTGGAAGTCGTGGATATTATGAGCGGTGATTCTCCCAAGCTCTCTACCTGCGTTGTCACCAAGAAGGGTCAGGGTATTGAAGTAAGCCGTAACGATTCCTACGACTACTCTCATCTGGCATTTACCTTCCGCGGTAAGCGTGCAGAGCCAATGATTGTTACCACCGAGCCTTCAAAGAAGACTCCGGTGATGCATGAGCACGAGGGACAGGAGTTTGACTACATCCTTTCCGGCACAATGAAGTTTTACATCGGGGACATTTCCTATGAGCTGAGTAAAGGCGACAGCATTTACTTTGACTCCGGAAAACCTCATTCATTCAAGGCAATCGGCGAAAAGCCCCTGAAGTTCCTTGCAATAGTAATTAAGTAATTTTCCGGGAGAATTTGGAAATGGCAATATACGAAAAATATACAGGCAGAAGCAGAGAGTCTTTTACCTCTCTGGAAGATTGTCGCAAGAACTATAAACTCACTTGGAACGATGATTTTAACTTCGCCTATGATGTAATTGACGAGCTGGGACGTACAAAGCCTCAGAAGTTGGCACTTATGTATATCTCCGCAGATAACGAGGAGAAGCGTTTTACTTTTGAGGATATGATGCTTCTCTCCAACAAAGCCGCAAACTACTTAAAATCCCTCGGCATCAAAAAGGGCGACAGAGTTCTGCTTATTCTCAGAAGAAGCTATCTGTTCTGGGTGGTGCTTCTGGGACTTCACAAGATTGGTGCAGTGGTGGTTCAGGCGAACGATATGCTCAAAACAGGCGAGTATATCTATCGCTGCAATGTAGGCCGTATTGATGCGATTCTTCTCACAGGTCACGGCAATTGTACCGAGAACTACGATGCAGGCGAGGGTCAGTATGAGACAGTCCGTCTGAAGATGGTCACTGAGCACAAGCAGGCAGGTGAGGGTTGGATAGACTTTGAAGAAGGTCTTGAGAAAGCCTCCGACAAGTGGACCCGTCCTACAGGCAGAGCCAACACCAAGGCAACAGATCCCATGATGATGTGCTTCAGCTCAGGAACTACAGGCTATCCTAAGATGATAGTTCACGATTTTTCCTATCCTTTGGGTCACATTATGACAGGACTTTTCTGGCACAGAGTTGTGGATGGCGGTATGCACTTTACAATTTCCGACACAGGCTGGATGAAATCCGTGTGGGGTAAGCTCTACGGTCAGTGGTTCGGCGAGACCGCTATAATGGTATATGACTTTGAGCGTTTCAACGCAAGAGACATTCTTGAAAAGCTTGAGAAATATCAGGTTACAACATTCTGCGTACCTCCCACAATGTATCGCTTCCTGCTTCAGGAAGATATAGAGAGCTTCGACCTTTCTTCAATTCAGCACTGCTGTACAGCAGGCGAGGCACTTCCTGCAGATGTTTTTGAAAAGTGGAAGGAGCTTACGGGTCTTGAGATTCACGAGGGGTTTGGCCAGAGTGAAACTCCCATCTGTATAGGTACACTCTATCCCTGGAGCAAACCTGTTCCCGGCTCTATGGGACGTCCTGTTCCCGGCTATGATATAAAGCTTCTGGATGCAGACGGTGACGAGTGCCGTCAGGGTATCACAGGTGAGATATGTATCAAAGCGCCCACTCTTGCAACCCGCCCCAGAGGACTTCTGTGCAACTACAACTGGAGCAAGGAAGATACCAAGGAGAAGTGGTACGGCGGTTACTACCATACAGGTGACGTTGCCTATGTGGATGAGGATGGTCTGTTCCACTATGTCGGCAGAAACGACGATGTTATCAAATCCTCGGGATACCGTATCGGCCCCTTTGAGGTTGAGTCGGTACTCTTGGAGCATCCTGCGGTGCTTGAGGCAGCAGTTACTGCATATCCTCACGAAACAAGAGGTCAGATAGTCAAGGCTAATCTGGTGCTTCGTCCGGGATTCACTCCTTCTGATGAACTTACTCAGGAGCTGAAAGATTATGTCAAGAAGAACACAGCTCCCTATAAGTACCCAAGAATGATTGAGTATTTTGATGCTCTGCCCAAGACTTTCTCAGGCAAAATCCGCCGTATTGAAATCCGTAACAAGGATATCGATAAATACCGTGCTGAAAAACTTGCCGCAGAAAAGGCAGAAAACTAAGCAATAATAGATGAGGGTCTGGTTTCAGACCCTCATTTTGAGATTTATCGGAATGTTTTATTCAGAATCGAGGTTTGCGAATGAAATTGTCAAAAGATAATCTGAAGCGATGTCTTGGGCTTTTTCTGGTGTTTTTTAAAATCGGAGCTTTCACCTTTGGCGGCGGAGTTGCCATGATTCCCTTTATGGAGAGGGAAGTGGTGGAAAAGAAAAAGTGGATAGACAAGGATGTGCTTCTTGATATTGTGGTGGTGTCGGAGTCTACTCCGGGTCCCATCGCCATTAATGCTGCAACTTTTATCGGATACAAAACAGCAGGCTTCTTTGGTTCAATGTTTGCAACCTTGGGTGTCGTTTTGCCGTCTTTCATTATAATTTTGGGTTTATCCTTCTGCCTTGAGTATGTGTGGACAGTGCCCGTGGTTCAATTTGCACTCAGAGGAATCCGTGCAGGAGTTCTGGCTCTTGTGGTTAAAGCACTCTGGTCTTTGTTCAAGAAAACTCCCAAGAATACCTTTGCTTATATAATGATTATCCTGAGCTTTTTAGCTGTTGTTATATTCGATATAAAGGTTCTCATCATCATTATTTCCGGTGCACTTCTGGGACTGGCTGTTTTCTTTATCACGAAGAAAGCGGGTGAGAAGAAATGATATTCCTTGAACTTTTTCTCATTTTTCTGAAACTGGGCGCTTTTACCTTCGGTGGAGGAGCGGCGATGATGCCGTTTCTTGAGGACGAGGTGGTAAGCAGAGGCTGGCTGACTGCAGAGCAGTTTGTAGATTTTGTTGCCATAAGTGAGAGCACACCCGGTCCCTTTGCGGTAAATATTGCAACCTATGTCGGCTCACAGATGGGCAGTTCAGAAATGGGCGGTTCGTTTTTTTGGGGAGTAGTGGGTGCCGTATGTGCTACCCTCGGACTGGTACTTCCTTCCTTTGTTATTATCTTGCTGATAGCCAGATTTTATGAAAAATTCAAGTCGAGCAATCTTGTGAAGGGTGCAATGACAGGGCTGAAACCAGTGTCTATCGGACTCATTGCCGCGGCGGTGGTATCTATTGGTCAGGTTGTGTTCTTCCCTCAGGGATTTGACCTCTCGGTGTTTATCAGCTACAACTTCATTACCTCGCTGATTATCTTTGCAGGTATGACGGTGCTTTGCTTTCGTAAGATTCATCCGATTCTTATAGTTGTATTTTCCGCCATACTCGGTATCGGATTCGGATATTTAGAAAAACTCTTTTAATAAACAAACAGCAGCAGACCCACGTCTACAGGACGTGGGTCGTTTGCTTTTAGTTTACTTTGCTGATTAGCAGCAGCCGCAGCCGTTGTTGTTGCAGTCGTTGCCGTTGTTACCGCAGCAAGCCCAAAGGATTACAAGCAGGATGATGATCCAGCAGCAGTTGCCGCCGCCGAAGAAGCCGTTATTGCACATTGTGTTTCCTCCTTTCGTTGGTTACAGTATATACTATTGTGAATGAAGGCTTTTGGTTACAAAAACTTTTGGGAGCAGTTGCAGACAGTAATATATCGAGAAATAAAATTGATTATCAATGTTTTATAAAAAAACTGACTGTAAATACAAATAACTGTTGAATTTGCAAAAATGATGATGTATAATTTATGTTGTATTAGCAGATATTGCTACTATTATTTTTAAGGAGGAATACCCCTATGAAAACAGCAAGAAGAATTATGTCAATTTTATTGGCAGTTATGATGCTTCTTTCTATGTCGGTGATTGCTGTTTCTGCATATACCGTGCCCCACGGCTTCAAGGTTGCAGGAAAAGACTATCCCGAGTCTGTAGAATTTGATGGAAGAGCCATCGGAATTTTGGGCGATGCTGACCTTGACGAAAAGGTCACAATAAAAGACGCCACCCTCATCCAGAAAGCAGTTGCACTGCTTGAAGAGCTGACACAGCAGCAGGAGTACCTTGCTGATGTAAACTTCAGCCTGGATATAAATGTCAAGGATGCAACCCTTATCCAGAAGTATATTGCACTATTTGATATTGAGTTCCCCATCGGACAGATTCTCTACGATCCTTACGACAAGCCCGTTGGTGCCGAGACGGAGTATTTCATCAATACCGAGAACTGGGAAGACGTATATGTTTACGCATCTTCTCCTGCAGATTGGTGGACGGGTGAGATTGAAAATGCACCCTATCCCGGCGAGCTTGCAGAGTTTGTTGAGGTAAACGACGACGGCTTTGAGGTTTATTCATTTACCTATGCAACAGCTGCCTACACAAATATCGTCTTCAATCCCGGTTTCCAGGAGACAACCTCTGAGGTTACAACCGCTCCCACAGAGACAACAGCAGCAGACACAACCGCTCCCACAGAGACCACAGCAACAGACACAACTGCTCCCACAGAGACAACAGCAGCAGACACAACTGCCCCCACAGAGACCACAGCAGCGGACACAACCGCTCCCACAGAGACCACAGCAGCGGACACAACCGCTCCCACAGAGACAACAGTAGCTTCTGCAGATGAAACCACAGTCGTCCCCGGTACAACATCCGCAGGCACAACTGTTCCTGTACCGGAGGATATTACGGTTTATTTCACCAATTCAGAGAAGTGGGAAGATGTTCAGATTCATTATTGGAATGACAACACAGGTGTGGGTACAGATTGGCCGGGTAAGGCTATGGAGTATGTAGAGACCAACGGCTACGGTCAGGACATCTACTGCTACACAATCCCCGGTGATACAACAGGAATCGTGTTCAACACTGTTAACGGCAGCACTCAGACAGTTGATGTTGTGGAAGGTATCGCAGATTGTGCAGGATTCTATCCCACAACTCAGAATTCACAGGGACACTGGGAACTCGGCACATATACATACATTGAAGTTGTCGAGACTACCGCTTCTGAAACTACAACTCCCGCTGTTACAACAGTGACAGCAACAGACGCACCTGAGACCACAGTTGCTGAGACAACAGCTGATGAGACAGATCCCGTTGAGACAACCACAACGGCTATCGAGACAACAGCTGCAACCGTACCCGACACAACAGCTACCGATGCTCCCGAGACTACTATTGCACCTGAGCTTGACTACTATCTGGTTGGCTACATCAATGGTGCAGACTACGGCATTGAGGGCGACTGGGAAAACCTTGGCGAGTATAAATTTGTAGACGGCAAGGTCACAGCTGTACTGACAGCAGACAGCTATGTTGCAGTCAAAGACCAGAACAATCTGTTCTACATGACAGACGGCTGGCTTGGCACAACTGTAACAAGCGCAGTTCTCACCACCGAGGCAGGAGCAAACTCCGATAAGCTCTATGTTCCCAAGGGTGAGGTTACATTCACATTTGATGTAGCAACAAAGACAATTTCCTATGAGGTAAAGGTTCCCGAGACAACAGCTCCCGTAACAACTGTTGCTCCCACAACCATCGCACCCGAGACCACAGTTGCTCCCACAACAGTTCCCGGGACTACTGCTCCCACAGAGACAGAGCCTCCCACAGATCCTGACAAGACCTACTATACCATCGGCGAGGCACAGGCTCTCACTGCAGGTACAAAGAATGTTACAGTTCGCGGAACAGTTACCTATGTAAACGGCAGAACTGTATATATAGAAGATGCAACAGGCGCCATGATGGTTTACTTCAAGAATACATCAGGCGTTGCAACCACACCTGCAGCTCTTGCAGCAGGCGACTATGTTGAAGCAACAGGTACCACCCAGAGCTATATGGGTATCACTCGTTTCAATAGCGTCAACGGCGCAGATACAAACGTATTCAGCATTCTCTATTCCGGCAAAGATCTCCCTTCGCAGACAGTGACTGTTGCAGATCTTCTTGGCGATACAGACCTTGAATACAACTGTGAGAGAATTTATGTTGAGAAGGCAACACTTTCTGACCTGACAGCAACATCATTCACAATTACCCAGAACGGTAAGTCTATTGCTGTAACTTCTGCAACAGACTTTACCGCACTCTATGAGAACGGCGATATTGTAAATCTGTACATTGTCGCTCACTATAACTCCAACAACGGCTATCAGCCCGTAATTGGTAAAGCTTCCGAGATGTCAGAAGTTCCTGCAGAGGAAGTTCCTGTCACAATCACCTTCTATGCAGTGAAGACAGGTTGGGTATCTGAGGCAGACGCAATTATTACCCTTGTTGACAACGACACAAACGAAGAGTACACAATGACAAAGGATGCAGACGGCAACATCTGGACAGTTGATGTTCCTTCCTCAGTTGTTGATATCACCTTCAACAGATACGACCCTGCAACCGGAGTCATCTGGAACTACTGGGTTACAGGTGACCGCGGTGAAGCTGTTACATTCCAGACTGCCGACCACGAGTCCGGCGAGTGGAACGATGAGATTGCCGCTATTACCGATGTTACCGTTTACTTCGACAACTCTGCTACCAAGTGGGATTATGTTGCTCTCTACCAGTGGAGCGACACCGTAGGCTTCCCTCAGTACAGCGTCATGACCCAGATTGAGGGCACAGATATCTGGAAGATTACAGTACCTTCCAATATTACAAACGGTCTCTTCAAGGGCACAGCCGCAGGTGCTTGGGATGATCCAATGCAGACAGTTGACATTAAGATTGATTCTGAAAAATATGGTAACGATATCCTCTTTACTCCCTCAAGCACAGGTGGAAAGTGGAACGTATCCTCTTCTGCATACACAGGATAATCACAGCGTGCAAAATAATATTAAATAATACAGATGGAGAGTTCTGCTTTTTGCGGGACTCTCTGTTTTTATGTAATGTGTTAAAGTAGTGGCAAAATTTGACTATTTTATAAGATTGTGGTTGTAATTGTGAAATCAATAGTGTATAATCTAATGTGAGTTAGCATTATTGCTATAAATATTTCTTTAAGGAGGATTTTATTATGAACATGGCAAAAAGAGTTCTGTCGATCGTCCTGGTCGTTATGATGCTTCTTTCTATGTCCGCTGTGGCTGTTTCTGCTTACACAGTTCCTGATGGCTATCAGGTAGCAGATAAACCCGGCATTGACGCTGAGATTGGCATTGACGGCGAGGTTTACGGCCTTGTGGGCGATGCTGACATGAACGACAAGGTGAATGTGCGTGACGCAACAAACATCCAGAAGTATGCAGCACTTCTCATTAACTTCGATGAGATTCAGCTGGTACTTTCCGATGTAAACTTTGACGGAAGAACAAACGTTAAGGATGCCACCACAATTCAGAAGTGGGTAGCACTGATGGCTGTAGATTCACCCATCAATCATCTCATCTACATCCCTGCAGAAGAGACCCAGCCCACAACAACAGAGGCAACACAGCCCACAACTACAAAGGCAACAGAGCCTGCAACATCTGAGGTCGTAGTAACCACTACAACCAAGGAGACAGAGCCTGCAACAACAAAGGCTACAGAACCCGTAACAACTACTGATGCAACAGAGCCTGTAACAACTACAACTCCCATGCCTCAGACAGTTGTAATCACAGTTAAGGACAACACCACAGACAAGTGGCTTGCAAACGGCGCAGCAGACGGCAGCCGTGCACTGAGACTTATTGATAAAGCAACAGGCACTCAGTATGCACTCACATCTGCAGACGGATACAATACCTTCACAGCAGAGGTTCCCGCAACTGTAACAGACATCACATTCGAGAGATACAACACAGAGACAGGTGCAGTAAGAAACACCTGGGCAGCAGGCAACAGAGGCAACTCCACAGTATGGGTTGTTCTCGATGATGCAGGCACAGAGGAAGGCATCGGCAACGGCTACTGGGAGGACAAAACCCCCGAGACAACCACTACCGATGCTCCTGAGACAACACCTACAACAGATGCTCCCGAGAAGCTTTCTGAGGGCTACTACCTTGTAGGTTCTCTCAACGGCAAGTCCTGCTGGACAGCAGATACAATCACAGCAGACAGAAAGCTCAAGGAGAATCCCGGTCTTGCAGGCGAGTATATGCTTGATTACACCTTCTATCTTAACGATGCAGTAAAGGTAGTATACTTCGACGGCACAGACATCAAGACATGGTACAACGATGGCGGTGAAAACTACGGCATCGGTGAGAAGAAGGTAGGCGAGGGTACAGTTTACTTCAGACCCGAAGGCAACGACCTCTGGTCATACTTCTACTTCACAATCCAGCCCAAAGAGCCTGTAACAGGCGAGACAACAACAGCAGCACCTGCAACAACAGCAGCACCTGCAACAACAGTAGCACCTGCAACAACACAGGCTGCAACAACTCCCGATTCCGACACAGTTGTAATCACAGTAAAGGACAACACCACAGACAAGTGGCTTGCAAACGGCGCAGCAGACGGCAGCCGTGCACTGAGACTTGTAGACAACGCAACAGATAAAGAGTATGCACTCACATCTGCAGATGGATACAATACCTTCACAGCAGAGGTTCCCGCAACTGTAACAGACATCACATTCGAGAGATATAACACAGAGACAGGTGCAGTAAGAAACACCTGGGCAGCAGGCAACAGAGGCAACTCCACAGTATGGATTGTTCTTGATGATGCAGGCACAGAGGAAGGTGTCGGCAACGGCTACTGGGAGGGTACAACTCCCGGCACAGTTCCCGGCACAACAGCAGGCGGTACTGAGGGCACAAAGACTGTTTACTTCTCAAACACTCAGTTCTGGGAAGGCACAATCTATGCTTACACATGGTACACAGGCTCCAATGGCGATCCTGAGTGGCCCGGTAAGGCAATGACAAAGGTTGAGACCAACGAGTATGGTCAGGACGTATACAGCATTGAGATTCCTGCTGATATGGACAACATCATCTTCAACAACGGTACTGCACAGACCGA
>JAFQMC010000008.1 GCA_017421045.1 Clostridia bacterium
GTGAGACCTGCAACAAACTTCTGGATGATAGTTGCATCCTTAACGTTGACCTCTGTGTTGATATCTGCATCTGCACAGATGAATGCTTCACCTCTGAATGCGGATACAAGACCTGCAGTTGCCTTCTGAATAAGAGTTGCATCCTTGACGTTAACTGTGCCGTTCATATCAGCGTCGCCGAGGAAGTACTTAGCATCGGTGCCGCCACTTGACTGGGTAGTAGTCTGAGTGGGCTGGGGCTTTGCTGTAGTAGGCTCTGTCTTTGTTGATGTGGGCTCTGTCTGAGTTGTGGGCTGTGTAGGCTGTGTGGGCTTGGTAGTGGGAGTTGTGTTCTCGGACTGGAGCTTGCCTATACGAGCGAAGGGTACGGAAATGTGGTCAGAGTCGCTCTTCTCGAAGCTGTTGAACTCCTGAGAACCTGCTGCGTCGTCAAGGTGAGCCTGGTCTGTCATTGCCAGATCGCCGGGGAGACAATCCATTGCGGACTTACCCATTGTAGCAACAACCATAACGCCAACGCCGTTTGTCTCAACATCGCTCTTGTCGATGCCTAACTCGCTGAAGGGAATCGAAAGCTCATAGAAGAAGTCCATTGTTGAGCTCTTGTGACCCTTTGTATTGAAGTCAACCCAGTCTGAGGATTCATCAGCAATATCTCCGGGGATACGGTTGTTGTACTCACCGTATGCGCCGTTGATACCGTAAACATTATCGCTTAAGATTCCGAGACCGAATCCCATATCAATCTTAGAAGTAGCGGCTGTGAGAATCTCTACAGGATTAAGACCTGTCTCGTCGCCACCGTAAACCCAAGGACCGTTGCCGCCCTTAGTGTTGATGGAGATCAGCTTATTGAAGCCGTTCTCGAATGTCATACCTGAATCCCAGATAGTGCCGCCGGTTGTGAGAGCACCCTTCTCGCCGATAGCTGTGTCTGCATCGCCAGTATCAACAGCAATGAAGAAGGGAAGCTCCTGTGTCTGCCAGAGAACACCCTGAGACAGAGGATAGTTATCGTTAGGTGCTACTACGTCCTGAACGTTTGTCATTTCCCACATGAGATACAGGTTGTTGTCATCATATGCACCGTAGAGTGCGTACAGATCAATACCTACCTCGTACATGGAGTTGGGACGATATACACGGGGATCATCGTTTGCTGTGCCCTGTGCAATAAGCATGGAGCTGTTCCAATCGGATATTGAACCATCGATGGAAATGTTAGCTTTTTTGCCAACCTGACCGTTGGGGTTGGTGGAATAATAACCATCAAGAGGTGCGGAAGTTGTGCCGGAGGTGTTGCCGCCTGAAGAGGAAGCATCCTTCTTGGTGTATGTAGCGGACTGGGTAACGGTTCCGTTTGCGTTAGTTGCAGAAACGAAGAGAGTTGTTGTGCCGCCTACTGCTGTGGATGCACCGAGGGTAACTTCTGCGGTATCGTAGATTGTCTTCTGAGCACCGCCGTCTACTGTGTAGTATGCGGAGTCAGCGTTCTTGACTGTAACAGTAACTGTGACAGACTCGGTCTTGAAGGATGAGCCGTCCTTCTTGCTGATTGTGATTGTGGGTTCAGCAGAAGATGGATCATATACAGACCATGTGTTTGCAGACAGGTCGTAAATCTGGTTTGCACCGGGATAAACGAGGTCATCTGTCTGAGTGCCTGAGCCATTGTTGAAGATAACATTAGCAAAGGACTTGGAGGGTGTGTAGGAATATACACCGTCGCCCTCTGCTGTCATCTGAGTACCGGGCCAGCCTGCATCCTGATCGGAAGCAGAGTTCCACATATAGCAATAGGGTGTGCCATAGTTTGAAGGAACTTTGACATAAACTGTGTCTCCTGCTGCGGAAACAGAGAGTGTTGCTACTGAGCCCACAAGAAGCATGAGAGCCAGAAGCAGAGAAAGTAACTTGTGTGTTCTTTTCATTTCAAAAATCCTCCTTTTAATATTCATATATATGGTAACAGAATCCCGAGATATTTTCAAGATAATTTTTGTAAACACCTATACAAAAGTTAAGAATCGACAATTCTGTAGGCTGATTGTATACAGAAAGATGTTTTTATATTAAGAATCTTATGAGAAGTATGATTTTGCTTTCCGCAGAATTACAGAATTTTCAGCAAAAAAAGTGTCCTATGACACCTTAGTATCAAAGGACACCTCTCAGGGTATGTTCAAAAAAACTCAATTTTTCTGCTTCTTGATTCCGTAAAACTTGCGTAGAAAGAAGGACAGGAATCGGGGATTCTCTAAAAGTATGATTTTCAACACATTCGCCTCCTGAATATAAAGCAGATTATGATTATGGTGATAGCTGCGACAACTACTACAAACTCGTAGGGCAGGCAGCTTGCAACCAATAATCCTGCCGCGAATGCAACTGTGCATTTGGCTGTGCAGTTTCTCATCAGCAACACCTCTGAAATATACTATGAAAACCAATCAGATTTGTTACAGAAAAACAGAAGCCGCTCTCTTTAGAGCGACTTCCGAGTATTCTGTGAGAATCAGAAATATTCACCGACAGGGGTGTTGATGCTGAGTCCTGCTACAAACTTCTGAATTACAGTAGCATCTTTGACGTTGATAGCGTTGCTCAGGTCTGCATCTGCACACCTGAGTGCGTCTTCGTCGGTTATGGTCACAATAGCGGCAACGTGCTTCTGGATAAGTGTTGCGTCCTTTACGTTGACCTTGCCTGACATATCAGCATCACCGAGGAGAAGCTTTTCATCATCAGGCTGAGTTGTGGTCTCTGTGGGAATTGTGGTGGGTGTGGTAGGAATAACAACCTCTACCTCCTCGCCTACTGTGAAGTTTTTCTCAGCAGTGACAACATCGCCGTCGGCATCTGTAACCTTAACTGACAGAGTGTACACACCGGTTTTTGCAGGAGTCCACTTGGCTGTATCAGCAGAAGATGCTATTTTGCTGCCGTTGACTGCAAATTCATAGGTATAAGGTGCTGTGCCGTTATATCCCTCTGCTTTAAGAGTAATCTCGCTATTGACACCCTGTGCGGCTGCCTTGTCTGTACCGAAGTTCACCTCGAGAGGTGCATCGGTAATGACGGTATCGGAAAGCAGTGCACCTACACGTGCCAGAGGTACGGAGATGTGGTCAGCGTCCTCTTTCTCGTGAGATGTTGAGGGGTCGAAGCTGTACTCAACATTTGCATTATCAAGAACTGTGGGATCGTGAGGAAGTGTATTCATAGCAGATGTGCCATAGGTAGATATGAGCATTGCGCCGATTCCGTTTGTCTCAATATAGTCCTTGTCAATTCCAAGGTGCTTCAGAGGAATTGCGATTTCGTAGATAAAGCCTGCATCCTTCTTGTAGCCTGCATCGAAGAAATCAATCCACTCGGAGTTTGCTGTGTAGGTATCGCCAATGGTTCTGCTGCCGCCGAATCCGTTTATACCGACAATCTCTGTGGAAAGTGTTCCGTAATCCCAGGCGATTTTGAAGTCGTTGTTGTTGGGAGTACCTGCGTAGTTATTGGGTCTGCCGATGTTGATGGATTCCGTGTAGTTGAAGAATCCCTCCTCATCCAGAGGAATGATTGCGGCACCGCCGTTTGTATTGGCTGAATCGAAAGCGATAAAGGTGTCGATGTTGGTATCGAAGGTGAGTCCGCTTCCCCATACGGAGTCTGACTCCACCCATGTGTTTGTCTTTGTATTGAGCTCACGTGCTTTGCCGTCTGCGTGTTTCTCAGGGTCAACGCTCAGCACCATGTATATGGGAAGCCCCGGATTCCAGATAGAGCCGTTGGGCTTCTGAGCTGAGAAGATGTCGTTGCCGCCGAGAATTGCACTGACGTTTGCCATTTCCCACATAAAGTAGATATTGTCGTCATCCCAAGCGGCATAGAGAGCGTAGTCGTCTACGGAACGCTCATGGATGGAAGAAGGCATATAGACTCTGGGATCATCGTTGGCAACACCCTGAGCAATAAGCATGGAGCTGTTCCAATCGGAGGGATCGCCGTCTACAGTGATGCCCGACTTGTAGGAACCGAGCTGCATATTGGGATTTGTGCCGTAGTAACCTGTGAGGGCATCGGTGGTGTGACCGTCGCTTTCAGACTCGAATGTTGTGCTTGTTGCAGTGAAGGTCTTGGTGTAAGTAAGGTTGGTAGTAGTCTCCAGACCGTTTTCTGCCTTTGCTTTGAGGGTGAGGGTGATGTCGGAGTTTCCGATTTTACCCTCGCCTACTGTGATTGTGGTACGCTCTGTGTAGGCGATTTCAGAACCGCCGTCAATGGAATAAGTGGCTGAAACAGCGTTTTTCAGGTCGATATCAACATTGATGGTCTCTGTGGAGAACTTAGTACCCGAAGCTGTATATGCAAAACCGTAGGGCTTTGAATCGGGCTTGCCGTAGTCTATCCACTGAAGGTCTGCAGTGAGGAGCTTGCAATCGCCGGTTTTCATCTTGAGTCCTGACTCTGCAGGATATTTGCCGTAGCCTTCCTCATCCTTTTCGAGACCATTGGTAAAGAGGATATTCTCTGACTTATAGGTTTCGTCAAAGGTCAGGTAGCAGTAACCTGTTTTCTCATCAAGCTTCATAAGCTGACCGGGCCACTCGGCGTTTTCCTTGGTGCCGTATGCATAGCAGTAAACAGTATCCCAATTAAACTGCGAATTGTCAAAATATACTATGGAAGCTGCTACGGGAGTGTCGGTCTTGACATACTGATACTCTGCAGTGACGGTGTCTGTGCCGTCAGTTGCCGAAAGAGTGAGTGTATAGATGTCCCCTGCTTTGCCGTCGGCGCCGATTGTGAGCTTGTCGCCGTCCTCAAAAGCAGTTGCTTCGCCGCCGTTGAGTTTATAGGTAGCGGATGTTGCAGAGCTTGCTTTGAGGGTAACAGTGAGAGAGCCGAGGAAATCACAGCTATCTGTATCTGCAGAAACGGAAAGTCCTACACCCTTGAACTCTGACCAGGAAAGATTCCAGCACTCGTTGCCGTAGTCGTTATTGCCTGCAGATTTGCCGACAGTACCCAGCTTATTATCTCCCGGCCAGTTAAGGTTTACTGTCTGGTGAGGGTTGGGTACATTATCTGCACCGCCGTCGTTGATGTTAAACTCTGTGATGGAACTCTTGGCGGTATAGGAATAGACATTTCCTGATACAAGTGTCATCTTGACACCGGGCCATGAGGGTGCGCCCGAGCCGTTCCACCAATAGATGTAGACTGGAGTGTTCCAGTCGGCAGGCTTCTCAAAATATATTGTGTCACCCGCTGCCGCTCCTGCGGTGAAAACTCCGCCGCTAAGCAACACGCTGAATGCAGAAAGCACCATCAGCGTTGTAAGTAAAAGGCTTATTACTCTGTTTCGGTTTTTTTGCATAGAATTACCTCCTTTAATATGCTGATTTAATAGTACCACTGAAAATTTCAAGATACAATATAAAAGTCATAATACATGCATTTTTTGTAGACTTGTACATTATTTAAATTCCCTTTTTATTCAAAAATAATGGTCGTTTTTTATCTATTGAAAAAATACCGATGTATGGTATAATTACTTTGACTTAGAGAGGCGAGTATCTATGAGGACTATTACTATAAATAAAAACGACTCAGGGCAGAGGCTTGATAAGTTTCTTGCGAAGAGATTCAGAACCATGCCCAAATCACTGATGTACAAATATATCCGCACCAAGTACATAAAGCTCAACGGCAAAAAGTGTGCCATTGACAACGTGCTCTCAGAGGGTGACGTTCTGACGCTGTATATCAAGGACGAGTTTTTCGAAACAAAATTCGATGAGTATGAGTTTATGAAGGCTCCCAAAAAACTTGATATTGTATATGAAGATGATAATCTGATTATCATAGACAAGCCTGAAGGGGTGCTCACGCATCCCGACAAGACATACCACTTCGACTCCATGGTTGCACGTGTTCAGCACTATCTATATGACAAGGGAGAATACGACCCCAAGGAGGAAAACTCCTTCTCCCCTTCCATGGCAAATCGTCTTGACAGAAACACGGGCGGACTGCTTATTGCGGCGAAGAACTCAGCGGCGCTCAAAGAGCTTAACAAGCTTATTAAGGACAGAATGATAAAGAAGCTGTACCTTTGTATTTGCGAAGGCACGCCGAAAAAAAGCGAGGGACTCCTCACGGGAACACTCACCAAGGACGAAAAGAAGAACAAGGTCAGTGTGAAAAAACACTCGGATGACGGCAAGGAGATCGCCACAAGGTACAGAGTGCTTGATTCAAGGGGAAAATACTCCCTTGTGGAGGTTGACCTGCTCACCGGCAGGACTCATCAGATAAGAGCACACATGGCATCTATCGGCACACCTCTGGCAGGAGATACAAAATACGGAGGAAAAGCGCTGAGGACGAAGGGACACACGGGCCAGGTACTGTACTCATATATGCTGATATTTGAAGAATTGGGAGATTCTCCCCTCTCCTACCTCTCAGGAAAAGAATTCAGGGCAAAAAATGTATGGTTCGAAAAAGACGGAAGGGTCAACTTGTGACTCTTCCGCCTTTGTTTTCTCTTATTTTTCTATTGACATAAATGCCGACATGGTACCGCGTTTGCCGTTGGTTGCACGATGAGACCACAGAAGGTCGCTGTTGCACTGTGTGCACAGGTCGCTTACTATGATATTCTCTTCTTTCACACTGCTTCTTTGAAGCAGGAGTTTGTTTGCAAGTGCAAGGTCTATCATATATTTTCCTTTTAAATCAGCAGGAGTGACTACTGCCGTCTCTTCTGAAAACAGCCTCATAAAATGCTCGGCACAATCCTCGCTGACTTCATAGCAACACTTGCCTATTACAGGACCTATGGCACAAATCAGATCCGCAGGGTTCGTGGAAAACTCCCTTGCCATATGCTCGACAACCTTTGAGGAAATCTCTCCCACCGTGCCTCGCCAGCCTGCATGGGCAAGTCCGATTGCCTTTCGCTTTGTATCAACAAAGAAAATCGGAGTGCAGTCTGCATAGTAGGTCACAAGGGTGACATCGGGGTCGTTGGTGATAAGTGCATCTACGGATGACATATCACGGGGTTTATAGATACCCACACCCCGGTCTGCGGATGTGACCTTTCGCACCACGGTCTCGTGAACCTGTGCTGATGCCACGAGAGAATCGTATTCAAAGCCCACCGCTTTGCATATACGCTTATAGTTCTTTTTGACGTTTTCGTCGCTGTCGCCTCGTCCGAAAGACAGATTCATCGAGGTGAACTCTCCCTCGGAAACTCCTCCGAGGCGGGTTGAGAAAGCGTGGCGTATAAAATCAAGCTCGCTGAGAGCGTTATATGTCAGGTAGGGTACGTCTCCTTTGTGGAGTGTCATTATTTTTGAAGAAAAGTCCATATATCATTACCTCCGTGATAAGATTCATTATATACTAAAATGACTTGCAAGACAATAATATTCGTGCTATAATTTCTATGAACAATCCTCTCGGGGATTTTTGGAGGTCAATATGTTCAGGAAAAAGAGTAAATTCATCGGTGTTAACATTCCCCACAGCTGTGACTACTGTCAGAACTGCGTGGTTGAGGGCGGAAAGAATTTCTGCCGATATAAGAAATCAATCAATAAAAAAGGAAAATGCTCAAAGTTTGACTATAATCCCGTTATGAGAAAAGTTGCAGCTCCTCAGGTGCTGGAAAAATATGACGAGAGCGATTTTTCTTTATAGGAATTTTTAGATCCTTTCATCACATATCTGCACAAAAAGCCTTTCCCGAAGCTTTGGGAAAGGCTTTCTCTGTTTTTCTCCTAATAATAGCTTGCGATATGCTGAAGCTTTTCGGTTGCACGGCGGATATGCCGTGTGACGGTTGAGGGATGAACCGACAAAATCGCGGCGATTTCTTTCATCTTTCTGCCGTTGATGTAATACTCCACAAGGCAGTATCGCTGCTGCTCGGTGAGCTCTGTATTGATAGCTCGCCTGAGAATGGATTTCATAAATTTTCTGTCCTTGGCATTGGTATCGCCCGAGAGAAAATCCCGGTACGCCATCGTATCAAAGACAAAATTCTCCGCAGCAAAAGTTTTACGCGGCATGGGACTTCTCTCCTGCACGGCTTCTGAGGTAACCTGCGATATGAATACATTCGTAGTAGATTGAACGAAGTTTCATAATTTTGTCTTCCGTTGTGCGGTATTCATCGGAAGGGCAGGAACTGAGCTTCGCCTTGAGCCGTTCGATGTTGCGAAGCACCTTGTCCGCTTCCTGAAAATACTCCTGTGACCACTGTAAATAATCCATTATTTTCATATCCTTTCGTCCGGCAAACAGACATCAAAGGATCAGACACCTGCATGGATACAGTGCACATAGTCCTATTCGATTGCTTGTTCGCCTGTCTTCATACTCATAACAAATTGGGGCTTATTCGTTATACTGAGCTGTGAGAATTTTCCTCACACATATATACTAACAGATTATTTTTCATTTTTCAAGAGTTTTTCGAATTTTTGTTCGATTATTTTTAAAAAATCGCACCGCTGTGGAAATTCCATAGCGGTGTCTTCTTACTGATTGTTGTTTTCTGATGTTTTTGAAGCTTCGTTTTCCTGGGGTTGTTCAGGCTCGATTATCTTCTTGGTGAACACAACACCCTCGTACTTCTGCTTGACAAAAACCTGTCCTGCAAATTCGTTTTTACATTCGGGACAGACAAAGAAAGCCTTGAAGCTGCGGCTTTTTACATTCCACTTGGATTTTTGCACACAGCGTGCGGAACACTCGGGACAGTCAAAGAACATCTTTGAGCGATCTACCAGAGGATTCCTGATGTCGGTGATGTGCTTTGACTTGAAAGTGAGCTTACGGTAGAACTCGTCATCTGTAGAATCCTCAATAAACTCCTCCAGAACGTGCTTTCTGAAAATCTTTTTGAGGCATTTATAGCTGAGCTGAGCATCCGTGAGAGCACGGTGCTGTTCCCCATCCGCTGTAATATTCATAAGCTCTGCGCAAGTGCTGAGACCCAACTGGCGGGATGCACTGCCAACACCCAGAATATGCTCACAGTAGCTCTGCAAATCGCAGTAGCGCTTCATAAAGCTGAGCTTGCCAACTCCTGTGAAATAGTGCTGATTATCCAGAAGAGCCAGAAGGTCTGATGTGCTCCATGTCAAGAGCACGCTGTCAGAAAGAAAATCTGCAAATGCCCTGATTGCCTCGGTGTATGTGTTCTCCGCCTCCTGAAGCTCCTCAAAAGTAACGTTTGTGAGTTTCTTAACGTAGGGGTTCATAAACTTTCCTATCTGAGGTCTTACAAGCATAGAGAAACTATCGATGACGTTCATGGAATCATCGATTTTCACTGCACCGAATTCAAATATCTCGTTGATGTATTTTCTGCGTTTTTTGCTGTAGGCAGAATTCCACTCAAGGTCGAGAATTACATAAGTCATTTGCGGAAAGCCTTCTTCATTCTGAGTTCTTTGGAAAGGATTGTTTTTCTCATACGGATGGATTCGGGAGTAACCTCAACAAGCTCATCGTCGGCAATAAACTCCAGACACTGCTCCAGTGAAAGGATTGTGGGAGGAGTGAGCTTGAGTGCATCGTCGGAACCTGATGCACGGGTGTTTGTCATATGCTTGCGCTTGCAGACATTGACGGTCATATCATCAGCCTTGGGGTTCTCGCCTACTATCATTCCCTCGTACACCTCTACACCGGGGCCGATGAAAAGTCTGCCTCGCTCCTGTGCCTGATAAAGTCCGTATGCCACGCTGTCGCCTGACTCGTGAGCAATAAGGGAACCCTTGTGGCGGGTGATGATCTCACCCTTGAGGGGTTCGTAGGAATCGAAAACGCTGTTCATAATACCGTTGCCGTTGGTGTCTGTGAGGAATTCGGGACGGTATCCCATAAGTCCTCGGGAAGGAATACGGAATTCGATGTGGGTCATCTGACCGTCACCGCGACTGCCCATATTTACAAGCTCGGCTTTTCTTGCACCAAGTTTTTCCATAACAGGGCCGACGTAAGACTCGGGTACCTCAATCATCAGGTACTCGATAGGCTCACAGAGGACACCGTCTATGGTCTTTGTGATGACCTGAGGACGGGACACCTGAAACTCATATCCCTCGCGACGCATGGTTTCGATAAGGATAGAAAGGTGCAACTCACCTCTGCCCGATACCTTGAAAGTATCGGTGGAGTCGGTCTCTTCAACGCGGAGTGCCACGTTTGTCTCTATCTCTTTATAGAGTCTGTCACGGAGATTTCGGGAAGTGACGAACTTGCCCTCCCTGCCTGCAAAGGGGCTGTTGTTGACAATGAAATTCATTGAAACCGTAGGCTCATCAATCTTGATGAAAGGCAGTGGCTCAATAAGCTCTGTGTCACAGATTGTTTCGCCGATGTTGATATCGCCTAATCCGCTGACACAGACGATGTCGCCTATTGTGGCGGAATCTGTTTCAACACGTGAGAGACCCTCGTATTCATAAAGTTTTGCAATTTTGACTTTTTTCTGCTCGCCGTCAGCTCGGCAGAGTACCGCCTGCTGGCCGGCTTTGACAGAACCGCGCTCAACACGACCAATGCCGATTCTGCCTACGTATTCATCGTAATCAATGTTGGAAAGAAGCAGCTGAAGTCCGCCCTCGGAGTCGCCCTCGGGTGCAGGAATCTCCTCTACTATCTTTTCGAAGAGAGGCTTCATATCGGTTCCTTTGCAGTGGTAATCCAGCATGGAGTAACCCTCGCGGGCAGATGCGTAGACCACGGGGAATTCCAGCTGGTCGTCATCGGCACCAAGCTCGATGAACAGATCGAGAACCTCGTCGATAACCTCTTCGGGTCTTGCACCCGTGCGGTCGATCTTGTTGACAACAACAATTACTTTCTTTTTCAGACCCAGTGCTTTTTTGAGAACAAAACGGGTCTGGGGCATACAGCCCTCAAAGGCATCTACCAGAAGCAGAACGCCGTCTACCATCATAAGGATACGCTCAACCTCACCGCCGAAGTCGGCATGACCGGGAGTATCGACAATGTTGATTCTCACATCTTCGTGCATAACCGCAGTGTTCTTGGAGAGGATTGTGATTCCGCGCTCACGCTCCAGATCGTTGCTGTCCATTACACGCTCTGCCACGACCTCGTTTTTGCGGAATATTCCGCTCTGTTTGAGAAGCTGGTCAACAAGTGTAGTCTTGCCGTGATCAACGTGGGCTATGATTGCTATATTTCTGAGCTTTTCGTTTTTAGACACAATATCATTTCCTTAAATAAAATTCCAGTATAGGATTATAACACATTGCGACATAAAATACTATGGTAATATTATATGAAAATTATACTTCATATGGATAGGATATTAGATTACGGGAGAGTTATTTTTCCTTTACATTCTTCCTCTGTTGATATATAATATATAATGTATTTTTATTAATTGTTAAGGAGGTATCTGTATGGGTTACACTATTGCAGAAAAAATCATTAAAGCTCATCTTGTGGAAGGCGAGATGACAAAGGGTACTGACATCGCTCTGAAGATCGACCAGACCCTCACACAGGATGCCACAGGCACAATGGCTTACCTCGAGTTTGAGGCTATGGGCGTGCCCAGAGTTAAAACCGAGAGAAGCGTGGCTTACATAGACCACAACACTCTGCAGACAGGTTTTGAAAATGCAGACGACCACAGATTTATTCAGTCCGTGTGCAAAAAGCACGGCATCTACTTCTCACGTCCCGGAAACGGAATCTGCCACCAGGTACATCTGGAGCGATTCTCAAAGCCCGGCAAGACTCTCATCGGCTCCGACAGCCATACCCCCACAGGCGGCGGTATCGGTATGCTGGCTATGGGTGCAGGCGGACTTGACGTAGCAGTTGCTATGGGCGGCGGTGCATATCACATCACAATGCCCGAGATGGTAAGAGTGAACCTTACAGGCAAGCTTCAGCCCTGGGTATCTGCAAAGGATATCATCCTTGAGGTTCTCCGTCTGCTGTCTGTTAAAGGCGGTGTAGGCAAGATTATTGAGTACGGCGGTGAGGGTGTTAAGACTCTGACTGTTCCTGAACGTGCAACCATCACAAACATGGGTGCTGAGCTGGGCGCTACTACTTCTATCTTCCCCTCTGATGAAATCACAAAATCCTTCCTGGAGGCTCAGCAGAGAGCTGAGGACTGGATTGAGCTTTCTGCTGATGAGGATGCAGTATATGACAAGGTTGTTGACATTGACCTGTCTCAGCTTGTTCCCATGGCAGCATGTCCCCACAGCCCCGACAACATCAAGACAATCGAAGAAATCGGCGACAAGCCCGTTCATCAGGTATGTATCGGCTCCTGCACAAACTCCTCTTACCTTGACCTTATGAGAGTTGCTGCAATTCTTAGGGGCAAAACTGTACATCCCGGTGTGTCTCTGTCTATTGCACCCGGAAGCAAGCAGGTATTCAATATGCTGGCACAGAACGGCGCACTGGCTGACCTTATTGCAGCAGGCGCAAGAATTCTTGAATGTGCTTGCGGTCCCTGCATCGGTATGGGTCAGTCTCCCAACAGCGCAGGTATCTCACTTCGAACTTTCAACAGAAACTTTGAGGGCAGAAGCGGTACTGCAGACGGCCAGATTTACCTTGTATCTCCCGAGACAGCTGCAGCATCTGCGCTAAAGGGTGTATTTACAGACCCCAGAACTCTGGGTGACGCTGTGGATATCAAGCTGCCCGAAAAGTTCCTTATCAATGACAATATGATTGTTGAGCCTGCAACTGTGGAAGAGATGGACAGTGTTGAGGTTCTTCGCGGTCCCAACATCAAGCCCTTCCCCACTACCGAACCTATGAAGGAAACCATTGATGCTTCTGTAGCTCTGAAGGTCGGCGACAACATTACAACAGACCACATCATGCCTGCAGGCGCAAAGATTCTGCCACTGCGTTCCAACATCCCTGCTATCTCTCAGCACTGCTTCACAGTTTGTGACAAGGAGTTCCCCGAGAGAGCTAAGGCTCTGGGTTCAAGCATCATCGTAGGCGGTATCAACTACGGTCAGGGTTCATCAAGAGAGCACGCCGCACTGGCTCCTCTGTATCTTGGTGTTAAGGCTGTGCTGGTTAAGTCCTTCGCAAGAATCCACAGAGCAAACCTTATCAACGCGGGTATTCTGCCTCTGGAGTTTGCAAACGAGGCTGACTACGACGAGATTGCCCTCGGCAACGAGATCACCATGCCCGATGTACGCGACATCATCACAAAGGGCGGCGACGTTATCATCCAGAACAAGACCACAGGCAAGACCATCACTGCAAAGTGTGAGCTGACACAGAGAATGAAAGACATCATACTTGCAGGCGGACTCTTAAACTACACAAAGGAGCAGAACAATGGATAAGATTAAAATGACCACTCCCATCGTTGAGATGGATGGAGACGAAATGACCAGAATCATCTGGTCTATGATAAAAGAGGAACTGATCCTCCCCTTTGTTGACCTGAACTCTGAATACTATGACCTTGGACTCGAAAACAGAAATGCTACTGACGACCAGGTTACCGTACAGAGTGCTGAGGCAACTAAGAAATACGGCGTTGCTGTTAAGTGTGCAACTATCACTCCCAACGCTGCACGTATGACTGAGTATGACCTGAAGCAGATGTGGAAGTCTCCCAACGGCACAATACGTGCGATTCTTGACGGTACTGTGTTCCGTGCACCCATCCTTGTGAAGGGTGTGACTCCCTTTATCCCTACATGGACAAAGCCTATCACCATTGCACGTCATGCTTACGGCGATGTTTACAAGAACACCGAGATGAAGGCTCCTGCAGGATCAAAGGCTGAGCTGTGCGTAACAGATGCTGAGGGTAACGAGACCCGCTCCACAATCATGGAGTTCAAGGGTGACGGCATTGTGCAGGGTATGCACAATACTGACAGAAGTATCTCTTCCTTTGCAAGAAGCTGTTTCAACTATGCACTGGCTACAAAGCAGGATGTATGGTTCTCTTCAAAGGACACCATCAGCAAGATTTATGACCACAACTTCAAGGATATCTTCCAGGATATTTATGACAATGAGTACAAAGAGAAGTTTGAGGAAGCTGGCATTGAATACTTCTACACCCTGATTGACGACGCTGTGGCAAGAGTTATCCGCAGTAATGGCGGCTACATCTGGGCTTGCAAGAACTACGACGGCGATGTTATGAGCGACATGGTTGCAACTGCTTTCGGCTCTCTGGCTATGATGACAAGCGTGCTGGTATCTCCTGACGGTGTTTATGAGTACGAAGCTGCTCACGGCACAGTACAGAGACACTACTACAAGCACCTTAAGGGTGAGGAAACCTCCACAAACTCTGTTGCAACAATATTTGCATGGAGCGGTGCTCTGCGCAAACGCGGTGAGCTTGACGGAAACGCTGAGCTTCAGAACTTTGCAGATATGCTGGAGAAAGCTACCATTGATACTATTGAAAGCGGTATTATGACCGGCGACCTGTATCTTATCTCTTCACTTGAGAATAAGACAAAGGTGAATACACAGGATTTTCTTAAGGAGACAGGTAAGAGACTTGCTTCCTATATGAACTGATTTATTCGGAGGAGCATTATGAGCAAAACCGACAGACACATTGCCATGCCTGTTATCCGCAGGCTACCCAGATACTACAGATGTCTGTGCAATATGGAGCAAAACGGAATAGAGAAGATTTCCTCACGGGCACTGGCAGAGGCTATGAATATCACTGCTTCGCAGGTAAGACAGGATCTGAACTGCTTCGGAGGATTCGGCCAGCAGGGTTACGGCTATATTGTGTCTATGCTCCGCGGTGAAATCGCTAAGCTTCTCGGCATGGATTCAAAGAAAAAGACTGTGCTCTACGGAGTCGGAAATCTGGGCAGAGCCATTATCTATCACTTCGATTTTGAAAAATTCGGTTTTGAGCTTTGCGGTCTGTTCGATACAAATCCTGAGCTTGTGGGCACAGAGCTTGGAGGACTTATTATCTCTGATGACGAAGAGCTTGAGAAGTTCACCGAGGACCACACTGTTGACGCGGCTATTCTTTGTATACCCACAACAAGCGCCGAAGAGGTCGTTGAAAAGCTCTATGCTGCAGGAGTCAGATGTTTTCTGAACTTCAACCACTTCGACATAAAGTCAAGATATCCCGATTGCGTTGTTGAAAATGTACATCTCAGCGAGAGTCTTATGACGCTGGGCTATCTGATGACCGATAAATCAAACTCTGCTGAGGAATAATCAATCGTATTCCCCGCAACAAAAAGTTATCCCCCATAGGTACATGACTTGTACTTATGGGGGTTTTTGTATGCTTATTTACATAATCAAATCTGCAAGCTCCGTGAGATTATCAATAATCTCTGCATCTGTGACGGAAAATTCCTTTCGGCTCTGATGACCTTTTGTGTTGAGGATGCAATCGCAGGAAAGTTCTTTTGACATTTGCCAGTCTGCAACACAATCTCCAATAACCACGCAACTTTCGGGGTATGTGGTGTTTTCTTCGAAGTATTTCTTCGCAAGGAAAACTTTGTCCCCTGCCTGATAGTCGCTTCGTCCGAGGACTGCATCAAAATACTGAAGCAGTTGAATCTCACTGAGTCTTCGGGTTATCTTGTCAATGTTGGAGGCTGAGACGATAATCTGTCTTTTTCCCATTTTCTGAAAACGAGAGAGCATCTCCTCAGCACCAATCATCACAGGATTCTTCTGAATGTGTTTTTCGTAGCCTGAGTCAAACTCTACTACGGCATCGCTGAAATCAAGGGTACCGGGAAGAAACACGGTTTCGTAGAACCTGCTTATGGGTGTGTCAACCGCCTCGTAATATCTATTGATGTCTATGGTTGGCTGATTCCTCTTTAAGAGCATATCGTTGACGGAGGCAAGTGCCGCCTGCACATCGTCAATGATTGTGCCGTTGAAGTCCCAGATTATTGTTGAGTATTCTTTCATCGTATCTCCTGTAGTAAATGTTACATTCTTAAATCAAGTCCCAGTACATCCATAGCTTTGCGTATATATTCTGCTTTGGCTGAGTCTGAGCTTTCCATATAATAATTAAGGTTAGCGGTTGTGATATTTCTGTCCTTGAATGCTCTTTTGAACCAGTAGGCAAAGACGTAGAAAGGATAGAGAAGTCTGTGATTTTTTGCAGACTCAAACCGTGAACAAATAAAGCTGTAGGGCGGAAATACTTTTCTGAACACATTACTCAGACCCGAGCGTTTTTTGCCTGTTCTCTTTTCCTCGCGGATTGCTGACTGCAAGAGAGAATTCTCAGCTGTGCCGAAAGTACAGCTACAGAGGATATAGTCTGCAGCCACCGAGTCTGTATCAGGGACACCGCCACCAAACCAACTCTTTGAAAGCTCCGAGATAATACCGCAGAACTTTGTAAGCCGAAGCTTTGTGAGCTCCTGAGATATGTACTCTGAATCAAGCTCTGTACTGTGGGCTTTCAAAAATACATACACATCCATTATAAGCCTGAGTCCTGCTCCCCCACCCTCCAGGTGCTTTGCAAGATGCTCCAGCATATAGATGTAGGTGTCGTTTATGCTGAGTGAACCTACACGGGTATCGGGAGGAGTGAGCACCTTGTCCCAGATATTCTCAAAGTATGCATGAGACGTTTTTGTGCTTGGAAGAAGCTTGCTATGAAGCTCGTAGTGATAAAAAGGCTCTTTGACAAAATCCAGCTGTCCTTCTATATCGTGCCTGAGAGTATATCCTGAGGATTTGAAAAGTTGGATTACTTCTTCTCTGTACTCCTGCCGATAAAGGATGTCTATGTCTGACATTGTACGCATCGAGGGTTCGGGATAGTCGTTTTTCAAAACAAAACCTTTGACAGGCACAACGTCAACGCCGAGGCGGTCAAGCTCACCTAAAAGCCTATCGGTTTCCACCTGTAGATTTGCTTCATATATAATCTGCTCACGATATGCATTTCTGAATTCATTCAGCAGTTCAGTATCCGGCAGATATTCGGGAGCAAGCTTCATCAGGGCATAGTAAACCATACCTGTCACAGAATGATACTCTGCCAAAGAATAGACAGAAGCCCAGTCTGTATTCACAGCGGGCTTCTCGGGTTTTGTATCATTCAGTACACTGCTGAGAAGCTGTAACAGGTATGAAAAATTATCAGAATACTCAGTCTTTGCTCTTCTCATTGTTTTCTATCACAACTATCTTTCCGTCTATGATTCGTACTTCTTTATTGCACACAGCATTAGCCGCTTTTTTGTGAGAAATAAGGATACAGGTTTTGTTGGAGAGGGTTTTGATATTCTGGAGGAGTTTCAGCTCGGTTGCTTCATCCAGTGCAGAGGTTGCCTCATCCAGCAAAACAACAGGTGCGCCTGACAGAATAGCTCTGGCGATTGCCACACGCTGTACCTGTCCTTCGGAAAGTCCCAGGCCCTTCTCACCTATTACGGTATCGAGGCCTTCAGGAAGCTCGTGGATAAAATCAGCGCAGGCAAAGTGCACTGCCTGCCAGATTTCTTCGTCAGTTGCATCGTCTTTGATAAAGGCGATGTTCTCTCTGAGTGTGCCTGAAAGCAGGAAGTTACCCTGAGGCACGTAGGAGAACAGACGGCGGATGTTACGGTCAACCAAAATCTTCGAGCCATCCTTGAGCTTCAGGTAAATTTCACCGCTCTCCAAGGGGAATACGCCAAGAAGCAGTTTTGTCAGGGTGCTTTTGCCGATGCCTGAAATACCGGTCATAACGATCAAATCACCCTTATTGACTGTAAGGTTTGTATTGTTGAAGATTACATCCCGGTCATATTTGAAGACGATATCCTTGAACTCGATTGTGTCGAGGTTTTCGTAGAGTACGTTGAAGTCGATGTTTGATTCGTTGAGAACAGGTTCATCGTCCATATTCTCAAACTCGATGATACGCTCTGCAGAGGCGATTGCACCATAGTACGTAGGAATGATTGCAGTAAGAGAGCGGATGGGAACGCTAATCTGAGAAATGAGTGATAGCACCTGGGACAGAACACCGTAGGTCACAACGGGATCGTTGTTTGCGATTTTCACTGCGCAGTAGATTAGTCCGAATATGTAAGCTGCATTGAAAGCAAGAGAAAACAAGCACTGGGTTGCGATAGAAATGAAATTTCTCTTCTTCTTGCGCTTGTAGTTGATTTCCTGCAAATCGGATGCAGACTCTACAACCTTGTCTTCTGCGTTGAAGATTTTGATGACAAGCAAGCTTGAAAGAGTCTCCTGCATAAAGGAACGAACCTTACCGTCAGTCTCGAAAATCTGCTTGTGGTAGTTCTTCATTTTCTTTTTGAAGATGGTGGTAATTACAAATGCAAAGATTCCCACTGCAAGGAACAGCACGGTAAACAGGGGGTCTATTGTAAACAATACCACAAATATACCTATGAGCTTTGCGAAGGTATAGACCACACCGGGGATGAGGGCTGTGATTGCATTAGATATAGTTGTGACGTCGTTATTGAGGCGGTTGAGCATCTCGCCTGTGTGGTATTTGGTTATCTGGGAATAGCTCTTTCTGAGAATTTTGTCGTAAAGAGAGGTCTTCATATCTATAGTCAGACGAGCGGTTATCCTGAACACAAGATGATTACTGAGAATTGTCATAGCAAACTGAGCAAGGACGACCAGAGCAAACATTACTCCCCAGAAAGTGATATTGCTCATACGGGTTGCAACTTCTGCACCGTACACACCAGTTGCAGAATTGACAACATTCTTGAGCATATATGAAACAACGATGCTGGCACCTGCAAGCAAAACATTCAGAAAAGTCAGCAGTGATATGGAAAACCACTGACCCTTTGCATTCTTTGCTATCCAGCGTATGGCCTCGCTATCTGTGAGACTTTTAAAAAATCCCTTTATAGAAAACTTTTTCATTTAGGTCTCCCCTGAAACTTGATGAATTTCGTGCTAAAACAATATGCCGTACAGTAACACTGCACGGCTGATATTGAAAACTCGTAATTATTCAAGAAGATCTGCGTTTTTAAGCTCGGTGATGAAGTTCTTAACATCGGCTCTGGCAACTGCCTCGTCAACTTCATACTGCTGAAGCATGCTGTTAACTACTTCGTCCTCTGTAGTCTCGTTCTCTAAAAGCTGCCAGAGAAACGCACCTGCTTCGTTGAGGTTAATCATACCGTTGAAATCAGCAACAGCGGATCCTACGGGTACTACAACATAGCAATCGGCTACCTTTCTGAGCATAAAGTTTTCTTTGATTTTCATAATAAACATCCTTTCAGATTTGCTTTATAATATTCATGGCAGTAGTGACTGCATTGTCGCTGTCTGTGCATGATAATTTATAAACCGGATAGTGTGTAAGTATGTCGGAATACATACTGAGAAGTTTATCTGCGATTTTCGGCGTAAGTCTGCCCGGGGTTTGCTCAAGCAAAAGAGAAATTGCCTCGGGAGTTGACAGTTTGCGAAGTGTATCGGTAGCGGCCTGCTCCAAAAACACAATGGCTCCGAGCTCCGCAGATTTATTCAGCTGTTTGCAGGTGCCTCCTGCAAAGGGTGTGCCGTATATGATGCATTTGTCATCAATAAGCCGGAAGGAAGGCTTATCGTCATTTATGACTTCTGTCCTATCGGGGTACATCCTGCACCAACGAGTGGTAAGTGTGGATTTTCCTACACCCGATGAACCTGATATAAGATAAACCTTGTCGTCAAAAAGCAAGGCAGAACTGTGGATATAGCTGCCATCAAACTTCAGAAGGCGGCGGTTGAACTTATCGGTAAAAACAGTATTTTCTGCTGTGCCGTGGGTAAAGCCTTCTCCCTCAGTAAGAAAATAGTCGATTTCTTCATCTGTTGCTGTAATGGATATCTGAGGCTCGATATCCTCCTTGCAGAGATACGGCTCATACCAGGAAGCGGTATCTTCAAACCGTGGTGACATTTCTACAGGCACATCTGCAATTTTATAAAGCGGCATTATTGCCTCCTATTGATTAAACAAGTACTTCTGTGCCGACAAAGAGGATATTCTCAAATCCTGCGCAATACTTCTGCACAAGAGTTGCATCCTTGACGGTGATCTCGCCTACAGCATCGCAGTTAGATAAAAGCTTCTGCACATGGTCGAGATACTCTAAATCTACAATAAACTTCTGGATAAGTGTTGCATCCTTGACAGTAATTTTTCCGTCCAGATCGCTGTCACCTATGATATAGGGCTTCTTGTTAGAGGCTGTAGAAGACTCCACCGGATCGGTTATGGTTACAGTGGTGCTATGAGTGGCCGTTGTTGTTTCTGTGACCTCTGCGGTTGTAGCTACAGTTGACTCAGAAGGATCTGTAGAGATTGAAGTCTCTGTGGGATCTGTGGTTGTAGAAGGTTCTACGGGGTTTGTTGCAAGAGATGTAGCAGGTGCTGTTGAGGTAGTTTCAACAGTGGTATCTGCAGTTGTCTCGGTGGTAGTAACTGCTGTTGTAGTAACAGGAGCGATTGTAGTGGCGGGTTCTGTTGCAGTGGTAGGCTCCACATAGGCGCCGTAGGAATAGAATTTTATTCCTTTCTCTTCGGCATATGTCTGAGCATATGTATTTTCCCAACCATATATTGTCAGATTATCGCACTTATTGAATGCGTTATCGGCGATACATGTGACAGATGCGGGGATTGTTGCGGAAGTGAGGTTTGTGCAACCAAGGAATGCCATGGACTCGATTCTTTCAACTCCCTGAGCAAGAATAACCGTGTTGAGCGAAGTACATCCGTTGAAGCAGTTTCTGGGAATCACATCTACACCGGTATTAGCGTCAAAAGAAACGAGGCTCAGGGTAGTGCATCCATAGAAAGCGTTATTTCCTATAGTTTCGATAGTATTAGGAATGATGAGAGACTTAAGTGCAGTGCATCCATAGAAAGCATTGTTGCCTATTTCTTTGATTGTTGCAGGGAAAGCGATATAGTTGATATCTATATTGTTAAGGAAAGCCTCGCTGTTCACCTTAGTGACAGGTTTTGACTGAAAAAGCGCCGGAATCTGAACTCTGGACGAATTACCAAGGTAACTCTCGATATGATACTCGGAAGATATAACTCCGGACATCTCGTACTTCCAATCGCCGTCCTGAATATAGCTTGCCGCAAAGGTAGGAACAATTGTCGCAACAACTATCAGCAAAACAGAAACGACTGAAAGCAAGAGCTTGGAAAGATGTTTACTCATAGGCTCAACTCCTAAAAACAGTTATTTGTATATTAGTAAATATATTATATCAAAAACACATACAGAATGCAATATTTTATACAAATTTGAAGGCATGTTTTGTAGCCATATTTCACGGATTTTTGTAGTAAAAAAAGGCTTTCAAAATTTAACAGATATAAAAAAGGGTGGATGCATAAATGCATCCACCCCGTTGTTTATAATCGGAACAACTCCGGACAGAAATCCTGATTACGGATTAGGTGCAAAAGGATTATCCTCATTGTCACCGTCGATAATATTATCAGAATTATCGACAATGGGGGTCTCTGTGCCGGGAACACTTGCTACGATAGCTGTTTTAAGTGAAAACTTAACTACTTCCATTTCAGGAGCTTCATAAATATTTCTCATGATAAATTCCTCCTATTCAATACAAATTATACTATACAACAAATACTTTTAAATGTCAAGTATCTGATTAAGCAAATGTTGTATTGTCGTTTACTACTGCATCAGTTGTACCCTCTGTGTAGATGTTCAGAGTCTGAGCGTTGCTGATGTAGTAAGTGAAAGTATTGCTGCCGGGTGCCTTAACTGCAAGATATCCGTAAACATTGTAGAAGTTAGATCTGTTGTTCTCATTATTTGTGTAAGACAGAGTAATGAGCAGACGGTTCTTGTTTGTGATATCAATGCTCTCTGCACCGTATGCGTAGTAGTAGTTGTTCTTGTTGTTGACATCGTCCCAACCCTTGGAAGTGCCGTCCTCAACGAATCTCTGAGCGATCATCTCGATGATTGCGTCGCTGCTTGCTGTACCGTAGCCCTCAGCCTGTGCAGCCTTGAGAGCCTCCTCGTATGTTTCATAAGCACCGTCGCCAACCTTGAAGTAACCGACCTGCTCAAGAATGAGACCATAGTGGAACTCATATCCTGCAGCCTCGAGAGACTCGAGAGTTACATGGTTACCATTCCAGTTCTCGGTAATAACCTCGCCATTGTAAATGGGTGTGAAGTTTGTACCGTCGTAGAAGTAAGGTGTAAGGATGTTTGTCAGATAGTCAACAAAGATCTTATCGGTCTTGTTGTTACCGTTTGCATCTGTCTCCTGCTCACGTCCGTATACGGGATCGTCGATCATGATGTTGAAGTCAAGCTTGTCAACCTCAATGTAGTTGATGCTCATATCCTTGGTTACACGATAACCATAGTAAGGACCGTAAGTCAGAATAATATCGATGCTCTTGTCGTAAGCTCCGTTGCCGTTCTCATCGCTGTACCAGAAGCCATTTTCAGTTGCGTTTGCATCAAGATCACGTGCATCAAGGTTAAGAACAGTATTATAGGGAACCTGAGAAATATTAACATTCTCGCCAATCTGGGAAGTAACGGTGTACATTGTAACACGCTGTGTTGCCCAGAGAAGGAAGGTTGTTGTATCGTAGCTTGCACTGTCAATGATCCATGTTGCGTCCTTGTAGTAGTCCTCAACATAAGGAGCATAATAGAGCACTGTGTTCACCCACTCTTCTGTGGGAGAGCTGATATATGCAGGTGCATAAGGTGTGTTGTTGTTACCTGCGAAGCCTTCGATCTCCTGATCGGTGAGGACGTAAGGAACAACGTAGCTGACGATGTTGCCGTAACGATCGTTGTACTTGTAAACGAGCTTTCTGTTAACGGAAACGGGCATCAGATCGGAATACAGAGTCATGCTGAATACGTCGGATACAACATACCTAAACTTGAAGTATACCATATCGTTACGTCCAACAACTGTATTACCATTGTTGTAAAGGTTGTCGTCTGTGTCAACACCAACCTCTTCGTAGGTTGTAAGACCGTTCTTATCAACTGCATCGATGTACCAGGAATAGAATGTATCTGCGCCTGTTGCATCTGTTGCGATTGTGATGTAGAGTACGTCGCCCTCTGTAGCCTCCAGGTAAGCAGTCTCACCCTTGAGGAGAGTTGTGGTTGTGCCCTGAGTATCGTTTTCGATTCCTACATAGAGAACAGCGCTGCCGCCGTGAGCCTCGGGAATCTCAGCCTGAGGTGCTGTACCAACACCTGTGTAGATGTAGTGGTTTACGTAGAAGTAACCCTCTGCAAGAGCCTCGAATACTGCTGTGTAAGTAGTACCGATAGCGGCTGTTACTGTGTAGGTTGTGTTTGTGCTGAAGAGTTCGCCGTTTGCAGAGAACCAACCAACGAACTTGTAACCAGCCTTAGGTGTAGCTGTCAGAGTAACAAGCTCACCACGGGCTACGTCAACGCTCTGGTAAGAAACATTGATATAACCTGAACCATAGTCTGCCTCATTGACAGGATCTGTATTGTCAATTGTGTAGTCCTGACCGCCGTTTTCTGTAAGAGCAACATTAACAGCAAGGTTGATTGTTACGGAAACGTCTGCGTCACCGTACCACTCACCGTCGTAACGACCGCCGTTTACATGCTCGTAAGAGATGTATGCTCTCTGGTTCTCATAAGCATCGAGGATACCCCAGATTGCTGAATCCTCATCGTGGAGCTCATAAGAGTAGCACTTGCCGAGGTAATTACCTGTAGCATTATAGAGGTAGCAGTCAACGTACCACTGGCCGTCAAGGTTACCTACGCCGGAGTAGTTCTTGTCACCTGCCTGAACAATGTAGAGTGCATTGCTGTCGGACAGAGTGCTGTCGATATCCTCAATATCGTTGCCGAAGATATCTGTCTTCAGACCTGAATAGTCAGTGTACTGAACGAAGTCCCAGTTACCGCCGGAGATATTGATGGAGGTTGTAGAAGTTCTGTTTGAGTTGTAGGTATCGTTTGTATCCTTGAGAACGAAAGTGATGTTCTGCTTGCCGTCTCCAAGGAGAGAGATGAACTCGTAGTAGTCATAAGTCTGGATATGACTGTAATCTACTTCGTGAGATACGTCGTATCCGTTGCCGTTTGCATCACCGTGGTTGTTGAATGTAACACCGGAGATTGCAACGCCATCGGGAGATGTTGTCTCGATGTAGGTGTAGTAAACACCGTCAAGACCTGCAACAGGAATCATAACCTGACCTGTGTACTTACCGAACTGCTCATACAGGGTTACACCGGAAGTCTTGTACCAAGTGTATGCTGACATATAGTCATCCCAGTTTGTGATGTCGTTGTTGTTAACTGCGTAAACAGTAACTGTCTCAACGCCGTTAGCAGCGAGCCACTCGTTGGTGTGGAAGTAAACAGGAATAAGAGTGGAGCCATCCTCTGTGAATGCATAGGAACCGCTGTAGAGGCCGTTACCCATTGCAGTTGCAGGAACGAACTCGGTACCGTTTACTACCCAACCTGCTACGTAGTAGTCATAGCTGTCGCCTGTTTTGTTGACCTGTGTGTAGAAGGTTACAGGATCACCTGCAACAACTTCTGCCTTGTCATAATAGGTGTGATAGCTTACTCTGTTGACTGTATCCTCATCAAAGTAAGTGTCACCTACACGACCGTTGGGTGAATTCATATCATCATCAGCTTCGTTGGTCATACGACCGTCAGAGCCGTTGACGGAGATTGTGGGAATATTCTCAGCCTTTGTCCAGCTAAATGCGCCTGTTGTGGGATTGAATGTGAAGGTTACGTCGTAAGCCTTCTGATAGTTTGTTGTATCGATCTCAACCTTTACAGTATTTCTGTTAGCAAAAGCAATGTAATCAGTGCTGGGACCTGAGAGGGTCTGAGGATTACTTGTATTGCCTGCTGTGGAGGCTGAATAGGTACGAGAATTCTCGTTACAGGGGTTGACATAGATGTAACCGTCTGTTGTTGAATTTACGGTGAGTGTGTAGCTGTATGTACCATCGCCGTTGGACTCAAACTTGATCAGAGAGGTACCGTCATACTCATTGCCGTTCCACTTACCCTGGAGGTAGAAACCGGGTTCAACGTAAGTTGTGGGATAGCCGGTAGTATCGGTCAAATTGGTGAACAGGTTATCGGAAACTGTAAGATTATCATACTGAACACCTTCGTCACCGCCCTGGTTAAACTTAAGACCTGTGATATCCATGGGAACATCACGATACCAGAAACCAAGTGCGCTGTCATATGTCATTGCCTGACCGGGATAGCCGTCACCCTCGCTGCCACCGAAGTGATAAACATAGGGCTGTGCCCAGTTTGCTTCATTTCTCAGGTAAATTCTGCGATATACCTGAGTGAAGTTTGCAACTGCTGTGACATTACCTGTAGCAACGATGTTGAAGTTAGCATCTGTACGGGTTGAGCTGTCAGCTGCATAGTAGCTACCCTCGATTGTCCAGTTAACGAACTTGTAGCGGGAATCGGTAACTGTTGCAACCAGATTTACTGTTGTGTACTGGTCAACTGTTACGGAATTTGTACCATTGACTTTACCGGTACCGCCGGATGCGGGTTTACCGGTTGCTGTGACTGTAACCGACTCAATCTCTTCCCACTCAATATCGAGAGTATGATCTGCTGCGATATTGGAGAATGTGTAAGTAAGTTCACGATGCTTTGTTTCGCTATCTGCAATCCAGTAGTAAACTGCGTAGCCGTCATCAGGCTCAGCGGTAATTGTAACATTATCGCCTGCAACTACTTCGATTACTGTACCTGTTGTAGGAATAGCCACACCGTTGTAGTAGAGAGTACCGGTTGCGGGATAGGACTCAACAGTAATGTTGTAGGTTGTCTGCTTAGCATAAGAAACCTGAACAGTGGTATCAGCTGTTACATCAGCGATGGTGTATGTGTAGGTTGTCTTAGTCTCGTCTGTGTTAGTCAGAACGGGTGTGCCGTTTACTGTAACACTCTGGATGTAATAAAGCTCGGGAGCTGTTACGGAGAGAGCTGCGTCGGTGTTGTAATCAACAACAACGGGTGATGTAGAACCGTTGATGGTAACTGTACCATTACCGCCGTTCTCGGCTACTGTAACAGTGGGATCCTCTGCATAAACAATGTCAATGTTGCCGTTTGCATTAACGGTTGCATTGCCTGTGTAGGTATTTCCGTTCTCAGCGTTGATTAAACCACTGATAGACTTGATGTAATAGCCTGCAGGAGCTGTGATCATAACAGAAGCGCTCTTGCCCTGTACAACCTGAACATCCTGAGAAGCAGCATTAACGGAAGTACCGTCGATAGTAACTGTGCCGAGATTGTCAGCGCCGGTCTGAGTAACAGTTACTGTGTAGTAAGCCTGAAGCTCAAGATTATCCCAAGCTGTACGCAGATTTGCCTCTGCGGTGTCAATAGCTGACTGTGTGGAAGTTGCTGAGCCTGAAGCACTCTTTGCTGCTGTGTAAGCACTTGTGAATGCTGACCAGGAAGTTGCGGTGTAACCTGCGGAGTTTGTGCCGCCGTTGTAGTCAGCAGTTGCTGCTGTGATGAGGTCGAGAAGCTCACGGCGGAGAGTAACTGCACCGGTATCTGTGATCCAAACCTCGCTTACACCCTTCCATGAATCGCCTTCATAGAGGTAATCGGTAAGGATGATATCATCAGTCTTATGGGTTGTGTTGCTGCTTGCTGTGAGTGTGAAGCAGTCAGACTGACGGTCGCCGTGTCTGGTATTTGAAGAGCCAATTGTGTAGGTGTTGTAAGTAGTGCTGTATGCTACGTGAGATACATCTACCTGCCATACCTGGCCATAAGTGCTCTCGTTCACTGACCAAACTGTGAAACCGTAGTTCTTGAGTGCTGTGAGGTTTGCACTGGGAATAGTCCACTTGTAGGTAGAACCTGAAACCAGTGTACCTGAGCCAAGCCATGTGTCGTTTTGGGGAACGTAGGAGCCTGCACCGGAGGTGTCGGTTGCGTTCATGTTTTTACCGGAGTTGGAAGAAGCGGTGATTGAGAGGTAATGACCGCTGCCCCAGTTGGAACCTGCAGCACTGAAATCAACATAGATAACAGTGTCGGCAGATGTGCCACCGCCAAGAATTGCACCAACCTCGTAGGAATATCCGGGAGTAAGCTCGAGCTGTTCGGAAGTCTTCCAAGTGACACCATTGAAATCGGTGGTGTCATTCTGTAGTGTTCCGGGCCATGCGCCGTTCAAATCAACAGCATTGCTTGTTGAAGTCTCCTTCTCCCAAGCATAGAGGTAATCATAACCCATGTCGGAGTAGGTATGAATTGTGAGGTACTGACCCTCTGCGAACTTAGCCTGAGCTGTGATGTTTGCTTTAGGTCTGATTACGAATGTTGATGAAGATGTAGTGCCTTCAACAATATCGTATGCACCAGTGATAGCCCAACCATTGAAGATATAATCTGCATTGGAGGGAGTTGCTGTGAGGGTTACTGTGTTGGGGTAAGTAACGCTTGAAGCAGAAGCCTCAGCGGTACCGCCGTCAGTATAGGTAACGCCTACAGTGTAGGTGTTTGCTACGTAAGTAGCGTTAACTGTAGTATTCGCTGTGATGTTTGCGAATGTCTTATCCCAACCGTTGAAGGTGTAGCCCTCACGGGTGGGGTCGGCAGGAGCTGTAGCACCCTCGCCGTACTCGACAGTCTGAGTTTTGAGCACTGTGCCGTCGTAGTCAACAAATTCTACAGTGTATGTGTTGATTGTGAAGTTAGCGGTTACTGTTAAATCTGCGCCATCCTTGAGGGGAGTGATTGTAACAGAAGTACCATTTGTGGACATAGTGTAGTCGGTGTTGAGAGTACCGCCTGTAACTGTCCAATTATTGAATGTGTAACCCGGATTTGCTGTTGCAGTAGAGGTTGCAGTTGCGGGATGGGTTACGGTATTTGCACCGGAGTTTGTAACTGTACCGCCATTGCCTGCAGCGAATCTTACTGTAGCAGTATTTGCACGGAAGTTAGCGGTTGCGGTGACGTCGCTATTAACGACGATAGAGAAAGACTGGTCATTCACTGAGCCACTCTGAGGAGTGTAGGTACCCTGAATGGTCCAACCTGTGAAGGTGTAACCGTCGTTGGGAATTGCAGTGAGGTTGATCATGCTTCCCTCGGGAACTTCCTGCTGGGTGGGAGAAACTGTACCTGCACCTGCGAGACCTACAACACCCCTAACGGTGTAGGTAGGAATCTGCTGGAAGCTTGCTACAGCTTCGGTATCCTCAGTGATGTTTGTAATGGTCAGGGGATTTGTAAGTCCCATATCGACACCATTTACTGTCCATCCTGTGAATACGTATCTGTTAGCAGCATCTGCAGTAGCAGTGAAGGTTACTTCCCCACCGTGGTCAACCTTGGAAGCAGAAGCGGAAACTGTGCTGTTGCCTGAATCAGCGTTTTTGGAAACAGTGATGTCGTACTGATTAATCTCATATACAGCATTTACTGTGAGATCGCCTGTAACATTTGAGAAATCCTTATCCCAACGAACAAAGTGGTAACCCACTTTGTTGTCTTTGGGAGTGGGAGCAGTTGCTGAACCGCCATCCTGAACTGTTACTTCAGTCTCAGTACCGTCCCAATCAACGAAGGTAACGGTGTGCTCGGAAGGCTCTTTCTCAAAGCGAGCATAATATGTAGCCGCTGAGCCACTACAAACATAAGTGAGGGTTGTGGAACTTGTCTGAAGTGTTCCGCTTGAGTTATACCAACCCTTGAATGTGTAACCCGAGTTAGCAGTTGCCGTCATAGTTACAGTTGCAGTTCTTGCGGCAGATGCTGAAGTTGTACCAGTCGAAGAGGTAGAACCGGTATTACTGCTCATTTTGTAGGTGCTAATAGAAGTAGTACCTGCTGCGGAGTCGTTTGCATAGCTTGTACTACCCTTATCTGCAGACTGAACAGTTGCAGTCTGGGTAGTATTCAGACTAGAATAAGAGGAATGGTATGTTGTTGTAAGGGTAAAGTTATCAGTAGTGGATGTAGCACTTGAAGGGGATGTAAGCAACTGAATACCATCGGTCATATTGCCTGAAAGAGCTTTAGCAGACGAGTTCTTATCTGCATATCCCAGACGATGAGAAACACTGTTGCCTTCTCCACCCCAAGTTGAGGAAGCATTAAAAACACCAATATGTGTAGCTCCTCCCCAAGTTGAGTTCATGTTGTAATACCAAAGGTCAGTGTTTGCTATCTTTGTCATCATATAACCCTGAGACCAAGAGCTGTGGCCAACCATAAGCTGAACACTGGACCATTTAGTCTTAGAGTTATCGTAGATGAATACGCATTTCAGGTCATAGCCTGTTTCTGCGAGATCGACGTTTGCCTCAGTATCTGCAATGTCGAGCTGTGCTGCGGAAAGTCCGAGAGTTGTGGTGGACAGAAGCATCAGCAATGTGAGAAGCAGAGTGAGGGAACGTCTCAGAATTGATTTAGTTTTGTTCATTCGTTTAACCTCCTATATTAATAGTATAGGAAATCAAAGTAGTGCAACGAGCTTTTTCTGAACAGCCGTTGCATCTTTGATAGTGACTCTGCCGTCACCGTCAACATCCGAGATGTCCATGCCGAGGTCATCGAAAGCTGTGATGCCTGCGATGTACTTCTGGATGAGGGTTGCGTCCTTAATATTGACGATGCCGTCGTCGTTAGCGTCGCCGATGTATCTGAGGTTTACTCTTGCGGAAACTTCTGCGAGCTTTTCAGCGTCGATTTCTGCGTCGTAAACCATGTGGAGAGCACTCTGTGTCCAGTTGCGCTCGTCCTCTGTCCAATCGGTCATGTTGATCATCTCAGCGCCTGCGTTGAGGTTGTCGATACCGAAGTAGTAGGAACCGCTTGCAGAAACTGTGAAATTATAGGTTGCGTCCATAGCATAACGAGAGGACTTGATCTGAATAGACATTGAGGGAGATGCCTTGGAAACAGTTACATCTGCTTTATACCAATAGTATGCTGCTGTCTGAGTAGCATTCTTGCAGATGTATGCATCTCTTATCATTGCGTAGTCTGTCATATCTTCAAGAGTACCTGTGGTAGTAAGCAGAGGCTTGTAGCCCAGAGTACCTGTAGACTTGAAGTAGACAGTTACTTCATAGGTCTCCTTAACAGTTGTAACAGAAACAGACTTTGTCTCTGAAGTTGCTGTATAGGAATCACCTGCAACTGTAGTAGTTGCTACAACGTAGAAAGACTTGGTTGTGCCGATGTCGCTATCAAGTGCATCAATGGTGTAAACACCTGTTGTGTTGGTAGCAAGTACGGAGTCGTCTGCTGCGTTATAGAAGGTATATGTAACAGCCTGATTGGAAGTAGATGTAGCCTTCAGACTGATAATCATACCTGCCTCTACAGACTCGGGAGCTGTGAGAGATACACTAAACTCGAAAGCGGTAACCTCGACATCGAAGATGTCGTATTGGGCTGTGAGAGTCTCACCGTCTACTGTTGCAGAAGCTAAGATGTAGTAAGACTTTGTTGTGTCAGCATCAGCCTTGGTAGTTGCAATTGTGAACTCACCGGTGGTGTTCTGAGCAACCTGTGTATCGCCTGAAGTGAAGAGTGTGTATGTGACAGTCTCGTCAACATTAGCACTTGCCTCAATAACGATTGAGTCGCCAACCATTACTTGCTCAGGAGCTGTTACATCAAGTTTGAGAGAAACACCCTCAACATTTACTGCTGCTGCATCAGAGAAATCAGAAATCTTAGCGGAAGTATTGGATGTAGCCTTAACTGTGTAATCAGATATACCCTTCTCATCTGCTGTGAAGGTATATGTGCTGTCGGTTGTGGTGGCAACCTGTGCACCGTCCTTGTAGATGGTGTAGGTGTAGTTACCGCCGGTTACGTTCTCGATTGTAAGAGTAACGGTATCCCCTATCTGATAGGAATCTGCATCTGCAGAAACTACAGGAGGCTGGATTACGTAGTTGACGTTATAGGGAGCTGTGCCGTGGCTTGAACCGTCTGTGCTGATGTACTTATCCATCCAGGTGAGACGGTCATATACCCAGTCGCTGAGCCATACGGTAGCGGCTTCGTGTGTGTCACCTGTATCGGTAGAACCCCAGTTATTGACAATAAAGGGGTCGCTTGCGATGAGTCCCCACTTGGTTTCGTCCATAGCTGTGGAAGCTTTGACCAGGTTGTAGTACTCAGCGATTTTGCCACCAAGAGTAGCAGCTGATGAAACAGAACTGCTTGGAGCTGTGTAGGTCATTGCTGTGTTGTAGAATATCTCATCCCACTCAGCAGTAACTACGCTCCAGAATGCATCGTTCTGACAGAGAGCTGCCTGAGCATTGAGAGTAGAAGCGGCGTAGATGTTCTTAGAGTTGAGATACCATCCGCCGTAATTAGAGGGATTAGCATCTACATTACCATAGAAGTCACTGCCGGAGTTAACTCGATCGGTGTAGGTTTTTTCATACTGACCGAGAGTCCAGTCATAGTCCCATGCACAACCTGCCTGGAGTCTGCCCTCGTGGTAGAATACATAGAAGGAAGTTGCACCGCCGTCCAGGTTCTTTGTGAGTTCCTGAATAAGGTACATACGGGCGAAGGACTCAACGTCGATGACTTCTGAAAGCTCCTCGTAGGTAGCTGTCTCGTCATACATCAGAGCCTCGGCTGTGTTCCACTTGTTCATGATGAACTGAATCTCATTCCTTGTAGCGAACTCGGGGTACTTACAGACTATCTGCTGACCCTCGTTGGAGATAAAGCCTGAGATTTCGTCATCAAAACGCTCGTTGAGCTCAAACTCCAGAAGGAAGCCGGAGTCGGCATACTCGGAAGGATCAGGCTCTTCGAGGTTGGAGATGTACTTGTAGAAGCCCTTTGTGGATGTATCGTTGATTGAGCTACCACCGCCGTATGCACGAGTCATGAGAGAATCGTCATCATAGAGTGCGAAGTTGTCACCGAAAGGACCCAAATCCTCATCTACAGTACCGAGAAGCTCGTTGATTTCGTCAAGGTTTACGATGTCAACAAGGGGATCGCCTATCTCAACCTTATCGGTGAGAAGGTAGGAACCGATGTACTTACCGTTGTTGTAAAGATCGATAGGCTCGAACTTTGCGGTAAAGTCAACGCCGATTTCTGCTGCCAGGTCGTAAACCAGCATATTTCTCATACGTGCTTCGTCAGCGTTGTAGGAAACGAGGCAGTATTTCTTGCTCTTGGAGCTGTCATCAAGGAGCTTAGCTTTCTTATCAAGAGTGATGTTGAAAGCGTACTTACCGATAATCTTATGGGATGCTTCCCAGGAGGAGTTACCGCGACCCTTGATTTTCTTGAGGACTGTGTCAGAGTTCTTCTGTGTACCATCGGGGCTGATTACCATAATGGAACCCTTGGTCTCGAAGTCATCCTTATGCTCATAGCCCTGATATGTACCCTGAGGTACATCTATATTTGTGGTAGTGTAGATTGTGCTGACGTTGCTGGACTTGTATAATTTCAGACTACCGGAAAAATCGCCGCCCAAATTGTATGTACCGGATGTATTAAAGAGATAGGTTGAACCGGTTGCTGCAATGTTTGCACCGCCGATAGTAAGGGAAGAATCCTCAGAAACAAAGAATGTGAGAGTAGCTTTGTTTGCAGAATCCACGGTTACGTGAGAAGGAAGATACAGTCTGTAGGTGCTGCCTTCCTTGTCAGGGAAAATCTGGTCAAGTGTAGTTGTTAAATCACCATCAAGGTCTACCCAGAATTCACCGGTAGTTGTTGAGCTGCCGCCACCGTTATAAACGGAACCTGTGTAGGTTGTGCCGCCAACAACTAAGTTAGTGTAGCAGTTATTGGTTGCATCCAGAGGAATATCACCTGTCTGGTTCTGTTCGACCCAAGGATCAGTGGTACTGTGGCTACGAGTGAAGATTACATGGGTATATGTACCTGCTGTAGTAACCTTTGCACCATAGATAGCACCTACTGCGTTCTCTGTACCCTCGATAAGCTCAAACTTAACATCAATTGCTACGTTTGTTGATGAATTCCAGAGGTGCATCCATTCAGTAACATCCGAATGGAACCAGTTTGCACTCCAACCGGAGGGTGTGAAGTTCTTGACATAAATGTAGTCGCCTGCTGCAAATGTACGGGAAGCACCTACGGTCTCAACTTCAACCTCTGCTGAAGATGCAGAAGTGATGCCGACTACGCAAAGTGAAACGATCATCATCAGCGCCAGCGCCAACGAGAGAATTCTCTTTGCGAAGCCATGCGTAAGAGTTTTCATAAATTAACCTCCTAATTTACAAATTTGCATTGAATGATGGATTGTAAAGCCGATTAGCGAAACAGAGTCTGACCACCACTGCTGCTGTGTGTTATCAAATGCCGAGAAATCAGCATATTGCTGAAAAATCAGCAGCTGATAACGCACAGCATGTGCCAAAAGGGTATACTACCCCACCAATAATTACTTATATATTATATTACATATATATGGCAAAAAGCAACATCAAAAGGGGAATTTTCTCAAAACTGTGATATTGAATCAAAAACACACCTTATTTTTGGCATTTTGCATAAATTATTTTTAGGTTTAAGAATATTATGTCGAATACTCTGATTTTAAATCCATTTTGTGGTAATATATCTCAAGATTTTTGATGAACTTATACGTAAATATTCGCTATCTTTTCTAACTCAAAACAATAGATTTCAGAACAAAAAAATACCCACCGAGGAATCCTCGATGGGTATAAGAATCAGATGTTATCAGTCTGCAGAATAAGGAAGCAGAGCAAGATAGCGAGCACGCTTGATAGCTACTGTGAGCTCTCTCTGGTGTGCTGCGCAGGTACCGGTTACACGTCTGGGGAGAATCTTAGCTCTCTCGGACATATAACGACGAAGACGGTTGATGTCTTTGTAGTCGATCTTCTCTACCTTGTCTACGCAAAATGCGCAAACCTTTCTGCGGGACTTTCTGTGCATGGGTCTTTCTGCCATGATGTAAGTCTCCTTTCGAAATATTAGTGGTTAAACAATCAGAAGGGCAGGTCGTCGTCTGCGGGCATCTCCTCAAAATCTGAGGGTGCGCCGTTAGAAAATGCGGGAGCCTCTGCTGCATATGCAGGATGAGCAGGAGACGCAGGCTGCTGTGAGTAACCTGAATTGTCTCTTCTCTCTCCTGTGAAAGAAGCATTGTCAGCCACAACCTCTACAACGTAGCGGTTGGTGCCGTCCTTTGCCTGATAGGTGCGGCTCTGAAGCTGACCGTCGATTGCGATTAGAGAGCCCTTTCTGAAATGTCTGCATACAAAATCTGCGGTGTAACGCCATGCAACGATATCAAAGAAATCCGCCTGACGCTCCTCGCCTGCCTTGACATAACTGCGGTCAACAGCGATACGGAAAGTAGTCACGTTGATACCGGACTGTGTTGTCTTCAGCTCAGGGTCAGAAACAAGTCTGCCCATTAATACTACTCTGTTAATCATAAATACTCGTCCTTTCGTTAGGCATCACAAGGATGCGGTTCACATTGATTATTCGTCCTTTTTGATGATGATAGATCTGAGCACGCCGTCAGTGATCTTGTAGATACGGTCAAGCTCAGCAGGGAACTCAGCCTCGGACTCAAAGTTAATGAGTACGTAGTAGCCTTCGCTCTCCTTGTTGATGAGGTATGCGAGCTTTCTCTTGCCCCACTCATCAATGCTCTGCAGTGTTGCGTTCTTCTCGATAAGAGCCTTGAACTTCTCAACGAGAGCCTGAACAGCCTCATCGCCGTTCTTAACGGAGAGAACCATAACGGTCTCGTAGTTTGCCTTAACTGCCACTATTTGCACCTCCTTTTGGACTATTGGCGCCGAAACTGCGAAACGAAATCGCCTTGGCGCAAGGATGTACGCAGCTGACCGCTGCGCAGGCTTTGTACAAAACAAAAGCCTGTTATGCGCATACTTACACACATAACAGGCTTATTATATCATGATATTTGAGTTTGTCAAGATTTTTCCGGTGAAATTTACTGTTTTTCTGAGGATTCGTCAGTTATCTCCCGTGTCGGTGCTCCTCCGTGAACAGCTGGGTTCGGAGCTTCGTCGTAACCGTAGAAACCTCTGCCCTTGATAGCTGTGGCGGTGGTGATAATGACGAAAGCATCAGGGTCGATTTCGTGCACAAGAACATTTGCGCGGTGAACCTGCTGGGGTCTTACTGCGCAAAGAATCACGCGTTTGTTATCTCTGCGGTATCCGCCCTCAGCATTGAGCAGGGTAACTCCCCTGTCTATTTTACTGAGAATGGCGTCTGTCACCTCGTCGTATTTCGAAGTGACGACAAAGAGAAGTTTGCCGTTGTTACGGGAGAAGCCGTAGAGGATAACATCAATGACTTTACTATTCACAAAAATGCATATTATTGCATAAAGTGCGTTCTCTATATTTCCATATACAAAGGCAGAAATGGTAATGACGGCAAAGTCTATCAGAAGAATAAAATTAGCCTGAGATATGTGAGGTGACTTCTCGTGCATAATCCTTGAGACAATATCGGTACCTCCCGTGGAGCCTCCGCGATAAAACACAAGAGCCAGTCCCGCACCGCACAGAAGTCCGCCGAATATGGCAACGAGCATTGGATCTCCCGTGTAATAATTGATGATATCGCGGGCAATGAGCAGGTCGATAAAGTCAATCATAATCGAGGATAAGACCGAGCAGAGAAGGGACTTTCCAAGATATCTCCACCCGAGTGCAAAGGCACCCCACAAAAACACGGGGATGTTGAGAACAAGGGTCAGAGTACCAATGGGCAAAAAGGCGAAAACGTAATTGAGCATGGTGCTGATACCGATGATTCCGCCGGGTGCGATGTTGTTGGGAGCTGTGAAAAGAGCTATGGACATAGCGTAGAGAATACAGCCGATAAATATGATTAAATAGTCCATAAAGACCATTTTGTCAGGCTTGTTGAGAACAATTTTATTTTTCATAATTATTCACCTTTATGCATATTTATTCATCTTTTTCTGCAATTATCAGCTGAAACAATTCTCGGACACGAGGGACATTACCACTGAGATAAAGATAGCCGAAAAGAGCCTCCAGACCGGTTGCTGTATGATAATCTCTGAGGGTACTGTTGCGCGGAACCGAACGAACCTGAACGTTTCTGCCTCTACGAAAAACCGCCTCTTCCTCTTCGGTAAGGTGGTTCAGGATTTTATTGAGAGCCTTTGTCTGAGCAGAGCAACAGACCATTGCAACCTTTGATTTATTCAGCTCCCCTACCCTGTTGTTGCCAAAGGTGAGAAGGTATTCTCTCACCAAGAGGTCATAGACACTGTCGCCTACAAACGCAAGAGTCAGAGACGAAAGCTCCTTGGGATTTAAATCAGATGATAATAGTTTATCCATAAAAATACCTGCATAATCAGAAATTATTCAACGAAATCAAACTGCACATCGTAGATGGAAACTGTGTCTCCTTCTTCGATGCCTGCGTTTCTCAGAGCATCTATGACACCGCTTGAAATCAAAACGTTCTGGAAGTAGTTGAGACTCTCGTAGTCGTCGAAATTGACAGACTGCATAACGCGATAAAGCCACTTGCCCTCGACAAAATAGATGCCGTCGCAAACAGAGATATTGACTTCCTTAGAATTGAGAGCATCCACATCCACCTGAGGTGCAGGCTCTGCCTCGTAGACGGTTACAGGAGGAAGCTTTGAAAGCATCTCGCATATTTTGTCAAGCAAGGGGTCTACATCGTAGCGGATAGCCGCCATTATCGGGAAGAACTCGTATCCCTGCTCCTCTACAAAAGCCTTGAAATCTGCAACCTGCTCGTCTGTTGCAAGGTCACATTTATTGCCTGCAACCACCATGGGACGGGATGCAAGCTCGCTATTAAACTTTGAAAGCTCCTCGTTGATGATTCTGAAATCTTCCTTAGGGTCTCTGCCCTCACTGCCTGCCACGTCAACAATGTGAACAAGCATACGGCAACGCTCAACGTGCCTTAAAAACTGATGGCCGAGGCCTGTGCCTTCCCACGCGCCTTCGATGAGGCCGGGGATATCAGCCATGACGAATGAATTGCCGCCATTCACTGCTACCACGCCCAGTTTAGGTGTGATTGTTGTGAAGTGATAGTCGGCGATTTCGGGCTTTGCCTGAGATACCACGGACAAAAGTGTAGATTTGCCTACATTGGGGAAACCTACCAAGCCCACATCTGCCAGAAGCTTCAGCTCAAGCTGAAGATCAAACTCCTCACCCAGAGTGCCCGGACGAGCAAATCTGGGGGTCTGGCGTGTCGGTGTTGCAAAATGGGAGTTGCCCCATCCACCTTTGCCGCCGCGAGCGATTACGACAGGCTCTTTGCCTGAAATATCGGCGATTATTCTGCCGCTTTCTGCATCCTTGATAAGGGTGCCAGTAGGAACACGGATTATGAGGTCTTCGGCTTTTCTGCCGTTTTTGCGACCTGACATTCCGTTGGCACCGTTTGAGGCTGCGTATTTACGCTTGTATCTGAAATCAGCAAGCGTGGAGAGATTGGTATCGGCGACGAATACTACATCGCCGCCCTTGCCGCCGTCGCCGCCGTCAGGGCCGCCAGATGCCACGTACTTTTCTCTATGAAAGGAAACGGCACCGTTGCCGCCGTCACCTGCTTTTATGCTGATTTTTGCAATATCAACAAACATTTTTTCCTCCGAATTTATAATTGTCACTCATATGTGAGTGTTGTATTCTATCTGATGATTCTGCCACATTTGGGACAGTTAGTGTTGGTTCGTGAAACCTTGGCTCCACACTCTGAACAACGGCCACTGTCCGCATCGACAGACGTGTTTGTATGCTTCTTCTCTGCATATTCCTTGAGGATTTTATACTCATTGCTGACGTGGGTAAACTCGTCAATCTCAGGCTTTTTTGCATCAGGGCTGTGAGACAAAATTGCACCGATAAATGCCACGACAACTAAAATCAGTATAACAAATATAGTTAACATAATAGACTGTGGATCCAGATCGGAGAAATAGTGGGAAAAAACCGTAGGAGCAACCACTATAACATACACAACTATCATTATGAGAAATATTGCTGAGCAGCCGAATTTGAGTGAAACAGTTCTGTCACCCAGTGAAGGCTTGCGGGAAGAGGGCGGTGTCTTTTTATTCTTATCACTAACATCTTTGTTGTCATTTTTATTATCGGGAGAAAAATCAGGATTAGTCAAAACACGCACCTCCTCGCACTGAATTTACTGTAAAAAACTAACGGGCGGATAAAATATCCGCCCGAATGTATCGTGTATTACTGCTCAACAGGATAAACGCTGGCGCGCTTTCTGTCTCTGCCCATACGCTCGAAGCGAAGAACGCCGTCTGTAAGAGCGAAGAGAGAATCGTCCTTACCCCTGCCAACGTTCATGCCGGGATGGATGTGAGTACCTCTCTGCTTAACGAGGATGTTGCCTGCGAGAACGAACTGACCGTCTGCACGCTTAACACCAAGACGCTTGGACTCGGAATCACGGCCGTTCTTGGTGGAACCCATTCCCTTTTTATGTGCGAATAACTGGATGTTGATTTTAAGCATTACCTTACACCTCCGAATAAATAACTGAAATGTTGCTTTTGTACTGCTCTGAAAGCTCGCAGACGTGAATCTCAAAACCTCTGAGAATATCCTGAGCTATCTGAGCATCCTTTGCGGAAAGCTTCATCATCATAAACCCGTCAGAAACAGATATGTCTGCATCTATGCCGAGGACATCTGTCACGGTGTTTGCAGTCATATAGGCTGCTGAGCTGACTGCAGCACAGACTATATCAGAGCCGGACTCTGAGTAACCACTGTGGCCGTTCATCTCAAAACCTGTGAGGGTGCTATGAGTAGTGATGAAGCGGATGTTGATCATAATTACTGAGCGATGGACTTGATCTCAACCTTTGTGTAAGGCTGTCTGTGTCCGAGCTTTCTCTTCTCACCCTTCTTGGGCTTGTAGGTTGCAACGGTGATCTTCTTGCCCTTTGCGGTTTTGAGGATCTCACCTGTTACCTTTGCACCGTCAACATAAGGGGTGCCGACAACGAGACCGTTGTCATCTGCGATAGCAACAACCTTGAACTCAACAGTTGAAGCTACTTCTGCGTCAAGCTTCTCAACATAGATAACGTCGCCGTTCTCTACCTTGTACTGCTTGCCGCCGGTTTCGATTACTGCGTACATAGTTAGTACCATTCCTTTATTAAGACTCGCTATGGCTGGGCGTGACAAAGTCAACTTATGACCCACAATAAGCGGCTTATACACTATATCACAATAAAAGCACGTTGTCAACAGTTTTTTGCTGATTTTTTAAGTATTTATCAGTGTTTGGTGAGAATTGCCCATTCGCTTTCAAAGGAGTGATATCAGTCGATGTTATTCTGAAGCTTGCAGGCTTTGAGGGTGTTCTTCATAAGCATAGCAATAGTCATGGGACCTACACCGCCGGGCACGGGTGTGATGAAGGATGCCTTGTCCTTGACTTTGTCAAAATCCACATCTCCGCAGAGCTTGCCGTCATCCATACGATGGATGCCCACATCAACAACCACTGCACCGGGCTTCACCATATCTGCTGTGACAAACTTAGGCCTGCCTACTGCGGCAACAAGGATGTCTGCTTCCTTAGTGACTTTCTTGAGGTTCTTGGTTTTGGAGTGGCAAACAGTGACGGTGCCGTTATCGTGGAGAAGAAGCATTGCCATAGGCTTGCCTACGATGTTGCTTCTGCCGATTACTACGCAGTTTTTGCCCTCGATCTCGCAATCGTAGTGGTAGAGGATCTCCATGACACCTGCAGGTGTGCAGGGTAGGAAATCGTACTCTCCTATCATAATTTTGCCAACGTTGGAGGCGTGGAAAGCATCGACATCTTTGTCGGCACGGATGGTCTCAATTACTTTCTTCTCGTCGAGACCCTTGGGCAGAGGAAGCTGTACAAGGATTCCGTTGAGATCTTTTCTGTCGTTTAGCTCTTTTACAAGAGAAAGCAGTTGCTCGTTTGTAGTATCGGCAGGCAGTGCATACTCCTCGGATACTATGCCGCAAGCCTCACAAGCTTTTTTCTTGTTATTTACATAGACTCTGGATGCAGGGTCGTCACCTACGATAACAACCGCAAGCTTTGCCTCTGTTCCCTTTTCCTTGAGCGCTGCAATTTCTTTTGCTACGTCTTCTTTAACCTTTGCAGAAACGGCCTTGCCATCCAATAAAACTGCTCCCATAGTATCTCTCCTCTTTCTGAATACGATAAGTAAAATAACACCTGCAACCACAAGCGCAAAGGAAAGCACCTGTGAAACTCTGGGGGTGTATGAGCCGATGGAGAAAGGCATATACAGGCTGTCTGTACGCAAGCCCTCCACTATCATTCTCTCTGCACCGTACCAGATAATATAAAGTATAAAAAGCTGACCGAAATAACGCTGGAACTTCTTGCTGAAAAAGTGCAGAAGCACAAAGCCTATAAGACACCACAGGGATTCGTAGAGAAAGCAGGGATGTACCGTGACGCCCCCTGTGGTATCGCTGAGCATTCCCCAAGGGAGAGATGTCTCAGTGCCGAAAGCCTCCTGATTCATAAAGTTGCCCCAACGACCGAGACCCTGACCTATCAAAAAGCCAAGAGCGGCTAAGTCAAGGAGTCCGGGGATATTAATTTTTTTAACTTTCGCGGTTATACAGCCGCCGAGCAGGGCACCGATGAGTCCGCCGTAGATGGCAAGTCCTCCCTGATGTATGTACAGGATGCTGATAAGGTTATCCTTATAGTCATCCCACGAAAAGATTACATAGTAAAGTCGGGCACCTACTATGGCACAGATGAATCCCACGATGATACAGTCAAACATCTTGTCGGTATCTACATGGAAATACGATGCACGGTGCATAGCATATAGAAATGCCAGAATGAAGCCTGTGGCGATGATGACGGCATACCAGCGGATATCGTAGTTGCCTACCGTGAACGCCACTTCGTTGATGGCAAATTCAAGCCCCAGTGCGGGAAATGAAACCTGATGCATATTAACCTCCTGTAATGACTGAGAGGGTGGTGTTATCTGCATCCAGTACCTCGCTGAGTCTGTTCATAATATCCTGAGTGGTCGCAGAAGCGATTGCGTCAAAATAATCAAAAACTTTTCTGCCGCTGAAATAAAAGTCCTCGGTGAGGTTAGCAGTTGTATCCACGGAATTGAGAGATGACAGTGCATCGCCGTAGGTGGCTCTGCGTGCATTCTCGAAATCCTCCTGAGATATGCCCTCTGCACGGAGTTTTTCTATATATTTCTTGACAATCTGCTCTACCTTTTTGGGATCTCGGGACTCACCGCCGAAGAGGATGCAGTTGTATCCGGGTCCTTCAAACTGCTCATAGGAGAAGGTGGAATTAATGAGGCCCTCGTCCATAAGTTCACGATACATGGGGCTTACAGAGGATGCAAGCAAAAACAGCAGAATGTCGGTATAGGCTATCTCTTTTTCGGTGAGACGCTTATCACCACTGCCCTTGAAACCAAGATTGAAAATAGGCATGGCAACGGGGAGCTTTTGCTCCACGTAGTGCTCACAGACCTCGTAGGGTTCTGAGGGGAAATGGCTCTCTACCCTGACATTTTCGCAGGGTTTGAGCTGTTTGTCGCAAATTTCCAGAACCTCATCCACAGTGACCTTACCGACTACGGTGAGCGCCATATTGTGGAGATTATAGTAGGAGTTGTAGCAGGTGTAGAGCTTGTCGGCGGTTATCTCTGCTATTGTTTCCACGGTGCCAGCAATATCAATACGGACAGGATGCTCCTTGTACATGGCACGGAGCATATTGAACATTACCCGCCAATCGGGAGAATCGTCGTACATCTTGATTTCCTGACCGATGATGCCCTGCTCTTTCTGAACAGTTTCCGGGGTGAAATAGGGGCTTGTGACAAAGCCCAGCAGAATTTCAAGACACCTGTGGAAATTCTTGGTGCAGGAAAAAAGATAGCAGGTTTTGTCGAAGCTGGTGTAAGCATTGGCGTTGGCGCCTGTGGACGCATAGAGGGTGAAAGCATCGCCTTCTTCGCTTTCAAAGAGCTTATGCTCCAGATAGTGAGCAATGCCGTCGGGCACACGTACCTCGTCATCACCTACCGTAAAATGATTATAGATACTGCCAAAGGGAGTGCCGAAGATTCCGTAGGTGGAGTTGTAACCCTCTTTTGGCCAGACAAAAATTTTGAGTCCCGAGGGGTGGTCAATCTCGTAATACTTCTCCGAAAGTAACTTTGAGGATATTTCTTTTATCTGCATAATCACACCTCCTCATTTCCTTTGAGAACATAGACTGTATCAAGGGTGAGCTTGTTTGCAACTGCAACAATCTGCTCCTTGGTGACAGAGTTGAAGTCCGCTATTGCCTCTTCGACAGAGAGGAGTCTGCCGTCGCCCAGCTGTGACAGATACCACTCCCCTATACCTGAGACGGTGTCGCAGATGCTGACAAAGTCGTTGGAAACACTGAGCTTGGCGAAATTGATTTCGTCGTCGGTGATGTCACCTTTTCGGATAGCATCAAGCTCTGCCATTATAGCGTTCTTGGTTTTCTCGATATTTTCAGACTCGACACCGCTTTCAACGGTCATGATACCTTTGACGCGATGATACCTGCTGATGCAGTAATAGCAGAGGCTCTGCTTCTCGCGGACATTCTTGAAGAACTTGGAGTGAGCGCTTCCGCCGAGGATGGCACACATCAGGCGCATGGCGGTTACTTCCGTCTGAGGAGCTGCAACGCTTGTGCGATAACCAAGAAGAAGCTTTGCCTGGGAAACCTCCATTTTGTCCGAAAAATCACGGACGTTTTCGGGTGCAGAGACGGGAGTTGTGCCGAGAGGCAACAGCTCGCGCTGTACAGAAGAGAACTTTTCGGCAAATACGCCCTTCGCCATTTCGGGGGAGGAATCACCCACGTATATTATCTCAAAGGTTGCACCTGAGAGCATTGTTTTCCACGTATTGTAAAGCTCGCTTGAAGTGACGGCTTTGATACCGTCACGGCTTCCGTATCGACGGACACCGTATGGCTCGCCATCGCACATAAGCTCCAGAAGTCGGTTGTTGGCATAGACACGCTTGTCGTTTAGCTCGGCGTCCGCTGTGTCGATAAGCTGACGACGTTCCTGCTCAACTTCCTCTGCATCAAAAGCATCATCACGGAGCAAAGGCTCAAAGAGAACACTGCACAGAAGCTTTGAAAGCTCCTCGGAGATGCTCTCTCCCGAAAGGGCATATCTGTCGTCGATACCTGACACGGAGAAGGTCAGCGCCAGTACCTCACCAAGTTTTCTGACACCTGCTTCCAATGCCGCGCCATAGAGAGAACTGAGCTTTTTGGAAAGGGTGGTGAAGTCGGGATACTGCGCACAGGAACGAGTGAGAACCTGAGACAGAAGCGCATATGCGGAGACTGTCTCTGCCTGCAACGGCAAAAGTGCTGTGGCGGATATGCGCATGGTTTTGAACCGGTTGTCGCTTACATAGGAGAACGTCACTCCCCGAGCGATTTCCGAACGGACAATAGGATTCATATTATACCTCCCTGAGAAGTCATAAAGGCTACACTAAATCGAAATACATAAAATATGCAAATACATATTTATTATACCAAGAAACTTCCTGCTCAGCAATACAAAATAAGAAAATATAAAAAAAATCTTGACAATCGGATTTTGTTGAGATATAATAGTCAAGCAATCAAGGATACGGTACTGCGAACAGAGTTCGGTAGGCTGTATTGTGGATATGCGGATGTAGCTCATCCGGTAGAGCGCCACCTTGCCAAGGTGGAGGTAGCGAGTTCGAGCCTCGTCATCCGCTCCATTCCGTCGCAGACATAGTTTGCGACGGATTTTTTTATGTTTGGAAAGGAGATTTACTATGAAGTATACATATACAACCCACGGTGTCTGCTCCAGACAGATTCAGGTAGAGCTTGACGGAGACATCATCAAGGATGTGACATTCTTTGGAGGATGCCACGGCAATCTGCAGGGAATTTCGGCACTTGTGAAGGGAATGGATGCACACGAGGCTATCGAAAGGCTGGAGGGCATCTGCTGTGGAAGCAAGGCTACATCCTGCCCCGACCAGCTGGCAAGGGCTTTGGAAGAAGCACTGGACATCTGAAAACAGTCTCACGTAAGAATAAAAAATCAGGCGGTACAGCAATTAAGCTGTACCGCCGTTTTATTTCTTGTATGGAATTATTTACCGATAAATCGGGACATAAGGGTGTAACCTTCAGGGATGTATACTCCTGTTGACTCGGCTGTTTCCTCGCAGAAGCAGGAAATGCCACTCTCCTCTTCCCTGTTACTGCGATATATGAGGTAAGGTATGGGTGTGCGGGAATGAGTGCGTGTAACAAGGGGTGTGGGATGATCAGGACACACAAGCACTGCGAAATCCTCACCGCTTGAACGAAGATACTCAACTACGGGAGTGAGCACCAGCTCGTCGATAAGCTCGATGGAGCGGACTTTGTTGTCGTACTCTGCTCTGTGACCGCACTCGTCGGGAGCTTCAACATGGATATACACAAGCTCCTGACCACGTGAAAACTCGTCGATAGCCGCCTGAGCCTTTCCGCTGAAGTTCGTGTCTATGTAGCCTGTGGCGCCTTCAACATCTACGCTTGCCATTTCTGCACAGATAGCGATACCCTTGAGAAGGTCAACGGCAGAAATCATACTGCCGCGGAGTCCGTAGAGTGTCTCGAAGCTATCCAGGAGAGGCTTTGTACCCTCACCCCAGAGCCAGATTGAGTTTGCAGGACGCTTGCCTCTTTTGATTCTGTCAAGGTTTACGGGATGGTCTTTGAGGATTTCGTAGCTGCGCTTCATCAGAGGCAGAAGCTTTTCCTTGGCTACATCTGTGGGAAGGTATTCCTTGATAGGTTTACCTGTGATATCGTGGGGAGGTGTAAGCTTTCCGGGGGTGCTGTTGCCCTGTGCCCATACGAGACAGTGGCGGTAAGAAACACCTGAATAGAAGGTGAATTCCTCAGTACCCATCTGCTGCTGTACATACTCAACCAGAACTCTTGCCTCTTCGGTAGAGATGTCGTCTGCACAGTAATCGAGGATGGTTTTATCCTCGTAGTTTTCCTCATCAGAGAGGGTTACAAGGTTGCAACGGAAGGTCACGTCTGTGTCTTTGAGGTCTATGCCGATGCTTGCCGCCTCCAGAGGAGAACGACCACTGTAATACTTCTTTGAATCGTAGCCGAGAACCGCAAGATTTGCAACATCCGAACCGGGAGACATTCCGTCGGCAACGGTCTTTGCGGTACCTATCTCGGCACACTTTGCAAGGCTGTCCATACAGGGCTTGCTTGCAAGCTGCATTGGTGTTTTGTTTTGAAGCTTGGCATTGGGCTCATCTGCCATGCCGTCGCATAACATTACAAGATATTTCATAATATAGACTTCCTGTCTGTATAGAATATTAATTTAGAAATCAGTTACCGCTCTGGTCCATATCTCCTGTGGAGAGACCCTTGAGGTAGGCATTGATAAATCCGTCAAGCTCGCCGTCCATAACCGCCTGAACGTTACCCATTTCGAAGCCTGTACGATGATCCTTGACAAGGGTATAAGGCATAAATACATAGCTTCGGATCTGGCTTCCCCAGGTGATTTCTTTCTGGACACCCTTGATATCGGATATCTTCTCCAGGTGCTGCTGTTCCTTGATTTCCACAAGCTTTGAGATAAGCATCTTCATAGCCACATCACGGTTCTGATACTGAGAACGCTCAACCTGAGATGCAACAACGATACCTGTGGGAATATGGGTAAGACGTACAGCAGAGGAGGTTTTGTTAACCTTCTGACCGCCTGCACCTGATGCACGATAAACGTCCATCTTAATTTCTTCGGGAGGTATTGTGACAGAGGTGTCCTCCTCTATCTCGGGCATAACCTCCAGAGACGAGAAGCTGGTGTGACGTCTGCCTGCACTGTCAAAAGGAGACACACGGACAAGACGATGAACGCCTGCCTCGCTCTTCAGGTAGCCGTAGGCATTTTCACCCTCAATAAGAAGCACGGCACTTTTGAGTCCTGCTTCGTCGCCGTCAAGATAGTCAACTTCCTTGACGTTGAAGTTATGAGCAGCTGCCCAGCGGGAGTACATGCGATAGAGCATCTGTGCCCAGTCCTGAGCCTCGGTACCGCCTGAACCTGCATGGAAGGTCAGGATGGCGTTGTTCTTGTCGTATTCGCCGGTAAGCAATGTCTCAAGACGGGCGGATGCAAGCTTTGTCTCCAGTGCATCAACCTCTGAGAGAGCTTCATCATAGAGAGACTCGTCCTCTGCCTCATCAGCAAGCTCAATGAGAGTCATGGTATCATCATACATACTGTCGAGACGCTCGTAGTTTTCTACCTTTGCTTTCAAATCGCTGGTCTGCTTGAGAACTTTCTGGGAATTTTCCAGATCATCCCAGAAGCCCGGCTCTGTGGCACGGTTTTCAAGCTGCTGAATCTGTGATCTCATATGCTCAAGACCCAGAGCGTCAGCGTAGTCATCAATGTCGGGACGCATTCCCTCAAGGCGTAAGCGTAATTCTTCAAACTGAAGCATAATAAATCCTCACTTTTTTTAAACTCCCTAAATTATAACTCAAAGCGTAAAAATTGTAAACCCATTGCAAATGTAATATTTACAAATTATTTTGTTGATTTAGACGATAATATTTGATATAATGGCTAAAGGTGATAATATGGATTACTCTAAGTATTGCTGTCCTGTGTGCGAAAAAGCATTCGAAAAGGACGACGACATCGTTGTTTGTCCCGAGTGCGGTGCTCCTCATCACAGAGAGTGTTACGAAACCGAGATGCACTGTCACTATGCTGACAGGCACGCAGAGGGCTTTGACTATAAAAAAGAATCTGATACAGAAAAAGCAAAGGACACCGAAACGTCTCAATCCGAAGATTCCCACCTCTGCCCTTTCTGCAAAGGTGCAAACCCCGAAGGCAGCAAGTTCTGCAACAGTTGCGGAATGCCTTTGGAAAACAACAAGGGTTACACGCCCTACGACCGCCACCAAGAAGAAAACGGCGCTCCTTACAGGAATCCGGAAGAAAACAAATCCGACGTTAACTCCACGGGAAACATCCCACCCTCATACTCGGGATTTGTGCTGGACCCCATGGGAGGCATCAAACCCGAAGAAGAGGTCGGAGAGGGCGTCACTGCAGGCGAAGCCGCGAAGTTTGTAAAGACAAACACACCATTTTACTCCCGACTTTTCTATCACATAGGAAAACTCAAGAGACACCGCTTCAACTTTGCCGCTTTCATATTCTCGGGCGGCTGGATACTGTACAGAAAAATGTACAAGAAGGGGGCTTTAATCACAGCAATTCTGGCACTCCTTCTGATTGCACAGATGTATGTTACTGTGTTCTACGCCGATGTACTTGTAGAGCTTCAGGAAATATACTACGGAAGCGGCGGTCTGTTCATGACGGCTGAAACTTTGGGCGAAATCGAAAATTTCTTCTACGGACTTTCCCTTAGCGAAATTATAGCTTTCGTCACGTACTATGCCACATCTGTTGGACAGCTGGCGTTGCGGATTATCTGCGGTATTTTTGGCAACAAATGGTACTACAACCATTGTATGAAAAAAATCAGGAACATCAAACAAAGCGCAGGCACCAAAGAAGAAGCTGATGCTCAGCTTCAGACAAAGGGTGGTGTGAATATGGGTCTTGCCGTGAGTCTGGCGATAACCTATATACTTCTCACTCTCCTGCCCTATCTATTCATCGGAGGATAAATATGAAAATCACAAAAGCTGTAATTCCTGCAGCAGGAATGGGTACAAGAGTTCTGCCTGCAACCAAAGTTATGCCCAAAGAAATGCTTCCTATCGTTGACAAGCCTGCGATTCAGTACATCGTCGAGGAAGCTGTAAACTCCGGCATCACAGATATTCTCATCATCACCAACCGCGGCAAAGGCTTCATCGAGGACCATTTTGACAAGGCTCCCGTTCTGGAATCAATTCTTGAGCGTGATCACAAGGACGAGCTTCTCAGAAGCATTTCTCATCTGGACAAACTGGCTAACATCCACTACATCCGCCAGATAGAAACAAAGGGTCTGGGACACGCCATAAGCAAGGCAAAGATGTTCACAGGAAACGAACCTTTTGCGGTGCTTTACGGAGACGACGTTGTTATCGACGGAAAAGCCCCTGCTACAAAAGAGCTGATTGACGCATACGGCACCTACGGCAAAGGCGTTATCGGCATCAAGCCCGTATCCAGAAAAGCAATCAGCAACTACTCCTGTGTAAAGATAGAAAACCTCAGGGACAATATCTTCAAGTGCACGGACATGATTGAAAAGCCCAAGAGAGACGAGGATATTTTCTCGCTTTACTCTATTCTGGGACGATGTGTTCTGCCTCCTGAGATATACGATATTCTGGAGAAAACCGAACCCGGTGCCAACAACGAGATTCAGCTTACTGACGCTATGAGAGTTCTGGCTCGTGAAAGCGGAATGACCGCCGTTGAATACACCGGCACAAGATACGATATAGGCAATAAGTTCGGAATTATGAAGGCGGCTATCGAAATCGGCCTTCAGCATCCCGAGATAGGTCTGGAGCTTCGAGATTACCTCAAAGAGCTTACACAGGATTTCTAAAATTTACATATAAAAAACTGTGGACAGTCGGGATGCCTGCTGTCCACTGAAATTTGAAGGGAGAAAAGTATATGAAAGCAGTTATCACTGTACTGGGAAAGGACAACGTAGGAATTCTTGCAAAGGTTTCCTCAGCTTGCGCCGAGAGAAATCTCAACGTTCTGGAGGTTACTCAGAGCGTTCTGCAGGACTTATTCGCAATGATTATGCTTGTCGAATTTGACAAGGAAAACGCACCCTCTTTTGAGGAGCTTAACAACGATTTTGACAAGCTGGGTGAAGAGATCGGCACCAAAATCCACGTTATGCATGAAGATATATTTAACAGCATGCATAAGATCTGAGGTGACTGCCAATGCTTGAAACAAAAGATATTCTTGAAACCATAAATATGATAGACAACGAGCATCTTGATGTTCGTACCGTAACTATGGGTATTTCTCTGCTTGACTGTATCGACAGCGACATTGACAAGGCCTGCGACAAGGTATACGACAAAATCTGCCGTTACGCCTCAGAGCTTGTCCCCACTGCAGAGAGCATTTCCAGAGAGTACGGAATTCCTATTATCAACAAGCGTATTGCGGTTACTCCTATTTCCATGATTACTGCAGTATGCCAGAACAAAAACCCCATCAAGTTCGCCTATGCTCTGGACAGAGCCGCCGAGACACTGGGAGTTAACTTCATCGGAGGTTACTCCGCACTGGTGCAGAAAGGCTTTGCTGCAGGTGACTATGCACTCATCGAGAGCATACCGCAGGCGCTTGCCGAGACAAGCCACGTTTGCTCATCTGTCAACATAGGTTCCACAAAAGCAGGCATCAACATGGATGCCGTAAAAATGATGGGACCCATTGTACTGAAAGCCGCAGAGCTTACCAAGGACAACAACTGTGCAGGTGCATCAAAGCTTGTTATCTTCTGCAATGCCCCCGAGGACAACCCCTTCATGGCAGGTGCTTTCCACGGTGTCGGCGAAGCTGACTGCGTTATCAACGTGGGCGTTTCAGGCCCGGGTGTTGTGAGAGCGGCGCTCTCCAAGCTTGACGACAAGGAGGATTTGTCCGCCGTTGCCGACATGGTAAAGAAAACTGCTTTCAAGATTACACGAATGGGTCAGTTGGTTGCTCAGGAAGCTTCCAAGCGCCTGTGCGTCCCCTTCGGTATTGTAGACCTTTCCCTTGCTCCCACTCCTGCTGTAGGCGACTCTGTTGCTCATATCCTTGAGGAAATGGGTCTGGAAATCTGCGGTTGCCACGGCACAACTGCTGCACTGGCACTTCTCAACGACGCTGTCAAGAAGGGTGGCGTTATGGCATCTTCCCATGTCGGAGGACTTTCGGGTGCATTTATCCCCGTGTCCGAGGATGCAGGTATGATTGCAGCTGCAGAGCAGGGTGCCATTGACATCACAAAACTTGAGGCTATGACCGCGGTCTGCTCGGTTGGTCTTGATATGATTGTTGTTCCCGGCGACACATCACCCGAGGTTATCTCTGCTATTATCGCAGACGAGGCCGCTATCGGTATGGTTAACACCAAGACCACTGCAGTACGTCTTATTCCTGCTGTCGGCAAGAAAGATGACGAGTGTCTTGACTTCGGCGGACTGTTCGGATACGCTCCCATTATGAAGCTGAGAAAGGGTTCTCCCGAGGTATTTATTAACCGCGGAGGACGTATCCCCGCTCCCCTGCAGGCACTGAAAAACTAATGTTGTAAAATAAACCAATTAATTTGTCTTTTTATTTGTGCATTTAGTGGAAATAAAAGTATTGACAAAAAATCCACATTAAGATATAATATTAGAGCTGTCTGAAAACACGGACAGCACGTGCGCCAATAGCTCAGCTGGATAGAGCAACTGCCTTCTAAGCAGTAGGTCCGGGGTTCGAGTCCCTGTTGGCGCGCCATATGGTGACTATAGCTTAGTTGGTTAAAGCGCCAGGTTGTGGCCCTGGAGACCGCCGGTTCGAATCCGGCTAGCCACCCCA
>JAFQMC010000033.1 GCA_017421045.1 Clostridia bacterium
AAAAATTAAAACTTGATTTATTAACAGAAGTATATGCTGAAATCAAAATGAACAACACAACCAATCAAGATGCCATTAACAATTTTATTTGTTGGGTATCGGAAATTTCGGATTGCGTTAATTCTGATTATTGGAATGGCGAAGACGTTATGGGTATCTTCTTTAACGAATTTAACCGGTATAAGAAAAAATCCGAAAGCGGTCAAGTTTTTACACCTGATCATATCACTTCGTTTATGTATAGATTGATTGAAGTGAACCAAAATGATAAGGTGTTGGATGCTGCTTGTGGGTCAGGGGCTTTTTTGGTAAAAGCAATGTGTAATATGATGAAAGAAGCGGGTGGAATAAATACTAAAAAAGCAACAAAAATCAAAGATACACAATTATATGGAATAGAATTTGACAGAGAAATATTTGCTCTTGCATGTGCAAATATGCTTATTCATAAAGACGGCAAAACCAACTTGGAACACCTTGATAGCAGAACACAAGAAGCTTGTGATTGGATAAAATCTAAAAATATTACAAAAGTACTGATGAATCCTCCTTTTGAGTCCAAATATGGTTGCTTGACAATAGTCGAAAATGTATTGAAGAATGTACCAAGAAATACAAAATGTGCGTTTATTCTTCCTGATAAAAAGTTGGAAAAAGATAAAAAAGGTCGAAAACTTCTTAAGCATAGTACTCTTGAAAAAATCATAAAATTGCCCGAAAAAGTTTTTTCGGAAGGTGTTACAACATCAATTTTTATTTTCACAGCAGGAGTTCCTCAAAGTGATAAAGAAATCTTTGCTTGTTACATAGAGGAAGATGGCTTGGAAACCGTTAAAAATCAAGGCAGACAAGACATTAAAGACAGATGGCAAAGTATAGAAGATAGATGGGTAGATATTATCCGTAAACAATCGGGCGATGATACCGTTCAATGGATTAAGCCTTCTAAAAATATAAGCTATCAAATGCCCGAAAAACCATTCGAGATTTTTGAGGAAGATTTCACAAAAACAATGATGGATTATTTGATGTTTAAACAAGGAATTGATGTGAAGGAATTCAGTGAATCTTTAGTAAAAAAGGTTATGTATGATAGCGAAATATCTTCCAAAGAAAACGATATAACCATCGTTTTGAAGGGAAAGGAAGCACAAAATGAAACAGATTGATACAAAACAATGGAAAGAATTTGTTATAAAAGATTTGTTTACTGTCAAGAGACCATCAGCTCGTAGCCAGGCAAATTATGAAGATGGTGACGTTCCGTTTGTTGCATCGGGAAACTTTAATAATGGTGTGTTAAAATATTTGCAACCAAAAGAAAATGAAATTTTGGATTCTGGCAATTGTATAACTGTTAGTCCAATTGATGGCAGTAGCTTTTATCAAGAAGATGATTTTCTTGGTAGAGGTGGTGCTGGCAGTTCAATAATTTTATTATATAATCCTAATCTAAATCTATATAATGGTTATTTTATTGCAACTGTAATACGTACGGTATGTAGAAAATATGCATATAGTGATATGGCAAACAAAGATACAATCGGAGCAGAAAAAATAAAATTGCCTGTTGATAAAGCAGGCAACCCAGATTTTTCATATATGGAATCATATATGAAAAATCTGGAACTTGCAGTCAGCTCTTCGCTGACTGACTTGCAGTCAGCTCTTCGCTGACTGACTTGCAGTCAGCGAAGAAATTCGGTGTTTTGGGCGAAATTGACATAAGTAGATGGAAACTGTTTCAAATATCTGATTTGTTTAATGTGCAAAAAGGAAAACGACTAACGAAAGCAGATATGAAGGATGGCAACATAAGATTTATAGGTGCAAGTGCCATTAACAATGGTATTACTGCTTATATCTCAAACGATGAACACCTACATCCGCAAAATACAATTACACTGAGTTATAATGGTTCTATCGGTGAAGCATTTTATCAGGATGAAATATTTTGGGCATCAGACGATGTAAATGTTTTATATCCAAAATTTGAAATGAATAAGGAAATTGCATTTTTCATTATTCCCCTTTTGAAAACAGCAGGTAAAAGATACGCCTTCATAGATAAGTGGAAAAAGGAAGATATGGAAAAGAGCAAAATTCCTTTGCCTGCGGATAAAGATGGTAATCCCGATTACGAATACATTGAAAATTATATGGCGAAAAAACTTAACGTAACAAAAAGCTTTCTGACGAACTTAGCCGCTTGTGTTTAACTTACGAATAAAGGTCTTAGGATATAATCCTAACGAGGTATTTGGTAGCCGTGGCTACCCAAATACGCTGCTCGCTAAGACGATACGGATTGCGGCAGTTTTACCGTTTGTGGATACAAAGGGTCTGCTCGTTAAGATGATACAGAAAAAGTGATAACAACAAAAAAGAGGCACAACCAACGGATTAAAACTCGTTGGTTGTGCCTTCTTTGCTTTATTTAAAATACTTCCTTATAAGACCTTGGCATTCGTGCGGGAGTTTTTGCTGTGTATGAGGCATGTGTTGATTATTTATGCACAAGCTCTTTTTCTTTATGCACTGTTGTTTCCGCCTTGGGAGCCTCGGGTTTCTTCCCTTTGTTTGCGTTGCGGTAGAAGAGGTTTCTGTCAAGGTTGTCTGTCAGTGCCTTCAGTGCAATAGCGCAGATGAGAGAGATTATGAAAATTGCAAAGTAGAAAGCAATGCTTGTGGGGTCGTTTGTGTGGAAAGAGTTGTACAGTATGCTTGCTGCCTTTTCCTGAATCAGGTATATCTCCATGGAGTATCCGCCAATCCAGATAAGGAAGGTGCCCACAAATCCCAGAGAAAATCTGGAGAACAGTGCCGAGAACAGGAAGGTGAGTGCAATGGCGAAGATACCGCCCATGTATCTGTATATGTACAGAAGCTCTGCGAAGGGGTTGAAATAGTAGAACACATATATTGCCAGTGTTACAACTCCGGCAACAATCAGCCAAAGGTTTGAGATTCTGACGCCCTCTTTTACATATTTGCCTATCCATGCGCCAATGAGGAACACGGGGATTCGTGTCAGTGCAATCTCCACATGACCGTAAAATGCAGGTGCAAGCTCCATAATCAGAATGTTGATGGTGATAACCATGATTAAAGATGTCACCATTCCGAAGGTGCCGGTGGATTTGTAGAGCTTGTATATCAGGGGATATATCGCGTACAAAAAGATAATAAGTGCAAAGTACCAGAAGTATCTTACACCCTCAGTCAGGAAAGATACAAAGAAGAGGTTGCTGAGATATCCCTCAAGTCCTGTGCTTCCTTTCAGTGCAAACCATATGGAAGATACAATGAATACCGCAGGCAGGATTCGGGTAGCTCGCTTTTTGTAAAAATCCCTGAGTCTCGGCTCTTTGCTCATTGAGTAGTAAAGACCGATGCCCGACATAAACAGAAACATATCCACGCCCTTGTTACAGTGGCTGTGTATCAGGCTCAGAATGTCAGCCAGTACCGGTGTGTTGGGAAGTAGTGCATGTAAGCTTATGTAAGAATGAAAGTACACAACCATCAGGGTTGCAATTCCGAAGAGCTGACCTCTGGTGGTGCTCAGTGCAGACAGAGAGAATCCTCCCGACCGCTTTTTTGCTTTTGTTGTGCTCATAAAGACCTCCTGTGTCCCTTATGTATTATACGGCACTGACATCTGCGTCTTTGCCGTAATTTGCGTATTACTTTTGTCCGTCAATATACGCACAAGCAGCGAGTGCAGCAACTGCACCGTCTGCGGCGGCGGTTGTTATCTGACGAATCTGTTTTGTTCTGCAGTCGCCTGCAACGTACACACCCTGGGTGTCGGTGGTGCAATTTTCGCCTGCAACCACGTAGCCGTATTTGTCAAGGGCGGTCATATTCTTAAAAGCTTCGTTATCAGGCTTCAGACCAATAGCAACAAAGACTCCGTCGGGATGAATCTCGGTGGTTGTGCCGTCGATTTCCGATTTGAGCACAACTGCCTCAAGTTCATCATTACCCTTGAAGCTTTGAACAGTAGTGGAGTAGATAACCTCAACATTGTCTCTGGCAAGGAGACTTTCGCTGAGCTTCTGCTCGCCGGTGAGTCTGTCAAGGTTCTGAATGATAGTAACCTTCTTGCAGGTTTCAGCAAGCAGGCTTGCCTCTACCAGTGCAGAGTTACCTCCGCCGATGACCGCAACCTCCATATTTGCATAGAAAGCGCCGTCGCAAACTGCACAGAAGGAGATGCCGTTTCCTACGAAATTGTCTTCTCCCTCGACGCCCAGAGTGCGGTGCTTGGCACCTGTGGCGATGATGACCGCCTTGCAGGTGTATTCGCCGAAGTCTGTCTTGACGGTGAAAGTTCCGTCGGGATTTTTAGTGATGCCTTGTGCTTCCTCCAGCTCTACCTGCGCACCCTGAGCCATTGCCTGCTCCATGAGCTTGTCCGCAAGCTCTGTGCCGCTTATGGATACAGCAGAAGGGAAGTTTTCGATTTTGTGAGAGTAGGTTATCTGTCCGCCGAAACCTGCTTTTTCAAGCACCAGCGAGGACTTGCCTGCTCTGCCTGCGTATGTGGCGGCTGTAAGTCCTGCAGGGCCTCCGCCGATGATTACGATGTCGTACATTTTTACACTCCTTATACTTGATTCACTATAGGTTGTGTAGTCAGAAAAATATTATTACAAGCCCTTACCGCCGCAAAGTATGCATGGTGCAAACCTTGCGGCGGTGAGCTAAAATATTAACTAAAAATTCAAGGAATCGGGAATCAGCCTGTCTGCTGGGATTTGCCCTGAATGTAGGTCTTGATGGGAACAACGTTTACATATTTTTCAACTGTGTCACCCTTGACCTCTACCAGAGTGGGAGCCTGACGCAGTGCCAGCGCACGTGCAAGTTCCTCGTTGTCCTCTACGTAGATTTTCTCAAATGCAATGCCTGCACGGTCCAGAAGCTGAGCCATAGCTTTGCAGTTGGGGCAGCTCTTTGTAGCAAAGAGGTAAACGCCGTCGCTGAGAAGTGATGTGTTCTCCTCGGGGGCGTTGGTGTCTACGGTTGTGGACACGCCATCCTTGTGGAGCACAGAGTTCTCAATGTTGTATACCTTTCTGTCCTTGAACTCCTGAGCCTTGCCGTCGTTGAAGTTCTGAACAGGACGATAGTAACCTGTGATACGGCTGTAAACCTCAGCCTTCTCACCGCACTCGGGGCAAACATACTCTTCACCCTTGATGTAGCCGTGGTTCTTGCATACAGAGTAGGTGGGAGAAAGTGTGAAGTAGGGGAGCTTGTAGTTCTCTGCAATTGTGCGGACAAGCTTTGCAGCGCTCTGCCAGGTGGGGAGCTTCTCGCCTAAGAAGCCGTGGAATACGGTACCGGAGGTGTACAGAGTCTGGAGTCTGTCCTGAATATCCAGAGCAGAGAAGATATCCTCTGTATAGCCTACGGGCAGATGTGAGCTGTTGGTGTAGTAGGGAACACCGCTCTCAGCGTTTGCGGTGATGATTGTGGGATAGTACTTAAGATCGTGCTTTGCAAGGCGGAATGCTGTAGACTCTGCAGGTGTTGCCTCCAGATTGTACAGGTCGCCGTACATCTCCTGATAGTCAGAAAGGCGCTCTCTCATATGGTTGAGAACTCTCTCTGTAAAGTTCTGGCACTCGGGATGAGTCATGTCCTTACCTACCCACTTAGCGTTGAGACCTGCCTCGTTCATACCAACCAGACCGATGGTGGAGAAGTGATTGTTGAAGGTGCCGAGGTAGTGTCTTGTGTAGGGATACAGACCCTCGTCCATAAGCTTTGTGATGACGTTTCTCTTGATTTTCAGAGAACGGGCTGCAATGTCCATCATGTGGTCAAGCTGCTTGAAGAACTCCTCTTCGTTCTGAGCGGTGTGAGCGATTCTGGGCATGTTGATTGTAACAACACCGATGGAACCGGTGCTCTCACCTGAGCCGAAGAAACCGCCGGACTTCTTGCGAAGCTCACGAAGGTCAAGACGCAGACGGCAGCACATGGAACGTACATCATTGGGCTCCATGTCGGAGTTGATGTAGTTTGAGAAGTAGGGTGTGCCGTATTTTGAAGCCATCTCAAAGAGGAGACGGTTGTTCTCTGTGTCGGACCAGTCGAAGTCGCGGGTGATGGAGTAAGTGGGGATGGGATACTGGAAGCCTCTGCCGTTAGCATCGCCCTCAATCATAATCTCGATGAAGGCTTTGTTAATCATAT
>JAFQMC010000034.1 GCA_017421045.1 Clostridia bacterium
AATGCAAGCAACACTGCTTTCGTTTATATAATCGAGCGGCAGGCCCTGTACGATTGAGGCCTGTGAACCATGTCAGGCGGGGAACCGAGCAGCATTAAGCAGTTTTCTTGATGCGATATAGTAAGTCTGTCGTTCGATTATGTAAACGGATGTACGCTTGCATTTTTTGATATAAGTGAGGTGAGAGTATGTCAGCTTATCAGGTGCTTTACCGCAAATATCGTCCCAAGACCTTTGAGGATGTGGTAGGTCAGCCTCAGGTTACAATTACTCTGAAAAACGAATTGAAATCAGGCAGGGTGAACCACGCCTATCTCTTCACGGGAACAAGAGGCACGGGTAAAACCTCCTGTGCAAAAATACTCTCCAAGGCAGTTAACTGCCTCAGTCCCCGTGAGGGTGAGCCTTGCTGTGAGTGTGAAATCTGCAAGGGCATTGACGCCGGCGAGATATTCGATGTTATCGAGATGGATGCGGCTTCAAACAGACGTATCGACGACATCCGCGACATCACCGACAAAATCTCCTACACACCTGAGCGTGGCAAGTATCGTGTATTCATCATTGACGAAGTGCATATGCTCACCACGGAAGCCTTCAATGCACTGCTCAAAACTCTTGAAGAACCGCCTGAGCATGTTATTTTTATACTTGCGACCACGGAGGTTCACAAGCTCCCTGCTACTATTCTCTCTCGTTGTCAGCGCTTTGACTTCCACAGAATCAACGCAAACGATATGGCGAAGAGAATCAAGTACGTCACAGAATCCGAGGGTGCTGAAATCTCCGACGAAGCGGCACTCCTCGTTGCAGTGATTGCAGACGGCGCTGTCCGCGATGCACTGTCGCTCCTTGACAGATGCCTGTCTCTGCAAAGCACTGTGGATGCAGATACCGTGAGACGTGCGGCAGGACTTGCACAGAAGGACTATCTCCTCGACCTTGCAAATTCCTGCGTGAACAAAAACAGCGAGCGAGCTATATCTATCCTCAATAAACTATACAGCGACTCCAAAGATATGTCCAGACTCTGTGATGAGCTTATCAATCACTACAGAAGTCTGATGCTCATAAAAACCGTAAGAAATCCCAGAGAGCTTATCGTCATGTCGGACGGCGAGTTTGACACTGCGGTATCTCAGGCCGAGAGGCTCACTCTCTCCGATATAGTATATGCTATGGATATTCTCCAGAGCACCTATGAACGCATGGGCAAAGGCTCTGACAACAGAATTGAGCTGGAGATTGCTCTGGTGAAGCTCAGTGCTCCCGAGCTTGAAAGCTCTATGGAGTCCCTGCTTGCCCGTATATCTGCTTTAGAAAAAGCCGTGAAATGCGGTATCCCCTCTGCTCCGACAACGGTTGTGCAGAATCAGCAGATAACCGCAGAAAAAGCAGAGGTCACAGCGAAGCCTTCCGCTCCGGCTGAAACACAGACCAAAACCGCTGTTCAGGAAGAGCCTGATATTTCTATAAAAGAAACATCAGAGGATAAACCTGCAAACACAGCAACCACGGCCAAAGAGTCAAATAATCCTGAGAAAACAAAAAACGAACCTACTCTCTCCCCTGCTCCTGCTGTCGAGCCTATGCAAAAGCCGAAAGCAAGAACGCAGGCAGACATGGACAGCATTATGAGCGCGGCTACACCTCTCGGCTCCTGGCCTGAGGTTGTTGCTAATCTGAAGCAGTATTCACGTGCTATTGCATCTTCCTTTGAAGGAACTTCGGCATATGTGAGTGGTGATTATCTGCTCATTGATGCAAGAACCGATATTCCTTTCAGACTTTTACAGAGTTCTTCCCAACGTGACAACCTGAGAAAAGCTGTGCAGGAAATCACGGGCAAGCGCTATATTCTCGGTCCGTACAAGAGACCCGAAGCAGAGGTTAAAGAAACCGACCCTCTCGACAGTCTCATTGACGAGCTTCGCAGCAGCGGTGTAGAAGTTATCGAAGAATAATTCTTATTCAAATATATATCATTTTTCAGAAATTTAAATTTAAGGAGTTTATTATGAAAGCAAGATTACCTCAGGGCTACGGCTCAGGCGGTGCATCCAACATTCAGCACCTTGCAAAGCAGGCACAGAAAATGCAGGCAGAGATGGAGGCTACCTCAGCAGAGCTGGAAGAAAAAGAATATGAGGCTGCCGCAGGCGGCGGAGCAGTAAAAGTTGTTGCAACAGGAAAAATGGAGATAAAGTCTATCGAAATTTCCGAGGATGTTGTTGATCCCGAAGATGTAGAGATGCTCTCTGACCTTGTTATGGCTGCTGTGAACGAGGCACTTCGCACCGCAGCAAAAGACAAAGAGGAAAGAATGGGCGCTATCTCAGGCGGTCTCGGCAATCTGAATATTCCCGGATTGTTCTGATATGGCTGTATACAATATTCCACCCTTGGCAAAGCTTATCGACCAATTCGAGAGCTTGCCCGGAATCGGCAGCAAAACTGCGCAACGACTTGCATATCATGTACTGAATATGACAAAAGAGCAGGCGCAGGAGTTTTCCAATGCGATAACCGATGCTCATGAAAAAATCAAATACTGTTCGGTATGTTGTAATTTCTCTGACGAGGAGCTATGCCCTGTGTGCAGAAATCAGCAGAGAGACAAGACCGTAATCTGTGTTGTTGAATCTCCCAGAGATGCTATGGCCATGGAGGCTACCCGTGAATTCGACGGAACCTACCACGTGCTCCACGGCGCTATCTCTCCTCTCAACAACATAGGTCCGGACCAGCTGTATATCAAGGAGCTTCTCAAAAGGCTCAGCGACGGCAACGTGACCGAGGTTATTATGGCGACTAACCCTACAGTTGAGGGTGATGCTACTGCTATGTATATCTCTCGTCTGCTGAAACCTCTGGGCATCAAAACCACACGTCTCGCCTATGGAATCCCCGTAGGCGGCGACCTTGAATATGCGGACGAAGTAACCCTCGCCCGTGCTCTGGAAGGCAGGAGCGAATTGTGAAAAACGACAGCAATATCAAAGTAGTTGCACAGAACAAAAAGGCTTATCACGACTATTTTGTTGAAGAAAAATACGAAGCGGGAATCGAGCTTTTCGGCACAGAGGTCAAGTCTATTCGTCAGGGCAAGCTCAACCTGAAGGACAGCTGGTGCTCTGTTGTAGAAGGTGAGATCTTCGTCAACGGCATGCACGTCAGTCCCTATGAGCAAGGCAACATCTTCAACCGCGACCCTATGAGAGTCAGAAAGCTTCTGATGCACAAGCGCGAAATAATCAAGCTTTTTTCACTTGTGAAACAGGATGGGTACTCCCTGATTCCTCTGTCTGTGTATTTTCTCGGAAGCAAAGCGAAGGTTGAGGTCGGTCTTTGCAAGGGTAAGAAAAACTACGACAAGCGAGCCACCGAGGCTGAGCGCTCTGCAAAGCGTGACATCGACCGTGCAATGAAGGATCGCCAGAGGTAACTCCTATACACTTCCCGAACATTATCCGTCAGATAAACGGATATATATTTATATTATCGGAGGTAATACACATGAATTGCTCAAAATGCGGAAACACTATTCAGGACGATGCAACCTTCTGCACAAGCTGTGGCGAAACAGTTCAGGCTGCAAATCCTGCACATTCAATCCCAACTCCTCACATTCCTCAGGCACCTGTTTCCATAACAAACGAGAATCAGCTCCCTGATAAGTTCAAGCCCATGGGTGCATGGAGTTACTTTGGACACTCACTGCTGTTCTCTATTCCTGTTGTGGGCACAATCCTCCTGATTATTTTTGCATTAGGCGGTACCCGCAACATCAACAAGCGCAACTTCGCAAGGTCATACTTCTGCGGATATCTGCTGATTGCAATTATTGCTATTATCTTAATTATTCTTGCTGCAGCAGGCGCTATCAGCTTCGCTTCACTGACTGAAGCAGGCATTTACTAACAAAACAACAAACGGCTCGGCAAAACCGAGCCGGCTTTACGGGGGCGCAATGGTTTCGACGGGGACTGTAGACCTCAGTAAGCGGGTAGCGGGTGCGGAACCGCTATAAAAGCCGCAACCTTTAAAACAAACGACAACAATAAAGTCGCTTTAGCAGCTTAAGTCTGCTCGTCCACCCAAGGAGTACCGCGGCCTTGGCTTGGGCGTCGAACAGCGGTAAAGGTGAACAGAGGACCGCTCTGACCTCTGTCATCAACAAAGAGCTGCCCTGGGTGTAATCCCGTTGTCGGGAGTACACCACAGGTAAGACCAATACGACAACTACACCCGTAGAAAGCTGTGGCGAGCGGTTTTCGGACAGGAGTTCGATTCTCCTCGCCTCCACCATTATTCTCGCAACTGTATATGCAGTTGCGAGTTTTTCTTTGTACGCACTGCAAGAAAAACTCGCGCAGGATAATCACATATGCAAACAAAAAAGGACATTGATTCTGTTACAGAGTCAATGTCCTTTTCTTAGTTATTCATTTGTCGCAATAAATAAGAATCAAATCAACTCATTGCTTCTTTACAGGTTCACCGATAAGGAATCCCGTCTCGATACCTGCAACCCACTTCTGAATTGCAGTGGCATCTTTAACATTTACATTACCGCTTGCATCTACATCAGATAAGATAAGGGCGGTATCGGAAAGGGTAATCAATGAGGCCACGTGCTTCTGGATTGCCGTTGCATCCTTA
>JAFQMC010000009.1 GCA_017421045.1 Clostridia bacterium
ATAAACTGTTATCCACCGATGGAATATCTCTGTATATCGGGTCTTTCATATATTCCACATCGGGATTGAAGTTAGGGTTTACTGATTGATGAATCTTTACATAAATGTTGACCTTACGCCAATACAGATAATACAACAAAAATGCAGACAGTTATTTAAACTGTCTGCATTATAAAATAATGCATATTAAAAATGCTATTATTCCCACTCAATTGTGCCGATAGGCTTTGGAGTGAGGTCGAGGAGAACGCGGTTGATGCCCTCTACCTCGTGAGTGATACGGTCGGTTATATGGTGGAGGATCTCGTAGGGGATCTCCTCGATGGTTGCGGTCATAGCGTCAACCGTGTTTACAGCGCGGATGATTGCAGGCCAGCCCTCATATCTCTTGTTATCGCGTACACCTACGCTTGTAACGTCAGGCACTGCGATAAAATACTGCCATACCTTCTCTGCAAGACCGTTCTTGTCGAACTCTTCGCGGAGAATTGCATCTGCCTCGCGGAGTGCGTGGAGTCTGTCACGAGTGATAGCACCAAGGCAACGAACACCCAGACCGGGGCCGGGGAACGGCTGACGATAAACCATTGCGTGAGGAAGGCCTAATGCCTCACCTACTACGCGAACTTCGTCTTTAAAGAGAAGCTTGATAGGCTCAACCAGCTCGAACTTCAGATCTTCGGGGAGGCCGCCTACATTGTGGTGAGACTTAACTGCCTTCTTGCCTTCTGCCTGCTTGAAGCTCTCAAGAATATCGGGATAGATTGTACCCTGTGCAAGATAGGATACGTCATCAAGCTTTCTTGCTTCGTCAGCAAAAACATTGATAAATTCTGCACCGATGATTTTTCTCTTTTTCTCGGGGTCACTTACACCTGCGAGAAGATCGAGAAAACGATCGGTTGCATCAACATAAATAAGGTTAGCATCAAGCTCCTTACCAAACATATCAATGACCGCTTCGCTCTCACCCTTGCGCATGAGACCGTGGTTAACATGAACGCACACGAGCTGTTTGCCAATAGCCTTGATAAGAAGGGCTGCAACAACGGAGGAATCAACTCCGCCTGAAAGCGCCAGAAGAACCTTCTTGTCTCCTACCTGAGCTTTGATTTCGTTAATCTGCTCTGCAATGAACTTGTCTGCAAGAGCTTTGGTTGTGATACGCTCCATTGAATCGGGACGCTTGTTGTTAACCATATTAAACACCTCTCCAAAAAAAGATATAAAATATTATAAGTCAAATAGTGTCGTATTTCAAGTATATTGTATGAAAAAATAACTTAAATATTTTTAAATATTTGTGTGTAAAATATACATTTGAAGATTTAATCCACGTTTATTAATCAGTCGAGTCTGAATGTAACCTCCCAGTCGCCCTGTGTGAGAGAATCCGAGGTGACAAACTCGCCATAAACTCTGCACTTACTGAGTTCTTCGGGAGTAATGTCAAAGACTTGCTCTTCATAGGAACCCACACCTTTTTCATCCCAGAAAGCTACAGACTGCTCTCCATAGTCAAACCCGCCATTCTCATCAACCAGATAAATAAACCCGTGATTATCATAATCGACAATATTATCAAAATAGGTCTGGATGTGGAGTTTTCCGTCTATATAGCCTATCCCGGTGATTTCAACCCCATCAACAGGAGATGTTATAATGCCATCGTTAACAGGTTTCAGATAAGCGGATTTTTCATCGAGGAGGGCTATTTCATCATCGCTGTAGCTTCCACCTCGTGTACTTACATTCGTGATCGTCTCTTTTGCATCACCAACCTCTGAAAGATTGATACTGTCAATGTAACCATTCCATTCCTGTTTGCGACTGAGGAATTCTTTAACTGAGAACGTAACCTTAGAGCCGAGAAGTTTTCTTGTGTCATACCAATCCATTTGAATAAGGAATGTTGCGGTTTTGGCAGAGGCATCATAATCCACCATACTGCAGGTGGCACTTGAATCGAAGGGCCTGCGGATATCGTAGCTATCAAACAAATCCGTGGTCTCGTCAATTCTGTCTCCTGTTAAATCCCGCATTGATATATATACCTGAGCTTCTGTATCTGTAACGTTAGCTGCTATCACTTCCATTTTTATTCCGTTATCCACACAAGACATCTGCACCGGCTTTAGTTTCTGTGCAACCGATGGAAACATTGCATACAACACGTCATATCCCATAGATGTACTTACAGCAAAGGTAGGAACTGCAAAGGTCATACAAAAAATTAATATAACCGCTACCAATGTGAGTTTCAGAACCTTACCTTTCTTCTTAACTTTTGGTATTTCACTAATTGCTTCATCGATATATTTTTCATCAATCAATGCTATACTATCCAATATTTTTTCAGATTTCAATTGAAACACCTTCCTTTTCAAGATTACTACGGAGACGTTTTCTGAGACGATGAAGAATTGACTTTATCTTGCTTTGAGAAAAGCCCGTGTCTGAGCTTATAGCAGAAACAGAACTAAGATACCAATAGCGTTTCACAAATACTCTTCGTTCTATGGGTGATAAGCCTGAAAGGAAGCTGTTGATGTACTCTGCAATAGCGGTGTTCTCCAGTTCGTCATCAAGAGTTAGACCTGAAGATATACATTCGCTCAGTTCATCAAGCACAAGCGATACCTCGCCTCCACCTCGTTTCTGCGTACTGTTTGCACGCCATTTCTTAAGGCTTATATTACGGCAGATTCTTCCAATATATGCTGACAAAGACGTGGGATTATTCGGCGGAATACTGTTCCAAGCACCCATATATGTATCGTTGACGCACTCCTTAGAATCTTCTTCATCAGAAAGAATATTGTATGCTATTGAATAGCAATAGTTGCCGTACTTATCTGCTGTCTCTCTGATTGCTGATTCATTTCGCTTTAAATACAGAGAGACAATTTCTATGTCTTCCATATTAACACCTCCTGTTGTTTTGAAGCGGCTTCATCTATATAGTACCTAAATTTTCCTTATGGTTGCAAATAAAAGTAAAAGTCCCGATTTTATCGGGACTCTGTTATCAACTAAATTATACCTGTGACAAATATTTCGATACCTATGAGTATGAGGATAATGCCACCGAAGATAGTGGCTTTATCTGAAAGTTTTGTGCCGAATTTTTTGCCGATTGTGAGACCTGCAACACATATGATAAAGGTGACACCGGCAATTATCAGAGCACATACAAGTGCCATGAGGGTGCCATACTCTGAGATGGTAAAACCTACAGAGAGAGCATCGATGGAGGTTGCGATTCCCTGAACCAAAAGTGCAAGGAAGCCTACCTTGGGCGGTTCGTCATCGCCATCTTTCTTTTTGACGGCTCCGTAAATCATACTGCCGCCTATGTAGAGGAGCAGAACGAGAGCTATCCAGGGGATGAACTTCTGAAACTGTGTGAAAAACTTTATAAACAGATGAACACAGAGCCAACCTATCATGGGCATCAATGCCTGAAAGAATGCGAACACTCCGGCGATACCGACAAGCTTGCGACGTTTCATCTGAGGCTCGGCAAGACCGTTAGCAAGAGATACCGAAAAAGCATCCATGGCAAGTCCTATGCCGAGTAATATGCTGTTTACGAAGAACATAATATTCCACTGCATTTAGAGTTCCTCCGGATTATGACTATAATCAAAAGACAGGGATTATTGAAAAAGACAGATTCCTAAGGAAATCTGTCTTTTCGGCTTTGATTTTTGGTGCCGGTAGTGGGACGTAGGATGCAAGCATCCTACACTGCTTGGCGACCCAAGGCATAGCCTTCGGTACCCGCCTACGCACCTGCCGTCTACAAAACAGTCCGCTGGACTGTTTTGCTCACGCCGTCAGCCCTCTCAGGCTTCGAGTCCCAGAATTTTAAGTTAAAATCAAAACCGACCAGGTGGTCGGCTTTGATTTTTGGTGCCGGTAGTGGGACTCGAACCCACACGGTATCGCTACCAACGGATTTTGAGTCCGTCACGTCTGCCAATTCCATCATACCGGCGTATGCTGTGTATTATACACTACTTAAAAAGAAAAATCAAGAATTTTATGACAGCAGGACAGCTTTTTCTCTGCCCTGCTGTTTTCAGACTGTCTATCAGTCCTGTCATCAACAGGAGAACTCGCCGTTTTCTATCTGAGAAATCATATCGACACGGCGTGTATGGCGGTCGCCGTCAAAGGGAGTATTGATGAAAATCTCTGCAAGACGGACTGCGGTTGCTTCGTCGATAACTCTGCCGCCCATGGTGATTACGTTTGCATCATTGTGACGGCGTGTCATCTCGGCACAAAACTCGTTGGTAACGGTTGCGGCACGCACACCCTTGACCTTATTGGCTACCATTGCAACGCCGATACCTGTTCCGCAGCAGATAATGCCTTTTTCACACTCGCCCTTGGAAACAGCGGTTGCAACCTTGTATGCATACTCGGGGTAATCGACGCTGTCGGGAGTGTTAGTTCCGTAGTCGATATACTCAATTTCTGCTTTGTCAAGATAATCCTTGATTGCGTTCTTGATGTCAAGACCGCCGTGGTCACATCCAATTGCTATCATTTTTCATTCTCCTTTATACAACTTAAATTTATATAATTTATTCAGAAGCTTTTTGCTCACGTTCCTTGCGTTCCCGCTCTGCCTGAGAAAGTCTCAGGTATGAGGGCAAAAGCTCAGAATGCGCAGAGGGCTTCTCCCCTGCTTTTATGCGTGCCCGTGCAGCAAGTGCAACCGAAGATGCACGCTGATAACGCAAGGATTCGGGAGCAAGCTCTACGTTAAGGGGTAAATCCATAAGTTCGCGAAGAGCAAGCTGTGCACCATCGCCGACAAGAATAATTCTGTCGTCGTTATATTTTTCTGTTATCTCTGCTTTCAGGTCAATAAGAGAGATGGCTCTGTCGTCGCAAAGGCGGTATACTTCACCGTACTGTATGCGGAACATGGCATTATAGACCTGATTGCGTCTTGCATCCATTGCGGCACAAACAACACAATCAGTGAGTGTCAGGTTATACGCCATTGACTCCAGGGTTGACACACCCATACAAGGGATGTCATCGGGAAAAGCTATGCCCTTTGCTACAGCTACACCGATTCGCACACCTGTGAATGAACCCGGGCCGTTGCTGACGGCAACCGCGTCAATCTCCGAGACCTTTTTGTCAGTAACTTGCAGGAGACTCTCAATCATAGGTGCAAGGGTGCGACTATGGGTGAAATCCGTATTGGTGAAAAATTCACCGATAAGTTTTGAATCATCAGTGAGTGCAGCAGAAGCGGCAGTTGCTGAAGAATCGATTGATAAAATAAGCACTTGATTACTTCCTTTTGATAATTCGGGTATTCTCGTCCTCGCCGTAAGCAAGCTCTATAAAAACAGTATCTGCAGGCAGATAGTCAAGAACATTCTCGCTCCACTCGATGATAACAAGTCCTCTGCCCAGATAGTCATAAAAACCGGTGGAATACAAATCGTCCTCATCTGTGACGCGGTACATATCGAAATGATATACAGGAACATCGCCCTGGTATTCATTTACTATTGCGAAGGTGGGACTGTGAACTCCGCTATCAACTCCGAAGGCGGAGACAAGACCGCGGGTGAAGGTGGTTTTGCCTACACCCAAGCCTCCGAGAAGTGCAACGACCTGATTGTTACTAAGGGTTGATGCTATCTCTCCGGCTATTGTCTCTGTTTCCTGCAGGCTATGTGAAATGTACTCTGTCATATCAGAACAGACCGCTGATTGTGCCGTCGGAATCAACGTCGATACGCTCTGCGGCAGGAACCTTGGGAAGTCCGGGCATGGTCATAATATCGCCGGTGTAGACTACGACGAAGCCGGCACCGTTGGAAATCTTCATATCACGGACTGTGATTGTATGACCGGTGGGTGCACCGAGCTTTGTGGGGTCGTCGGAGATAGAATACTGTGTCTTTGCAACGCATACGGGGAGCTTGTCGCCGCCGAGAGCTACGATCTCTTTCATAGCTTTCTCTGCAGAAGCTGTGAAGTTCACTGCATCAGCACGATAGATTTCCTTGGCGATTGTCTCTATCTTCTCGCGGATAGTCATTGTGTCGGGATAGAGGACCTTGAAGTCGGAGGGCTTTTCGCAAGCCTCTACTACCTTCTGAGCCAGCTCAACACCGCCGTCACCGCCGTTTGCGAATACATCGGAGAGGGCAAAGTCTGCTCCCTTTTCGATGCAATAATTCTTGATGAAATCAAGCTCTGCCTGAGAATCGGTGAGGAAGCGGTTGATAGCAACAACAACGGGCACACCGTATTTTCTCATATTTTCAATATGAACACCGAGATTCACGATACCCTCTGCAAGAGCTGTGAGATTCTCGTTTGCTGTTTCTGCCTTGGGGACACCGCCGTTATATTTGAGTGCACGGCAGGTTGCAACCAGAACTACTGCGGAAGGCTTGAGTCCTGCATAACGGCACTTGATGTCAAAGAACTTTTCAGCTCCCAGGTCAGAGCCGAAGCCTGCTTCGGTGATGCAATAATCAGCAAGCTTCAAAGAGAGCTTGGTAGCACGGACGGAGTTACATCCGTGAGCTATATTTGCGAAGGGTCCTCCGTGCATAACAGCAGGAGTAGCCTCGATTGTCTGTACAAGGTTGGGTTTGAGAGCATCTTTGAGGAGAGCTGTCATAGCGCCCTGAGCATTCAGGTCACGGGCATAGACGGGCTCGCCTGAATAGTTATATGCAACAAGGATATTGCCAAGACGCTTCTTCAGGTCATCCATATCGTTTGCAAGGCAGAGAATTGCCATAACCTCAGTTGCAACGGTGATTACAAAGCCGTCCTCGCGAGGGATACCGTTGACCTTACCGCCGAGACCCACATTGACAAAACGAAGTGCACGGTCGTTCATATCAAGGCAACGCTTGATAAGAATACGGCGCTGGTCAATACCGAGAACGTTACCCTGCTGAAGGTGGTTGTCGAGAAGTGCACAGAGGAGATTATTAGCTGAAGTGATGGCGTGCATATCTCCTGTGAAGTGAAGATTGATGTCCTCCATAGGAAGAACCTGGCTGTAGCCGCCGCCTGCAGCACCACCCTTGATACCGAACACAGGGCCGAGAGATGGCTCTCGGAGTGCGATGATTGCATTCTTGCCGATTTTTGCCATTGCCTGACCAAGTCCGCAGGTGGTGGTGGTTTTGCCCTCGCCTGCAGGAGTAGGATTGATGGCTGTGACAAGAATCAGTTTGCCGTCGGGCTTTGATTCAAGGCGAGCTGCAAGCTCGTCACTGAGCTTTGCCTTGTATCTGCCGTAAGGCTCGAGCTCTTCGTTAGCAATACCTAAATTATCTGCAATTTCTGTAATGGGACGAAGCTCTGTCTGTTGTGCGATCTGAATATCGGAAAGCATATTGGTCGCTCCTTTTCTATAAAAAAGTTGTGATATTAGAATATATCTTGTAAATTATAACATTGCACAGATTTAACTTCAAGTATTTTTCTAACTTTTCTGTCTTTTATCTTGATATTTTGAGATGTTTTCTATATAATAGATTAACGTGAAAGGCGGTGAGCAGATGAAAAAAATATTTTCCGGTATCGGAGACTACATTATGAACACAGACAAACTTCTGTGGATATTCTCTATATCTGCGACCGTCTACGGAGCGTTGCTTCTATGGAGTGTTGAAAGAGCAGGCGGAAGCTACGTTAAGACTCAGCTTCTGGCTTCGATTATCGGATACACCGTGGCTGTAATCATATCGATGATTGACTATGAATACATCGCAAGATACTGGTGGATACTGGCTATTTTGTCAATGCTGCTGTTTGCTTCGGTTTTCTTGTTCGGTATGACGGTAACGGGTACTGATGACACGGCGTGGATCAGACTCCCCGGTGGACTTACATTCCAGCCTTCTGAGCTTGTAAAGGTTTTCTTCATTGTGACTTTTGCGAAACATCTGGATTATCTGAAAAAGACAGAGAGGCTTATGACTTTCGGAGCTGTGGTTACACTTCTGGGACACGCGCTGGTACCGATTGCAATTATCCATGTGCAGGGTGACGACGGCTCGGCACTGATATTCTTCTTTATCGCTCTTATTATGATGTTCACTGCCGGAGTGCAGGCAAGATACTTTATCATTCTTCTCTGCGGTGTTGCAGTAGGAGTTCCCGTTCTTTGGAATGTGATTATGAACGACGAGCACCGAAACAGAATCATGGCACTGATGGACCTTGACGGAAATGCGCTGACTGACTACGGCTATCAGCAGTATCAGAGCAAGGTTTCCATTGCCTCGGGCGGTGCTACGGGATATGGTCTTGGCGAAGGATACAGAACCGGTCTCGGATATGTGCCTGAGCATGAGAATGATTTTATCTTCTCTGTTGCCGGTGAGGATCTGGGATTCCTCGGCTGTTTGCTTGTACTTTTGATACTTTTTACCATTATAGTTCTGATTTTCAGAAATGCGGTTAAGTCAAGGGATGAGCTGGGTGCGTACATCTGCTATGGTGTTCTGGCGATGCTTGCATCACAGACACTGATTAACATCGGAATGGTTATAGGTCTTCTCCCGGTTATCGGAATCACTCTTCCCTTCTTCTCTCAGGGCGGTACATCGGCCATGTGTATATGCTTCAGCATCGGACTTGTGCAGAGTGTAAGGATGCACAACAAGAATGTGGATTCGGTAAAAGTCAGCTACACAAGAAACGAACGGATTAAAATTTAACTTCAGAAAAATTCAGCCCTGCAGACATTTAAGTCTGCAGGGCTGAATTTGTTTACATTGTTAAATCACAGCTCGAAGAGCCAAGAGACAACCTCGGGCATTACACAACGCCATGCTGCTTCGTTGTGGCCGTTTTTGTCATCGTGAGAGAAAATCATCTTGTCCTCGGGATAACCGAGACCCTCAAGCCACTGAGGCATTGCCTCTGCGTAGGGGTTCAGCTCAAGCTCAAGAGAATCTCCGCCGCCATTGTAGAAATAGATTCTGGGGAGCTTTGCGGTGTCTGCGTAATCAAACTTTGCAAGATATGCATCCCAATCGGCTTTATCGAAGAGCATAAACGCAGGAGAAAGCGCTCCGATGTTGCCGAAGATGTCCATATTCTCCATGCCGATATAGAAAGCTTCGATACCACCTGAGGAACTGCCGACGATTGCGTTATCGTCGGGGTTTGTGGAAACATTATAGTTCTGCTGAATATAGGGTACCACTATGTCGGCTACAAAGTCTGAGAATCTCTCGCCTGTGCCGTTTTCGAAGCCCTGATTTGCGTATGCAGGGATTACATCTCCGATATCGGGTGTGAGCTCGTTGTCGCGGTTGCGCTGGTTATCGATACCGACAAGGATGATACCCTCGCCGCCGTTGTGCTGAAGAGCTGTGACAACCTCGTCACTTCCCCATCCGCCGTTGTAGGGAGCATCGTCCTCGAACTGATTCTGACCATCCAAGAGATAGATTACTTTATATTTCTTCGATGTATCTGCAGGATCGTATCCCTGAGGGGTCCAGATATAGATGGGCTTTTTATAGCCGTCGGGATAGTCAAGCTTCACGGTTGTGAGTTTGCCGTAGTCTGTCTCGTCAAAAGCATACACTCCGAGCTGCATAGCTGTTTTGGGTGTCTGGGAAGTAACAAAGAAGCCTGAGCTTGCAACTGAAAGAGTTGCGTTGAGGGTCTGGCTTTTTCCGTTGTTGAAAACAACTCGGTTATACTCTGAAACGTCTACGTTCATTTTATAGATTTTTTCGCCGTAGTCGTTGGTGCCGAGAAGAGTCATGGCAGTGCCAGGCCAGTCAGCCTTCTGGGTGCCTTTGTACTCATTGTAGAGATATGCATTGACTGTAGACCAGCCTACATTGTTTGAAAAATAGATGGTGATATTTGTGTCCATTTTCTCCTCCGGTTCGGTGGGTGCTGTGGTTGGCTCGGTTACTGTTGAGGAAGGTTCTGTGACTGTTGTGGAGGGGTCTGTGGGAATTGTGTAGTCAAAGATTATTTCCCCTCCTACGGGATGATCGACATCCATAGAGGCAACGTATTTCTGAATCAGGGTTGCATCCTTGACGTTGACGGATTCGTTCTCGTCAGCATCTGCACATACAAGCTGAACATTATTAAGGGTTGCAAGGAAAGCGACGTACTTCTGCACCAAGGTTGCATCCTTGACATTGACGGTGTTGTTAAGATCCGCATCTCCTAAGTAGCACAGCAATGGCTCATAAGCAGACACGGCAAACACCATTGACATACAGAGTATGGCTGCCAAGGCGACACAAATCAAAGATTTTGCTTTTTTCATTACATTACCTCCGTTACTTCAGATAAATATACAGAATATATAAGACAGCGGATAACGGGTTTGCCGATGGTCTGCTGTATTGCTTCCTTATAAAGAAGAAGCTGTTTTGAGTACATACTGCGAAGCTCATCGGCTGAGTGCACCCTGTCGGTCTTATAATCTACTATAATTATACCATCTTTTGTTATTATTGCAAGGTCTATTGAGCCTTGTAATATTACGGGATAAGAAGCAAGCTCACCGCTGAGGGTGGAGTCAATCATTGAAGCAGGAATGTTTACAGTGAAGCGATATTCACGGAAGTAATCGTCGCTACTGAGAAGAAGGGTTATTATATCGCTGTTTATGAAATTCTGAAGTCTTTGGACATCAAGGGACTTCGCCTGCATGGGAGTTAGAATCTTTTTACTCTCCAACCGCTGAATTTCTGAAACAATATCTTTACGAGCCAACAAATAATCGCATCGTTCAAGGAACGTATGCATTGCAATACCGCGCTGTGCAGCACTCAGGGGTGTATCTGAAAGAAACGCAGGAGTCAAGAGAACACGGCTGAAGTGCTTTTGCGAATCCTTGTGAGCAAGCTCCGAGGCGGTTACTTTCTGTGGCAGATTGCACAGTGCATAATCGGGATACTCAAAGTCAAAACGGGATTTCAAAATCTCCCCTATATTCTCGGGAACGCTCTCAAACACTACGGATGAAGAGACCAAGGCACTTGAATCCTCTTGAGAGCAAACAAGTGAATCCACGATATTCACGGTGAAGCTTTCAGTGTCCTCCCAGGCGAAGGACTCGGGCTCCTCTACACCTGCATAAGAGCGGAGGTACTTTCCGTTCGGATGCATTAGTCCGCACATCACAAGCCAGTCACTGAGATATGTGGAACCGCGAACAACGAAAGGAGAAACTCTCTCTGAGCCGACAAGTCCCGATGAAAGTGAGGAAACGTACTTTTGCAGGTTCTTCTTTGAGGCTATCATAATGAGATGTTCTTTTGCACGAGTCATCGCAACATAGAGAACCCTGAGTTCCTCGGACATTTCGCTGCGTTTGATTTCAAGGGCAACTGCCTTTCTGGGCAGTGTGTTGTAGCTACAGAGAAGTTCATTGTCTCGGCGCTTGGAGGCAAATCCCAGCTTTGAATGAAGTAATACATTCTCGCTTGCGTCGGAGAGAAATTTCCTTGCTGTGTTCGTAAGAATACACACGGGGAATTCAAGACCTTTACTGCTGTGTATGGTCATAATTCGGACGGCGTTAAGTGCGTCTGCGTTTGGTGTTACGGCGGCAGGAAGATCGGTGCCGTCACGCTCAAGCCTATCAAGGTAGCTTACAAAAGCAGAGATACCCTTGGAGCTTCCTCGCTCAAAATTCGTTGCATACTCGCTGAGGAGTCTCAGGTTGTTCACAGCCAGTTCTCCGCCTGTAACAGAGGAAACAGACAGAAAACCTGTATGCTCGTAGAATGTGTTTATGAACAGATCGGAGGGCATTGTGAGAGAAAGATTCCGAAGCTGTTCAAGTTCTGAAAGAAAGTGCTGAGACTTTTTATCTCCCTGCTCTGCGTAAGCTTTAACCGCCATATAGAGAGATGAACGAGGACTTTGTGAGCGGATAAGCGCCATATCGTCGGGGGTGAAGCCATAGAGAGGCGACATGAGCACCGACAAAAGAGGAATATCCTGCACGGGATTGTCGATAACGCGCAGGTAGTTGAGAGCTACTTTGACCTCGTGGGTGGTGAGGAATCCAGATGAGGACTCGCACACTGCAGGAACACCGAGTCGCTTCAGCTCGTTTACATAGATATCGCCGTAACGGCTGAGATTTCGCATAAGAACGGCTATATCACCGAAGTTCACCTTGCGTTCGCAACCGCTGTCGGTTATCAGTGTATTACTGCATTTTTCGTAAACAATAGCCGCGATGTGCCTTGCCTCGGCAATGACTGCATCAAGCTCTCCGACACTGTCAAGATCAATAAGATCAAGGGTTACACAGGGAGAAGTTGCCTCGGGATAGGAAGCTTGCGGAACGAGACGTTCCTCATCGGTATATTCGAGATCACCTGTGGCGACAGACATCAACGCCGTGAAGGTGAAGTTGACAAAATCGGTGACTTCGCGACGGCTTCGGAAATTCCGCTCCAATATAACCTTTGCGGGGTAGTTTTTATCCTCAGGATTATAAAGAGGCAGGCTGTTCTTTCGGGAGAGAAAAATCTCGGGCATTGCCTGACGGAAGCCGTAGATGCTCTGCTTGACGTCACCGACCACAAAAAGGTTTGCTCCATTATTGCTGACAGAATTAAAAATCAAATCCTGAACTTCGTTTGCATCCTGATACTCGTCAACCATTACTGCATCGAAACGCTTTGACACAATCTTTGCAATATCTGTGGGTTCTGTTTCGCCGTCTTCATTTCGGGAAACGAGAAGCTCCAGTGCCCAATGCTCAACATCGGGAAAATCGGCGATGTTGCGCTCAAGCTTCAGCTCAGAATAAATTTTGTCAAACAAGGTGACACATCTGAACATTATCTTCACGATAGGATATTGAGAATTGATGTCGTTAAGACAATCCGCTTCACTCTGTTCAAAAAGGGACAGAATGGTTTTTAGTATATCACGGAGTATCTTGCGGTTAGAGGCAACTCTGAGCTTTACGGGATGGTCGGTGTAGCCTCTTGCGATTAGTTTTCCTGTGACAAAAGACGATGCAAATCGGGAAATGTCATCCCATTCTGAGGTTTTTATCATTCCGCTCAGAGTGTTCAGGTACTTTAAGTCACCATAGAAAAGGTCACACACCTTAGACATAAGCTCCGGCTCTGACTCCAGAAGCTTCAAGGAACTTTCTGTAAGCTCCTTGCAGTAGTCTACAGCTGAGGAAACATAATCAAGAATAACTCTTCCCCATATGCTGTCTGACACAGATGTGCAGGCTGAATAATAGGAGAGTTTTTCTTTGAGCCATGAGTCAGAAAAAGGATGAGAACGGAGAAATTCATAGAGTCTTAAAATATTGGTCTGGAGCTTTGTATCGTCACGAGCGGTAGAGAAAGCCTCTACCAGAGAATAGAAGTCACTGCTACCCTCTTCATACATTTCGTCCAGGGTTCGCGCCACCGCCTCTTGCTTGAGGATTGACAGCTCTCCGCTATCGGCAATACGATAGTCGGCGGATATGCTCAGGTTCTGAAAGAATTCTCTGACAAGTTCTCCGCAGAAGCTGTCAACGGTGGAGATATTGGCAGCAGGCAGATGCACAAGCTGACGGCGATACCATGAATTGTGAGGATTCTCGGAGATAAGATTGCAAAGGGTCTTTGAGATACGCTCTCTCAGCTCTGAAGCTGCGGCACGGGTGTATGTAACAATCAGAAGTCTGTCGATAGGTACCGGGTTGTCACTGTCTGTGACCATCCTGATGACACGCTCAACCAGCACTGCTGTTTTGCCCGAGCCTGCGGCGGCACTGACAAGAAGAGAGCCTGAGCGCGCTTCTATTGCAAGCTTTTGATTTTCTGTCCAGTTTCTGCTCACTGTGCCACCTCCTCGGTATCGTTATTGAGACCTAAATCTTCAAGTATTTCTTCGCGGTCAAGTTTAAAAATATTTCGGACGGGGTCTGTGTCCTTATGTCCACAGACAGAGGAATAAGGGCAATACTCGCAGGCATTGTAGCCACCTGCGGCAGGAGTGGCATCCACAGCACCACGGCTGAGCTCTGTCGCCATTTCTGCAATGAGGGCATCGATTTTTGAGAATATTGCGCCGAATTCTTCCAAAGTTGCCAGATTATCGCTACCCTTAAAAGTCTCGCCCTTAGCGGATACGGGGATATATATGCCGTTTAAATCATTCTCCATGGCGCTGAGTACATCCGAATCGCTGAGGAGAAGTCCGTTCATTCGGAGTTTTTCATCCCGTTTTTCTGAAAGTTTTTCTTCCGATGTACCGAAAGAAGCATCTATCACGGGAGCAATGGCAGGCATATAGAGCACACCTGCAGGAGTAAGCTTTCCGCCAAAATGCACTGAACCGCTACGGCTCAGTGCCGAGAGGTATATGAGCATCTGCAGGTTGAGACCATACATAATATCTGAAAGGCTGAAAACCTTTGAACCCGTCTTGTAGTCCACGATGCGTATGTAGGTTTTGTCGCCCTCTCTGTATACATCTGCTCTGTCAACAAAACCGCGGATTGTAACGGTCTGACCTGTGGGCAGACTGAGAGTGTATGCAGGGACATCTTTTCCGATATTGAGTTCAAAGGCTTCGGGAGTGAATTTGCTCTGGCTAAGCTCTTTTATGAGATGATTAATCAGCATCTGAGCAGAGACCGACACACGGTGGTAAAGATAATTGAAGCGGGGGCTTTTGTCTGACATTCCGCCCATATGAAGCTCAGCGTAGGCGGCCATAATGGTGCTTACTTCCGTTGCTATCTCTGTGTCTGTAAGACTACAGAACTGTGACTTTGTATACTTACCTATGAACTTCTCAAGTATGTAGTGAACAAAGGAACCGTACTCCATAGCATCAATCTGTGCTGTTCTGCGTTCTCTGAGGCGGAGTCCGTAGTTGCAGAAATACATAAATCTGCAAAGGTGGTACTTCTCTACCTGAGATGCCGACAGACGCATATCGGTGCCAAAGAGGCGCTCGGCGATGGTTTTGTCTTTGATTTTAAACGGCTCCCTTGACTGTGCTCTTGTGAGGGATGTCGCCGAGTCTCTATATATTTCGTTATCAGAATAATAATCATCTAATGCGCTGGTGAGTGGGTCCCCGCTTCCAAAACGCTTGGCATAAACGCTGAAGGACGGCTTGTGCGCCCAGAGACGCTCCGCGTCCGGCACAAGCACGGAATGCTCGGGAGCCAGATTCTCAAAGATATTCATAAGTTCGGTGATTATCACTGAAGGCTCTACGGGAGTTCCTGTCAGAGTTGAAGCAGGATAGCTTACAAAAACCTTATCCGAGGCACTTGTGAGTGCATAATAGCAGAGATAACGTTCTCTCACAGACTGGAGTTCAAGGGAATTATCAGAGAGGACTCCTGCCTCGGTGAGAACATCACGCTCATGGGAAGTAAAAAGTCCGCTCACGGGCGCTGTGGCAGGAAACTCGCCTTCGACCGCACCTATGACAAAGACTACCTTTTTATCATAAAGGCGCAGACGCTCGATGTCTCCAACTGTGACCTGATCCATAGCTCGGGGAATAAATGCAAGCTCGTGGCACGAAAACTGTAACTCCAAAAGCTCGCTGAAGCGTACCGGAGTAATGCGTCGGTCGCCGATAACCGCCACTGTACGATCCAGAGTTTCCACAAATATCTCCCACAATCGAAGCTGTTCTTCGCTGAGGGTGTGTTCACCTGATGCATCAAGCTCATCGCAGAGGGATCTGATTTTTTCATCAGCTCCCAAGGAAAGAAGCAAGGAATACAGATGCTGAGAGATTTCTTTTGACGTTGCGCTCTTTATGTTTTCTCTGAAATTCACAAGGGGTTCAATCAAGAACTTTCTGACGGACTCAATCTTCTCAAGCTCCTCTTTATCCGACTCTGTGAATTCGTCGGCAAATCCCCGAGGATTGGCGGTGAATTCACGAAGGAACTTACTACCTGAAAGGGACCATGTGAAGATGTAGTTTTCAAACAATGCGATATCAACTGTATCTGCAGAAGTGATACCTGATTTGAGAACTGCAAGCACGGAATCTTTATTGAAGCTGCCTGTTATGCATTTGAAAATTGCGCTGACCAGCTTCATCAAGGGTTTAGAAAGCACGTGGGAGGGTGAATCCATAAAGAAAGATATTCCGTATCTGTTAAGGACAGTGTCAAGAATTCCCATATAAGGGTTGACACTGCGACACACTACGGCGAAGTCCTTGTATCGGTAGCCCTGCTCGATAACCAGACGACGGATGTTACGCGCAACAAAGTCGGCTTCGTCGTACTTATCGGATGCTGAATATATATGTATATTGTTGTTTTCCACGATGGTGGAAATAGCATCATCACTGCGAAAAATGTTTTCTTCTATATAAGTAAGCTCCCGAGAGGTGAAGTAGTCCTTGTAACTGCAAATCAGAGGAACGGCTACTGATACACCGTTCTTTTTAGCGCAGGCTTTGAGGCGTTTTGCAGTATCGCGGGATACTGTGAAGATACTGTCGTCGTAGGTGCTGAGACCATCATCAGACAAGGTAACAAACAGTTCCCTGCTCTGTATAAGCAACTGCTCAACCACATCGGATTCAGGCTCGGTGAAACTGAGATACGAATCTATGCAGACAGTGTAATCCTGAAAAACCTTGTGTTCCCTGAGCAAATCGCAGGCAACAGACAGCTCGCCCTCGGGGTCGTCAAAGGAATTTGAAAGCAAGGCATCATAGGCGGACAGCGCGAGGGACACATCATAGAGCTTTTTACTCAGGATATCATCTTTATCAAGAGCTAAACCCGCAAGAGCATCAGAAGAAGAATTACTGCGGACAAGCTCTTTCTTCAGCAGAAGCATCATACTGAGAAGCTGAGGTGACATCGCCTTGTCTCCATATACGCGCATAGAATCTGCAACTTCCTCCAGAGCGATGCTCATAAGGAGGGTTTTGGTGCAGTCGTCTGCAAGAGCCCCGCGAATATAGTCGGTCTTCTCGAACACAAAATCGCAAAGACGGGAAAACCCGAGGACTGTCACATTCATTGAAAGCTGTGGTCCCAGAAGTTCCAGAAAAGCCTTTTCTGTTTCAAAGGACTGCTGGTCAGGGACAATCATCAGAAGTTTGTTTTCTCCCTGCTTTGCAAGAGTTGACAGATAGTTTCTTACATATTCGGTTTTACCGCTTTTGCTGGTACCCAGTATTAATCTGAGCATTTCCGTTCACCAACCTTTGGGGTTAATATATTTGAATCAGTATAATTATACATAATAAGATGTACCAAAATCGGGACTTATCGGGAGAGATGCTCACAAATTCTGCTGAACACCTCTACTATCCTGAATCTGAATTCATACTGTCCGTCTGAGGATACAATGGTGTACTGCCTTGGTGTCAGCTGTTCTGAGAGGGTGTCGCTCTCGCTTGCCGCATAAAGACACAGTGACGGGTACATTACGCACCACCAGTTTTTGCCCTCACCGCTTCCGATTTTTATCTGCAGTGCTTCGTAGACTCCGCCGGGCATTGTGACTTCATCGTAATATCTTGTATCGAAATAGAGTTCTTTGACCGCGGCAGACACGGAATAGTCATAACCCTCGGAGCGAATCACCTTCTGAGCAACCGAGAGAAGCCCGTCCATATTATCGATGACAGTATGTTTTGCTTCTTCCTTGCTGTGAACATTTGCAAACAGCTTTTCTCCTTTTTTTATCAGAGCATCACGGACTTTGAGCTTTAACTGCTGGTCTTCTTCGCTGTCGGAATTTGCCAAAATATGCACACGAAAAACCTGCTCACTGATTTCTCTGCACTCTCCCTCAAAGGGAAGGAGCGTGAAAATCATAGCGATTATAAAGCCAACAGAAAGAGATTTGATAAAAGTCTTCATTACAAAAAAACCCGCCTAATCAGTTATTTCACGCTGATTATTGACAGGTTTTTTACGTCTTATTCAGAGTAGTCTATGTGGGTTATGGCGGCGCCGGATTTTACGGGCTCTGTCACATATACGTCGGTATATGATTCACGAAGCTTTTCAGCACACTTTTAGGCTCTTCTATTTGAGACAAACAAACCAACAACAGCAGAGCCTGAACCGCTCATAGCAGAACCGCAGGCCTTGCATTTATACATAGTAGATTTGACTATATTAATCTCGTCAAGAGAAAGAACTTCTTCAAAATCGTTATGGAGAAAATCGGATATATTACTGATGCTTCCGCTGTAAAGCGCATTGACACACAAATCTGTATAGGAAAAGACCGCTCCTGTACGAGCATCTGCCAAAGCATATGCCTTGGCTGTGGAAATGGAAAGCTCGGGTTTGCAGATTACAACGTAGCACTTTGGAAGTGTGCGGACTTTTCTGAGTGTAGTGCCTGTGCCGGTGGCTTTTTTTGTACCGCCGACAATGCAGAAAGGCACATCCGCTCCCACTTTCTCCCCTATTTCACAGAGTTCCTGCTCTGAGAGTTTGCAGTCGTAGAGACGATTGAGGATAACAATAACAGCGGCACCGTCTGCACTGCCACCTGCAAGACCTGCGCCGAAGGGTATGCCTTTTTTGATGTCTATAGAGACATCGCCATGGATAATACCCGTGCGGGCGAAGAATGCCTTGGCGGCTTTATATGCGATATTTGAACTGTCACAGGGCACTCCCTCTTTGTCGCAGGTAATGGTGATATTTCCTTCCTGCTGAACTTCTTCGGGGTTGGCTGTTACCGTGACCTCCTCATAAAGAGACACGGTCTGCATGAGCATGGACACCTCGTGGTAACCATCCGGTCTTCTAGAAAGGATGTCCAGAGTCAGGTTAATTTTAGCAGGTGCTAAAGCCTTTAGTTGCATATCAGAGCTCCTCCAAAAATTCTTTGATTCTGCTCAAAGCTACTTTGAGATGCTTAAGCGAATATGAGTAGGACACACGGACAAATCCCTCGCCGCAGTCGCCGAAAGCATTACCGGGAACTATGGCAACCTTCTTGCTGCTCAGAAGTTTTGTGCAGAACTCTTCCGAGGTGAGTCCTGTAGACTTAATGCAAGGGAAGCAGTAGAATGCACCGTTTGGTTCAAAACACTCAAGTCCCATGGCATTGAAAGTTCCAACCACAAGACGACGTCGCATATCGTATTCATTACGCATTTTTTCAATGTCTTTATCTCCGTTTTTCAGTGCTTCGATTGCGGCATACTGTGCAACCGTGGGAGCAGACATAATGCAGTACTGGTGCAGTTTTGTCATCATAGCGATGATTTCCTTGGGACCCATGGCGTAGCCCAATCGCCAGCCTGTCATTGCAAAAGCTTTTGAAAAGCCGTTGATGACTACTGTGCGCTCACGCATACCGGGGATCGTCGCAATAGAGACATGCTTACCGCTATACGTAAGCTCTGAATATATCTCATCGGAGATGACGATAAGGTCGTGACGAATCACAACCTCAGCCAATGCCTCCAAGTCCTCTTTTCTGAGGATTGCGCCTGTGGGGTTGTTGGGATATGAGAGAATAAGAAGCTTTGATTTAGGTGTTATTGCCGACTCAAGCTCCTGCGCTGTAAGTCGGAAGGAATTCTCCTCCTTGGTATCAATCACAACCGGGGTAGCTCCGCACATCATTGTCAGTGGTTCATAGCACACGAAAGAAGGCTGATGCATGAGCACCTCGTCACCAGGATTTACAATGCAACGGATGGCAATATCCAGTGCTTCGCTGCCGCCCACACTTACCAATACTTCTGATTCCGGGTCGTATGTAAGGCTATATTTTCTGTCAACAAAAGCACTGATCTCCTGACAAAGATTCTTGAATCCGCGGTTGGGAGAATACCATGTCTTGCCGTTTTCCAGAGAATCGATGCCTGCCTTGCGCACGTGCCAAGGGGTTTTGAAGTCAGGCTCGCCTATAGACAGAGATATGACATCGTCCATTTCGCTGACAATGTCAAAAAAACGTCGTATACCCGAAGGCTTGACATTCATAATTGTCTCGTTCAAATAATTTTTATATTCCATCAGAACTGCATGCACCTTTCATCGTTTGCATTATCGGAAAGGATGACGCCGTCGTCCTTGTATCTTTTGAGAATGAAATGAGTAGCTGTGCTGAGCACACCGTCCATTGCGGAGAGTTTTCTTGCTACGAAAGAGGATACCTCCTGAATGGTATCACCCTTGACAATGACAGCCAGGTCGTATGTACCTGCCATGAGGTATACCGAGGAGACCTCTTCAAAGCTCATAACACGCTCTGCAATCTCGTCGAATCCGGTCTGACGCTGAGGTGTGACCTTCATCTCGATGTAGGCGGTAACACCGCTGTCCTGTACATCTTCCCAGTTGATAACAGCACGGTAGCCTTTGATAATGCCTTGCTTCTCTAAATTTTTGATGCTGTTATTTATATTCTCTTCTGTATCACCGAGGAGCATTGAAAGCTCCTTGGTGCTGTATGAAGAATTTTCTGAAAGAAGTCGCAAAAGTTTATCCATATTATTATCTCCTTTTCCTTTGATGTTACACAGTAACCGCTGCGGCTGCATCGGCTAAACTCAGAACATTGACACATATAGCTGCTGCAATGCAGAACAGCTCTCTGTGCTCGTTATATACTGTAAGCTCTAAAGCGCCCGTTGACAGGAATCTGTCTGCACTCTGGAGCATTACTACTGATTTATCAGCATCGATAATCTCGAAGGAACGCAGGTCACAGCTTTGACACAAAGACCAGCTTATGCCGTGAAAACGGAATTCGACCTTATTCCCCATACGGGTTGCTGTCATTGTAAACCGCTCGTGCCCGTCGCTGATGCTGAAAGCATAAAACACATGAAAGGGCGCTACACGCACCGTGACAACAGGCATACCCTCAGTATTGCAAATTGTCATTCTGTCGGTGGAGGCTGTCCGTTTGCCTGAAACAGAGTATTTATCTGCGCCCTGCTCATCACAAATGATGAATCGGGAGCTTTCCTTTGAAGTATCTCGCCTTAAAAAAAGCTTCATATAATCACCGCTAAAAATATTAAACGCAGAACATAATAAAATCTGCATCAAGAATATTATGCACAGTAAAAAACAAACAAATCATACTATATGAGCTTTCTGTGTATTTCTTTGCCGAATACATAGAAGTTACCTCTGCGCATATATCCGAAATCCAATGCATAGCAAGATGTATAGCCGAGTATCAGCCAGAAGCTGATGACCAGATATGTCAGATCAAAGAGCACGGTTTTTTCTATTAAAGCATAACAGAAATATGCACCGATAAATGCAAGAAGGCAAGGATATACGCTGTATACCATGATGCGTCTCTGCACATACCAAACAGGCAGAATCATCATAAGATACCTGACAATGAACACGGCGAAAAGTGCCGCACCAACTATTCCTGCGGTGACAAGTATTGTCAAAAAGCCGTTGTGAAGGTCTGTATAGGCAATGAGGTGCAGACCTTCAAAGTGAGAATAGAGGTTTGTTTTGCCTGTTACCTCAACAATAGCGTTGTAGAGATTTCCTTTTCCTATGCCGAAAATGGGATTGTGCCTGAATATCTTGACACCTGCATCCCACAGAAACCATCGGCTGGTAAAACCTGAATCCTGGCTCGGAATAAACAATGCGTCGGAACTGAGGTCTTCTATCTGAGACTGAGAAAGTCCTGAATCGCTGAAAAATGCCGCAACACCGATTCGGCAGAAAACACGGACAAACATCATCAGCGCCAGAACAACTATACCGATTATTACCAACATAGCAAAACGGGAAATAATCTTTCTGGGAGTGAGGTCCTCAATCATTGAAAAGAATTTCATAAGAACTATGAGTGCTGTATACACAACAAGAAGGAGCAGGCTGCCGTTGCTGTCACAAAGAAGAAGTGCCACACAGTTGAAGAGTATGCAACTTACAAGCCAGATACGGCTGACTCGTTTCTGACCGGAATTGACGATAAAGTTGGGTTTTGTCAGCATATGACAGAAAATAACGGACAGAGCTGACACGTAACCCTGATAGTTGGGGTTTGTGTAAAAGCCTTTGAAAACTTCTCCGTTAAAGTACATATAGTCGTCAAAGATTCCTGCAGTAAAGAGCATAAACACAAGACCGACAACGGTGAAAACTGTGGACAGATAGACGAAGAGTCTTGCCACAAGATAAAGCTCCCAGCGGAAGGGTACTCCCTGCTCTGTGTTTATGCCGTAGAACATGAAGAAACAAATGGCACAGTGCATAAGCATGAACAAGTTGAATGCCAGAGTATTAAATTCAAGGTTGATGTTAATGAGCGTTGTGATTAAAAAAGATACCAGAAACGCAATCAGCCATATGCCGAGGTACATCTTTTTGTAGACTTTCTGGACAACAAGCTTGTAAACCGTCAGGGCGAGTCCCCACACAAAAAGTCCGTAGATCATTATGTACGCCGCCTTTTCCACGTACATTATGGTGCAGAAGAAAAGACACAGCATATAGGATATGCGAAAAAGTGAGGTATCAAGAAAAACCAACTTTAGCTTTTTCATAAAAAGACCTCTGAGGAAAAGTATTGAGTTACTTGAATACTTCGACTACTGTTTTTGAAATCAGATAGATATCGCGACGGAAACCGAAACGGGATATATATTTGAGATTATACTCCATTTTCTGAGGAAGTATGACCTGGGTGTACTGTTTGTCAACGTCCTGAGAATTTTCGAGGAGTTCGGCTTCATCCTTAAACATAATGCTTGCAAGGGATGTGACACCTGCAGGCATAAGGAGAGTTGCCATCATCTCGGGGGTGTAGGCATCAACGTACTTGGGAACCTCGGGACGTGTGCCGACGATGCTCATCTTGCCTGAGAGAACATGGAATATCTGAGGAAGCTCATCCAGGCGGTACTTGCGGAGAAACCTGCCGATTCTGGTGATTCGGTTATCCTCGGAAACTGTGACCAGATCGCCTATCTTATCGGCATCTTCGCACATAGTGCGGAACTTCCAGATACGGAAATGCTTGCCGTAGGTGGTGACACGCTCCTGTTTATAGATAACAGGGCCTTTGGATGTAACCTTAACAGCGACCGCTATAACGAGCATCGGCAGTGACAGAAAGCCTATGAGGAACAATGAAGCGAAAACATCTACAACACGCTTCCAGAACAGGCTCCACTGTTTCTTTTTCAGAATATCATAATAGGGTCTGACCGCTTCGGTACGAAGGGAGTCAGGCAACTGAGAAAAGGGTATCATTCTCATACTAAACCTCTTTTATACTTATCAAGGATATACACTTTAATATTATACTATTAATATTAAATTTTTTCAACTGTTTGTGCAAAATATACCTTTTCGACATAATTCTTCTTTATCAGCGCTTGTCAACTAATAAAATATAACTGAATTAACAATTATTTTATCCCTTTCACCCTTGACTAAATAAGGGACTATGGGTAAAATATCTGTAGACACTTTACACTTAAAGGAGAACATATCATGAGCAATGATTACTCACCTGATCTCATCACACTGGTTGATGAAAACGACGTTGAACATAACTTCGAGATTCTTGACAACATAGAGTTCGAAGGAAAAGAATACTACGCACTGTACCCCGTCTTTGAAAATCCCGAGGATATGGTGGCTGACAGCGGAGAATATTATATTATGGAAGCTGTGGACGGTGTGGACGGCTGGGAGCTGTCTGAGGTTGATGATGACGACCTGATCGACAAGCTTGCCGCTGTTTTTGAAGAAAGATTTGAGGAAAAGTTTTCTGAGGAAGACTAAGCCCTGCAAACCAAACCAAGATTATATATCCTGCCTGATACGCGAATGGGGCTGAAATAACCCTACAACCTTTAAATCGGGAGCTTTGCTCCGATAGTGGCGTGCAGACCTCCCCTGACTTCAGGGACGAAGGGAGCCAAAAGCTATTGGGAGAGCACCCACCTGCTTTTTTAGTAGCAGGTTATATTTAAGCCTCATACGGTCAGGCGGGAGTTTCTATTTTTCCCAAAACAGGAGAACTACATATGAAAATATCTGTACTTGGCTGCGGCAGATGGGGCAGCTGTATTGCATGGTATCTTGACAAAACAGGTCACGAGGTGCTGTCCTGCGGACTTGCGGACGCACCCGAATTCATAACACTTAAGGAAACAAGAAAGAACGATTATCTTGAATTTCCAAAAAGCATCGAAATCAGCTCCGACCTTGGCTATGCCGTAGAGCGTGCCGAGGTAATTGTTATCTCCATTTCCGCTCAGCACCTGAGAGAGTATATGGCGGATATTTCAAAACACAACCTTGACGGCAAAATCATTGTGCTTTGCATGAAGGGTGTTGAGGAAGCTACCGGATGCAGGCTCAGCGAAGTTGTGGCGGACTTTGTGGATGAAGAAAAGACCCCCATTGCGGTATGGGTTGGTCCCGGACATCCTCAGGATTTCATCAGGGGTATTCCCAACTGTATGGTAATTGACAGTAATAATCACGAAGTGAAGACGATGCTGGTGAGCAAGCTTTCCAGCTCTCTTATCAGAATGTACATAGGCAATGATTTCCTCGGAAGCGAAATCGGAGCGGCTGCAAAGAATGTTGTGGGAATCGTGGCAGGAATGCTTGACGGCATGAACTACCAATCCTTGAAGGGTGCTCTCATGGCGAGAGGTACCAGAGAGATAGCAAGGCTGATTGAGGCTATGGGAGGCAATCCCCTGTCGGCGTATGGTCTTTGTCACTTGGGCGACTATGAGGCTACTCTGTTTTCAAAATGGAGCCACAACAGAATGTACGGAGAAAAGTTCGTCCAGGGCGTTAAGTTTGAGAAGCTTGCAGAGGGCGTCATGACAACAAAGGCATTGAAGAAGCTTGCTGACAAATACGATGTTGAGATGCCCATTGTTTCGGTACTTTATGACATACTCTTTGAAGGTAAATCCTTTGAGAAAGCAATGGAGGAGCTTTTTGAGCGCTCTGTAAAACCTGAGTTTTGATACTGTTTTTCTAATCACAATTTCATAGAAACATAAAAACGGCGGTACAGCTTGAAAAAACTGTATCGCCGTCATTTTTGTTTTCTATTTAGCCCATAGCTGCAGCAAGGACTGCTTTGATTGTGTGCATACGGTTCTCTGCCTCGTCGAAGACAATGGACTGCTCTGACTCAAAGACTTCGTCTGTGACCTCGAGAGCTGTGAGACCGAACTTCTCACCTACCTGCTTGCCGACTGTTGTGTTAAGGTCGTGGAATGCAGGCAGACAGTGCATAAACACTGCATCCTCACGGGCAGAGAGCATAAGCTCTTTGTTGACCTGATAAGGAAGAAGGTCATTGATTCGCTCCTGCCATACCTCAGCAGGCTCTCCCATTGACACCCATACGTCTGTGTAGATAACGTGTGCGTTCTCCACTGCCTTTTTGGGATCAGTTTCAAACTTGAGGGTTGCACCGGTTTCTTTTGCGATTTCCTGACATTTTGCAACAAGCTCTTTATCGGGGAAATATTTCTCAGGTGCGCAAGCTGTGAAGCTCATACCCATCTTTGCACAGCCAACCATAAGCGAGTTACCCATATTGTAGCGAGCATCTCCCATATACACGAAGTTGATGCCCTCCAGTGTGCCGAATTTCTCTTTTATCGTGAGAAAATCTGCAAGTATCTGAGTGGGATGGAACTCATTGGTAAGACCGTTGAAAACAGGGACACCGGACATCTCGCTGAGCTGTTCTACAATCTCCTGACCGTAGCCGCGATACTCGATGCCGTCATACATTCTGCCGAGAACACGGGCTGTATCGGCGATGCTCTCTTTCTTGCCCATCTGGGATGCATCGGGGTCAAGATATGTGGTGCTCATACCAAGGTCGTGAGCTGCAACTTCAAAAGCACAGCGTGTGCGTGTGCTGGTCTTCTCGAAAACCAGAGCAAGGTTCTTGCCCTCGCACAGACGGTGAGGAATACCTGCTTTCTTCTGGGTTTTCAGAAGAGTAGCAAGCTCGATGAGATTGCTGATTTCCTCGGGAGTCAGGTCAAGAAGTTTTAAGAAGCTCTTGCCTTTGAGGGATTTTACGTTTGATTTCATATTACACCTCTGTATTACAAACTGATTTGATTATTTCTACCGCTTTACTGAGAGTTTCCATGGGAATATTGAGGGCAGGCAAAAGTCGGAGCTTCTGCTTTGCTTTTATCACGAGGACTCCCCTGTTCATACATTCACTGACGATCTCGTCAACAGGCTTTTCGGTGGTGATACCAAGCATCAGACCCATACCGTCAACGGAAGTAACACCCTTAGTATTCATAAGCTCACTGCGGATATACTGAGACTTCTCATTGATTTCTGAGAGAAGTGCATCGTCGATGCGGCTGAGAATATTCAGAGCACCTGCACAGCAGACGGGATTTCCGCCGAAGGTGGAGCCGTGATCACCCGGGACAAATACACCCGAGAGCTTCTCGCTGAGCAGTGTTGCACCCAGCGGAAGTCCGCCGCCGAGACCCTTGGCGGTGGAAACGATATCGGGAGCGACTCCGTAGTTCATAAATGCATAGAGCTTGCCTGTTCTGCCGTTGCCGGTCTGAACCTCATCGGCAATAGTTACTATATCATACTTCTCGGAAAGCTCAAATATTCTGTTGACAAATTCCTGAGTAAGAGGCATTACACCGCCTTCGCCCTGAACGAATTCGAACATAATGGCGGCGACGTTGCCCCGCTCGACCTTTGCTTCAAGGTCGTTGATATTGTTAGCTTCGACATAATCAAAACCCTGAGTAAGAGGTAAGAAGTCGTTGTGGAAAGCATCCTGCCCTGTGGCGGCAAGGGTGGTGATTGTTCTGCCGTGGAAGCTGTTTCTGAGGGTGAGAATCACATTCCGCTCGGCGCCATATTTTGAAGCCGAGTATTTTCTGGCGGCTTTAATGGCGCACTCGTTTGCCTCTGCACCTGAATTGGAGAAGAACACCTTACTCATACCTGTACGCTCACAGAGAAGCTCAGCGAGCTTTACGCAGGGCTCAGTATAGTAAAGGTTTGATGTATGCTGTAAAGTTGTAAGCTGTTCTGTGACTGCCTGAGTCCAGCTTTCATCGCTGTAGCCAAAGGCGTTGACAGCGATACCTGTTGCCATATCTATGTACTCTTTACCCTCTTCGTCATAAGCAAGAGAGCCTTTTCCCTCTTTAATAACAAGAGGAAAGCGTCCGTAGGTATGGGCTAAATATTTACTATCAGTTTCTTTTAGATTCATCGGAAAAATCCTCCGCTACCATAGTGCCTGCACCCTCGTTGGTGAGAGTTTCAATAAGCAGTGAATGGTGAACTCTGCCGTCCATAATGATGACTCGCTTTACACCGCGGGCTATAGCCTCGAGACAGCACTCCACCTTGGGAATCATACCGCCTGAGATTGTACCGTCGCGGAAGAGACCTACTGCGGACTTGGTATCGATTGCAGGAATCAGAGTTGAGGGGTCGTCCTTATCGCGCAGGATACCTGCAATATCGGTCATGGTGATGAGTCGCTCTGCCTGAAGTGCGCCTGCGATGTGTGCAGCGGCAGAGTCTGCGTTGATGTTGTATACATTGCCTTCGTCGTCACAGGCAACTGTGGAAACGATGGGAATATAGCCGTTATCCAGCAAATCGACAATAGGCTGAACGTTGACTTCGGTGATTCTGCCTACAAAGCCGAGACGCTCGTCCTTCTTTGTGGCTTTGATCATTCTGCCGTCGATACCTGAGATACCCATTGCCTTGCCGCCTTTGGTCTCAATGAGATTGACAAGGCTTTTGTTAATTTTGCCTGCAAGTACCATCTGGACTACATCGACGGTTTCTTTATCGGTTACACGGAGGCCGTCTACGAACTCGGTCTCCTTGCCTATCTGCTGAAGTGTGTCGGTTATCTCGGGACCGCCTCCATGAACAAGAACGACCTTGACACCGATAAGCCACAGCAAAACGATATCCTGCATAACTTCCTGCTTCAGCTCTTCGCTGACCATAGCGTTTCCGCCATATTTGACGACAACAATTTTGCCGTTGTATTTCTGAATATAAGGCAGTGCCTGAGTGAGCACCTCGGCACGCTGTGCGTTTGTTATATCTAAAGACATTGTATATATTCCTTTATCTGAAAATTTGTGCATCAGGTGCGATAGTCGCCATTGATGCGGACGTAGTCGTAGGTAAGATCACAGCCCCAAGCGCAGGCATCACAGTCCCCTACTCCCAGATTTACAAGTATCTCCACTTCGTTTTCCAGGAGGATTTCCTTGGCTTTATCCTCGGAGAATGGAACTCCTGCGCCCTGAACGCATACGGGAATCTCGCCCTTTGCCGAACGGAAGGAAACGGAGACTGTATCGGGGTTCAGATCCTTGACTCCGTAGCCCAGTGCACAGAGGACTCTGCCCCAGTTGGCATCGGAGCCGAACATGGCGGCTTTGACAAGAGAGGAGCAGATTACGGACTTGGCGGCAAGCTTTGCCTGCTGTTTAGTCTTTGCGCCCTGCACCTTGCACTCTACGAGCTTCGTGGCACCCTCGCCGTCTGCGGCGATGTTGCGACAGAGGTAGACAGTGACTGTATTGAGAGCCTTCATAAAGGTCTTGAAATCTTCGGAGCCGGCGGTGATTTCGGTATTGCCTGCCATTCCGTTTGCAAGAATTGTGACCATATCGTTGGTGGAGGTATCTCCGTCAACGCTGGTCATATTGAAGGTGTCCTGAATATCGGTGCTGAGAGCTTTCTGAAGCATCTCGGGAGAAACAGCACAGTCGGTGGTAATGAATACCAGCATGGTTGCCATATTGGGATGAATCATGCCTGAGCCTTTTGCGATACCGCCGATGCGACACTCTTTGCCGTCGATTTCAAAGGAAACTGCGATTTCTTTCTTGACGGTATCGGTTGTCATAATACCCTCGGCGGCAAAGGCGGAGTTATCTCCAAGACCCTTGACAAGCTCGGGGATGCCGTTTTTGATAGGATTAATATCCAGCACCTCGCCGATAACACCTGTAGATGCGACAACGATATCCTCGGCAGGGATGTTGATTTCCTCTGAGAGAAGATTGCACATCTCGGTAGCAATTTCCACACCGTTGGCGTTGCAGGTGTTGGCATTGCCTGAGTTGCAGATAACTGCCTGTGCGTAACCGTCGGAGATATTCTTCTTTGTGACAGCGATGGGAGCGCCTTTTACGAGATTGGTTGTGTATACTGCGGCTGTTGCTGCACGCTTTTCACTGAAAATCAGAGAAAGATCACGTTTTGATTTATTCTTGCGGATTCCGCAATGGATTCCGTTGGCAGTAAAACCTTTTGCGGCACAGACACCGCCCTGGATTATATTCATTAGTTCACGTCCTTAATCAAAAGAGAGGTAGTTTTGTCGATGCCGAGTGCGATATTCATGCACTCAACGGCGGCACCCGAGGCACCCTTGCCCAGGTTATCGTATCGGGCGATAAGAAGGATTCTGTCCTCGTTGCCCTCTACGGTAATCTGCATATTGTCAAATCCTGAAAGAGCATTTGAGGAAATAAAACCTGTTGAGTCCATTTCGTCAACGTACTTAACAAGTGGATCGTTGTAGGTTTTTCTATACAGCTCTCTTACAGAATCTATATCATATCCCTTGGAAAGCTGTGCCTTATGCAGAGGAACTGTCACCTGCATACCGCTGAAATAATCGGCGACGATGGGGCTGAACACGGGAGCACTTAAAATGCCCGTGACGGCTGTCATCTCAGGGATGTGCTTATGCATCTGAGCGACACCGTACTGACGGGGTGACGAGAGTGAGTCGTCTCTGCCCTCTCCCTCATAGTCGGCTATCATCTGCTTGCCGCCGCCGCTGTAGCCTGTCAGGGAGAAAACGCTTAAAAGCGAGTCGGCGCTGATGACACCTGCTTTCACAAGAGGATAAACGAGAGCGATGAATCCCGAAGCATGACAACCGGGAACTGCTATGCGTTTCGAGGTTTTAATTCTTTCAAAGAATTCCTCTGAAAGTTCCGGAAATCCGTAAGCCCAGTCGGGGTTTGTTCTGTGAGCTGTGGAGGTGTCGATGACTACAGTGTGATTGTTCTCTATAAGCGAGACTGCCTCCCGAGCTGCCGCATCGGGCAGACAGAGGAAGGCGATATCAGCAGTATTTAACATTTCTTTGCGAGCGGCTGTGTCTTTTCTGAGTTCTTCGGGAAGAGTTAGGAGCTCAAGGTCGCTGCGCTGTGATAATCTGTCGTATATTTTAAGGCCGGTGGTACCTGCCTTACCGTCTATAAAAACTTTTGTCATTTACTTAAAAACTCCGTGATGTAATCTATCTGTTCCTGTACAGACCTGGGACCTGTGCCACCGGATGAAATTCGCTTATTGACGCAGGCTTCAAGAGAGATGTCGCTGTAGACATCCTCGGTGAACAGCTCGGAAAGCTCCTGATATTTCTCAAGAGGAAGCTCCTCAAGTACAGTGTTGTTTGCGATGCAATATGCGACTGTCTCGCCTACGAGCTTATAGGCACTGCGGAAAGGCATACCCTTCTTGACCAAGTAGTCTGCAAGATCGGTGGCGTTGATGAAGCCTTTCTGAGAAGCGGTGAGCATGTTATCTTTAAGAACTGTTGCAGTGGTAATCATAGGCTCGAACACAGAGAGACACATTTTCACTGTATCTACTGCGTCGAAGATTGCCTCCTTGTCCTCCTGCATATCTTTGTTGTATGCAAGCGGCAGACCCTTCAATGTTGTGAGAAGCGCTACCAGGTCGCCGTAAACGCGACCGCACTTGCCTCTGATAAGCTCTGCCATATCGGGGTTCTTCTTCTGAGGCATAATGGAGGAACCTGTGGAGTAGCTGTCGGAAAGCTCAATGAACTTGAACTCCCAGGATGACCACAGAACGATTTCCTCGCAGAAACGGCTCAGGTGCATCATAAGAACAGAATATGCTGAGAGAAGCTCCAGACAGAAGTCGCGGTCGGATACGCCGTCGATGCTGTTCATGGTGATGGACTCGAATCCCAGATGCTGAGCCTCAAAATAGCGGTCTGTGTTGTAGGTTGTACCTGCGAGTGCGCAGGAACCGATGGGAGAAGAATTCATACGTCTTACTGCATCGGTGATACGTCCGTAGTCGCGGATAAACATCATTGCATAGGCAAGGATGTGATGTGCAAAGGTGACGGGCTGTGCACGCTGAAGATGCGTGTAGCCCGGCATAATTGCGTCGGTGTTCTCCTGAGCTTTATCTCTGAGAGCCGAGATGAGGCTTTTTATCATGGAGAGTATTTCCTCATTCTCAGAACGCAGGTACATACGGATATCCAGAGCGACCTGATCGTTACGGCTACGGGCGGTATGCAGACGTTTGCCAGCATCGCCGATGCGCTTTGTAAGCTCTGACTCGATGAACATATGTATGTCCTCGGCATTCATATCGAAGGGCAATGCTCCGCTGTCGATGTCCTCTAAAATTGAGGTGAGACCATCGATTATCTTTGCAGAATCTTCGGCGGTGATGATGCTTTTGGAAGCAAGCATCAGCGCGTGAGCTATAGAGCCCTCTATGTCCTGTTTGTACATACGGCAGTCAAAACGAATTGATGAGTTGAAATCATCTGCCACCTTGTCAAGTTGTTCTGAAAATCTGCCTGCCCACATCTTATCCATAATGTTACCTGCTTATCTGTAGAAATGTTGAAGTTTGTTTTATACTAATCAGTCGAGACCGTTCTTTTTCTTCATACGAGCGTAGACGGTGGTTGAAAGACCGTAGAGATTGATGAAACCTGTTGCCTCGGACTGGTCGTAGACGTCGTCCTCGTCGAAGGTTGCAATTTCCGGATCGTAGAGAGAGAAGGGTGAAGAAACGGAAGCGTTGATCATGTTGCCCTTGTAGAGCTTGAGGGTTACGTCACCTGTGACGGTACGCTGGGTTGTCTTGACGAAGGAGAGGATTGCCTCGGTGAGGGGTGTGAACCACTGTGCATTGTAGACAAGCTCTGCAAGCTTCTGAGCAACAAGTGCCTTGTAGTGAGCTGTATCCTTGTCGAGACAGATGGTCTCCAGTACCTGATGAGCCTTGTAGAGGATTGCGCCACCGGGAGTTTCGTAGACACCGCGACACTTCATACCTACAAGACGGTTCTCGACGATGTCGAGAAGGCCGATGCCGTTCTCGCCGCCCAGCTTATTGAGAGTGAGGACGATATCGGTTGCGGACATCTCTTTGCCGTCAACAGCAGTGGGAACGCCCTGCTCGAAGTGGATTGTTACGTAGGTGGGCTTGTCGGGAGCCATCTCGGGAGAAACACCCATCTCGAGGAAACCGGGCTTGTTGTAGGTAGGCTCGTTGGTGGGATCTTCAAGATCGAGGCCCTCGTGGGAAAGATGCCAGATGTTCTTATCCTTGGAGTAGTTGGTCTCACGGCTTATCTTCAGGGGTACGTTGTGTGCCTCTGCGTAGTCGATCTCCTCGTCACGGGACTTGATATCCCACTCACGCCAGGGAGCGATGATGGGCATATCGGGAGCGAATGCCTTGATTGCCATCTCGAAACGAACCTGGTCGTTGCCCTTACCTGTGCAACCGTGGCAGATAGCGTCTGCACCCTCAGCGATAGCTATCTCAGCGATACGCTTTGCAATAGGAGGACGAGCAAAGGCTGTGCCCAGCATGTAGTCCTCGTAAAGAGCGCCTGCCTGAACGCAGGGGAAAACATAGTCGGTGAGGAATTCCTCGGTGAGGTCTTCAACATAGAGCTTGGAAGCACCAGTCTTGAGAGCCTTCTCCTCGAGACCCTCCAGCTCGTCTGCCTGACCCACGTTACCTGAAACAGCGATAATCTCGGGGTCGCCGTAGTTTTCCTTGAGCCAAGGGATGATGATGGATGTATCAAGACCGCCGGAATATGCCAGTACAATCTTCTTGTATTCTTTGTTGTTATTCATAGTGATTACCTCCAGATAGTTTATGATTTTAAGAATATGCATAAATAGTACCATATTTAGAATATTTATGCAAGTGTTTAGTGCCAATTATAATAATTTTCATTGTATTGCTGTAATCCACCAAAAACCCAGGCTTGCTTTTAGTAATAATAACCATACATATATATAGTTTTACAGCATCTTACAAAAGAAAACCTTCTTCGGAAACCTTGTCCGTCGGTACGGAGAGGAGGATTATCCGAAGAAGGATGAATAATTATGCATATTTATGCAGCATATATGAATTAATCTGCAGGTTTTTCAGCGCGGGTGTACTCGTTGCCGTCGATAATCAGGGTATCGCCATTCAGAGTATATTCTCCGCCGGGGTAAACTTCGTAGCTGTCACCTGTGTGATATGTAAGCTCTGCCTTTTTGCCGTCAGCTGAGTATACGTACTCAACCTTGGAAATAAAACCGTAGACTTCTGTCTGATCCAGAATATAGGTAGCGTAGCCATCCTTTGTAAACTCGTATGAGTCCATGTAGGTATCGTTGTACCAGTAACCCACAAGGTCTTTATCTATTTCTGCGTTTTTATCGGGAGTAAGCTCGGGAGCGGTAAACTCGGCACGGGTCATGGCCTGGCCGTTACTCTCGGAATCGGAATCTGTCGGGAGGATGGAGAGAGTGTTTTTATCTTCGGAAAGTGTGAAAATCAGTGTGCCGTAGAGGTACTGAAACTCACTGGAGTACACATATCCCCCATCTTCATAGGGTGCGATCTCAGCTTCGCCCTCAAAGGTAACACTGCCTCGGATAACCTGAACAACTCCATCATCTGCGAAATGATAGTATTCTCCGTAGGTATCATCGACAAGCTTCCAGTAGCCCTCAATATCAGAAGAAGGTGCATCGGAAGAATCATCCTTGCAGGCTGAAAAGCTCATAAAAACCAAAAGCGCCAGTAATAAAGAAAAAATTTTTTTCATAAAAACACCACCGTATAAGATTGCTGAATTGACAACTGAATTTCTGAGTTCATAAAAGCAGAACGAGCTAATAAGTAAATTATATAAAAAGAGCAGTTGGATGTCAACTGCAACCAACTGCCCTGATTATGTATTAAGATATTAATATGCGCTGTAGTAAAGCTTGCCCTTGTCGCCGCTATCAAGTCCCAGCAAGTCGGAAACGGTTACGAAGCGGTATCCGCGGTCGTACAGCTCATCGATGATGATGCAGAACGCATCGTAGGAATTATAGTAAATCTCGTGCATGAGGATGATGTCGCCTTCATCAGTGGAATTGAGCACGTTTCTGACGATGGTGTTGACGTTTGACTGTGAACGGCCTGTGTATCTCCAGTCGTTGGAATCAACGTTCCAGTTGATAACAGCAAAGCCTGAGGATTTGACTCTGGAGGAAGTGATTCCACCACCTACGGGACGCATAGTGAGAGGATACTCACCGGTGACGGAGAGAATCTTGTCAGCTGTTTTGTCAAGTTCAGAGCGGAATCTGGACTCGGAACAGGTGTTGTAATAATAAGAATGAGTCCATGCGTGAACACCGATTTCGTTGCCCATATCGTAGGCGTACTTCACGGCTCTTTGCTGTGTGCCTGAGACACGGTTTCCTACAACGAAGAAGGTGCCTACACCGCCGTACTCGGCAAGCTTGTCAACAAACTTGAAAGTAAGGTCATAGTGAGGACCGTCGTCAAAGGTGAAGGCAACGTACTTGTATCTCTTGTCGGATGTATCGACAGAAGGACGATTAGCCTCGTCTCCTGTGCCCGCAGGACGCTTGTTGGTTGACTGAGTTTTATCGGATGAAACCTTGTTGTAAGAAATGGGGCTGTAGACAACATCGTCTTCGGGAGCTATTGTTGTGGGTGCTGTTGTCACTGTGGTTGCAGGAACAGTGGTGTTCTGAGCAGTAGTTGCCTCGTCAGCGGTGGTTGCCTGAGTCTGTGCCTGTGTGTTTGTGGGGTCTGTGTTATTCTTAGGTGCACAACCTGCTATACACAAAAAGCATATCATCAGTGCACAAATCATTGCCAAAGATTTTCTCATAATATACCCTCCAAAATTATATCTATTACCATAAAAATCAATAAACAAATCAATCAGTATATTAATTATAGAAAATCGTATAAAAAAGTCAATACAAAAAGTGACGGATTTTTACTTTTTTCGTGACAATATTTGTCTATATTTTCAGCATAAAAAGCTCCCTTTTCGCAAGGGAGCTTTCTTTACTGAGTTTTTATTAATACATACCGCCCATATCAGGTGCAGCGGGTGCTGCAGCTACAGGCTCTTTGATGTCTGCTACGAGGGATTCTGTGGTGAGAACCATAGAAGCAACGGAGGCAGCATTCTGCAGAGCACTGCGGGTAACCTTTGTGGGATCAACGATACCTGCGGGAATCATATCGGTGTAAACCTCGTTGAGAGCATCGAAACCATAGCCGACCTTGTCGGACTTGACGATATTCTCAACGATAACGGAACCCTCGAGACCTGCGTTTGCGGCGATCTGACGAACAGGCTCCTCAAGTGCCTTGAGAACGATTGCCATACCTGTCTTTTCGTCGCCGGAAGCCTCATCAACCAGCTTCTGAACTGCAGGGATAGCATTGACAAGTGCAATACCGCCGCCTGCAACGATGCCTTCTTCAACTGCTGCCTTGGTTGCTGCGAGAGCATCCTCAACACGGAGCTTCTTCTCCTTCATCTCGATCTCTGTTGCGGCACCTACCTTGATAACTGCTACACCGCCTGCGAGCTTTGCAAGACGCTCCTGAAGCTTTTCGCGGTCGAAATCAGAGGTTGTGGTCTCAATCTGCTGACGAATCTGAGCAACACGTGCAGAAACTGCTGCAGGGTCGCCTGCGCCGTCAACGATGATTGTGTTCTCCTTCTCCACCTTGACCTGGTGTGCCTGACCGAGCTGTGCAAGAGTTGCATCCTTCAGCTCCAGACCAAGGTCGGAAGTGATAACTGTGCCGCCTGTGAGGGTAGCGATATCCTGAAGCATCTCCTTGCGTCTGTCGCCAAAACCGGGCGCCTTGACTGCAACGCAGGTAAATGTGCCGCGGAGTTTGTTGAGAACCAGAGTTGTGAGAGCCTCACCCTCTACATCCTCGGCGATAATAAGGAGCTTTCTGCCTGCCTGCACAATCTGCTCAAGCAGAGGCAGAATCTCCTGAGTATTGGAAATCTTTTTATCTGTAATAAGAATGAGGGCATCATCGAGTACTGCTTCCATCTTGTCGGTATCTGTTACCATATAAGGTGCGATGTAACCACGGTCAAACATCATACCCTTTACTACATCGCTGTAGGTCTCGGCTGTTTTTGACTCTTCGATGGTGATAACGCCGTCCTGTGTGATCTTCTCCATAGCTTCGGCGATAAGTGTACCGATGGACTTGTTGGCAGAAGAAATTGTTGCAACACGGGCAATATCCTCAGAACCCTTGATCTCGACGCTGTTTGCAACGATAGCATCTACAGCGGCATTTACTGCCTTGTCGATGCCCTTCTTGAGAATCATGGGATTTGCACCTGCTGTGACATTCTTCATACCCTCGCGGATAAGTGCCTGAGCAAGCAAAGTTGCAGTTGTTGTACCGTCACCTGCTGCGTCGTTTGTCTTGATAGAAACTTCCTTGACAAGCTGAGCACCCATATTCTCGAAGGGATCATCAAGCTCGATTTCCTTTGCGATTGTGACACCGTCGTTTGTGATAAGGGGCGCACCGAACTTTTTATCAAGAACAACGTTTCTGCCCTTGGGACCAAGGGTAATCTTAACTGTATCGGCAAGCTGGTCGATGCCGCTCTTCAGAGCCTTACGTGCATCCTCGCCGTATGCGATCTGTTTTGCCATAATAATATACCTCCTGAAGTTGTGTGTGAATTACTCTACGATTGCAAGAATATCAGACTGACGGACGATGGTGTACTCTTCGCCGTCGAGCTTTACTTCTGTACCTGAGTACTTGCTGGTGATAACCTTGTCGCCGACTTTGACATACATTGTTACTTCTTCGCCGTCGATTTTACCGCCGGGGCCTACTGCTACAACATTAGCAAACTGAGGCTTCTCCTGAGCAGCAGATGAGAGAACGATGCCACTCTTGGTAGTTTCCTCTGCGTTGTCGGGTTTGAGGACAACTTTGTCCAGTAAAGGTTTGATAGTCATATATATCCTCCTAACAAGAATTTTCAGAAATTTAGCACTCGTTATCTTCGAGTGCTAATTATATTCTATACCATATATTGTAAAAAATCAAGTGAATTTTGGCGCCAAATATAAATTTTGTGTAAACAGTCTGTCAAAAGTTTTTGATAGCGCCGACAAGGAAATTATTCAATTATCTGTGTATTCTCGGGAAGAACACTCAGATCAAACGAGAAGCTCTCTGCTGTTTTCTTGCTGACATAAGCAATGTACTCATCTGCGTACATTACAGAGAGAGAACTGATGGGCTTCAAATCTTTGAGGACAATGAGCGCCAGCTCGCCTGCGTGGAATCCGATAACTTCATAATCGGGATAGCAGGTGGCGACACAGCCTTTCTGAAGAAGGGTCTGTGTTGTTGAGAAAACGGGAATCTTCTTATTATTCGCCTCTTTGATGATTTCGTCTATATAAGTATCTATGAGATCATCCTCTGAAATATACAGAGCATCGCCGTTGCCCAGAGCCTCCTTCAGGGCTTTTTCGTACTCTTTTTTGGTAGCGGCTGTGTAGGCGGTGTATTTAAGGCCGGCCTCCTCTGCCTCTTTCTTTGCCATTGTGGCAACGAGGATCGAGTCCTCATCAGAGGTATAGTAAAGTCCGGAGACGTTCTTTGCATCGGGACAGAGAGTTTTTATAAGGGTAAGCTGTTCCCTGACAGGAGTAAAATCCGAAACACCTGTGATGTTTTTATCGGGAGTTTCGCAGGAAGTCATAAGACCTGACTCGATGGGATCGGCAACTCCTGCAAAGATTACAGGTATGGTGTCGGTAGCTTTGTCTGCCGCTTTTGCCGCCAATTCTCCTATTGCAAAAATAAGGTCAACTCCATCCTTGACACTCTGCTCTGCGGCGGCTTTCGCCTTTTCCTTATCGCCTTCACAATTGGTCACATTTACGGTGAGGCCCTCACCTACTGCAATGGCGTTGGATTCAAAGGCAGATATGAAGCCTCTGTAGGCATTCTCGTTTTCTGCGTCGTCTTTGCTCTGGATAACCGCAACTGTGTATGAATGTGTGGGTGTGATAGGATTTGTGGGAAGAGATGAGTTGTCGTCATCCTTTGAGCAAGCACACAAGGATACTGCAAAAAGTACAACCAGCGCAAGGGACAGGAAACGTTTTAGAAAAATATTAGAAAATGTTTTCATAATTCCTCCGTCTGTTTAAAACTTTAATTTATATCAGAGTGTCAGGTGTAGTACATATAAAGCTGACACTGCAACATTCCGTTGTAGAGTTTTCGCCTTTTATCGGCTCGCCTGCCGAAGCATTTCTCAAAATCATCATCGGGAGTTATGACGGCATAGCTCCAGCCTTTTTTTCTCTCAAAAAGTCTGCCCATGGCACGGTAAAGCTCCTCCGCCTCTTTAACGGATAACATTCTCTCTCCGTAGGGTGGGTTTGTGATGAGGGTACCTCTCTCCCGCTGTGAGCTGAAATCATACAAATCACGCTCAACAAACTCAACGTAATCGGATACACCTGCGGCTTCCGCATTCCGTCGTGCTATTGCAAGTGCGTCTGTGTCGATATCACTGCCGACTGCATAGAAATCGCAGTCTGTTCTCTGAATAGAGCGAGCAAGCTGACGCTCCTTCAAAAACACAGCCTCAGGTATACATTTCCAATCTTCTGCGGAGAAACTGCGATTGATGCCGGGAGATATATTGAGGGCTTTCATGGCGGCTTCGATGATGATGGTACCGCTTCCGCACATGGGGTCGGTGACAAAATGGTTAGGTCTTACTCTGCTGAGTTCAACCATGGTGGCAGCAAGGGTCTCGCTTATGGGTGCATCGTTGGCTTCTTTTCTGTAGCCACGTTTGTGAAGAGGTGCTCCCGAGGTATCGAGCATCAGGCTTACTTTGTCCTTGCGAACAATAAACTGAATCTGATGCACAGCTCCAGATTCCTGAACCCAATCGGTCTTATACTTTTCGCCGAGACGTTTTGCCACGGCTTTTTTGATTATCTTTTGGCAATCGGAAACACTCATGAGCTTTGAATCAAGACAACTGCCCTTCACGGGGAAGGCTTCCTCCGTGAAGATAAACTCTTCCCAGGGCAGGCTATGGGTTTGCTCAAAAAGCTCTTCAAAGGTGACGGCATAAAACTCGCCTACAAGAATCTGGATACGCTCTGCACAGCGACAGCGGATGTTGGCTCTGGCAAGAGTGCTAAAATCTCCTTCAAAGAGCACTCTGCCCGTCTCGGCACGGACACCTTCTATATCCATAAATCGAAGTTCGTTTGCAACTACACCCTCTGTACCAAACAGGCACGGAGCACTGAATGTTAGTTTTTCCATTATAACCTCACAAAGTCTACTTAACGAAAAAGGCGGGAGATGTCCCCCGCCTTGTGTTTTTTAATAAATTCAGCCCACTGCTGAAGGCTCAAGAAGTCCGTAGGCTCCATCATCACGGACATAAACCACGTTTATGTCCCCTGAGTCGGAGTTGGTGAACATATAGAACTTGTGACCTGTCATCTCCATCTGGAGAATTGCTTCCTCTACAGATATGGGTTTGAGAGGAATCTGCTTCTTTCTGACGATGCTGAGCTCGTCCTCTGCCTCGTCAGGCAAAATCTCCTCGGCAAACAGGTCATCAAGGGATCCGGCTTTGAGGCGCTTGGAGAGACGGGTCTTGTGCTTTCTGAGCTGGCGTGAGAGCATATCGACAACCTTATCAAGGGCATCGTTCATCTCCGGCATGGTTGACTCAGCACGGTACACCATTGCATTATCGCGGATGGTTATCTCCACCGTCTGGCGATTTTTCTCCAAGGTTACAACTACGGTTGCCTCCGCACTGTCAGAGAAAATCTTCTCGAGCTTTTTAAGCTTGCGCTCTACTCGCTCTTTGAAGTTATCTCTGAGGGTAACTTTTCTCGCAACATAGGTAATCTTCATACGGATACCTCCTTTGAGTGTCCTGATATTAAATTTATTTTCTGCCGCCGTGGCCTCTACGGCTGTAACCGCGGCTTTCTCCTCCACGTTTAAGGTCAGACATTCTGTCCTGACTGGATTTTTTGAACTTATTCATCATATCCTCAAAGTTCTGGTCAGAAGAGACTGTCTCCTCCCAGACGCCGTCGGGATAAAGCACAGGCTGAGATACCGGCTTGCGCTCCTGAGGCTTCTGCTGAGGTCTGCGCTGCTGGGGTCTTGGTTTGCTCTGCTGGTCGCGCTGAGGCTTATCCTGTGCTTTCTTGATAGAAAGAGCAATCTTGCCCTTTTCATCGATGGATATAACCTTGACCTTGACGGTCTGGCCTACTTCCAAGACCTCGTGTATATCCTTGACAAAGCGGTCGGAGACCTCGGAGATATGTACCATTCCGTCGGGTCCGTCCGGCAGAGTCACAAAGGCTCCAAAGTTTGTGATGCTTGTAATTTTTCCCTCGTAGATTTGTCCTGTTTCCGGTTTCATACTTTTCCTTTTCTGTATTATAATATAAATTATGGATTTATTAAGAGGAGAATCAGTCTCCTGCAGAGTTGACAAACACACGCTCGCCTTGTTTTACGTAGTCCAGGTCGTTGCGTGCTTTGCTGATAACATAGTCAAGGTATTCCTCGTCGGAATAGTTGAGCACATGCTCCAGGTCGCTGTTTTTAATCTCCTGGATTTCTATTTCATTCTGCAGAGCATCATACTCTGCCTGCTTCTGAGATATCTGGCTATTAACAGATGCGATATAGTACACCGCATATACCAGAAATGCAAAAAAAACGACACCGAGAGCAATATACCGCAGTGGATGCTTTTTCTTTTTATTGTCCAGCAGTTTTAACTCCATGGTGACGTTTACCTCTTCTAAATAGTTTTTTCGTTTTTAAAGCTTTTGATTCAGAATCTTTTTTTCTAAATATATTATACAATATCTGCCTTGCAAGTTGCAAGACCCTTTTCGCGATTTTTGCTAAATAATCGGTAACAATTTTGATAATTTTCACTATATGAGATGTGAAAAACTGAAGTGTTGGCAGGGTGATTCTGCCGAGTGTCAGACGGTAAAAAAGGAAGCCCGATATCTCGCCTATGAGAATGAAGTATCGGGTATTGCCTCGCGAAAATCCCATACTGAAAAAGACAGAGGCAAAGGCACACACAAGCATAAACAGAAAATCACAGCAAAAGGTGAAAACTCTGCCTGCTTTAAAAACTGCGCGAAGGAACCGAAACACATCATAAACAATGCCCAGACCCAGACCGCACACCAGCGACCACAACAGACACCACATCTGTTCTGATAAAGTAAAATTCATAGCTTACTTGAAAAGTTTGGAAACTAAGCCTTTGGAGCGGTTGTCTCCCAGATACTGCATAGAGTTTATCCTGCCGTCAACAGATACCTCGCCTGTATCCAGTGACAGACGGCTGATGTGCAGAGACTCGCCTTTTATGATGAGAGTTCCCTGAGATGTTAAGACGTTGACGGTCTGCTCGTCAAACCCCGGTACGTCGCTTACTCCTGTGAGAGTAAGTTTATCCCTATTGTCGAGGGTCAGTGTGTGTGGTTTTTGGCTCTGTATATCCTGCATAGTATTCCTCCACTAAATGAATCTATATAAACTATGCAGGAAAAATGCAGAATATGATACCTATACAGGCTTAAACATTGAGTCGGCGTCCTCTTTGCGGACGTGTTCCTGAAGGCTTACAACCTGAACTTTCACAACTTTTTCGCCGAAAGTAAGGGCAATTATATCCCCCACCTTCACATCGTATGAAGCCTTGGCGACCTTGTCGTTGACAGAAACCTTGCCTGCAGAGCAAGCCTCAGAGGCGACGGTTCTGCGCTTTATGAGTCGGGAAACCTTGAGATATTTATCGAGTCTCATAATTCCTCCTGAGAATTTTTATTTTGGATAAAAAACAATGGGCATACCGAAGCATGCCCATCAGAACAATTACTTGTTTACAGCGTCCTTGAAAGCCTTACCAGCCTTGAATGCGGGAACCTTGGAAGCAGCAATCTCAATCTTGTTGCCGGTTCTGGGGTCGCAACCAGTTCTTGCGTTTCTTGTTCTCTGCTCGAAAGTACCGAAGCCTACCAGAGAAATCTTGTCGCCTGCAGCGATTGTCTCAACGATAGTATCGAATACTGCTGTAACTGCCTTTTCAGCATCCTTCTTGGAAATCTCACTCTTTGCTGCAACTGCTGCAACTAACTCAGTCTTGTTCATGATTGAACCTCCGTATAATATTTTTTTTATTTTGTCGGCAATGCCGATTAATAACTGATTAATAAGCCTGGGTAATTCAGGCTTTCTTTGCCTCATCCCAGAGGGCATCCAGCTCCTCCAGGGTGGATGACTTCATATCCACACCGCGTTCACCTGCAAGCTGTTCCACCTGAGAAAAGCGAGAGATGAACTTGTCGCAGGCATCGCCCAGGGCCTGCTCTGCATCAACACCGATGAAGCGAGATACATTGACAGCGGAGAAAAGCACATCGCCCAGTTCCTCGGCGGAAGCCTTGTCGTCCTGCTGAGCTATGGCACTCTTTAACTCTTCTATCTCTTCTGAAAGCTTGTCCAGTGCACCTGACACATCAGACCAATCGAATCCGCACTTGCGGGCTTTGTTCTGAACCTTGTCCGCACGTATAAGAGACGGGAGTGCGTGGCTGACGCTGTCCATAGCCTGAGCCTGTGTGGACTGAGACTTGGTCTGCATCTTGATGCTGTCCCAGTTCTCAAGAACCTTGTCGGGAGTGTCGGCTATGACATCAGAGAAAACATGGGGATGGCGTATGATGAGCTTTTTGCAAATGCCGTCACACACTTCGTTTATGGTGAAGCCGCCTGCATCCTCTTCGATCTGAGAATGAAATACTACCTGCAAAAGAACATCGCCGAGTTCCTCACAAAGAAGCTCGGGATTCTTGGTGTCGATAGCTTCAATAGCCTCGTAGGTCTCCTCGATAAAATCGCGACGGATACTCTCGTGAGTCTGCTCCCTGTCCCAGGGGCAACCGCCGGGGTTACGAAGAACCCTGAGAATATTTACAAGGTCGTAAAAATCGTAACTATTTTTAAACTCAAAATCCACTGATATTTCCTCCGAAAAAGTGGTGAAACCCACTTCTAATCAAATATTTTAACCTAAAAGATGAAGTTTTTCAAGTATTATTACAATATTTTTACCTTTTGGGAGCATAAGTATTTCATTTCGCGAAAATGTATGCAATATAAACAAAGACAGCACATATATTATAGCAGAAATGACGATACTAATCAGCACGTGAAGGTTAAATACATATCCGCATACATAGGCACACAGTCCGCAGATGACGGATGATGCCAGAGGTTTGAGAAATACGGAGAAATAATTAAGCTTAATTTTTGTATCTTTCAGGAGCATAAACATGGAAACTGCAACCATGACAAAATAGCCTACCAGTGTACCGATTGCTGTACCGACGATATTGATGTAGACGTTTCTTGCGAAAAGATATGAAACTATAACCTTGAGAGTCATACCGAAGATATAGACAAACATAGTGTGCTTAACCTTACCGATTCCCTGGAGCATACTGCAGATGGGAGTCAAAAGTCCCATAAAGAGAACGGCTATGCCGAGAACCTGCAAGGACTCACTGCCGAACATGGAGATGTTTGGATTTGTGAAGAATACAAGTCCGAGAATCGGCTCTGCAAGGACTGCCATACCGATTCCGCAAGGAAATGCTACAATCGAAGTAAGACGCAGGACCGTTTCCATGGAGCTTGCAAGCTCCTGCTTGTTGCCTTTTGTATAGGCGGCAGTTACATTAGGCATTGCACTGGTGCCGAATGCCTGAGTGACAGAGACAACAATGGATGTGAGTGTCAAAGCGGCGCTGTAATATCCCCAGATGCAGGTATGGATTGTGATACTGTCCTGTTTAATTTCATTATCGAGGACATGGTCGAACTCGGCAAGTAGTGCACCCGGTTCGTTGATTGCCATATTGTAGATAAGATTCTGGATAACCGTAGCATCAATAGTGCTTGAAAGGCTCATTACAAGAGCACCTACACCGATAGGCAGGGCTGTGCTGTACATTCGTCTGAAGGTTTCTCTCTTTGAGATTGCCTCTACGGAACGCGTGAAATATTCCTGAGGAATATCGCCTTTCTTCACTGCAAAACGGATACGAAGGTATAAAAATGCCAGAACGCTTCCCATGGTGATACCGAAAATAGATGCCGCAACCGAGATAGAAACCAGGGTTCGGTAGGCATCGTCGGCGCTTTGGAAGGTCATGCCGAAAACTGTGCCTGTGGCGCTGTACTGGCTTGTACCTACATTAACGATGATGTAAGAAAGCAAAACACCGATTGCGATTTTTGATACTGCCTCGATAACCTCGGAGAGAGCTGTGGGGGTCATATTCCTGAGTCCCTGATAGTAGCCTCGGTAAATGGAGACAAGACACCCGAAGAATATGGTGGGTGCAAGCACAAGCATGGCAGGCAGTGAATACGGTGATTTGATATACCGTATGTAGAAGAAACTGCCAACTGACATAATCAGGAAGAATATTATTCCCATGATAATGAAGAACGGCTTGGCTACTTTATATATCTGTTTGATATCATTGTAACGCTCTTTTGCGTAGCTCTCGGATATGAGTCTGGAAACTGCCACGGGGAATCCGATGGTTGCCAGTGTATATAGCGGAACGTACAGCTCATAGGCATTGGAAAAAAGAGCAGTTCCGAACTCGGCATAGTTGCCGTCGAGAGTACCGTAGAGGTTTGTAAGCAGAACCTTCTGGGCAAGACCGCAGAGTTTGACCGCCACCATGCTGATGGTAAGCACCATGGCGCCATGCAGGAATCCCCTGGAGGTACTGCTTTGCTTTGATTTTGTCTGGGACATAATATACTCCTTAGCTTAAAAGGTCTTTATAGAAGTCGATTATGGCATCTTTGCGTGCCATAAGCTCATCAAATCTTGCATTATATTCATATGGATACTTAAAGTTAAATATACGCTCGATGCGGTCTGAGCGGAAGTCGCGGAGCTTTGTGACCGCTCCTGCCCCGCAGGCAAGAATTGTGTGGGTTTCGTCCATGATGTAGACGTTGTAGAGACCTTCGAATCCTTTCTTTGACCAGCCGGTGTTCTCCATATTGCCGAGCATTCTGCTCTGGCGGTAGAGATAATAGGGTGCGAGTCCTGATGTGCTCAGTGATGAGTAGGCATCGGAGAGCATCTCTCTAACGGCCTCACAGTCCTCTTTATATATCTGCATATTGTTTCCCGTAAGGTTGGAGCTGCGTTTCATAGACAGAGTGTGAACGGTGACACTCTCGGGAGAAAGCTCACAGATACCACGCATAGTTTTGCGGAATCCCTCGGGAGTATCGCCGGGAAGCCCTGCGATCAGGTCTGTATTGATGTGCCCGAATCCGACTTTGCGTGCAAGCTCAAAAGAACGGTAGAAATCCTCAACGGTGTGGCGTCTGCCGATGTTCTCAAGGACTTCGTTGCTGAGGGTCTGGGGATTGACGCTGAGGCGGTCGCAACCGCCTTCTTTAAGTGCAACGAGCTTGTCCTCGGTGATTGTATCGGGTCTGCCTGCTTCAACAGTGAACTCACGGCAGGTTGTCATATCAAAGCTTTCCCTCACTGCCTTCAAAAGCTCGGATAAATGCTCTGCAGACAGAGTGGTGGGAGTTCCGCCTCCGATGTACACTGTCTCCAAGCGGAGATTCAGGCGCTTTGCGATATCAGCGGTGATTTCGATTTCCTTGCACAGAAGCCTTACATACTCGGGGATAAGGTGCTGTGCTTTCTCCACAGACTGAGAGACAAAGGAACAATAACTGCATCGGGTGGGACAAAAAGGAATTGAGATGTAGAGACTGAACGACCTCTCGTCTGATATATCGAGAATCTTCTGCTCGTTGTCACAAGTAAGGGATGCAAGCTTAGTTTTCTCTTCCGAGACCAGAAGGCTGTTTCTGAAATAGTCCTTTGCTCCCTGTTCCCCATAGTTTCCTTTGAGTCGTCTAAAGAGCTTTATGGGTCTTACTCCTGTGAGAAGTCCCCAGGAAAGGTTAATTCCCGTGTACTCCTTTAAAATCTCATACAGAAGTGTGGCCATTGACAGCTCTTCGTCTCCGCCTGAATTGCAGGTAAGCTTCTTTGAAAAATCCTGAAAATCCACAGAAACGCTCATATCCTCACCGTAGACAGTGAGGATATATGGAGAATCAAGGGTATCGGGGATTATATCGCATGAGATAACTGCAATCTTCTCGTTGGGAAAGAATGCTCTTGTTAAATTTTCAAGTTCATAGTGAAATCTATGATTGACTGCGTATAGATTCATAATACAAATTGTTATTGAATTAATCGGTTAGTTTAAGTTCGTAAGTAGATATTGTTTTCCCTCTCGTAGCTGAGAGTGGTGCTGATATCGTGACCGGGATATACGATATAGTCACCATTCAAATCACGAAGACGATGAAGGGACTTCTGCATCCGGAAAAAATCTCCCGTGGGAAAATCGGTGCGACCCATAGAGCCACAGAAAAGTGTATCGCCTGAGAAGATGATTTTGTCAGAATGTGAGACAAAGCAACCGCTTCCTGAGGTGTGACCCGGTGTGAGGAGAAAACTCAGGGTGGTGTCACCTAAGTTGAGGGTGTCTCCATCTTTCAGCATGATGTCTGCATAGAAAGGCTTGAGCTGAGAAGGCCCTAATAGCACGGACAGATTCAGGCTGTTATCCGAAAGGAATGGTGCATCCTCCGCTGAAATCACGATCTCAGCGCCGAACATATCGGCATACTCTTTGGCACAAGCGATGTGGTCGAAGTGACCGTGAGTAAGCAAGATGTATTTTACATTCTCTTTGCCGATGGTGTCAAGAGCGGAGGTTATCCCCGTATCTTTACAACCCGGGTCTATGAGGGCTGTATGCTGAGTTTCTCGGTCGGTGACAACGTAAGAGTTTGTAGACATCATACCCACGGTAAAAGTCTTGATATCAATCATTTTGCAAGCTCCCTTGAGTCGATAATGAGAGTTACGGGGCCGTCGTTGAGAAGTGAAACCTTCATATCTGCACCGAACTCTCCCTGCTCCACAAAGGCAACTCCCTGCTCACGCAGGCAGGTGCAGAAATATTCGTAGAGACTGTTTGCTTCATCGGGTAATGCGGCATTATCAAAGCTGGGTCTGCGACCCTTGCGACAATCGGCGCAGAGGGTGAAGTTGGAGATAACAAGGACGCCGCCGTTGATATCGGCAAGTGAAAGGTTCATCTTATCGTTTTCGTCGCAGAACACCCGAAGTCCTGCGATTTTTCTGGCGAGTGCCTGCGCTTCCTTTTGGTCGTCGCCTTTTTCAACTCCCAGAAGAATCAGGAAACCCTCGGCGGTTTTGCCTATAATTTTATCGTCTACGGTGACAGATGAATGTGTCACCCTTTGAAGTACTGCTTTCATAAAAAATCCTTTTATCCTGAAATCAGGTCATCTTTCTGTTGACGGAGATGATGCCGTTGATTGTGTTTATACGTGCAATGACGGTTCTGAGATGAGCTGTGTCGGTGACATCAATGGTCACATTGATAACAGCCTTGCCCTCGGGAAGCTCACGGCAATTGAGACTGCGGATCATAATACGAAGTGCTGAGAGCTGGTTTGAAACATCGGCAAGCAGACCTGTGCGGTCGTTGCCGAAAATCTCCAGAGTGCTCTGGAACACTTCTCTGACAGCATTAAGCCAGTGAGCCTTGACCCAACGCTCAGGTTCCTCCGCCTTGGAGATATCCTCGGGGACGTTGGTACAGTCGCACTTATGGATTGACACACCGTAACCGCGGGTGATAAATCCGATGATATCGTCTCCCGGAAGAGGATTGCAACAGCGGGAGAACTTTATGAGAACATCGTCAATGCCCTCTACAATAACACCCGAACCCACTTTCTTGGTGGGAGCAGGAGTCTCGGGCGGAGCGGGGCGGTTTTCTGCATTGGCTTTCACATAAAGCTTCTGATAAAGTTCGCGGACTCTTGGCATTATCTTCCAGAGCTGAATTCCGCCATAGCCGATGGCTGCATAGAAATCCTCAAGGTTATTAACCTGAATTTTCAGGTTAACTTTTGAGAGAAATTCCTCAAGCTCATCATCGGGAATGCTGACACCGTATTTCTTGAGTTCCCGCTCAAACTCTGCCTTACCCTCAACGATGTTTTCCTCTCGTTTTTCCTTCTTGAACCAAGAGCGGATTTTGCTCTTTGCCTCGGAGGTCTTGACAATTTTCAGCCAGTCACGGCGGGGTCCCTGAGCCTCTTTCTGAGTGAGGATCTCGACGATTTCGCCTGTTTTGAGCTGATAGTCAATAGGAACGATTCGGCGGTCAACCTTGGCACCTACCATACTGTTACCGACGGCGGAATGGATGGAATATGCAAGGTCAATGACGGTGGAACCTGCGGGCAGATTCACAACATCGCCCTTGGGGGTAAATACAAATACCTCGTTGGGGTTAAGGTCTGTTTTGATGGTGCTGACGATATCGGTGGCATCCACTGCATCTTTCTGGGTATCAAGAATCTTTCTGACCCAGCTGAGGTGCTCGTCGAGGTTTCCGCTGTTCTTTTTGCCTCCGACACCTGCTTTATACTTCCAGTGAGCCGCGATTCCGTACTCAGCGGTATGGTGCATATCCCAGGTACGGATCTGCACCTCGAAAGGAATACCCCTGTGACTTACGACGGTCGTGTGCAGGGACTGATACATATTGGGTTTGGGTGTGGAGATATAATCCTTGAAGCGGTTGGGAATGGGTTTATAAATATCGTGGATGATGCCCAGCACGTTGTAGCAATCTGTCAGGGTATGGACAATGATTCTGACGGCAAAAATATCGTAGATTTCGTCGATGGTCTTGCCCTTCATATAGGTCTTGCGGTAGATGCTGTGGATGCTCTTGACTCTGCCGCTGATGTAGACATCGTCGATAGCATCACGGCTACGTTCCATAATCTCTGCCTTCAGGTCGGCTATAAACTCTTTTCTGTCCTGAGCTGTATTATTCAGCTCGTCTTCAATCTCGGCATAGCCTACAGGGTCGAGATAGCGAAGCGACAAGTCCTCCATCTCTTCCTTGACGGCGGTGATACCGAGACGATGTGCAATGGGAGCATAGACCTCCATTGTCTCCAGAGCAATATCACGGCGTTTCTGCTCACGCATACAGCCGATGGTACGCAGGTTGTGGAGTCTGTCGGCAAGCTTGATGATGATGACACGGATATCGTTGCTCATGGCGATGAGCATTTTTCTCAGGTTCTCTGCCTGATGCTCCTCGCGGTTGCTGTATTTGATTTTTGCAAGCTTTGTGAGTCCGTCGATTAAGACGGCGATTGGCTCGCCGAAGTCTTTTTTGATATCATCGAGAGTAGCGTCTGTGTCCTCTACAACATCGTGCAGAAGTGCCGCTACGATTGAGTCGGTATCCATACCGAGGCCTACCAGAATACAGGCTACCGATGTGGGATGAAGTATATAGGGCAGTCCTGAGACACGCCTTTGATCTTTGTGTGCATCCTCTGCATAGCGATATGCCTTCTCTATGCGTTCATGGTCAAACTTATAACCGCTGGCATTGAGAAGCTCCTTGAGTTTTTCATAATCGTTATAGAAAGTCATATCTATGGTGTCGCTCATATGCACACCTCCTTGAGTTCTTGGATTATTGGTGCTGAGTCAAGCTGTACCTTGGCACTGACCTGACACAGATTAATTTCAGCTTTTGTCATACCCTCACGCATTTCGATGAGCCCCAGTTCACACATAGCGGTGAGCACTGTGCGAAGTTTACCCAGAGGGATTGAGAGCTTCACTGCCAGCATATCCACAGAGCCTGTGTAGCCTCCGAGGTTCCTCAGATGTCTGTAAACCGCTGAAAAGTCGTCTCTGTCGGGAAGTATGGATCGTGCAGCGGAAACGGTGATGCTTTTTCCGCAACAGAACCGCTCGTATATTCGCTCGGAGATAAGCTGTGCCTCGGTATCTACAGAGGAGAGCTTTATATCACGGGCGATTACGGAAAGGTATGTATTACCTGCATAGAAGTTTTTATCGAGGATGACGGCTAAGTCTACCACATCCCCTGTGCTGTATGAAAAACCGGTCATATCGGTATTGAAGTACATAACTGTGACACGGGCATTCTCGCGGGAGACGGTGAGACGTTTGTGCTTGCCTCCTGAGATATCTTTAACCTCATCAATACGCATATTGTAAAGGCCGAACACAGGAACAGGATTGCCTGCACCGAAAGGCTCAAGTGCACTAATGCTGTCTACAAGAGACAAATCGAGCAGTGAAGGATTGAGTTTGCAGTCAAGCATAAGCTCCGGCAGGGGCATTTCGTCCATACTGTCTACATAGTCGTAAATAGCATCTTTGAGCAGGTCTATGTTGACACTGTCAAGAGAGAATCCCACCGCCATGGGATGTCCGCCGAAGTGAATGAGCAAGTCACTGCAGTAAAAAATAGCATCGGAAAGAGAGAATCCCTCTATGGATCTGCCCGAAGCACGGGCTGACTCCCCTTCTCGGGAAATGATGATAGTGGGTTTGCCGAAAGCAGATTTTACTCTGGCGGCTACTATACCGATGACCCCTTGATGCCAGTTTTCTCCGTCGATGATAATTATACTCTGCTGAGTGAGAGACGGGTCGTTCATAATCATCTCATCAATTTCCGCAAGGATTTCCCGCTCTATCTGCTGACGGGTGCGGTTGTCCTCGGTAAGCTCCAGAGCAAGGGACTCTGCCAAAGCCTCGTCCTCGGTGAGCAGAAGCTCCACAGAGCGGGTAGAAAGACCTAATCTTCCCACGGCGTTGATTCTCGGAACTACGGTATAAGCAAGGGTGCCTGAGTTTATCGGTTTATCCTCGTATCCTGCACTTCGCAGGAGAGCCCGTATACCTGCTCTTTCGCTGTTGCGGAGATATTTTACACCTTGTTTTACTATAGACCTGTTTTCTCCTGTGAGACTTACAACGTCGCCGATTGTGCCGAGAGCCGCTAAGTCTGAGAAATTCTCAAGCAGCTGCTGCATATCGCAGTACTCGCCCTCTATTGCCATAATAAGCTTGAAGGCGACACCTACACCCGAAAGCTCCTTGAAGGGACTTTCACAGTCCTCCTGATGAAAATCCACTACGGCAACCGCCTGAGGTATTTCGTCGGGGACTGTGTGATGGTCCGTGATTACTGTATCTATTCCGAGAGAGTTTGCATAGGCAATTTCTTCCACTGCTGAAATGCCGTTGTCCACGGTGATGATAAGATTTACACCTTCCTCGGCAAGCTGGGAGATGGCATCGGTGTTCATGCCGTAGCCTTCCTCTGCACGGGCAGGGATGTAGTACCTTACATCTGCACCTGCCGACAGAAGATATGAGTAAAGCAGTGCAGTGGCAGTAACGCCGTCGGCATCGTAGTCGCCGTATACACAGATTCTTTCGCCTGTTTCCAAAGCGACAGTGATGCGATTCACAGCTTTGTCCATATCCTTGGCTGTTAAGGGATCGTGAAAATGAGGCTCCTCGCTTAAAAACTCGCGGATTTTTGCCTCGTCGGTGATACCCCTGATATTGAGCAGGACAGAAAGAAGCATGGGGATATCCATACTTTCGCTGATTCTCAGTGCATCTGCTTTATTAAGTTGTGCAACAGACCATTTCTTCATAACCTGCTCCGTATATTTTAATACTAACTTGTAATCAGTTGTTGTTTGTATTCTCAGAGAGTAGCTCGCGGGCATAGTCGTAGGCGGCATCGCCAATTTCAACCCCGCCGATTATGCGGGCAAGCTCCTCGACTCTGCCCTCGAAAGTAAGAGGTGTGACCTTAGTGAAGGTTCTGCCCTCGTGCTCAGACTTCTTGATAAGATAATGGGAGTCCGCAAGAGCTGCTATCTGGGGCAAATGGGTAACGCACAGAGACTGGCACTGGGTGCTTACACGCTTCAAAGCGTCTCCTACTCTGCGTGCGGCTGAGCCTGAAATTCCGCTGTCTACCTCGTCGAAAATCAGGGTGTCGGTAGGGTCGCTCCTGGAAAGAACATTCTTTATGGCGAGCATCATTCTGGAAAGCTCACCACCCGAGGCAACCTTTGCGACGGGCTTCGGAGGTTCGCCCGCATTTGTAGACACCAGAAACTCGACTACATCTATGCCGTTTTCACAGAGAGGACAGTTGAGCTGTGACACCTCGATTTTTGCACTTGGCATATCCAGATTACGCATTTCCAAGGCTACCTGCTGAGAAAACCGCTCTGCCACCGTCCTGCGCTTTTCTGACAAGTCGGTTGCAAGGGATGTGCAAAGAGCAAAGGACTCCTGCTGTTCCAGAAGAAGCTGTTCCCTATCCTCTGCAAAGCGGTTGATTGCATCAAGCTCTGCGCGTATATCTTCGAGATACCTGAGGATTTCTTCTGCGGTATCTCCGTATTTTTTCTGTAATTTGCTGATGAGATCAAGACGAAGCTCGATTTCTTCCAGTCTTTGAGGATCATCCTCGATACTCTCAAGAGCTGAGGAGATATCAGAGGCTATATCCTGCAACTCATAGTATGCGTTCTGAATCCGCTCGGAGGTAGTCTCCACAGAGGGCATGAGCTGTGATGCGGCACTTACAGTATCTGACGAATCAGACAAAAGCGACAATGCACCCGGGAGTTCTCCGCCATCACCGCTGAGGTAAAAGTTTGCAGAGCTGAGAAGCTCCCTGAGTCTTTGGGAGTTAGCGAGGATGTTTCGCTCCTCTGTGAGAGCTTCCGCCTCCCCTATCTGCAAATCTGCAGACTCAAGCTCCTCAATCTGGAAGCTCAGGAGATCAGCACGGCGGGCACGTTCTCTGTCGTCGCTGTCCTTTTGAGACAGTATACGGGAGAGTTCTTTATAATGTGCAAACTCAGCGCGGTATTTATCCAGCTCAGATTGATGACCACCGAGAGCATCAATGTAGCCGATGTGCAAATCGGGAGACATAAGCTCGTAGCTCTCGTGTTGGCCGTGGATATTGATAAGGAACCTACCTACCTCACGAAGTGCAGACACCGGCGCAGGACGGCCGTTGATACGACAGTTGTTCTTGCCCGAGAGAGTAAACTCCCTCTCAATGATAAGCTGTCCGTCCTCGGTAGTATAGCCAAGGTCTGTGAGCATCCTCAGAGCTGTGTCGCCTATCTCGCTGAAGGTTGCACTGACAAAGGCAGACTGTGCCCCTGTGCGGACAAGCTCGCGGGATGTGCGGCGACCGAGCACGGCAGAAATTGCATCAATGACAATACTCTTACCTGCACCGGTCTCGCCTGTGAGGACATTGAGCCCACGGGAGAATTCTATATTTGTTTTTTCAATAACCGCTATATTTTCGATGTATAAATTAGTCAGCATTTTTTAACCTGCGTTTTGAAAAATTCGATAAATTTTTATAAGTTGCCGTCAGGCACTGAGCGCTTAACGGTGATTTATGAAATATACTTCTTCAATGTTGACATAAGTCTGTCTGCAGAGTCTGAATCTGTGCAGGCGATGAAAATTGTGTCGTCACCTGCGAGAGAACCTACAACAGCGGGCAGATTCATTGAGTCAATAGCTGCACAGGCGGCTGACGCCATTCCGCTGAAGGTCTTGACAACTACTATGTTCTGAGCTAAATCCACAGAGACCATAGAACCAGAGAGTATGCCGGAAAAGCCGTTTTTCACGTCAGGCTGGATTCCCGTGGGAGCTGAGTATCTGTACTTGCCGTCTATGGAATGAGACTTCTGGAGTCTGAGGGTTTTGATATCTCGGGACACTGTAGACTGAGTGACAGAGTAACCCTCTTCCTCCAGTTTCTGCAGGAGTTCCTCCTGAGTAGTGATTGGATGGATTTTAATAAGTTCTAAGATTTTTGCGTGTCTGCTAAGCTTCAAATCAGTCACCTTCCTTGAGTTTTTCGCCTGCAAGCTTGTAGAAATTCTTGTCTTTGAGAGTGTTCATCTGCAGGGTATATCGGGATTTGCTGATACGTACCGTATCGGTGGGATCAAGCTCGACGGATACCTGACCGTCGACTGTAAGATAAGCGGTATTAGGAGAGTTACAGCTTACTGAAAGCACTGTATCATCGGGAAAAATAACAGTGCGGGCTGTGAGAGAATGAGGACACACGGGAGTGAGTTCTATGAGCTTCATACAAGGGTCAATGACGGGACCGCCTGCTGAAAGAGCATATGCAGTGGAACCTGTAGGGGTTGAAAACAGCAAACCGTCTGCTCGATAGTTGCAAATCTCTTCACCCTCTACGCAAACCTGCAGGTCGATGATACAGGACAGGGAGCCTCTGGAAATGACGGCATCGTTGACAGCAAGATAGGATTCGCTGTTGCCGTCGGAATGGATAACCGTTACATCAAGAAGCATCCGCTCACGGGTTGTATACTCCCCTGTGAGAAGTCGGGTGAGGATGTTAATCTCGGAGGGTTCTACCTCCGCAACGTAGCCCAGATGACCCAGATTCACACCCAGAACAGGTTTTCCGCTGACTGCGGCATGGCGGGCACTGTGGATTATGGTGCCGTCTCCGCCCACGGTCACGGCACAGTCGCATAATTCAAAAAGCTCGTCTGTTGTCTGACAGAACTCTATGTTTCGATTCTCTGCAAAAGATTTTGCCTTTATTGGCATAAGCAGTGTTGCTCCTGCTTCTGAGAGAATGTTGGCTATTTCAAAGGAACAGGAGATCGCCTCCTGCTTATCAAAATTGGCTATTATTGCAATTTTCATTACTTCTGCGCCTCCTTGTCAAGTTCAAGGTGGGATGCATCGGCAAGAGCTGCGGGAGTTACATCACAGAGGAGTGACGGCTCGTCGCTTCTGCGGATATATATGAGGTACTCGATGTTGCCCTCGGGACCTTTCACGGGAGAATAGTCCAGTGCAAGCACATCAAATCCGCACTCAAGACAGAAGTCGCGGATTGTCTCGATAACCTCAGTATGTACTGATTTATCACGGACAACGCCTTTTTTTCCTACTTTGCCTCTGCCTGCTTCAAACTGGGGCTTTATAAGGCACACACCGCAACCCTCTGAGGAAAGGAGGGGTCTTACAACAGGCAGGATGAGTTTGAGCGATATGAAAGATACATCCACAGAAAAGAAATCGATGGTGTCTTCAATCATATCCGGTGTCACCTTGCGGAAATTGGTACGCTCCATATTGACGACACGCTCATCGTTGCGAAGTTTCCAGGCGAGCTGTCCGTAGCCTACATCAATGGAGTAGACTTTTCTTGCGCCGTTTTGAAGCATACAGTCGGTGAAACCGCCAGTGGATGCACCGATATCCATTGCGGTCACATCCTGCAAATCCAGAGAAAAGGCGGTGACGGCTTTTTCAAGCTTGAGTCCGCCACGGCTCACGTATCTGAGCGCAGGACCTCTGACCTCTAAATCACAGTCCTCTTCGTAGGTAGAACCGCACTTGTCGGCCTTCTGGTTATTAACATACACGAGACCCGCCATTATAACCGCCTTGGCTTTTTCGCGGCTTTCGGCAAGTCCTTTTTCGTATACAAGTACATCAAGTCGTTTCTTCATAATAAAAAAACTCCGGTTATTTTCTCATTATTGAGTACATTCCCTCTGCATCCAGCTTGAGAGCATGGAGTGCAACAGAATCCTTGGAATGAGGAATGAAGATATCCTCTATGGCGGTTATACGATAATTTCCGCTGAAACCAAGCTTCATAATATCAGACTCAAAACACTCGGCGATTCCGCCTGAACGCATTCCCTCTTCAAAGAAATGAACACGTCTGAATCCGGATGCAAAACGTGCTGCATCAGGGTCGATGGGTTTGATTCTGCAGAGTTTGAGGATGCAGGCTTCTATCCCCACATCACGAAGCATTTCCTTTGCCTTGCACGCCTCGGCAAAAAGTCTGCCGTAGGTTACTATGAGACGTGAAGCGTTGGGGTTGCCGTATATGGTGAAATTAATGTTGGAATCGGTGAAGTCCGCAGGCCGTGCAGGTTCATTACCTCGGGGATAACGGACGGCGGTGAGACCCGTGCAATCGTTGACAGCGGATGCAAGAGAACATCTCAGCTCGTCGAAATAGCATGGTGAAAAGATGGTGGTGTTAGGAATTGAATTCAGGATGGATACATCGAAAACACCCTGATGGGTTTCTCCGTCCTCGCCTACTATTCCTGCACGGTCAACACCCAGAACAAGATGAAGATCCTGCACCGCCGCATCGTGGACAAGCTGGTCGTAGGCTCGCTGAAGGAAGCTGGAATAAACAGCAAAAACAGGCATCATATCCTGAGATGCAAGTCCTGAAGCGAAGGTGACGGCATGCTCCTCGGCGATACCAACGTCGAAGAATCTGTCACGATAGAGTCGGGAAAACTCCGTGAGTCCTGTTCCAACCTTCATGGCGGCGGTGATTGCACAGAGCTTGTCATTTTCCTTTGCAAGGGAACACATTGTCTCGCCGAAGCACTTGCTATAGGAATCAGAATGTGACAGAGGTTCGCCGGTGTCGATATCGAATCTGCCGATGCCGTGGAAACTCTTGGGGTCATTTTCGGCAGGTCTGTAGCCCTTTCCTTTGATAGTCACTGCATGGATAAGTACGGGTTTGTTGGTGTACTTTGCAGCTTCCAGTGCATTGAGCACTTCCTCAATATCGTGGCCATCCACGGGACCGTAGTAAGCGAAGCCGAAATTCTCAAAAAGATTGGTTTTGTATATTTTCTTTTTAAGCCAGTTTTTAAAGCGTGTGAGACCATTGACAAAGGGTGCACCCACAAGAGGTACCTTCGTAAGCACACGCTCCATTCCGCTCTTGGCATTTAGGTACCAAGGGCTGATACGGATGCCTGTGAGGTGTTTAGGGATAGCACCTACATTTTTAGAAATTGACATCTTGTTATCGTTGAGGATAACAATGAAGTTGCGTTTGAATCTGCCTGCATTGTTAAGACCCTCAAAGGCAAGACCGCCTGTGAGAGAACCGTCTCCGATAAAGGCGATTGTGTGGCTGTTGTCGCCTTTGAGCTGTTTTGCCTTGGCGATACCTAATGCGGCAGAAATGGAGGTACTGCTGTGACCTGCACCGAAGGCATCACACGCGCTTTCGTAGCGTCGAGGAAAACCCGAGAGTCCTCCTGTGCGGCGGATGGTGTCGATTCGGTCATATCTGCCTGTGAGCATTTTGTGGGTGTAGCATTGATGGCCTACATCCCAGACGATGCTGTCTCGCGGGCAATCGAACACATAGTGCATGGCGACAGTAAGCTCTACCACACCTAAATTAGGTGCAAGATGACCGCCGTTTTCAGACACGGTGTGAATGAGCTTGCGACGTATCTCCTCACAGAGAGCAGGAAGCTCTGAGACCTGAAGTTTCTTGAGGTCATCAGGGGATTTTATATTTTCAAGCATTGGGTAGTTATTATTATCCATATAAAGTTCCTCGGTGGTACCGAATGTTTTGAGTTAAGGTTTTGTCAGTTGCGTCTTTTTGAAAGTTTTGTTGCGAAGTCGCGAAGGAACGAACTGTCTCCATCAAAGGCATCGAGAGCGGTAAGGGCTTCTGCTGTGAGGGAATCTGCACGACGCAGACACTCTTCAACCCCTAAAAGAGATACCATTGTGGACTTATCATTGTCGGCATCGGAGTTCACGGGTTTTCCAAGCTCTTCGGTGGTGGAGGTTACATCCAGCACATCGTCTACAATCTGGAAAGCCAGACCGATACACTCAGCATATTTTTCGGCGGCGGCGAGCTTTTCGCTGTCGGCACCTGCCACGATGCAACCCATAAGGCACGCGGCCTTGATGAGGGCACTTGTCTTTAGCAGGTGAATCTTTGAAACAACACTTTCGTCTGCGTGCTTGTCCTCATACTCAAGGTCTATGACCTGACCGCCTACCATTCCGTCTGCACCGCAGTAGTTTGCGAGCGTGAAAGCAGCTGTGGCGGCGGCTTTTGCGTCGCATCTGCTGAGGGTATCCTCACAGAGCATAATCTCAAAAGCCAGACTCTGCAGGGCGTCTCCTGCAAGAAGTGCAGTATCTTCGGAAAATGCGATGTGATTTGAGGGTTGTCCGCGACGCATATCGTCGTTGTCCATACAGGGCAGGTCATCGTGGATAAGAGAGTATGTGTGGATAAGCTCAACACCGCAGGCAAAGGGCACTGCAGAAGCAGGGTCACCACCGCAAAGCTTGCAGAATTCAAGGGTGAGCAGCGGACGGACACGCTTGCCTCCTGCACTGACAGAGTAACGCATAGACTGCCAGAGCTTGTCATAATGCTCATCTTCTCCGCTGAGATACCTTTTGAGTGAATTCTCAATAAGCTCTGAGAAAGAAAGATCCGCACTTACTATGTCGCTTATATTGAGTCGGTCAGAAGATACTATCATATTCAATCCTCCAACTTAGGCAGAATCTCTGCCATTTTTGCATTGAGGTCCTTAATCTTCTCGGCTGATGTGCTCAGATATTCTGAGCAGTAGGTATAGTACTGAAAAGCTTCCTTGTAGACTTCGATAAGCTCGTCGAAGGTACCTTCGTTACGCTCGAGAATTCCGATGAGCTCGGTGAGTTTTCCCACCGCTGTTTCGTAACTCATATCTTTGAATTTATCGTTGATTGATGCTTTTTCGCTCATATTTATCTCTCCGATTCTTTAGTTTTATTCGCTGTCTTTGTCAACGCCTGCAAGCTCCATGATCTTCATGAGTCTGTGGTTGACACCTGAGCGACTTATGGGAGGGTCAAGAAGGGCGCCTAAATCCCGAAGTGACAGCTCGGGATTGTCTTTTCTCAGGACTGCGATCTCGTAAAGCTGAGCAGGAAGTGAGGAAAGTCCCACGGTTGCTTCCAGCTTCTCGATGGCTGAGAGCTGTTTTGCTGCGGCTGTGGCGGTTTTGGCGATATTGGCAAGGTCGGAATTTGTGCGACGGTTTGCCATATTACGCATTTGCTTATAGGCTTTTGCGTTCATAATGTCCATAGCGCCTGAGGGTGCGCCCATATATGTAAGCAGGTCTGTAATCTGCTCGCTGTCCTTGAGATAGACAACGTATGAACCACTGCGAAGAATTGTCTTTGGAGTGAGATTGCACTCCTCTATCTCAGAAAGCAGTGTGCACAGATCGGTGCAGAGATTTTTATAGGCGGCACAGAACTCCAGGTGATAGTTCTTCTGAGGGTCGTTGACCGAACCGCAGGACATAAAAGCTCCTCTGAGAAAAGCCGACACGCACATATCGTCGTCAATGTTGGCACGATTTATGCGAAGGCTGGGGCTTGTGCTTATATGTCCGAAGGCAGAATATATCCGCTCACATTCATCCGGCAGAATCAGGCTGACTGTATGAAGATTGATAAAATCACGATTTGGCTTTAAGACAGACTGCTTCTCGATAACGGGAGTAAAAAGCTTATTTGCAAGGGTTATGTACCGCTCGGCAACGCTTATGGACTCGGTTTTGAGTTTTATCTCGCTGTGAGAAAAACGTCTTGAAAACAGCATCATACCATAAAGCTCAGCGAAATCCTGACTATAAGCCTCCGTATTGTTTTTTGACAATTCTTTTTTTACATCATGGGCAAAGGACACTGTTTTCGCCTCCTCGGATTTTGTTAAATGTATTTGTGAAAAAAGCTTTATGCTTTCCAGATGTCACGATGTTGGAGTGTTGACTTCTGTCCGATTTCGATGAAATGGCTGTTGAGAAGTCGGGCAAGGGTCACACTGCGGTGTTTGCCTCCTGTGCAACCAACGGCAACAACCAGCTCGCTCTTGCCCTCGCCCCTGTAAAGAGGAACGGAATAATCAAGAAGTGCCAGGAGCTTTTCCACGTAGGTCTGGGTCTCGGGGAATTTCATAACGTATTCCCTGACGGACTCGTCAAGACCTGTCAGCTCCTTGAGCTCTTTGACGTAGTAGGGATTCGGCAGACAGCGCACATCAAAAAGCAAATCTGCCTCCAGCGGGATTCCGTACTTAAATCCGAAGGACAGGCAGGTGATGATAAATCCCTCGCCGGGATCACCTGAAAACATAGTTGTGACACGTTCTTTGAGCTGTTTGAGCGCCATATAGGAGGTGTCGATAATATAATCGGCATGAGCCTTGAAGGGTTTCATCAGCTCTTTTTCAAGCTTTACTGCATCCTCGGTGGTAGCACCGCCGAAGCTCTCTGCAAGAGGATGTTTTCTTCTTGTCTCTTTGTAGCGGATAAGAAGCACATCGCTCTTTGCATCCAGGAACAGCACCTTGTACTTTCTGCCATCGGCGTTGAATTTTCGGAACTCCTCGAAGAGGCTGTCAAAAACCTCGCCTCCGCGGACATCGACTACAACCGCTACACGCTTCATTCGGGAGTCGCTGGATTTTTCGCACAGATCCCAGAAGGTGGACAGAAGCTGAGGAGGAATATTGTCAACGCAATAGAAGCCGATATCTTCCAAAGCTCTCAGGGCATGGGATTTACCTGCGCCCGAAAGTCCTGTGATAATAATAAATTCCATAGTACCGCTCCTTTTCAAATAGAGTGTAAATCAAAGGCGGATTATCTCCCGCTCTAAGGTGTAGCCGGTCTCGTCTTTGACGGTTTTCTGCACCAAAGCCACAAGGTCCATTACATCCTGACAGGTGGCACCGCCTTTGTTGATAATAAAGCCTGAGTGCTTTTCGCTTACCTGCGCACCGCCGACACACTCGCCCTTGAGTCCGCACTGCTCTATAAGAGCGCCTGCAAAGGCTCCCTCGGGACGCTTGAACACACTGCCTGCAGAGGGAAACTCCAGAGGCTGTTTGGTGACTCGGCGGTTCATGAAATCATCCATGCGGGACTTGATTTCTGATTTGTCGTCGTTGTGAAGTGAAAACTCCGCAGAGAGGATAATGCAATCGTTGGTTTTATATATGCTGTGGCGGTAGGACAGCTCAAGGGTATGAGCAGGGACGGTCTCTACCTTTCCGTCGGGAGTCAGGTGAGTGACAGAAGTGATGACGTCTTTCATCTCTCCGCCGTAGGCACCTGCATTCATAAACACTGCTCCGCCTACGGTACCGGGTATGCCGAAAGCAAACTCCAGACCTGAGAGGGATTCGTTCAGGGCATAGGTGCAAAGCTTTGAAAGCGTAGTGCCTGCACCGCAGGTGATTGTATTTTCTTTGTGAGAAATATCTTTGAATTCTCCTGCCAGACGTATCACAGCTTTGCGAAGTCCTGCGTCGTTTACAAGCAGATTGCTTCCGTTGCCGATGAGCATATACTCTATCGAAAACTCTCTGCACAGGTCAATGACTGACCTCAGCTCCCCTACACTGTTGACGGTGATGTAGTAGTCGGAAGGACCGCCTATGCGGAAGGTGGTGTGATCTTTCATAGGTACATCTGTCTGACAGATGATACCGCTTTTGGTTATCTCTGATAAAAAGTCTTGGTTTATCATAAAACCTCCGATTATTCGAGAGGAATGTTCATCTCGGATAAATATTTGTTGAAGTTACGGATGCTTGAATTCACCACAAGTTCCTCGGGGAAGTTTATCTCCTCGAGCATTGCTATCGCCTCCTGCGCTCTGCCAAGCTGTGTAACAAAGTGGGCATCGGTGTCAACCGACACTCGGCAGGAGTGCTTCATACAAAGCTTTGCAATTTCAATGCAGTTGGGGACAAAATCGGGCTTGTGTTTGATTGAAGCATTGTTAATTTCTATGAGCTTACCCTTGTGAGCAAACTCTTTGATAACGGTTTCGTAGTCGTATTTGAAATACGGCGAACCTGAATGGGCGATCATATTGATGTGAGGATTCCGAGCCATCTGCATATATGCGGCAGTGCAAGCCTCCACCGACACTGTGTCCTTGTATGTGGGCATATGCAAAGATGCAATGCAGAAGTCAAGATTTGAAAGCACGCTGTCATCTGCATCCAGATTGCCCAAGCTGTCGGTGATGTTTGCCTCTATTCCCTTGAGAACACGGACACCCTCGTAAACTCTCGGGATAGCGTGAAGGTTCATAAAGTAGTAGGGATGCGGTGTGCCGTGCATGGACTCTCCGTGGTCGGTAATCGCAAAAGCGTGAAGTCCCGTGCGAGCCGCCTCGTGAATCATCTCAAGGGCTGTAGCATATGCGTGAACGGATGCTACGGTATGGGTATGAAGGTCTGCTACAATCTTCATCAGAGATCCCATCCTGTCTCAACCTTTTTGTCCTGAATGGTTTCTTCGCTCACATCCATACCAAGGCTCTGCAGAAGCTCCTGAGCCGCATTGTAACCCATCTTCTTCTGGCGGTTATTCATAGCGGCAACCTCGATGATGATTGCAAGGTTTCTGCCGGGTTTTACGGGAATGGTCATAATAGGAACCTGTATACCCATAATCTCTGTATAGGTGTTGTCCATACCGATACGGTCGTAGACCTTCTCGCTGTCCCACTGCTCCATGTTGATGACCATATCAATCTTCTCGGTGAGCTTAACAGCACCCATACCGAAGATTCGGCGGGCGTTGATGATGCCGATACCGCGAAGCTCGATGAAGTGTCGGATATTCTCCGGAGAAGAACCTACCAACGTACGGTTTGAAACACGGCGGATTTCCACGGCATCGTCGGCAATTAGACGATGACCTCTCTTGATAAGCTCGATTGCGATTTCGGATTTACCGACACCGCTGTCGCCTATGAGAAGCACACCTTCGCCGTATACTTCAACAAGAACTCCGTGGCGGGTAATGCGGGGTGCAAGCTCTGCACTGAGGAAAGTAATGAGAGATGCAGAGATTGTCGAGGTTGTCTCCACTGAGCGGAGTATGGGCACCGCGTTTGCCTTTGCAGACTTTACGATCGCCTCTGTGGGAGGAAGATTCCTTGCAATGATGATTGCAGGAGGACGCTTGCAAAACAGCTTATTGATAATCTCGTACTGCTTTTCATCATCAAACTGCTCCAGATATGAATACTCAGTGTTGCCGAATATCATGATTCGTGTCTCGTCGAAAAACTCCATGTAGCCTGTAAGTTCCAGACCCGGGCGGTCAATATCCTTGGTGACTATGTCGATCTCTTCGGGTTCACAGGGCATATAGAAAGGCTCCAGCGCACTCTCTTTGATTATCTTGGCAAGAGAAACAGAAAACTCTGCACCCATAAATAACACCTCTTTCTCTGAATTTATATTAATATGAAAAAATAATACAATTATGGATATACTTATACGTTGTTTATTATAACTCAAACCGATGCAAATTAAAAGGGGTTTTAAGAAAAATATGCAAATAATATGCAAAAAATGAATTGATTCTTTCAGGAAATTTCTCCGCGGAATTATCTGTGAATATAAATCTGCCTCACAGCGCATATTAGAACAGGGTGAGATTATGATAATTTCTGTTATTCGCACTATTCTGCTGTATATATTTGTAATAGCTGCCATACGGATTATGGGAAAGCGACAGCTCAGTGATATGCAGACTTCCGAGCTTGTTATCACCATGATAATTGCTGATATTGCATCAATACCAATGCAAAATAATTCACAACCTCTGCTGTCGGGAATTGTTCCCATTCTTATACTGATTTTCGGAGAAATAATCATCAGCATAATGATGATGAAAATACCATCATTGCGAAATCTTGTGTGCGGAAAACCTGAAGTAATCATCGAAAACGGCAGACTCAGGCAGAATATGCTGAGAAAACTCAGGCTTACCACTGAGGATTTATCGGTGCTTCTGCGTCAGTCAGGGGTGTTTAACGTAGAGGACGTGCAGTACTGCATCATTGAAACCAACGGAAACATCAGCATTCTTCCAAAGCCCGAAAAGCGTACTCCTACACTGGAGGATTTGAACCTGCCTGCAAGGGATACGGGCATTGAGGCGGTTATCATCAGCGACGGCGAGTTGCTGAAAACCTCCATGGCGCTGTGCGATATAGACGAGGAATGGATTAAAAAGACCTTGTCGGAAGAAAACATCAGTAAGGATGAAATAATGATGATGACTGCAAACAGACTGAAGGAATACAGCATTATAAGGAAGTGTTCGGAGTGAAAAGAATTTTGGCGGCATTGATATGCCTGGGGATATCACTTGTGCTTTGCCTGACGGAGTTTATCTGCATCGAGAAAAATGCGGACAAGTTCATAAAACAGCTTGAAAACATAGAAGAAGCACTGTACACCGAGGACAGAGAAACCGCCTCGGAGATTGCAAAGAGAATAGACGATGAATGGCAGGACACGGTATACATCGTTGATATGCTCTTATACCACGACTATGTGGATCAGATAGGTCAGGATCTGTCGGCACTTTCGGTTTATATCGAATACGAGGAAGAAGCTGAAATCTATGCCACCTGCGAAAAGACGAAGAGACAGCTTAAAACCCTCATAGAAAACGAGAAGCCCACGGTAGAAAATATTATTTAGCCTAAATTCAAGTAAACAAAAGCCTTCCCTGACAGATTAATGTACAGGAAAGGCTTTGATTTATTCTTTGGGTTTTCTTGTGAGAAGTTTTCGTATTGCTGAAACTAACAAGAACAGCAGAAAAACCGCAAGATTGAAGATGACGATAGTAGCTCCGACAGGAATGTCTGCAAAGGTGAACGAGGTAAAAAGACCTGAAACCACGCAAAATACAGACACCACTACCGAAGTAATAATTACGGTAAGAAATCTTTTGCACAGACGCATGGACGTAAGTGCCGGAAAGATAATCATTGCGGAAATCAGCAGTGTGCCAAGCATCCGCATACCCACAACGATGGTGATTGCCGTGAGCAGAGATATGACAGTGTTATAAAGTTTTGTGCGGATTCCCGTTGCTTTGGCAAAGCTCTCGTCGAAGGTGATTGCAAAAATCTTGTTGTAAAACAGCAGGTACATAGCAATAACGAAAATTGAGAGAATGACGCTGATGACTATATCAGACTCGCCGACTGACAATATAGAGCCGAACATATACTGCTGAAGATTGATGTTTGTGCCGTTGATGCTGGCGATGAAAACACCGATGGCAAGAGCCGAACTGGAAATGACGGCGATTGCCGCATCTGCGTTAATCTTGCTGTTCTCTGTGATTCTCAGAAGAAAGAATGCCGCAAGCATAACAACCGGCAGAGACAGATATATTGGCGATGAAAGATTGAGCACTGCCGCAATTGACAAGGCACCAAAGCCCACATGAGAAAGTCCGTCTCCTATCATAGAATATCGCTTGAGCACAAGAACTACTCCGAGAAGTGCACAGCAAACGGCGATGAGTACACCGACTATCAGTGCGTTCACCATAAAAGGATAGCTCAGGATATCAAGCATCTTCACTCACCTCCACTGTCTCGTCTTTACTGCATACATCACAGGGACAATCGGAAACAATCAGCTTTTTGCCGAGGGGAGAATGTATAAACTCATGAGTAGTTCCGAAAAAGCTCTTGTCGGAGTCAAGACACAGAATGTGGGATGCATTTCTCACGGCGGCGTTTATATCATGAGAAACCATGATAACCGTCACTCCCTGATGATTGAGCCGCTTGATAAGGCTGTAAAAATCAGCTGTTGCCAAGGGATCCAGTGCAGACGTCGGCTCATCGAGAAGGATGAGTTTGCGTGTGGCACAGAGCGCACGGGCAAGCAAGACCCTCTGTTGCTGACCGCCTGAAAGCTCACCGAAATTCTTTTGAGAAAGCTCCCCCACTCCTACGTTTTCCATAATCAGTGCTGCTTCCTGACGCTGAGCTTTGCTGTATCCGAAGCCGAATCGGCGGCTGCCGAGAAAACCCGACATAACTATCTCTCTGACGGATGCAGGAAAATCACGACTGTACCTGGGATGTTGAGAAAGATATCCGATGTGGTTCTGGGATAATTCACTTGCGTATTCAATTGTTCCGCGGTACTTGCCCATAAGTCCCAGGAGTCCTTTGATAAGGGTAGTTTTTCCTGAGCCGTTCTCGCCTACTATGCACAGGTAGTCTCCTTCATTAACCGAGAAGCTGACACCTTTGATTATAGAGCGACCGTCATAGCCGAGACTCAGGTCAGAAACTTTTAGTAAAGACATAGATATACTTCTTTCAATGAATATTCTTGAGTAACAGAAGTTACGACAAAATCCGCAACTCCCTTAAATCAAATATCGGGCGGATAAACCGCCCGAATATTTATTTCATAGATACTGACTTATGCTTTCTTTGCATACAGACGGCAGGAGAATGCCAGTGTAAACAGGATAGAAAGGACAGCAGTCAGAAGTGTGGGCAATGCATAGAGCATAAGAGACACTGAGCCGTAAATAGCCGCTCCTACAAATGCACCAACAAGAATGCCGATAAAGATAGCAAGAAGTACAATCAGAGGAGCAAATGCTTTATTTGCTGCATCGTTGTAGCTGTCTTCTGCAGGAGAGTTCTTTTTGCGTGATGACTTCTTGACGAAGCTATTAAAGAAGAGCGCGGATGCTATATAGGACAAACATACAGCTGTGAGCACTACTGCAAGTGCAAAGTTTCCCAGAGGAGCTCTGCAAACTACACAAAGTGCAAGTGCCATAAGTCCGCTGACTACTGCACCAAGGGATGAAAAGATACCCATCTTCACTCCGTCCTTACGGAAACGGATGACAAAATACAGAAGAACGAGAGCACATACAAGAACCGTTGCGACAACAGCCTTGAGAATAAGTGCAAGGCCAAGATTTGCGGCTGTGTATGCAGCAGCTGTACCGCCACCGAAGATTGCAAGAACTAAAGCGCCTGCAACAATAATTACTGCCGCAAGGATAAGCATAACCTTAGAAAGTCCGTTAAAATTTACAGTCTTTTTCATTATTTTGCACCTCCGAACATTGAAGGTTTATTGAATGCATTGAAGCTCTGGAGGCTTCTGATCATAAGCTGAGGCAGGAAATAACCTGTGATGAAATTGAATACTGCGCCGAAGAACAGTACAAAGCAGAAGTTATAGACACCACTTGCTGATGCTCCGCCGAAGATTGCAAAGGTCAGGTTCCAATTACCGAAGAGGAACATACCAACCAGAGCAATAATTGCGAGTATGAAGTTAATATCGAAGACAGCTTTTCTGCCTGACTCGATTGCAGTTGAGATTGCGGTGCCGAGAACAGTGCCCTCTCTGAGTTCTGCCTTTGTCTTTTCGCCGAATATTACACATCCAAGGACAGACAGCATAACTGAAAGTGCCATAGCAGCCGCACCGGGAATTGTAAGCGTAAAGGTGCCGTCGCCGAAGCAGAAGCCTGTAACAACAGCGAGAACTGCGCCGAACTGAAGAAGCATTGCAAATACTGATACAACACCGATGAGTCTGTATTTGAGAATCATCACTAAAGCAATTGCAATGAGCGCAACAATACCTGCGATAAAGATGATATCGGATGCATTGTTACCTACTGTTGAATCAACTGTGTCTACAGATGCAACGGAAAGCTCCATGGGCAGTGTGCCTGTTGAGATAATTGCAGAGTAGAGGTTAGCCTTGTCCTCTGTATACATTTCACCGCTGAAAGACAGTGCGCCTGCATCGAGAGGCTCGCTTACTGTAGGACTTGAGAGCATACGGTCATCGAGCCATACAGAGATTATCTGATTATAGTATGCACCTGTGTCTGCGTTAGTAAGAGCCGAGAGAGTCTCAGCAGCTTCATCGTCAAAGGTCAGGTTGACGTAATAGTAGGTCTCACCCTCCTCAGAATACTCAAACCAGGTTGCATCGGTAACATGAGAGCCATCCATAATCACTGACTTGGCAGTATCGGATGTGGGAGTTACAAAAGCGGCGCTGTTGGATGAATCAACAACCATATCCTCATAAGCGCTGCCGGGACGAAGAGTAAGCTCGCCGTAGGATGTAAGGAAGGAAGCCAGCTCCTCTGCAGAATAGTCGCTGTCAACACTCTCGGGAACAACAAAGGTCAGCGTATTGCTTTCTTCGTTAACATACAGCTCATAATCGGTGAGACCATATGAAACTGCACGGTCTTCGATAACCTGAGCAGCGTCGTTAATATCAGCATCTGCTTCATCAGCTGTAGCGGCTTTGAGTGTGATGCTTGTACCGCCGCTGACATCAATACCCCAGTCAATATCGCCGAATCCCTTGATAGCAGTGTTTTTGTTGTCACCTACATAGTAGCTGACTCCGAATACAGAAACCACTGAGAAAGCAAGGATGAGTACAGCGAGAATGACGGAGAGAGATTTTCCAAGTCTTTTCATAGAATCGGACCTCCGTAATAAAAAAATAACTCTGCTACGTCTGAGCAGACCATAACAGAGTTATTATAAGTTTTTTTCGACTAAAAGTCAATGAAAAACGGGAAAAATACAGCTAACTGTCACATAACTTCATATCAGTGCAGTTCGCCGCAAAAAGCAATCTTCCCTATCAGTCAATTTCAGAGAGAATTTTGCGAACAGCACACAGGCGAACACATACGCAGAACACATCCATTGCCACCTCAAGCTCGGAAAGAGGAGGAAACGAAGGTGCAATACGGATGTTGCTGTCCTGAGGGTCAAAACCCAGAGGATATGTTGCACCTGCAGATGTGAGCACAAGACCTGCATCGGCACACATTCTGAACACTTCTTTTGCAGTACCGGGGTATACATCTATGCTGACAAAGTAACCGCCACGGGGAGTGTTCCACTTTGCGATGTCGCAGGGTTTGAGGTACTCATTGAACTTATTGATAACCACATCAAAACGAGGCTTGAGAATCTCCTTGTGCTTCTGCATATGAGCTTTTACACCGTCAAAATCCTTGAAGAAAAGCATATGACGGAGCATATTGATTTTGTCGTAGCCAATTGTCTGGCAACTGTAACGCTTTCTGAAAACCTTCATATTAGCCTCGGATGATGCCATTGCGGCAACACCTGAACCCGGGAAAGTAATCTTGGAGGTGGAGCAGAAGATGATGGGAAGATCGGGATTTCCTGCTTTCTCACACTCATCCATAAGGCTGAGGAGAGTGTCTCCCTCATCGGCAATATCATGCACACAGTAAGCATCATCCCACATAATGCGGAAATCGGGGGCTGCAGGCTTGAGATTTGCAAATCTGCGGACTGTTTCGTCGGAATATGTGATGCCTGTGGGATTTGAATACTTGGGAACGCACCAGATGCCCTTGATGGAAGGATCGGAAGAGACGAGCTTCTCTACAACATCCATATCGGGACCTGCCTCTGTCATGGGTACGGGAATCATCTCGAAGCCATAATACTCGGTGATAGCAAAATGTCGGTCGTAGCCGGGCACGGGACAAAGGAATTTTCTGTCCTTGACCTCGTACCAGGGTGCACAGCCCTCTGCGATGGAAGTTGTCATCATGCAGGAAATGGTGTCGAACATCATATTCAGTGAGGAGTTGCCACCTACCATGACCTGCTCAGGCTTCACCTGAATGAACTCTGAAAAAAGCTCACGGCATGAGGGAAGTCCGTCGATGAGACCGTAGTTTCTGCAGTCGAGACCATTCTTGCTGCGGCAATCGTGGCCTGAATTAACAATATCAAGCATATGAACGGAAATATCAAGCTGTTCTGAGCAAGGCTTACCTCTGGACATATCGAGAGACAGACCCTTCTGAACATAAGAATCGTACTCTTTCTGAAGCTTTTCCTGTTCAGCTAAAAGTTCGTTTTTGCTGAATTCTGAATATGACATTTTGCTCACTCTCCAAAAATAAAAATTCATAATTTGTTACATAAACAGAAATTAGATAGAATTATAACACATTTTTTGCAGGATTTCAATGTGAATCCTGCACAAACATTCATAAAACAACCCGTTGATAAACAACGGGTTGTAGAAATCAGTAGTATTTGTAGTAGCCGTAGTGGCCTTTGGAATACTTTTTCTCCGATACGGAGCAACCAACCTTGAGGAATCCGAGAATCTTACTGTCTGCAAGATTGATACTCTGGATGGTTTTCTCGATATCGCCGTGGGTGGTAACTTTCTCACGGACAACAACAACATAGCCTGCGATATGGTCCTTGAGAAGAAGGGTGTCGGTAACAATACCAACGGGAGGAGTATCGATGATGACGTAATCGTACTGTGCCTGGAGTTTATCGAGTATTGCATCGAAGCTTGCTGATGCAAGAAGCTCTGAGGGGTTGGGAGGAATAGAGCCTGCTGTGATAACATCAAGGCAAGGAAGAACCTCATGGTTGATAACTTCATCGATGGTTTTGAACTTACCGATAACTTCAGAAAGACCTGCTGTGTTCTGAAGTTTCATAAGGTTGTGCAGGTTGGGACGTCTGAGGTCACAGTCGATGAGAACAACCTTCTTGCCCATCTTTGAGAAAGAAATTGCAAGGTTTGCGGTAGCGGTAGACTTACCCTCACCCTTTGACCAGCTTGTTACAACAACAAACTTGCTCTCAGAAGCTGCAAGGGAGAAAACCAGATTTGTTCTGGCGATTTTGTAACCCTCAACGATAGCAAATTTACTGTCGCCGCTGATTACATTTTTGGATTTATCAACATACTTTACCTTTTTGTTTTTGAATCCGAGCTTCATTTCTTCTTTGCACCGCCTTCCACTTCAAAGTCAATGATCTCGCCGAAAACGGGTACATCGTAGATCTTATAAAGGTCATCGTCAGGCTTGATGGTAGTATCAACAACCTCAATAATGATAGAAATCAGAACTGAAAGAACCAGGCCGCCGATGAACCCGAACAGTGCATATCGGGTCTCATCAGGTGAAGAATGGGCACCGGGAACAGATGCGGCGCGTCCGAAGGGAACTGCTTCACCGCCGGTGTAGTATTTGGTAAACACCTCAGGAGCCGCGTTGCGGATTGCGTTGGCTGTATCGGCACAAACCTGACCATCACTGCCTGTTACGGTAATAGACAGAACGTTTGATTCACTGACACTGGAAATGGTGACGTCATAACCGCCGGGGATGATGTCGAGCATCTCCTCAGAATGGCGGAAGATTACCGAGCAGTTATTTGCAAGGCTTGTTGAAGCGGTGATGGATGAAGCACCTACCTTGACACTTTCGCCGGAATCAGCGGAGGCATCGTCCGTGTTCTTGTTTGCATCATACTTGATACAAATCATTGATTTTGCAGAATACTTCTTGGGGATAAAGTTGTCGGCATAAATATATGCACCGAGAGCCGCAACAACAGAAACAATAACGATAAGCTTTATATGAGCAAGTATCATCTTGAGAATGTCATTGATGGTAATATCTCTCAACTGTATCATCTCCTTGTTAATAGCGGTGGAACCGCGGAATTATTTATACACTAAATATTTTAAATCATCTATATAGGTTTTTTATTCTAATATAGAATTAAACGACAATTTATTATAAAGGTCGGGTTCTGTCACAAGCAACCTGAGACTTTTATCATCCCAGGATACTGATGAGCACACCTGCGGCAACAGCAGAACCGATTACACCTGCAACGTTGGGACCCATTGCGTGCATAAGGAGGAAGTTGGAAGCATTCTCCTGCTGACCGACCTTATTGGCAACACGGGCTGCCATTGGAACTGCAGATACACCTGCAGAACCGATGAGGGGATTAACCTTGCCCTTGGTGAAGATATACATCAGCTTACCAAACAGCACGCCGAAAGCTGTACCCATCATAAACGCAAGAAGTCCAAGTCCGATAATCTTGAGAGTATCCAGCTTGAGGAATACTTCGCCTGTTGCGGTAGCGCCGACTGTAACACCGAGGAAGATGGTGATGATGTTCATAAGCTCGTTCTGAGCTGTTTTGAAGATACGGTCTACAACTCCGCTCTCCTTGAACAGGTTGCCGAGCATGAGCATACCTACAAGAGGTGCCGCACTGGGAAGGAGAAGTGCAACAACAATGGTAACGATTATCGGGAACAGAATCTTCTCCAGCTTTGAAACAGGACGAAGCTGCTGCATTACAACAGAACGTTCTTTCTTGGTTGTGAGGGCCTTCATAATGGGAGGCTGAATAATGGGAACCAGAGCCATATAGGAATATGCCGCAACAGCTATGGGACCTAAAAGCTCAGGTGCCAGAATAGATGTAACATAAATAGCTGTGGGACCGTCTGCACCGCCAATGATACCAATTGCACCAGCCTGCGCATCGGTGAAGCCTATCAGAGAAGCTACAATAAATGTAAAGAAGATACCAATCTGAGCAGCTGCTCCGAGGATGAAGCTCTTGGGGTTAGCAATAAGAGGACCGAAGTCGGTCATAGCACCGATACCAAGGAAGATAAGCGGAGGATAGATTCCAAGCTTAACGCCCTGATAGAGGTAGTAGAAAAGTCCGCCGTTGGTGGGAACATTGTAGTATGTAATTCCGTTTTGCACCGTGGTGGCGTAGTTTGCCGCCTCTCCCCCGTGCTCTGCAAGATACTGCTCTACCGGCACAAGGTTTGTCGAGGGTGCCGCCATAATATCGGGATAGAGGTTTACAAGGAGCATACCGAAGGCTATGGGAAGGAGCAAAAGAGGCTCATACTGCTTCTTTATAGCAAGGAATAACAGAAAACAGGCAATGGCTATCATTGCGTAGTTTTTCCATGTCAAGTCCATCAGACCGGAGTCCACGAAAAGACCATAAATTGAATCTAAGAAACCCTGCAGGATACCCATTATAATAGTCCCTCCGATCTCATTGGCGCAATGCTCTCGCGTACACCTGCTGTCGCCCACTCACTGCGGGCACCTGTTGCACGGCGTATGCCTGTTATTCGCACCTTGTTGTTATCTGAATAGAAAGCCTCTACAGCGGCTGTAATAACAGCAACTGTCTGCAAATCAAGAGAACCGTCCGACACCGTCTGCACAGGTGCAGGGATGGGTTCAGACACAGGAGTTGCAGGGGCCGTATCGGCTGACTCCTTGGATTTTTTTGGCTTTTTTGCTCGGTTCTGTGCATTGTATACAATAACGGAATAGAGCTTAATTATTCCTATTAAAAGCAACAAAACCGCAAAAACAACAGCGAAGCCTGTAATCAGTATGATAACTGACATATTTGCCTCTGCCGCTGCCACAAGCTGATTGCTCATATGTATTCGCCTCCGATATTAGTTTATGCTCAGAATCGGGAGTTGATATTGGACAAATCCCTCACAAGCACACATATATATTTATTTTATACTTTTTTGTAGAATATTTCAATACAAAAAACAAAAAACCGCCGAAATTTTTTCAGCGGTTTGTTTTTTGTATGTGACTCAAGGTTTTTTACATAAATATTCGCTCAGACTGATTTTCGGAATTTCATAGAATAATCTCAGAGAATTATGCAGATGAGTCCGTTACAGCCGTCGTTGATAATCTTTTCCACGGTTTCGGTGAGTTTCTTCCTTGCATCTGCAGGCATACGATAAAGTTTGTTGTGCAAGCCCTCGTTCACAAGCTCGTTGACAGATTTGCCGAAAATATCCGACTGCCAGATTTTTACGGGATCTTCCTCAAACTCGTGCAGGAGATACTTTACAAGCTCCTCGGACTGCTGTTCTGAGCCTACAAGCGGGGTTACTTCGGCGCAGGTCTCTATGCGCATCATATGCACCGAGGGTGCGGAGGCTTTGAGCTTGACTCCGTATTTTCCGCTCTGCTTTATTATCTGAGGTTCTTCAAGACTGAGCTCTTCCATGGTGGGCATCACGATTCCGTAGCCATTTTGGAGCACATCTTCGTAAGCTTTGGCTATGCGGTCATACTCGGCTTGTTTGCCTGAAAGCTCTGAGAATCTGTCAAGGAGAGCTTTTTCGTCGGGAATATCAAGCCCTGTCTGCTCGGAGAGAACTTTATAGAACAGCTCGGGTGCCAGCATTACCGAAAGCTCTGCCCTGCCTGTTCCCAAGTCAAGGGAGGTGAGTCTGGAGGCGGTGATGTACTCATTTGTGCAGATTTCCTCAGCTACCTGCTGTACCTGACGGAGTTTTTCTATTTTCTTTGCTGACTCGCTTATTGCTGAAAAAACACTGGATTTGAGCCAATGGTCTTTGCTGAGAGACACAAGCCACGAGGGAATGTTCACACGAATTTCCTGAATCGGGAATTCGAAGAGTATTTGTGCAAGGATACGTTTTATCTCGTTTTCGTCAAGCTCGATACAGGATATAGGGATTACGGGCACCATATACTCCCCTGCAAGCTCCGCAGCCAGTTTCTGAGACTCCACAGAAGTAGGGTCAAAACAGTTGAGAAGGATAATGAAAGGTTTGTCAATCTCCTGAAGCTCTCTGATAACCCGTCTTTCTGCCTCTATGTAATCTTCTCTGGGGATATCGCTTATGGTGCCGTCTGTTGTTATAACAAGACCTATGGTACTGTGGTCGGTTATAACCTTCCGTGTACCGAATTCTGCCGCTCTGTCAAAGGGGATTTCTGTATCAAACCAAGGAGTTTTCACCATTCGGGGAGCGTCCTCTTCTTCATAGCCGAGGGCACCTGACACTATATACCCAACACAGTCTATCATACGGACAGACAGCTTCACGTTATCTTCAAGGTTTATCTCTACTGCGTCCTCGGGAATGAACTTCGGCTCCGTAGTCATAATTGTTCTGCCGCCTGCTGACTGAGGAAGCTCGTCGTTTGCACGCTCACGGCGATACTCGTCGCCTATATTGGGAATTACCAAGGTATCCATAAAACGCTTGGTGAATGTGGACTTACCTGTACGCACCGGACCGACGACACCTATATATATATCGCCGCCTGTCCGTGTAGCTATGTCCTGATAGATATTTCTCTGTTCCATTGCTTTGCCTCCACCTGATTCTGTATTGATAGTAAAATGTATGAACGAGCCACGCTGATTATGACTGCAGACAATAATAAATATGAAAAAGAAAAAGACAGCCCGAGGACTGTCTTTCTGAGAAGTTTTATACATGTGGAATCAAAAGCATACCGCAGGCTTGCAGTGTATCTTCTGAAAGAGAGTTCTCGCTGCAAAGACTTTCCATGGATGCGTTGTATCGCTTGGCAATATCCCAGACCTTCTCTCCTGCCTGAGCGTAATACAGGGTAAGGGCACATCTATCGCTTGGAAGTTCGGAGTCAGCTACTGTTTTCACGAACTTCACCTGTCTTATGCTTTCGCAGGATGAAAGCTGTGCTGAGAGTTTCAGCTCAAAGCGAAGCTCTATTTCGTTGCCGTCTCCCAGACGATAGCTGATGGATGTGACCTGAGCAGAGAGACTCTTCACAGCGGAGAAGCTTTCATGGAGCATTTCCTGATGAGCAAACTCCACGCTTCTTTCTATTGCTATGAGTTCGCCCTCCTGAGTGTATGCAAGAATACACACGTTGACCTTGCCTGAAAAATTCAGTGAAGAATCCTTGATCTCGGCATCTGCTGTGGGGTTTTCTGTGAAGATATCCAGAATCTTCTGCACATCAACATCACCGAGGGACAAGGTAGATTTTGACATGGTGTTTACTGACACGGGGAGAATGTTTGTACACAGTTCCACGAAGTCATACTCAGGCTCTGTGATGCAATCGGTGGAATATGCATCGGAGATGTAGGTTACTTCCCGAGGGTTGTAGCCCATGACGGTTGCACACAGCTTTGCATCAATTCCTACAACGGGGTCTTCGGAGAGTGGCTCTGACTTGAGAAGAAGTTCATGGGACAAGACACTGAGACGAACATCAGCAATCTCACAATCGCTCTCCCCTTTGTCAAGCATCTGGGTAAAAGGAAATACATAGACGAATCTGTCGGTTTCGCCTGTTGCTGAATCGCAGATATACAGCATTCTGAGGGTTATCTCACCCTTAATCATATATTTATCTCCTGCAGGCTTGCAGTCAGTGAGGGTTGCGGTAAGTTCACTGCGAACAATGGACTCAATGATGGATTTTGAGCTGAGGCTGACGGTTTCGCTCAAGGAAAACTGGTCCTGAGAAAAATCGCATAGTTCGCATACCGATGATGACATGGGCATAACCTGGAGTGCAGGCTCGGAGGTTTCCTCGAATAAATCCAGATTAACTCTGCTGAGCACGCAAGCATGCAGAGAAAAAGCTCCATGAACTGAAACTCTGCGGGGACTGAGTGCTCTGCAATTCAGGTACTCGGGCTTTGCGGATGCTAAAATCACATTTACACCCAGCTGGGAGTTCACGGGGAATGTGGCAGAGAACGGCAGGGTTTGCTCGCAACAGCGAAGGATTGTTTTATTGCTGTCAAGATAAAGTATACGTACAACAGAGGCTCCGTCGATGCGAAGCTGACCTGCTGAAATATTGCGGGTGTATATCTTTACATCCAGAGTACATTTGAGGATTTTCTCCATATCGGCACAGTAATCCGGCAAGGTGAAGTCCAAGTCTACCGGCTGTTGAGATACTGTGTCGAGAATTTCCGATACCGCGTTTACCATACGGCTTTTGAGTGCATAGTCCATAATTTTTCTCTCCTTTTATGTTCTACAGAATTATATTAAGGAGATGACTCAAATATTACATGAATAAAGATAAAAAAGCCACCGCCTGCAAAATACAAGCGGTGGCTGTAAATTTTACTGTCAGACTAATAGATTAAACTTCTACGGGCTGTCCAACGGGAGTCTTTACTGTGAGACCTGCAACAAACTTCTGGATGATAGTTGCATCCTTAACGTTGACCTCTGTGTTGATATCTGCATCTGCACAGATGAATGCTTCACCTCTGAATGCGGATACAAGACCTGCAGTTGCCTTCTGAATAAGAGTTGCA
>JAFQMC010000035.1 GCA_017421045.1 Clostridia bacterium
AGGCTCCAATGGCGATCCTGAGTGGCCCGGTAAGGCAATGACAAAGGTTGAGACCAACGAGTATGGTCAGGACGTATACAGCATTGAGATTCCTGCTGATATGGACAACATCATCTTCAACAACGGTACTGCACAGACCGATGACCTGGATGCAACTGAGATTGCAGACGGCTGGGGTGCATATGTTGCTGATGACGGTACAGTTAAGTACTATCAGTACGAGGTTGTTGAGAACACAACAGCAGCACCTGCAACAACAGCAGCTCCTGCTACAACAGCAGCTCCTGCAACAACTCAGGCTGCAACAACTACAACAGATGCACCTGAGACAACACCTGCAACAACTGTAGCTCCTGCAACAACAGTAGCTCCCGAGACAACACCTGCAACAACTGTAGCTCCTGCAACAACAGTAGCTCCCGAGACAGCACCTGCAACTACAGTTGCTCCTGAGACAACACCTACAACAGATGCTCCCGAGAAGCTTTCTGAGGGCTACTACCTTGTAGGTTCTCTCAACGGCAAGTCCTGCTGGACAGCAGATACAATCACAGCAGACAGAAAGCTCAAAGAGAATCCCGGTCTTGCAGGCGAGTATATGCTTGATTACACCTTCTATCTTAACGATGCAGTAAAGGTAGTATACTTCGACGGCACAGACATCAAGACATGGTACAACGATGGCGGTGAAAACTACGGCATCGGTGAGAATAAGGTAGGCGAGGGTACAGTTTACTTCAGACCCGAAGGCAACGACCTCTGGTCATACTTCTACTTCACAATCCAGCCCAAAGAGCCTGTAACTGAAGAAACTACCACAGCTCCCGAGACAACCGTTCCCGAGACAACTGCTCCCGAGGCAGATTCCAACACTCTCTACCTCAAGCCTAACTCCAACTGGACACAGGCAGGCGCTCGTTTTGCTATGTATTTCTTTGGTTCAAGTGGCAACAAATGGGTAGATATGAAAGATTCTGACGGTGACGGCATCTATGAGGGTACAATCCCCACAGGAAGCTGGACTCACGTTATCTTCTGCCGTATGAATCCCTCTTCAACAACCAACAACTGGGATAATAAGTGGAATCAGACCGGCGACCTTACACTTCCCACAGGCGGCAATAACCTCTATACCATTAACTCAGGTCAGTGGGATAGCGGTCAGAACGGCTCATGGAGTGTTAAGAAGTAATATTGCAGGAAAGAGTCTGACTTTTTCTTAGGCTAAAAACTTAATAATATTGTTGCAGGGCTGATCCTTTGGGGTCAGCCCTGTTTCTGTTATTTGGCAATTATGCTTCTTGCCCTTTTGGCTTTTCGTGATATAATAATATAAAAGGGGAGATGATCTTATGTTGTTATATGATATTTCAGGTGATATACTCACCGCCCGCGTTTATGATGGAGACCCTGTTCCCACACATAATTACATAAAAAGCATCGAATCCGGAGATGACTATAATCTGTCAGAGTTTTCTATGTGCAGTCACAACTCAACTCACATTGACGCACCCTATCATTTCGACCCTGACGGACAGAAGATAGGCGATATGAGACTGTCAACTTTTTACGGCAAGTGCACGGTTGTCTCTATCAAAGGTGTGCTGACAGGTCAGGATATGGAGCGTTTGCTTCCTTACTGCAAAAAACGTCTGATTCTTCACGGTGAGGGTGAGGCGTATATATCTATCAGCGCCGCAGTAGTTATTGCCGACAGTGACATTGTGCTTGTGGGTACAGACGGAATAAATCTTTCCACTGCTTTTGACGAGATGCGGGTACACCTGGAACTTGCGCGCAAGGGTGTGGCAGTGCTTGAAGGTCTTGATCTTCAGGGCATCAAGGACGGAGAGTACACTCTCTGTGCTTTTCCGCTGAAACTTTCTGATTCCGAAGCGGCTCCCTGCCGTGCGGTTCTTATGGAGCAGGAGAAAGGCTTCTGATGAGTATCTCATAACGGAGGGTTAATTTGAAAAAGCTTGTTATTTTTGACTTGGACGGAACACTGGTCAATTCCATCTATGACCTTGGAAACAGTGTGAATTATGCCTTGAAGCAATTTTCTCTTGAAGAAAATACGATTGATGAATATTATCAGTTTGTCGGTAATGGAATGGAGCATCTTGTCCGCAGTGCCATGAAGTCAAAGGGAGACGACAACGAACTTTACAGCAAGGTGCGGAATGTCTTTGATGAATACTATGCAAATCACTGCAACGATCTGACCTGTGCCTATGAGGGTATCTCTCAGCTTCTGGCAAGGCTCAGCGAGTCAGGCATAGAGACTGCGGTGCTTTCCAATAAAGCCGACAGATATATAGGAAATATTCTTAATAAGAATTTTCCTGATCACAAATTTCTCGCTGCGTGGGGTCAAAGAGAGGGAATCAAGAGAAAACCCAGCGGTGACGGACTAATAAAAATGATCGCTGAACTTGGATACAGTAGGTCGGAGTGTGTCTATGTAGGCGACAGCGAGGTAGACGTGCTCACCGCTCAGAACGCAGGTGTAGATCTGATTTGTGTCCTCTGGGGATTTCGCTCTGAGCAGATACTCAAAGACCACGGCGCAGACAATATTACAGACAGCACCGACACACTTTTTGACAGGATAATTAATTATGAAAACGCTTAACACACAACGTCTGATTCTGAAGAGCTTTGAGGAAGAATACCTTGATGACTTCTTTGAGTATGCAAGCAGTCCTTACGTAGGACCTGCGGCAGGCTGGGAGCCTCATAAAACCATCGAGGATTCCAAAGTTATAATGAAGTCGTTTCTGGAATCCGACGAAAACTATATGATTATATATAAAGAAAACGGAAAACTAATTGGTTCCGTCGGACTTCATCCCGACAAAGTCAGAGCTTATCCGAACAGTAGAGAGATTGGCTATGTGCTGTCTCACGATTACTGGGGGAAGGGAATTATGACCGAAGCTGTGTCTGCGGTTATTGAATGTGCCTTTGAGCATATGGGTCTCAGCGTGCTGACCGTGGCGCATTTCCCCGATAACCGCCGTTCAAAGAGGGTTATTGAGAAACTGGGTTTTGTTTACGAAGGACTTGTGCCCGAGGCGTATCTCTGTGCAGACGGAACATACCGTGACGAACAGCGTTACCGTATGACTGCAGAAGACTACAAGAGAATGAGAAGAAATACAGTATGATAAAAATAAACTATCAAAAGGAACTCGATAAATTAATAGAAAAGAATACAGAGGAGGGCAAGGTTCCCACCTTACTGTTGCACAGTTGCTGTGCACCCTGTTCAAGCTATGCTTTGGAATATCTTTCGCAGTATTTTCATATTAATGTGCTTTATTATAATCCCAACATCTCCTCCCGTGAGGAGTACGAACTTCGCCTTTCAGAGCAGAAAAGACTCATATCAGAGCTTCCTGCGAAGTATCCCGTAAACCTTACAGAGGGGCAGTACATACCCGAGGAGTTCTATGCCATGGCAAAAGGATATGAGAGATGCCCCGAAAGAGGAGAGCGGTGTCTTCGTTGCTATGGTCTGCGTCTGGAATATACGGCAAAGCAGGCACAGATTACGGGAGCCGATTATTTTGCCACTACGCTGACTCTGAGCCCGCTGAAAAGTGCCGAGGCTATTAATAGTATAGGCGAAGAGCTGTCCGGAAAGTTTGGAGTTAAGTATCTTTGTACCGATTTCAAAAAAAGAAATGGATACAAACGCTCCATCGAGCTATCTCATGAGTACGGTTTATATCGCCAGAATTTCTGCGGTTGCGTTTATTCCAAAGCTATATCAGAATGATTTGGTTCAGGGGAATTGCTTCACAAACAAAACGGTTATGTTAAATTTGTTATCGAATCTGAAATAATCGGACACAAAGTTGTAACCCACGGCAAATATTGACCATAATTAGCAAAAATACATAATTATTCGCTGTGTTTTTGTGGATAAAATACTTGATTTTTTGCTTTGTATACCTTATAATGATAATTGCTTAAAAAAGCATAAAATTAAAAGGAGGAAATTATTATGTCCAAAACCAAGAAGATAATCAGCCTGCTTCTTGTAGTAGCACTGGTTATGACAATGGCAACAGTTGCAATCGTATCTGCATCTGCTGCTTCCACTGTTTATTTTGAGAACAGTGCAGGTTGGGGCGCAATCAATGTTTACTATTGGGGCGGCTCCGACACACCCGGCTGGCCTGGCGTTCCTTGCACAGACCTGGGTAACAACATCTGGTCTGCTTCCGTTCCTGACGATTGCACAAACATAATCTTCAACGACGGTTCCAACCAGACTTCTGACCTCACATTCCCCGGCGACGGCTTCATTGCTAAGCTCGACGGCGGCATGGGCGGTACAGAGTACGGCGAGAAGCCTTCCGCAACATGGGAAGCTTACAACAACAGTGACGACGTTATCACAACAACAGCTGGCGGTAACGACGACAACACAGATTTCGTTGTTGACGGCGACGGCGCAACAGTTTACTTCTCCAACGGTAACTACTGGGAGACAGTTTACATCCACTACTGGGATGCAGACGGTAACGGCACAGATTGGCCCGGCGTACCTATGAACTATGTATTCACAAATGAGTATTCTCAGGATGTATACAACTACACAGTTCCCGCTGGCACAGCCGGTATCATCTTCACAGCTGGCCAGGATGGTCCTCAGACCATGGATATCAAAGAGGGTATCGTAGACAATGCAGGTTTCTACATTGATATGAGCTCCACTCAGAACGATCAGGGTCACTGGGCATACGGCACATGGACCTACACTCCCACAGGTGAAGAAACAACAGCTAAGCCTGTTGAGACAACAGCTGAGGAGACAACAGCTACTCCCGTAGTTGATAACGGTGTTTCCGTTGACGGCACTCTCTATGATGTAGCAGTTGGCGACACAATCACCTACACATACGATCTCACAGCAGCAAGACTCTTCGAGAACATTCAGGCAACTGTTTATTATGACAGCGCAAAGCTTGAGCTCGTTCGCTACACTTCCGATGATCCCGACGTAGAAGATTGGGAGGTAGAAGGTCCCATCGCTTGCCCCAACCTCGACGGCGTTATCTTCAACGCAGGCGTTGACGGCCTTGTTAAGCTGAACGCTTCCAAGGTTGCAGGTTACAACTTCAAGGATACTAAGACTCTTGTAACACTTCAGTTCAAGGTTAAGGATGCTTCCTACTCCGAGATCTATACAGTTATCGAAGAGATGACAATCAAGGGTGGCGAGGAGTCCTACTTCACAGGCGGTCAGCAGGTTATCACAGAGGGTATCACTCTCAACGATTACCTCGGCAATGTAGATCCCATCACAACAGCTTCTCAGGCAACTGAG
>JAFQMC010000010.1 GCA_017421045.1 Clostridia bacterium
GATGTGCTTTCCCTCTATGCTCATGTTGGCAATCAGATTTGTTGTCATACCAGCGGCAAGCCATAAATCCTCTTTTCTCATATCACGCTCTAACAGTGTGTGCCAGAGTGGTTTATAGCTGATGTGCATATTGTTTTCCTGCCTTTCTATCCATACCACCGGGGCGGCTGCCCCGGCAGGAACTTTTCTCTTATTATAGCACCAATCTTGTGTAATCACAATTTATTCTTGTAGACTGCCGCTGATACCGTCTGGATTGTGCTTTTCCTTTCTTTTTGTTCCCTTTAATTAGCCATGAACTGCTTCATACCCTGAGACTTTGCACCAGGGTTATCGTTGCCGTAGCCTTCGAGCAGATTGATTGCACCCCAGATGCCGAGACCTGCGCCTAAAGCGATAACGAGTGTCTGAAGAACGCCAACTGCGCTGTTGAAAAATGCCATAAAATTTTCCTCCTTGATTTGAAAAAGATTTGTTCTGCCTGTTTCCATCTGTGCGCATCAAACGGATAGGGGCATTAAAATAGCCAGACTTCTGGTGATCGGGCAGAAATCTGGCTATGTAAAGGCAGCTTTCACTGCCGCTATATTCATTTTGTTATTTTTATGTTTGCTCTTTTTCTGATTTTGCGGAGGGCTTTGCTGATGATCTGTCGGACACGCTGTTCAGACACTTCAAACTCATCTGCAACCTGTTTGCGGGTCAGCTTATTTTCGATATAGTACAGCTGAACAACTGCACGTTCTCTTTCCGTCAGGTGGTCATATTTCAGAACATCTTCGGTTACTCCATCTACCTGTAAATCATGGAGAATATTTTCGGGATAATCTCTTTTTCTTGCCATGCTTCTTTTCCTTTCCATTCCAAATTCATATAGAGTGCAATATGTAAACGGGCAGCTTTCGCCACCCGCCGAGTGCAAATCACTCGTTGTCGGCATTAACCGAACAGACCGGAGAGCAGAGGTACAAGGGTAGTGCCGATGAGAGCCACACCGCCGCCTGCCATGAGCTGCTTCATACCCTGAGACTTTGCACCAGGGTTGTCGTTACCGTAGCCTTCCAGAAGATTGATCGCTCCCCAGATACCCAGACCTGCACCCAGAGCGATAACCAGAGTCTGCAAAACACCAACTGCGCTATTGAAAAATGCCATATATTTTTTCCTCCTGATATTTGAAAATGGATTTTGTTTTTGAAATAGAAAAAGCCCTCCGTTCAACCGGCGAACCGGACGGAAGGCTTAGTTTGAAAGCATCTTTTCAAGGAACTCCTCTGGGGATATTACACCCATTTTTTGTTCCATTCTGCTTTTCGCATATTCAGTTTCACAATCATATATCACACCACCACCTTTCATAAGAAACAGCCAGTACATTGACTGCAACAGATCATCACGAGAAGCACAGATTGTCTGCGAAAAAACGGCAGGTGAAACATTCAGAACCTCTGTGAATTTCGCTATGGTTTCTGCGTTAGGGGTTCGAGCGTTCTTCTCATATTGAGCAATACGGACATCTGCTGTTTTCTCGGAGTACCCCATCAGCAGTCCAAGCTCCTTCTGGGTCAAGCGGCGAAATCGTCTGACAAACTTCAATCGCTGCCCAATAGAGGTATCCGTGATCCACCAAGTCATTTTTTACACCTCGCTTTCTGCAAATTCTCGATATACAACTTCGTTTTTCGCTCTGCGTTTGCCTACGGCTTCGCTGGGAGCAAGGTCAGGGTAAGTTGCCTGCACCTTCTGTCTGCTTCGACGGACAGTTTCAAAACCCGGAAAGCTGCGTCTATCCAGTTCCTTCAAAAACACGGGAACCGTCATGGCACGAATGTCGATACCACGCAAACCGGAATAGTGTTCCAGTACCTTCAGGTACAAATGATTATCAGTATTTCTTGCCTTGTTGTCCTGTTCCAGAATGTTCTTGACCAGGGCAGATACAGTTTTCAGATTTTCCAAATGCAAACCTCCTTCGTTAATCGGCATCGACTACTACATATTCATCACCTGCCTTGAGTTTCAGCCTGCGACTGAGGAACTGTTCGATGTTGAACTCGTTCTTTTTGTCGTAGTCTGAGGTGTACTTATAGTTCGGATGCTGTGTCAGATCGTATTTGTCGGATTTGAACGGTCTCACACCACGCAGCTGTAAGATGCAC
>JAFQMC010000036.1 GCA_017421045.1 Clostridia bacterium
CACCCGAAGGTGTTTAATTCAATTTCAGAGCTTTTGTGTCTGCTCATTTGAAACACTTGCGTGTTTACTTGATGTTTGTTGTGTCATCTTCACTGTAAAAATTTCGAGTACTTTTAGTCCTCAAAAAAATTACGGGTTCTCTTTCTTTGTTGTTCAATTTTCAATGTCCTTGTTCCGTCGAAATCAACAAATCAAGCATTGGTTCTTTGTTGAACTTGCTGTGATTTTGTCGCTCTCTCGTGCGGAACGTGTTTTATTATATATCCTTTGATGCGAAAAGTCAAGGGTTTTTTCTACTTTTTTTAAAAAATTTTTTGCGAAATATCAGCAGGTCAAAAGGTAGTGTTTTCTCTCAAAAATAACCACTATATATTGTAAACTTTTTATTGCTGCCCCAAGTGCTGATCTAAGGATTGTGCCGATGAAAAGCTCTCAAAAATCCAAAATACACAATAAAACAACTGCCCTGCGAAAATCGCGGAGCAGTTGCAACAGAATTTATAATATTAATAGTATAGGGTACGAAAAATCAGAACGTGAAACTCTCAGGGGACTCTTCACCCTGAGCTGTCTCCAGAGGCTCGTCTGCAGGCTTTCCCGAATCTGAAATCTGCTCTTCAGCTACAGGCGCAGATTCCTCCTCGGGTGCAGGCTCTTCCTCTGCAGAAGCCTCCTCAGCCTTTTCAACTTCTTTCTCTACCTCGTCGAGAGCAAAGGCGATGTTCTGCAGGATTGCGCCGATGTCAGCTGCAGCCGCCATATCCTCCTCAGTATATTCCTCAATATAGCTATCATCGTCATCATCGAAAAGAAGCTCATCGAGACTCTCGTCAAAGCTATCCCATGAAGTGTTCTCTGCGGGAAGTTCTGCAACCGCTTCGCCTTTCTTAGCCTTCTTTGCGGCGGCTACGGCACGGGCTGTAATATCCTCTGCTCTGAGTCTTGCTTTTGCTGCTGCATCAGCGGCGGCAATTTTTGCATCGCCCAGCGCATCAGAAGCCTTGCCCGAGAAATCTGCAGCGGCTACCTTGGCTTTACCCGACAAATCGCGGGCATATTCAAGAGATGCATCCTTTGCCTGCTTTACCTTTGACTGAAGTTCACTCTTGAAAGCCTCGGTGCACTCATCAACAGAATGTGCCTGCTGAAGCTCTTCATATCTGATTTTCGCCTTGGCAATGCGCTCCTCAAGATGCTTGATGGTTTTTTTCAGCACCTCAACCTTACCTGCGTTCTTCTCAAGGGTGCCGTCGCAGTACATCTTGCCGATTTCGGAGTAGGCGGTTTTCAGACGGCCTTTATCTGCATCAACAATCTGCATAATGCGATTCATCTGAGCCTTGATTCTGCCCTTTTCGATTATCTCTCTGGCGGCATCCGCAAAAAGCTCACCCATCTTCTGTGTATTAGAAATATTATTATTCATAATAAAACCTCTTTTCTGGAAACGGTAAGATATGTTTCCTCTGCTGCTGCAGGGATTCTCCTCTTATTATTACACTAATCAGGAATAAAATCAACAAAAATTTGTAAAAATGCTTGTTAAAACCTCTGCCTATGCTATAATATATTTATTATATACTATTTATATATTATATTTTTACATAGGAGAACGCATATGGCAAATGTAGTTGTCAAGAAGATACCCTGCCCTAAATGCAGCGAAACCACCGAGGCAAAGCTGTATATGAGCATAAACGCCACCAACGAACCCACTCTCAGAGAGGATGTGCTGGACGAGAAGCTGTTCCGCTTCCGTTGCACAGCCTGCGGTCACGAGGCAAGGCTCACATATCCCGTACTCTACAACGATATGAAAAACCGCTTCATGATATATATGATTCCCGAAATCGACCGTTTTCAGCTGGAGGATGTGGAACTTGAGCAGAAGTACGAGAGGCTTCACGGCGTTAGAAAGCGCCTGGCACCTGACTTCAACAGCTTCAAAGAAAAAGTGTTCATCTTCGAATCGGGACTTGACGATATGGCGGTGGAAATCACCAAGCTGGTCATCTCAGAAATGGTAGCGAAGAAATACGGAATCCCTCAGGTTGAAGAAGGATACCTGTCCATGTACGACAGAGAGAAGAACACCATGGGATTCACCTTCTTTGTAGGCAAGCGCAAGGAGCCTTACGTGCAGTCGGCTCGCCTTGAAATATACGGCAAGGCGGTAACCATTGTCAGCGAAATGGCTATCAAGGACAAGAAACTCACAGGCTTCACAAAAATTGACCGTGAGTGGGCACAGAACGTGCTGTACCGCTACAAGCGTATGAAACAGCTGGATCGCACCGCGGAGGAATCATAAGATGACCCAGTATGAGCGAATGGTCGGGGAGCTTCCTTACTACGTAGATGATGAGCTCCGCGAGATAATGATGAACACAAAACTTATGACTCACGAGTACAATCAGCTTTCTCCCGACAACCTGAGAAGACGCACGGAAATCCTCAAAAAGCTTCTGGGCAAGACAGGAGAGCGTGTTCACATCGAACAGCCTTTTCACTGCGACTACGGCCACAACATTCAGGTAGGCGAGAACTTCTATGCCAACTACAACCTGACGATTCTGGACTGCAACAGGGTGAAAATAGGGGACAATGTTATGTGTGCACCCAATGTTCTGATTACAACCGCAGGCCATCCCATTCATCCCTTGTCACGGACCAAATCCTGGTACGAATATGCCATACCCGTGACCATAGGCAACAACGTGTGGCTTGGTGCAAACGTGGTTGTAAATCCCGGCGTCACCATCGGAGACGGCACAGTCATAGGCGCAGGCAGTGTAGTGACTCACGACATCCCCTCAAACGTGGTGGCTTTCGGCAATCCCTGCAAGGTGTACAAAGAAATCACTGACGAAGACAGAGACTTCTACTACAAGAACAGAAAATTCGATGTAACCGATTACTGATTCTATACTATATATAATAAGCAAACGTCCGCACAAGATCTCCTCTGTGCGGACGTTATTGTTTCTGATGTTTATTTGTCAAAGATTCTCCGCGCTTCGGATATATCCTTTGAAATTGCGTTTTGCAGAGACTCTATATCGGAAAACTTCTGCTCAGGACGGATAAACTCCAGAAGTTCAAGGGTAGCTTCTGTGTTGTAGAAATCCCCTTTTGCATCCAGCAAATACGCCTCCACCGTCGGAATTTCGGAGCCGACGGTAGGCTTTTTTCCGATGTTGCAGACGGAGTTGTACTCCACGCCGTCAACAAAAGCTTTTGCGGCATACACACCGAACTTCGGCAAGAGTTTGTCTAAAGGTACGTCGATATTAAGCGTGGGCGCGCTGAGAGTTCTTCCCAGACCTCTGCCGTGGATTACCCTGCCGCTCACGGCATAGGGTCTGCCCAGAAGCTTTTTCGCTTCGGCCACATTCCCCTCCTGCAAAAGACTTCGTATCGCTGTGGAGGAAACAGTTTGCCCTTCGATTTCCACTTCGGGAATACAGGTAACGGCAACGCCCTGCTCTTTGCAAAGTTCACGGAGAACGTTTACGTCTGCGGAGGCATTCTTTGCGAAGCGATAATTATACCCGCAAAAAACCTCCTTTGCACGAAGCGCCTTGCATAGCACTCGGGACACAAACTCCTCAGCACTCAGATCTTTTACTGCATCAAACGCAGAATTCACCTGAATGTCGATACCGCAGGAGGCGATGAGCCTCTGCTTTTCGTCCTCGGCGGTGAGTACGTTCTGCGTGCTTTTTCCGGGATTGTCGCAAAAGGTGAACACGACGGGAACAAGGCCTCTCTCCCGACAATCCGCCGCCTTTGAAATAACCGCCTTGTGGGCAAGATGCACCCCGTCAAAGCGACCCAGCGCCACCGCGGTGTCGCTATCAAATGCACACGGATAGTTTATCACCCTCACAGAGCACACCTCCTTTTGTTTTCTACAATATAATATGTCAGTTTTCTTCGTTATTATCCTCTGTTTCCTCTGAGGAGTCGTCCCCATCATCAAAGGCAAGACCGAAGAGTTCGTCCAGCTTCTTGCTGTCTACTTCGCCCATGGAGCTTTCGGCTACTTCCTCGGTTGCAACCTCGGCAATAGCCTCTACCTCGGCGATGGCGTCCTCGGTAATCTCCTCGGTGGTAATCTCCTCAAAATACTGTCTGTACCACACAAGGAAGGCATACACCGCCCATATCTGACGGCTGTAGTCTGCCTCTCCCACGTAGTGGTCATCAAGAAAGCTGAGAAGTACATCAATGTTAAAATATTTCTGAGCGGTGGGAGTGCGGAACTCTTCTTTCACAAGATCATACACGCTGTCCTCAGCAAGCCACTGAGAAAGAGGTATGCTGTAGCCTGCGCTCTTTTTGCCTGTCAGATCCTCGGTGAGACTCTTTGCCGCCGCTTGTCTGAGTGCGTACTTTGTGCCCTGCTTGTTGACACGAAGCTCCGAGGGCAATGACGATGCCACCTTGAACACCTCTTTGTCAAGATAAGGCAGTCTCAACTCAAGAGAGTGCGCCATACTCATTCTGTCTGCACGCTGAAGCAAATCTCCCGACAGACCCATGCTCATATCAAGATACTGCATCTTTGTGAGTCCGTCTTCTTTTCTCACTCTGTGATATATGCGCTTGGTGGTTGCCTGTGCACGGGTAGCAAATTCGTTGTCTTTCAGCACTGCCCACTTTTCTTCATTGGTACACAGATAACTGCTGCCGACAAACTCATCCTCCAGAGGGTGAGTTCCTTTTATAATGAAATCTCTCGCCTTTGAGTCGGGGAAGGGAGATACGATTTTGCAAAGGAATTTTCTCAGTCCATAGGGGACCTTGTGATAATTTCTGAATCTGTAAGGCGCCTTGTATGCCTCATAGCCTCCGAACAATTCATCGGCACCTTCCCCCGATACTGCCACCTGAACATACTTTGCGGCAAGGGCAGAGGTAAAGTACATAGCTATTGCAGAGGGGTCAGCCATAGGCTGGTCCAGAAGCTTCTGCACCACGGGAATAGACTTCCAGAACGCACCCTGTGTCACGATACCCGTGTAGTGGTCGGCGCCAACCTCGTCGCTGATCTCTTTTGCCGCATCGGCTTCACTGTGCTCCTGGTCATCTGCAAAGCTTATGGTGAAGGTCTTGTGGTCTTTGAAGAATGTGGACAGGTATCCTGAATCCACTCCTCCGGAAAGCAGACAACCTACCTCCACACCGCTTGTTTTGTGAGCGGTCACAGAGTCCTTCATAACCTCGGAGATTTTGCCCACAGCATCCTCTTCGGTGAGTCTGTCGTCCGGCTTGAATCTGGGTTCAAAATAGCGGTCTGCTGCAACCTCTCCGTTTTTGTACCAGAGAAAATGTCCGGGGAGAAGCGCGTACACATCCTCAAAGAATGTTTCGGGAGGTACAACGAAACCGAAGGACAGATAGCTGTCCAGCGCCTCTGTGTTCAGCCGACGTTCAAATCCGCTGAATTTCATAATACCCTTTATTTCTGATGCAAAAACGAAATTTCTATTTATGGTTGTGTAGTAAAGAGGCTTGATTCCAAAGTGGTCTCGAGCCATAAATAACGACTTGTCGTTTTCATTATATATTGCAAAGGCGAACATGCCCCGAAGCTTTGTGAGCAGGTCCTCACCCCACTGTTCATAGCCGTGGAGTATCACCTGTGCATCGCTTTCTTCGCTGAAAGTGTGTCCGTCAGACTTAAGCTCTGCTGCAAGCTCGCCGCGGTTGTAGAGTCTGCCGTCGTAAACCAGCACAAGCTCTCCGCTGTCACTCACAGCTACATCCCTGCCTCGGTTTGAAAGCTGTGCAAAGCAAAGTCCGCCGTCCTTTCTCAGCATCTTGGCACCGCCACGGTGAGACATAATCTCTGACATTCTCTCAATATTCTTCCGGGGATTCTGTACCTGTCCGAAAAAACCGCAAATACCGCCCATATTTGTCACCTCTGAATGTTTTTAATATATAATCTGTCTTGTGATAGTTACTTGACTATTTTTTCCTATTTTACAGTATAACATAAATTTCCTGCGCGTGCAACCAACGATGCATCTTGCACCACTCCTCACAGAAACCAAAAACACCGAGCCTGCGGTAGCTCGGTGTTTTCGGAAAAATGAGGGGATGCAAGCCTCTGTATCGGCTTGCAATGCAGAAATCTGCATTGAGGAGGGTAGAACAACATCCGCCAACCATGTTGGCAGAAACTCTCTACGATTGCGGTTCGTATCGAGTACATCTATATTATAACATTCTGTTTCCGGAATTGATGAATTAGCTATGAACTTAAACTGAATTTTGCTTGTACTTTTTGTGAAAAAACAAAAAGTGCTGCAAAAAACAAAACAAATGTTTGCATTTTCTGCAACTTGTGTTATAATACAATCAGAGTATCAAAACACACCCAAGGAGGAATATGTATGAAACCCCTGACCAAAAGCCAGCAGAAGGTATACGACTATATTTCCCAGTGTTTACAGGATTCCCGCGTTCCCTCCGTTCGCGAAATTTGCTCCGCCACGGGACTGAAGTCCACCTCCACCGTTCATCTGCATCTGAAAACCCTGGAGGAGAGAGGACTCATTGAGAGAGAAAAAGGCTACAACCGTTGTATCAAACTCCGCGGAGAAGAAAAATCCACCCGTGTTCCCGTGCTGGGTCGTGTCACTGCAGGTATGCCCATTCTTGCGGTTGAGGATGTAGAAACCTACGTGCCCGTCAGCGAAAGTATCCGTCGCGGCAGAGAGCTTTTTGCCCTGAGAGTTGTGGGCGATAGCATGATCTACGCCGGCATCTTCGACGGAGATATTGTCATCGTGCACCGAACTCCCGTTGCCGACAACGGCGAGATTGTTGTTGCTATGATAGGGGAGGAGGCCACCGTCAAGCGTTTCTATAAAGAGGACGGCCACTTCAGACTTCAGCCTGAGAACGACGCATACGAGCCAATAATTACAGAGGAAGTAGTCCTTTTAGGCAAGGTTGTGGCACTTTACAGAACTTTTGACTGAGAAAGAGAAAGCGTTCATCTGCTCTCCTGCCTGAGCAAAGCCTTTTGCCTATATTGTGTTGTCATTTTGCACATATACCCTATGTTGATATGTCATCAATATTCGACCACAACGGAATGTGGTCTCATCCGAAAAACTCAGTGCAAAAAACTTCCATTTTTCAACAAATATTGACACCGACGGATTTTTGAATCTTTCGGTGTTTTTTGTATTTTAGCCACAAAAACATCCCGAAACGCCAGTAAACAAGCCAAATCACAAAAAAGAATCATAGATAATTTTTGGGAATTATCGTTACATTGTTGTCGGTTTTTATTACATTTTTGTAACTTCTGAATTCTGTGGAATTCCACAGAAAAACCGCAGGTTTTTGTTCCTCAGAAGAATATAAAAAGGTTTGTCTCCCTTTCTTTTACAAAAACTCTTGTGCAACTTCAACAAAAAACCCTGTTTCTATAATTTGACGGCTGTTTATTCTTTGGATATAATGAGCAAGGATTGATAAGCGGAAAAGGTCTTTCTGCTTTATATAATGTAATTTATCAAAAAATTATCATCCGAAAGGAAGTGAGCGCCATGAACAAAAAGAACAGAACCCGCATCGGCACAGCCATTGTCGCCGCCATGCTGGCAGTTCTCATCTGCCTTCTCTCCTTCACTGCTCAGGCGCAGACCTCCTCATCAACAAATGATGAGATTACAGCGGACACCGCTAAAGTTTATACAGACGATATCCTCGATGTAGCATCCATTGAAATAGGCGAGAATGACGAGGTCATCCGAACCGACGGCAACGGTTGCATCGCGCTGACAATCGTCAGAGCTTTCGAGGTAGAGATCGACTACCGCGGTGAGGTTTTCATCGCACACTGCACAGGCGGCACGGTTGCTGACGCCATCGCAAAAGCAGGCATCACCCTCTCAGGCGCTGAGGAAATCACTCCCGCAGCCGAGACCGAGCTTGCTCCCGACATGGTAATCAAGATTGCTTCTCACTGCGGAGCTACTGTCACCATTGGCGGCGAGACAAAGTCTTACAATGTAACATCAGGTACTGTCAAGGATCTGCTTGCCGATGTAGGCATCACCCTCTCAGAGGACGACGTGGTAACACCCGACCTCGATTCTGCTATCTTCGACGGCATCGAGATTCTGGTGCAGAAGGTTGAATACAAAGAGGAAACCACCACCGAGACTATCGACTACGGTTACACCACCGAGGAAACCTCAAGCCTCACCACAGGCACCTCCAAGATAAAGCAGGAGGGAAAAAAAGGCGAGAAGACCGTTGTTTCCAAGAACAAGTACGTTGACGGTGTGCTCACCGAGACCGTCGTTGTATCCGAGGAAGTTACCAAGGAGCCTGTTGACCAGATAAAACTTGTCGGCACAGGCAAACCCAAGCACAGCAGTTCCTCCTCAAGTTCTTCTTCAAACTCTTCAACAAGTTCTTCCATCAGCAATGCGGCAGGAACTTTCAAGGACAGCTCAGGTAAAACCGTATCATACAAGAAGAAACTCACAGGTACAAGTACCGCTTACACAGCACCCTCAGGTGCACTCACCGCAACAGGTGTGCCTGCATACTATGGCGGTGTAGCGGTTAACCCCAATGTAATTCCCTACGGCTCTAAGCTCTATATTGTCGGCAGCAACGGCACAGTTTACGGCTATGCAACTGCAGTTGACACAGGCGGAGCGCTCATGAGCGGACGAGTTCTGGTTGACGTTTTCTATCCCTCATACAACCAGTGTGCAAACTGGGGACGCCAGGGCGTCACAGTATATATCCTCTGATAAAAAGCTAACGGCTCACTTCCACGGAAGGGAGCCGTTTTTGTATTTAATCTTTAATAAAGGGGCGGATGTTTATGAGAAACATACTTGTGACAGGAGGCACTGTTTTTGTCTCCCGTTATGTAGCAGAGTACTTTGCAAATCTCGGAGACAAGGTCTGGGTGCTTAACCGCAACACCAAACCCCAACCTGAAAACGTCACCCTCATCGAAGCTGACCGCCGACACTTGGGAGAGTCTCTCAAAAGTCTCTATTTTGATGCGGTGATTGATGTCACTGCCTACACCGAGAAGGATGTGCAGACACTTACACAGGCGCTCGGTAGCTTCGGCGAATACGTGTTTATCAGCTCCAGCGCAGTATACCCCGAGACTCTCAGAAAACCATTCCGTGAATCTGACCCCACCGGTGCAAACTGTATATGGGGAGATTACGGCAGAGGAAAACTTTGCGCCGAGAATTATCTGCTGAAAAATCTGCCCAAGGCATATATCCTACGTCCGCCTTATCTTTACGGGCCTATGCAAAACCTGTACAGGGAACCTTTTGTTTTTGATTGTGCCGAGAAAGACCGCACATTTATACTGCCTGGCACCTCAATGAATCTGCAATTTTTCCATGTGAGAGATTTGTGCAGATTTATCGACATACTGATAACAAAGAAGCCGTGCAGACGTATATATAATGTTGGCAATACCGAGTCCGTCAGCATCCGCGAATGGGTCAACCTCTGCTATAGCGCCACAGGCAGAAAAGCAAAAACAGCGACCGCACCCAGCGGTCACTGCATCAGAGATTATTTCTGTTTTTACGACTATGACTATATGCTGGATGTATCCGCCCAGACAGCTCTCATGCCTGACGTAACACCTTTGGACGAAGGACTCAGAGAAAGCTACAACTATTACAAAGAAAATAAAAACGCAATACCCAAAAAGCCTTACACGGAATATATAGACAGGGAGTTTAAAAATCTACTGTGACTTCTCCTGCCGGGAATCTACGCCCCAACCGCTGATATCTCCTCTTTGCAATGCTCCGATGAGCTTTGCTTTCAGGTCGGGATAGCGAAGAGACAGCTCCTCTATCAGCTTACCCGTCTCTTCTCTCTCCGTGTTTTTATCCATGGGACAACGGCTCTTCACCACGGGAAGCCTATATCGTTCTGCCACAGAACGCACCTTGCTCTCGTCACAAAACAACATGGGACGAATCATATAAAGTTCCTTGCGGCTGAGATACGTAACCGGACGAAAACACTCCACCTTGCCGCAGCAAAAGAGATTCATAAGCAAGGTTTCTGCCGCGTCGTCGCTATGATGCCCCAGAGCAAGTTTGTTGCACCCAAGCTCCTTCGCCATGTTGTGCAGAATTCCGCGGCGCATCTTTGCACACAGTGAGCAGGGACTCTTCGCCTGCTTGTCCTCAAAGACCACTTTGTAGAGCTCCGTCCTGCGTATAACGTACTCCACGTTGATCTCACGGCACAGCTCCTCAATACTGCCAAAGTCCGACTCCTGACCCTCAAAGCACGGGTCAACACTAATGGCAGTGAGCGAAAATGCCTTGGGATAATACCTCCTCAGGTGTGCAAGTCCCAAAAGCAACACAAGGCTGTCCTTGCCACCCGACACCCCTACGGCGATGCGGTCGCCCTCTTCGATCATATTATATTTATCAACTGCGGCACGGATAACGCCGGCAAGTTTTTCCATACTAATCACTCCTGAATCAATTATACACTATTGATTTAGAAAAAGAAATATGCTATCATATAGTTTATTGAGTTATATTTTTTAACTCCCTGGATTTTACGAAGATTTCCGAAACGGAGGAATTATATTATGAAAAAAATTCTTGCATTCATTTTAGCTGTTGCAGTAGTCCTGTCTCTGTGCGGTTGCATGAGCGCCGCCAAAGTGCAGAAGGTGCAGACAGTCACCGACCCCACCGGCACCGAGGGCATCAGCTACAAGGACTATAACGACACCCTGGAGGGTCTGTGTGCATACTTTGCCGATCTTGGCTATGCATACAACTTCACCGAAGCTACAAAAGACCAGGCTGCAGACCCTGTTGTTATGGCGGCTGATATGATCGGCGCCGACAAGGGCTACAAGTTCACCTACACCTACTCAGGCGACACGGTGGTTCTGGAGCTTTACAGCTACACCGACACCGACAGTGACTTCTACAAGCAGGCAAAGTCCGAGGGTAAAATCACCATCACCGAAGACCTTGCAGAAGGAACCGTGGATGTAACACTTTCCGACAACGGAAAATATCTGATGGTATACTCCGACGAAGGTGAGAACGAGGAACGCGAGAAGGCAATCGTCGATGCCTTCAAGGGATTCTGGGCATAAATAACTTAAAATAAGAATAAACCTCTGAAGTGTACTTTTGTTCAGCACTTCAGAGGTTTTTATTTGCGGGAAAAACTACGCACACAGATGTTCTTTGCTCTGTTGTTTTTCTCATTTTCCATACCTTCAAAATATTTTTTAAAAAATTCTTAAATTGCGTTGACATCCATTATATTACAAATTGTAAAACAAAATCCGCAAAAATACGAAAAAAGAAAATAAACCACCAAGAGATTTTTTAATTCAAATAAGGAAATTTTGAGAAAATTCAGTGTCTGTCAAGGAAAAACCCTTGTGTTATTCACATTTTCCACATAGTTTTCAACATTTTTGATGATAAATATGAATAATACAAATTGTATAGTTCTAAATGCCAAATTTAAATGATTTTTCAAAAGAATTAAACTTCATCCCGCTAAATCATTCTCTGCACCTAAGTTTCCCCCGGGTCAGATTTTTCCCGGCTACCCTGTATACACCCTTCTGTTATTGTCAAACATAATAGAGAAAACACAGGGCAAAGGAGCTTTTCTATGATAAAAGGAATCAACCGACAGGTTATCGAAGTAACGGACACCCAGAGCATATACTATGAAAGAGCGTGGCTGATAGTCCGACCCGAGTATACAAAAATCCAGCAGAACATTCTGGACAAGGAAGCGAAAAAACTTCTGAAGGATATGACTCCTCCTTCCTGCATGAAGCCCAAGCGTTCCGTTGCCTTCTGGTTTTTGCGTCTGGGACTCTCTGCAGTCACGGGCGCTTGCCTGACACTTCTTCTGCAGTGGCTGATTTTCTGACAACTCTTAACATCTGTGATATTTATAAAAACTCCTCACATATACTTAGATAAAAGTATGGGAGGGGTTTTTTTGAACACAAAAAATCTGAGAAGACTTGAAATCGCAGGAGGAGCCGTGGTTTTTCTGCTTGCTTCTTTTCTGCATTTCTTTTATGAGCTTACAGACGGCGCCGTGGTGGGGGCTCTCTTCGGCGCTGTGAACGAAAGCCTCTGGGAACATATTAAGATTTTTTCAATCGCCTACCTTGCGTGGGCAATAGTGGAGCTTCTGTGGGCGCGTCCGCCCTTTCGCGAATTCATAAGTGCCAAGGCAGCAGGGCTTCTGGCTCTATGGGTGGGGATTGCTCTGAGCTTTTACATATACACCTATTTCACGGGAAAGCCCTTACTGTTTGTTGACCTTGCCATTGGCATCGTGTTCTCGGTAGTGTCACACTTTGTCTCCTATCGGCTGACAACAAGCGACAAAAACAAGGGTCAGTATTTTTACACGGCACTGATGTTTCTGATTCTGGCGTTCATAATGATTCTTTGTATGAGCTATTTTCCTCCAAAATCTTATCTTTTCCGCGACCCTGTCACAGGAGGATACGGGGTACCGCCCGAAGCTCTCGATGCAGGCGCAGTGTTTCTTGACAAAACTCTGGGGTAAACCCTGAATAAATCCGCAAAAACTACGGATTTTTTCCAATTTACTATTCTCAAATTCCGTTCTTTATGGTACAATTAGTTTGTATAAGTATTTTTATATTCAAATTGTTTGAAAATAAAGGAAAGATGTAACACCATGGCTGATAATCACAGAGAAAACCTGCGCACCGATTCTCCCGACTCCCGCGCAGATGTAATATTTGGCAGAAACCCTGTCAGCGAAGCAATCCGAAGCGGCAGAGCCATCGACTCCATCCTTGTTGCTAAGGGCGCCAAGACAGGTGCCATTGTAGGCATACTTGCAAAAGCAAGAGAGAAGAAGATTCATGTCAAAGAAGTAGACCCCAAGAAGCTGGACTATCTTTGCTCCGGCGGTACCCACCAGGGCATTGCGGCAATGGCGGCTGTGGTGGAGTACAAAGAGCTTGAGGATATTTTCAGTCTTGCACAGGAGAGGGGAGAGGCACCCTTCGTGCTGGTGCTTGACGAGATAGAAGACCCCCACAACTTAGGCGCAATTATCCGAAGCGCCGAGTGTGCAGGAGCACACGGAGTCATCATCCCCAACCGCCGAAGCGCAGGACTGAGCTTCACCGTAGGCAAGGCGGCAGCAGGAGCTGTTGAGTACGTGCCCGTGGTGAGAGTGCCCAACATCCCCTCGGTTATTGACACTCTCAAGGACAGAGGCCTGTGGGTTTTCGGCGCAGATATGGGTGGCGAGGATTACCGCAAATGCGATTTCAGCGGTCCTGTGGCACTTGTTATCGGCAACGAGGGCAGAGGCATCGGCAGACTAGTGAGAGAAAAATGCGATGTTATGGTATCCCTTCCCATGAAGGGCAGGATAAATTCCCTCAATGCATCCGTTGCCGCAGGTATCCTTATGTACCGCATAGCAGACGGAAGATAAAACCTCAATCATACAAGGAAGTGAATCCCTATGAGCAAGGAAATGAACACAGAGAAAAACAAAGATATTACCATAGACTCCATCATTGAGGAAACACGTTTTCTCTCGGAGAAAGAGAAGATGGAGAAAGAGGCAAAGCGCATAAGCGGCGGTCCCAAGATGGAGGAAATATACTCCAACACCAGCAAGGAAGTACGCCTCACAAACCACAATCCACTGGACGAAGATCCCGACGAGGATATGGAGACAGAGCAGGATACGCAGGATGAAAATTCCGAAGATTCAGCTCCTCAGAAAGACAGCGCAGACGCTCCCGAAGAAACTCCTCAGGAGCCGGATACCGTGGTAACTCTCTCTCCCGAATACGACGAGGACACCACCATTTCCGAGGATATCATCGACAATGTTGACAGCTTCAACGTCCGCTCCATAAAGATGAAGGATGTAGATTCCATCGACATCTCTCTGGATGAAGATGAGGAAGAGGACACAGACCCCTCTCTTAAACATCTGGCACAAGCTACAGAAACGGAAACCCCTCAGGAAGAAGAGGACAATCCCGAGGGCATCAGCGACTTTGAGAGACTTTTCGGCAAACCGAAGCCCGTGTGTGCCGTGCAGACTGTGGTGTCCAAGGTTCCCGTTTATCAGCACGAGAGCAAGGTTGAGAAGGTCCACGTCCGTGCAGGTAAATTCTCAACGGTTGTTGAGACTGAATACAAAAAGTACCTGTCCTCTCCAAACCCCGTTATCTCCCAGTCTCTGAAGCCTATGCCCGAGACCGAGACCGAAGAGGGAGAGAAGCCCACCCCCAAAAAAGTCCTCAAGGGTATATCGGGAAAAATCATCGGATTCTTCTCATCTCCCGACGACGACCCCGACGATTTCAAAGAAAAAACCATTCAGATAGAGGACTACCGCAGTCATCAGGACGCAAAATCCATTGTGGAGGAAGTAAACGCAAACATCAGAAAGATGTTCGTAAACTCCGCTTTCACCGGTGTTTTAGCGGCGCTGTCTCTGATACTCACCATTCTGGGCAGGGTGCTCTGTGAGCTTATCTCCAAAAGCTACATAGCCGCACTGGTGCTGGCAATAATCAACCTCGCCCTGCTTCTTATGTCCTGCTGGGTGTGCAGAGTCACCATAATCAACGGCCTCTCTGCTCTGAAGCGCTTCAAGGGCAACTCCGACACAGGCGCTTCCGTTGCCGCTGTTGCCGGTGTAATTCAGGCGATACTTGCCGTTATCATCCCTGCAGAGTTTTTCTCAGGCGCTCAGTACCTTTACACCACCGTTGCAATTATTGCACTGCTTCTCAACAATCTGGGCAAGCTGTTTATGGTTCGACGTGTTAAAGAAAACTTCAAGTTCGTATCTGCAAAGAATCCTGCCTACGCGGCAAAAATATATACAAACGAGGACATCGCCAGACAGCTTATGAGCGGTACAACTCAGGACAAGCCCATTATCGCATATCAGCACAAGACGGATTTTCTGGGAGATTTCCTCAGGCTTTCCTATTCGCCTGACCCTTCTGAGGATATGGCGAGCAAGCTTGCTCCCGTGACTCTGCTGTGCTCACTGTTCGTTGCAATCATCTACGGCTTTGTTGCTCAGGACCCCTTGGGCGCATTGTCAGCACTTGCTGTGATGTGCTGTGTGTCGGCACCAGTCTGCGACCTTCTGGCAGTGAATCTGCCCATGTACAGACTCTCAAAGGACGCCCTCTCCAAAAACGCCATGATAAGCGGATACCCCTCTGTCCGTCAGTTCTGCGACACAAAGGCGGTTATCTGCGAAGCATCTGACCTTTATCCCGCCTCCAGCATTACCCTCAACGGAGTAAAAGCTTTCTCAAACTACCATGTTGAGGATTGTCTGCTTTCTGCGGCGGCTATCCTGAAAGAGGCACGCAATCCCATGGCAAGCGTATTTGACCATGTTGTGCAAAGCCAGAACAAGCCTTTGCCCAAGGTGGAGAGTGTGCTCTATGAGGACAAGCTTGGACTTGTCGGCTGGGTTGAGGGCGAGCGTATTCTCGTCGGTTCCAGAGCTTTGCTTGAAAAATACGCAATCGCTCCTCCCTCTGAAGATTTTGAAGAGAAATATAAAATCGAGGGCAGGTCGGTCACATACCTCACCCGCTCAGGAGAGCTTGTTGCCATGTTCGTCACTACATACGCCACCACACTGCGCATTGCAGAGCTTCTGCAGAAAGCCGAGGCAAACGGCATAAGCCTCCTTGTCCGCAACAGCGACTGCAACATTACAGGCGAGAAAATCGCCGACGACTTCGGCATCTACTTCCGAAGTGTCAAGGTGCTCTCCACGGGTCTTTCCAACGTGTGTCAGGAGATTACCTCCGCCACCGAGGACACCTCCAGAGCTTACCTTGCTACAAGAGGCTCCTTTATGTCCCTGCTCCGTGCAGTGGCAGGATGCGTCAAGCTCAAGAGCAACATTTCCCTTTCAATTATTATTCAGCTTATCGGAATCATTCTGGGTGTGCTTGTAATGGCAACCATCACCCTGTTTGCAGGAGTTGAGGCTGTGAAGAACATCGAGGTTATGCTCTACATCCTGTTCTGGGCAGCTGCGGCCGTTATTGCACCCTCAATCCAAAAACCCTGATTATATTAAGGAGTTGATTATATGCTCATAGCACCCTCACTGCTCGCCTGCGATTTCTCAAAATTCGGCGAGGAAATTGCCCGCATGGACAAAGCAGGTGCCGATTTTATGCATCTTGATGTTATGGACGGACATTTTGTCCCCAACATTACCTTTGGCGCACCCATAATCAAATGGGTGAGAAAGTATACAGAAAAGCCCTTTGACGTGCATCTGATGATTTCCGACCCTCTCAAGTATATTGACGATTTCGCCGATGCAGGTGCCGACATCATCACCTTCCACGTGGAGTGCGACAGCGACATCAAAGAAACCATCGACAAAATCAAAAGCCACGGCATAAAACCCGGTCTCGTCATAAAGCCGGGTACCCCTGCAGAGGCTGTGTTCCCTTATCTTTCGGAGCTTTACATGGTTCTTATAATGACCGTAGAGCCGGGCTTCGGCGGTCAGAGCTTTATGGCTGATATGCTCCCGAAGGCAGAGCTTATCCGCAAAGAGGCACTGCGAATCGGAAACACAAAGCTTCTGATTGAGGCAGACGGAGGTATCGGCGAGGGAAACATCAGGCTTCTTCACGAGGCAGGTGTAGATGTCTGTGTTGCAGGCACATCTGTTTTTAAGTCCGAAAACCCTGCTCAGACAATAAGCAATATGAAAAATCAGTGTATTTGACAAATCTTTGTTGACATGGATTTTTCACAGAGTTATAATTTCAATGTAGGATTTTTGAAAATTTAAAGGAGGTTTTTCAAATGAGAAACATGAAGAAAATCTTAGCATTCGTTCTGGTGCTTATGCTTGCTCTGTCCACCTGCGTTGTAGGTGCATCTGCTGCAGAGGATCAGACAATCTACTTTGAGGTTCCTGCTGACTGGACCACCTGGACAAGTGTTTTCTGCCATGTATATGTCTATGGCGGCGACTCCCTTGCAAACTGGCAGTCAAAGAAGGAGAAGTGCACAGCTACTGATACAGAGGGTTTATTCTCCTACAACTTAACCAAGGTTGGCGGTATCGAGGAAGGCGTTATCTACGGCGTTATTTTCAGCGTAGAGACCGGTATGGAGACCTACACCACTCTTATGTCTACCGACTGTATCGGCGATACTCTTTATTGTGATGACACAATCTATGAGAACCCCGTCGACAGCAACAAGACCTGCCGTGCTGCTTTCTGGAAGAATCAGGATGCGACCGTATACGGTCCTCTTCTTCAGATCACATCCATCGGTAACATCGTAGGCACATGCTTACCTCCCGATACTACAGTAGAAGATGTTTTCCTGACTTTCCTTGTTGATTATCTTGATAGCGCAAGAACCTATTCCGGCAAGGACGATCAGACAATCATCGACGACGTTGTTCAGGGTCTTGGATTAACCGAAGAAACAACTGACGCTATCCTCACCAAGAGCGGTGTTTCCATCACCTGGAACGGCAAAAACTACGTCGGCGGCAACACTTCTACAGGAGACGAAATATATGTTATCGTTGGCGATTCAAATCTTGACGGAAAGATCAACATTAAAGACGCAACTTATATTCAGAAGGCTCTTGCAGACATCGTTGCTCCTAACATTTTCAACGATAAAGCTTCTGACACAAACGGTGATGGCATCGTTAACATTAAGGATGCAACAACAATCCAGAAGTCGCTTGCTGACATCGAGGTAGACCACCAGATCGGTACCTATGTTGGTATTTTTATCGGTACAGGCAGCGGTTCAATCACAACAGGCTGATTGAGTTTAATTTTACCTTATTAGTAACTCACCCTCCTCTTTTCACAGAGGAGGGTGTTTTTATTCTCGAATAATTCTACATTTAAACTACTTACTGCTAACACAAAACTCCCCTGAAAAATCAGGGGAGTTTTCTTATATTATAGTATATACAGTAAGATTATTCCTCAGAGGTTTCCTCTGTTGATTCTTCCGGCTCGTCAACCACTGCGTCGGCTGCCTCTGCCTCCTCGTCTACTTCCTCCGCTTCAAGGATTTCTGCATCCTCTTCGTGGGGAGCACGGGCGGCAGCTACCACCTTGTTGCCTTCCTTGATGCGCATTACGGTTACACCCTTGGAGGGACGTGCGCAAACGCGGATAGAGCTTGCCAGAATACGGATGATTACGCCGTTTTCAGATACAAGGATGATATCATCCTCAAGGTCAACCACCTTGATTGCGGCAACATCGCCGTATTTCTCAACGTGATAGTTGATTATGCCCTTACCGCCACGGGACTGGAGACGGTAGTTGTCAATCTCTGAGAGTCTGCCGTAGCCTGTCTCGGAGACAGTGAGCACCTTGCCGCCTTCACGGCAAACGCTCATACCCACAACCTCGTCGCCTTCGCGAAGTCTGATAGCACGCACACCGCGGGCAAGACGACCCATGGGACGGACGTCGTTTTCATTGAAGCGGATTGCAAAACCTTTGCGGGTTGCAATGATGATAGTATCGTCGCCGTTTGTCATGCGTACCCATGCCAGCTCGTCGCCTTCGTTAAGCTCCAGAGCAATGAGTCCGCCCTTACGGTTAGTATTATATGCATTCAGCGCAATTCGCTTGATAACTCCCTGACGTGTAACCATGATGAGGTACTTGTCCTCTTCAAAGTCAGGCACACGAATCATGGAGGTTATCTTCTCTTCTGCGGTGATAGGCAGCAGGTTTGCAATGTTCATTCCCTTTGACTGACGACTTCCCTCGGGAATCTCGTAGCACTTCAGTCGATAAACTCTGCCCTTGTCGGAGAAGAAGAGGATGTAGTCGTGGCTTCCTGTAATCATCAGCTCGGTTGCCACGTCCTCCTCACGTCTTGTCATACCTGCAACACCGCGACCGCCACGGTTCTGAATCTTGTATGTATCGGTGGTCTGGCGCTTGATATAGCCGAATCGTGTGTATGTGACAACGCACTGCTCCTCGGGGATAAGGTCCTCAATATCAACCTCACCGCTTATAGCGCAAATCTCGGTGCGTCTTTCGTCACTATATTTATTTCTGATTTCTGTGGCTTCGTCCTTAATAATCTGCATACGTCTGTCTCTTGATGCAAGAATATCCTTGAAGTCGGCAATCTTGATTGTGAGTTCTTTGATCTCGTCTTCAATCTTTGTGCGCTCAAGTCCTGTGAGCTGACGAAGTCTCATCTGAACAATAGCCTGAGCCTGAATCTCGGTGAGTCCGAATTTTACCATCAGGTTTGCTACTGCATCTGCGGTGTCCTTACTTGCACGGATGGTGGCGATAACCTCGTCGATATTGTCAAGAGCAATTTTGAGACCCTCTAAGATATGCATTCTCTCCTTTGCTTTGTTAAGGTCGAATGCGGTACGTCGGGTGATAACCTCCTCCTGGAAGTCGATGTAGTTGGTGAGCATTTCCTTGAGGTTGAGAATCTTTGGCTCGCCGTTTACAATAGCCAGCATAATCACGCCGAAGGTGGACTGGAGCTGAGTGTATGTAAAAAGCTGATTCAGAACTACCTGAGCAGATGCGTCACGCTTTACGTCAATCTCAATGTGCATACCGTTGCGGTCGGAGTGATCCTCAATATTTGAGATACCCTCTATACGCTTTTCGTTGACAAGGTCTGCAATATGCTCGATGAGTCTTGCTTTGTTTACCTGATAGGGAAGCTCGGTGACGATTATCTTGAATCTGCCGTTCTTCTCCTCGATAATTTCGGTTTTTGCACGAACGGTAATCTTGCCTCGTCCTGTCATATAGGCGGCACGGATACCGCTTCTGCCCATAATCATGGCGCCTGTGGGAAAATCGGGTCCGGGCAGACATTCCATAAGCTCGGGAATCTCCACGTCGGGATTGTCGATTACCATGCACATTGCGTCGATAACCTCGCCCAGATTGTGAGGAGGAATGTTGGTTGCCATACCAACGGCGATACCGTTGGAGCCATTGACAAGCAGGTTAGGGAATCTGGAGGGAAGCACCGTGGGCTCTTCCAGACGGTCGTCGAAGTTGGGCATGAAATCTACGGTTTTCTTGTCGATGTCGGCAAGCATCTCGGTAGCAATCTTGCTCATTCTAGACTCGGTGTATCGGTATGCTGCAGGCGGGTCGCCGTCAACAGAACCGAAGTTTCCGTGTCCGTCAACCAGCATGTATCTCATGGAGAAATCCTGTGCAAGTCGTACCATTGCATCGTAGACGGAAGCGTCGCCGTGGGGATGGTATGAACCCAGCACTGCACCGACGGTATCGGCACACTTACGATAGGGTTTCTCGGGAGCAAGTCCCTTTTCATACATTGTGTAGAGGATTCTGCGGTGAACGGGCTTCAGGCCGTCACGGACATCGGGCAGAGCTCGGGACACGATAACGCTCATGGAGTAGTCGAGGAAGGACTGACGCATCTCGCGGTTAACGTCAACATCTATGATTTTCGTATTTTCGAATGCACTTTCGTCAATATTATAATTCTTATCTTTTGCCATTATAACAGTCTCCTTTCCTCGAAATTAAATATCAAGATTCTGAACGTACTTTGCGTTCTGCTCGATAAACTCACGTCTTGGCTCTACCTTGTCTCCCATAAGGATTGAGAAGGTCTCGTCTGCCTCGGCGGCATCCTCAAGCTCGATGCGGAGCATAGTTCTTGTCTCAGGATTCATGGTTGTCTCCCAGAGCTGTTCGTAGTCCATTTCACCGAGACCCTTATATCGCTGAATATCTGCCTTGCCCTCAATCTCTGAGAGTATCTGGTCACGCTCCATATCGGAGTATGCATAGCGGTGCTCCTTCTTCTGAGTGATTCTATAGAGAGGTGGCTGTGCAATATATACGTGACCTTCCTCAATGAGAGGTCTCATATATCGGAAGAAGAAAGTGAGCAGAAGTGTGCGGATATGCTGACCGTCTACGTCAGCATCGGCCATAATAATAACTTTGTTGTATCTGAGCTTGCTCAGGTCAAATTCATCACCGATACCGCAACCCAGAGCTGTGATAACAGGCTGAAGCTTATCGTTGCCGTAAACCTTGTCGATTCGTGATTTTTCAACGTTGAGCATCTTCCCCCACAGAGGAAGAATAGCCTGATAGCGTCTGTCTCTGCCGTTCTTTGCGGAACCTCCTGCGGAGTCTCCCTCTACGATGTAAATCTCAGTGATGCTTGTGTCCTTGCTCTGGCAGTCTGCAAGCTTTCCGGGGAGTTTTGCCGATTCAAGCGCAGATTTTCTGCGGACACTCTCGCGGGCTTTTCTCGCAGCTTCTCTTGCTCTCTGTGAAGCAAGAGCCTTGTCAAAAATAGTTTTTGCAACGCCGGGGTTTTCTTCAAGGAATGTCATGAGTTTGTCTGTGATGAGCTTGTCTACCAGACCTCTCACCTCGGTGTTACCGAGCTTTGTCTTGGTCTGACCCTCAAACTGAGCTTCCTTTACCTTGACGCTGATAATGGCAGTGATACCCTCACGGATATCTTCGCCTGAGAGATTTGCGTCGCTGTCTTTGAGTTTATTGAACTTTCTGGCGTACTCGTTCATAACTCTTGTGAGAGAGCGCTTGAAGCCTTCTTCATGAGTACCGCCGTCTACTGTGTTGATGTTATTTGCAAAAGAGAGCATAAGCTCGTTGTAGCTCTCTGTGTACTGCATAGCAATTTCAACAGATGCAGTATCCTCGACGTTTGCCGCAGCAAAATAGATGACCTCGGGATGAATAGGGTCAACAGAACGCTTTTTGTTTAAGAACTCTACGTAGGAGCGGATACCGCCTTCAAAATGGAAATTCTTCTTGATGATATTATCTGCATCGCGCTCATCGCGAAGCTCAATGTTTACACCTGCGTTGAGGAATGCCTGCTCTCTGAGACGGGTCTCCAGAACAGAATATTCATATACATCTGTCTCCTGGAAGATTTCCGTGTCTGCCTTAAAGAGTACGGTTGTGCCCTTCTCCGTGGTGGGATTGCCTTTTTTGAGAGGGAAGCACTCATGTCCGCGCTCAAAACGCTGAGTATACTCGTACTCTCCGTCGCAAACCTTTACTTCAAGCCACTCAGAAAGTGCATTAACAACAGATGCACCAACGCCGTGCAAACCGCCCGAGACCTTGTAGCTTCCTCCGCCGAACTTTCCGCCTGCATGTAGAACCGTGAAAACAACAGTTACAGCAGGCAGACCTGTCTTCTGGTTAATTCCTACGGGGATTCCTCGTCCGTTATCTTGCACCTTGATGATATTTCCCGGCAGAATAGACACATCAATCTTCGTGCAATATCCTGCCAGTGCTTCGTCGATAGAGTTATCAACAATTTCATAAACAAGATGATGAAGACCTCTGGGTCCTGTGGAGCCTATGTACATACCGGGACGTTTTCTGACCGCCTCCAGACCTTCCAGAACCTGAATCTCATCAGCATTATAATCTTTCTCTACCTTAGTATTATCGATTTCTCCGTAAACTAAATTCTCGTTATCCAAAACATAACCCCCTGAAAAGGAATTTTTACATTATTTCTTTATTATTTCTTACAATATTTATACATCACTAAATTCTACCATCAGAATTTTCTGTTGCCCGAAAAATTATTCTGAGAAGGTTTCGCAGTTTCTCTCTGCGCAGGCTGATTTTTCTCCGACTTAACTCTCTCTGCCTGTGCGTAGTATTCCGCCTCTCTCAGAACATCTCTTTCAAGTTCTGAGTTCACCCTGCGCAAGGGTGCATCGCTTCTGTAAGAAGAGGATGTTGAGGTGGAAGCAGGTGTTACATTTACTGCGTCATTCACAGAAAAGTTTCTTGTTTTTTCAAGAGATGAAGATGAAATATCTTCATATTCTCCCGTAAATTCTTCCTGATCTACTTTCGGAATAGTTCTTGTATTAAATTCCGATTTATATGTATTGTTTGATTTTCTCTGAGGAGTAGGAATAGTCAGGTCAATCTTTGACGGAGTCTGTTCCATAAATTTTCTCAGAGGAATGAAATTCATATATTTCGGAGAAACAAAGAAGAAAACAGCAAAGGGAATCAGCTCCCATATTATCCATTTTATCTCCTTGCCTTTACCAAAAAACAGCGCTACTAAGAATCCCAATGAACCGTTTTCGTCATATGCATCCTGGATTGTGTTTCCAAACAGCAAGTAAAAAATCATTATTATTCCTGCCGCCAGTGTGCAAAGAATAAACAGCCTCCAGATTCCCTTACTCTGCGTTATGTTTGAGGGTTTCTGACAGTGACTGCAGTTATGCTCTCCCTGCCCGTGCTCCACAAGTCTTGTGGTATAACTGATTTTTCTTGAACAATAAGGACATTTATAATTATTTGCCATTATATCCTCCTTATATCTTCTATATTATTTTATTAACCATAAATGGTTTGATTATTCTGCGAGCGCCTGAGAAGTGTCTGACTTGAAAGAGGACTAATATACACAATTTCTTTCAAACCTCTGTCACTCTTGCATATGATAAAAGACTTCGGCAAATCAAAGAAAGATACATTAACAACTCTTCCTTCTTTCTCCGCCTGATTCAGATATTCTCTGGACCATTTCGAGACAGTTGAAGTATCCATATCATATATCCCGACAATATCTTTTGTATCTACAATCGTTTCCTGTCCCAGATGAAGATACATCTACCTGACCTCGCCTTTTTCTATAGTAAAAATCTTCGTGTTTCCGTTTTCTATAACAGGAGGCTCACAACCCGTTATGAAGGTCTGACATCCCTGTGTATTTGAAAGCAGAAATTCCTGACGGTTTCTGTCAATCTCCGACAGAACATCATCAAGAAGCACTACAGGAGGTTCCTCAAAATACTCCCACAACATCTGTGCTTCTGCAAGTTTCAGCGACAGAATAATACTTCTCTGCTGACCCTGAGAACCGAAGGTTTTAGCTTTGATTCCATTTATGAGAAAATCAAGATCATCTCTGTGAGGACCGCAGTTTGTACAACTGAGCTTAAAATCCTCTTTCTCACATTTTTTAAAACCTGCTGTCAGTTTTTCTCTTATTAAAGCTTCACTGTCATTTATATCAATACCTGCAGTGCTTGTGTAAATTATCTCAAGTTCTTCTTGTCCCGAAGATATTCCCTGATGAAATTTCTGTGCCGACAGCTGAAGGTTTCTAAGATAATCCAGTCTCTTCTTAATTATCTTTGCACCAAGCAAAATCAAGGAATCATCCCATATACACAGAGTTTCCTTTAGCTCCGGATGCTTATAAAAATCCTTGAGCAGAGCATTGCGCTCCATAAGCGTTCTGCTGTATTTCGAGAGAAGAACTGCAAACTTTACATCCTGCTGACAGATTGCTCCGTCAATAAATTTCCTCCGAAGTGACGGACCGTTCTTCACAAGTGACAAATGTTCAGGAGAAAACACCACCGCCGAAAAACACTGAGAAAGATACGCCGAGGAAGTCTTTGGCACAGAGTTTATGAAAACTTCTTTTTTACTTCCCGAATATTTAATCACGGCGGTCTGGTCTCTGCCCTGACTGAAGAAATTCATTTTTATCTCTGATTTATTACTGCCGAACTTAGTCAGCTCATTTTCCTTTGCTCCTCTGAAAGAATGACCTCCCGAAAAAAGCCATACCGCTTCCAGCAAATTTGTCTTTCCCTGAGCATTGTCGCCGAAAATGATATTAACACCTTCGGCAGGATATATTATATTGTCCTTGAGATTGCGAAAATCCGTGAATTCTAAGGACTTAACTATCAACGAACTGACACCTCTGCAATTCTGTCTTCGTACTGCGCCTTGTCACCGTCTCTCATTTTCTTGCCTCTCATAGTGCAGACCTCTCCGTTTACGAGAACCTGTCCGCTCTGAATGAGAACCTTTGCTTCGCCACCTGTGGCAACAATACCTGAAAACTTGAGAAGATTATCAAGTCTGATAAATTCCTCTTCTATAGTAATAATATTATGCTTCATCGTTTAACCTCATAGGAACAACAAGGAAAATAAAATCATCACCCTGAATAGGCTTAACTATCATGGGAGAAAGACTTCCGTTGAGAATAAGTTTTACCTCGTCACATTCTGTGTTTTTAAGTGCATCAAGGAGATATCTGTTGTTAAATCCTATCTCAACATCCTTACCTATAGTAGAAACCGGGATAACATCCGAAGCTCTTCCCACTGCAGTACGGCAGGAAAGTCTTATTTCATCCTGAGTAATGCTGAAACGCACCGGGCTCTGTACTCTGTCGCTTGTAAGCAAAGACATTCTCTCGACAGAATTAATGAGACTGCGTGTATTTATCACGAGAGTTGTATCCTCAGTCTTGGGCACAGTTGTGCGGAAGTCAAGGAAGTTACCCTCAATCAGTCTTGAAATAACTGAATATGTATCAATATTGAAAAGAACATGTCGCTGACCGACTATAATTGAGATTTCTTTTTCATCGTCGTTGATAAGCTTCAAAATCTCACTCTGCATCTTTCCGGGAACAATAAATCTGTTATCTGTATCCGAATCGATATTTTCAAGGCGAATTGCCATACGGTATCCGTCAACAGAAATTATTCTCATCTCTTTATCTTTAATTTCAAAGAGAGAACCTGTGTATATGGGTTTTGCAATATTATCAGAAACAGCATACAGAGTCTGACGAATCATATTCCTCAGCACTCCTGCAGAGATTTTTATCTCGTCAGTTGCTTCAAAAGTGGGAATCTCGGGGTATTCCATTGAAGAAATACCTACAATCTGATAATCAGCACTGCCTGATGTAATGTAGATAATCATTCTCTCGTCTGTTTCAAAGGTAACGATTTCCTCGGGAAGCTTCTTGACAATTTCGGAGAACAGCTTTGCTCCCACAACAATCTCACCTTCAACGGAAACAGAAGCCTCCACTGTGGTTGTAACTCCAAGCTCCAGGTCATATCCTGTGAGAGTGAGTGTGTTGTCATATGCTTTTATGAGAATACCTTCCAGAGCAGGCAGGGTTGCCTTTGTAGAAACAGCTCTTGAAACATTCTGAACAGCCTGAACAATGTCAGATCTCATAACTGTAAATTTCATAGAAAAAATCCTTTCTTAAAAGAATTGATAATTGATATGTATTAATAAATAGTAGTACATAGTAGAAGGCGTTAAAATGTTAATAACTCCCTTTTACTGAGAAAACAAGGGATATTTTTATCATTACCATCTCTGATGAATAACCCCAACTTTTCAACATTACCATTTCCACGGAAATTATGCGTGAGAAAATGTGGAAACAGAAAATGTTAATGTTTATGAAAATGTTGAAAACTTTTTATTTTCGTAGTTGCTTTAATTATCTCTGATGTTTTTGATAATATCTTCTACAGTTTCCTTCAGATTACTGTCAGACTGCATCTTTTTGTCCACCTGCTGAATTGTATATACAATGGTAGAATAATGCAGATTACCGAAAACCTTTCCTATTTCTACCATAGACATACCAGTCAGCTCTCTTGTTATGTAAATAGCTACGTGTCTGGGATTGTTGATGGATGCTTTACGGCTTTTCTTGGAGCGGATATCTTCTCCCGATACACCGAAGGTACGTGCAACTTCTTCTATTACTTTTTCAACTGTGTGTTCAGGAGTGGAATCGTTGTTGAGAATTTCAGCTATAACCTCTGCCACCACGGTCTGGGTGATTTTTTCATTGTTAAGCAGATATCTTGCTTTGAGTTTTTTAACAACGCCTTCAAGCTGACGGACATTTGCTTTTATTTTCTGAGCAATATATTCAGCAAGTTCGTCAGAAACAGGCACATCAAGAATAGCAGCTTTCTTTTTTATAATAGCGATTCTTGTTTCGATATCGGGAGGCTGCAGGTCCGCCAGAAGTCCTGATTCAAAACGGGAGCGGAGACGGTCATCCAGAACCTTCATATCCTTGGGAGGACGGTCAGAAATCAGAACAATCTGTTTATGGTCCTCATAAAGTGCATTGAATGTATGGAAGAACTCCTCCTGTGTACTGTTCTTACCTGCAATGAACTGCACATCATCCACCAGAAGAACATCGGATTGACGGTATTTCTGTCTGAATTCCTCGTTGGTTGCGGTACCGATGGATTTAACCAGCTCGTTAATGAACTCGTCACCTTTTACGTAACGGATTTTCATCTCGGGGTTATTCTTTTTAATCTCATTTCCTATTGCATAGAGAAGATGAGTTTTTCCGAGACCTGAGCTTCCGTACATCATAAGAGGGTTGTATGCTCCTGCAGGATTTGCAGCAACAGCCATCGCCGCCGCGTGAGCAAATTTGTTGGAAGGACCAACAATAAAATTAGAGAAAGTGTAGTCATAGATAGATCCGGGCTCAGCCTTGCTTTCTTCTGTTGTTTCTTTTTCCTGAGGAGTTGTAAGACAAATTTCAAAGGAAGTTCCGAACACAGCCTCAAAAGCCTCACTCAGAAGTGTTTTATAGCATCTTTCAAGGGTGTCTTTGTGGAATTCGCTGGGCACCATGAGAACGGTCTGACCTTTGTCAAAATCCAGCTCTACAGGCTCAATACGGCTTATCCACATTTTATATGCAACATCGGTTATTTTACTTTTGCAATAGTCACAAATTACTCCCCAAGCTTCGTTGAAGGATTCCATTTTTATACCTCCTGTTTTATTCTTTTTCCCTGTCTGAAATATACAAAGACAATCTTTCACATTTACCATTTTATTTTACCAAAAACAAGCGTGAATTGCAATGTTTTTTTGCACAATAAATTAACATATTATAAGTTTTTATTTACTATTTATAATACTGCATTGCAGAGATGAATTTACACTTCTGCAATTTGTGTTTTAAAACCTATGTAAATACAAGATATAGTGCGTCTTTGAAAGTAAAAAAATAAACTGAAAATAAATCCCTAAAAACTCGAAAATTTTTGTTGACTACTGAGAAAAATTAGGTTATAATGCTAAATTGCAAGGTTATGTATCCGAAAGGAGGATTAATATGCTTAGAACATATCAACCCAAGAAGCTCCACAGAAAGAAGGAGCACGGCTTCAGAAAGAGAATGTCCGACAGAAACGGACGCAAGGTTCTTGCTCGCAGAAGAGCAAAAGGCAGAAAGAGACTTTCTTACTAAAAGTGAGGACCACGTTATTGTGGTCTTTCTTTTTATCAGCGGTTTTACATCAACGGCCGCTTTTTGAATTAAGGTGGTTACATGAGTGACATCATCACTTTAAAAGAGAATCGGGAGTTCAGACGAGCGTACACTCGCGGTCGCTCGTATGTCTCCTCGGATCTTGTTACTTACATCATAAAAAATAATACAAATAACCTTCGTATCGGAATAACCACCGGCAAAAAGATTGGCAAAGCTACAAAACGCAACCGCTGCAAACGAATTATCAGAGCGGCATACTCCGAGCTTTATGAAAGTATACGTCCGGGATTCGACCTGGTCTTTGTTGCCAGAGTCAAGACCCCCTACAGAAAAAGCAAGGATATCCTCCGCAGTATGAGAAAGCATCTGAAAGATGCAGGATTATTGGAGGAAAAGTGATGAAAAAGCCATTGCTTGCTTTGATTCGTTTTTATCAGAAATATATCTCCCCTCATACACCTCCGAGTTGTAAGTATTACCCCACTTGCTCTCAGTACGGATATGAGGCAATAGAGCGATTCGGTGCAGTAAAAGGCACAGCTCTGGCAATATGGAGATTCCTGCGGTGCAACCCCTTCTCAAAGGGTGGATTCGACCCCATACCGCAAAAGAAACAAAAGACCCGAAAGAAAGGTTAAGCTTATGGAAATTATCGGAAGCATTTTCGGTTATGTATTGTGGATTGCATATCAGCTTGTTCACAACTACGGACTTGCTATCTTAATCTTCACGATTATTGCGAAGCTCATCTTGTTCCCTTCTTCTATCAAACAGCAGAAGACTATGGCAGGTAATGCACGTCTTCAAGCAAAACAGGCAGAGCTTCGGGAAAAATACGGCAACAACAGAGAAAAGCTTAACGAAGAAACCCAGAAGCTCTTTGAAAAGGAAGGCGTCAGCCCTTACAGTGGCTGTCTCAGCACAATTCTCCCTATGGTTATTATGATCGGAGTTTTCTATGCTGTTGCTTATCCTCTGACAAATACGCTTCATTTGGACAAATCAATGGTAGAAGAGGCAAAGAACGTCCTCGTCTCCATTCCCGGACTGAATATCTCCGCATCTGCAATGTATGGCGGACAGATTGATATACTCAGATATTTCAACTCTTTTGAGTGTATTCAGGCTTGTTTCGAAGGCGCAAAGCTTTCTATTCCCGAAATAAGCGCATTCTGTTCATCCTTCAACTTCACAGGACTCAATCTCCTTGAGACTCCTTCTCAGTTGGGATTCTCCTGGTATCTTCTGATTCCTTTCCTGTGTTTTGCTACTTCTGTAGCATCTCAGCTTGTTATGCAGAAATTAAACGGCTCCGGTGGTGCACAGCAGGGTTGTATGAAGGCTATGATTTTTGCTCTTCCCCTGTTCTCTGCTTACATCGCATACACTGTTCCCGCAGCTGTAGGTTTTTACTGGATTTGTTCCACCGTACTGGGTTTTGTGCAGTCGGTAGTTATGTTCAAGTATTTCGGACCGGCTATGATGGTTGCACGTTCAGAGGCAGCCAGAGTTGCATTGCTTGAAAAGCAGGAAGCTTCTGTAAAGCATCTTTAATGCACTCAACTGAAAATCGAAAATAACTCAAAACTATATACAATAATATTAAGAAGGTGACATCTTGATTAGAGAAGCAATCGGCGTTGGCGAGACCGAAGTTCTGGCTCAGCAGGACGCATGCAGACAGCTTGGCGTTGAAACTTACGAGGCAGAATTCGAGCTTCTTGAGAGAGCCGAGAAGAAAGTTCTCGGTCTGTTTGGCGGACGTCCCGCAAAGGTAAGGGCGTTTATTAAGGCTACTCCTGCAGATGCTGCAGAGGAATTCCTTAAAGATGTGCTTGGGGCAATGGGCCTTGAGGGCATCACTCTGGATGTAAACGAAACAGAAGAAAACGGCGTTGTAATCAACCTTGAGGGTGAAGATGTAGGCTTTGTAATCGGCAGACGCGGTGAGACACTGGATGCTCTCCAGTATCTGACAGGTCTGGTTGCAAACCACGTTGACAACGCATACTATAAGGTCACAATTAATACAGGTGACTATCGCGAAAAGAGAGAAAAGACTCTTGAGATTCTTGGCAGAAAGCTGGCTTTCAAGGCAGTTAAGACAGGTTATAAAACAAGTCTGGAGCCTATGAATCCCTACGAGAGAAGAATCATCCACACAGCTGTTCAGAAGGTGAACGGCGCAACTTCCTGGAGCGAAGGCGAGAACCTTAACCGTCATGTGGTTATTGGTCCTGATCCTAAAGCTCAGAGAAACAGAGGCGGCAGAGGTCGTGGCGGCAGAAACTACGACAGACGTCCCAAGCGCTCCTATGATGCAGCTGCAAATTCAGCAGACAAGCCTCAGCGCGCACCCATCAACGAGGGTGAGGGAGCTGCACTCTATGGCAGAATCGACAAGTAATTTACGACGGATATAAAGCCCGTCGGAGAAAAGGGCGGCGGTAAGCCGCCCTTGTTTTTTTACCTGCACATTTCAGTTTTTTATTTGAAAAAGATATAGTCCCAGATAAAATCAAGGGTGATATTATGAAGGAAAAAACAATTGCCGCTATCAGCACTGCACAAGGTCAGGGCGGTATCGGTATTATCAGAATATCAGGAAGTGAAGCAATAGCTGTAGCTGATCGTGTTTTTAAGTCTGCAAGAGGAACAACCCTCTCAGAGATTGAGGGTTATCGTGCGCTCTACGGCAAGGTAACAGAGAACGGCGAGATGCTTGACGAAGTAGTTGCTGTGCTTTATCGCGCACCTCACAGCTTCACCGGCGAAGATGTGGTTGAGCTTTGTTGTCACGGTGGTCTTTATATTACCCGAGAGGTGCTCAGGACTGTTCTTCAGAATGGAGCAACTATTGCTGAACCCGGAGAATTTACAAAACGTGCCTTTCTCAACGGAAAAATGGATTTAAGTCAGGCGCAGGGTGTAATGGATATTATTTCCGCAAGAAGCCGACAGGCGGCACGTGCGGCTGTCAGCGCACGCACAGGCGCACTGAGTAGAAAAATTAAGGCCATTGTGCAGGAACTTGTATCTTTGGTTGCTCACTTTTCAGCTTGGGCAGACTATCCCGAGGAAGATATCCCTCAGGTGACAGAATCTGCTCTGATGGATACTTTTAATTCATCAAAGGCTAAAATATCACAGCTGCTTAAGGACTACGAAGCAGGACAAGCGGTGATTCACGGGGTTGATACTGTTATTGCAGGCAGACCCAACGTAGGAAAATCAACGCTGATGAACCTGCTCACCGGCTTTGAAAAAAGTATTGTCACGGAAATCCCCGGCACAACCAGAGACTTGGTGGAAGAAACCGTTATTGTAGGCGATGTAACACTTCGCCTTTGTGACACCGCAGGTATCCGCGACACTGATAACATAGTTGAGAAAATCGGAGTGGACAAAACCCGCGAGAGACTCTCCTCCTGCTCTTTGGTGCTGGCAGTTTTTGACAGCAGTGAGAAACTTAACGAAGAGGATATGAATCTTCTGGAAAGCCTCATCGACGTGCCCTCGGTTGCTATTATCAACAAAACTGATTTGGAACAAAAAGCAGATATTGAGTTTATTAAGAACAAAACACAATATATAGTATATATAAGTGCTAAAAACGGAGAAGGTAAACAAGATCTTGAGAAAACCGTAGAAGAAATATGCGGAACCAAGGACTTTGATCCTTGTGTCGGAATTCTCTCGGGAGAGCGTCAGCGAGCCGCTGCAGTTTCTGCACTCAGTGCGTTGCAAGAAGCAGAAAACGCATTGGAACTGGGTTTTTCCTACGATGCAGTTACTGTTTGTGTTGAGGAGGCTATCGACTGCCTTATGCAACTCACAGGCGAGAATGTCTCCGAAGCAGTTGTGGACGATGTGTTCCACAAATTCTGCGTAGGCAAATAACCCGAATGTTTCACGTGAAACACAGAAAAATCTTCTGACAAAGGAAATTAGTATGATGAAGACCTATGATGCAGGAAAATTGGATGTTGCAGTAATCGGCGCAGGCCACGCGGGTATCGAGGCGGCTTTGGCAGCAGCAAGACTGGGATGTGTCACTGCTGTTTTCACAATCAATATGGACGCTGTAGGCAACTGTCCCTGCAATCCCTCAATCGGCGGAACTGCAAAAGGACACCTTGTCCGCGAGATTGACGCCCTTGGCGGAGAAATGGGAAAAACCGCAGACGAGAGTTTTCTGCAGATGCGTATGCTCAACCGAGGAAAAGGCCCTGCGGTGCACTCTCTCCGCGCTCAGATTGACCGACTCAAATACGCATCCATAATGAAACATAAACTGGAGCTTCAGGAGAATCTTCAGCTGAAGCAGGCAGAGATTGTTGCTGTGCAGAAAAGCGATTGTGATGACTACCCATGGTCAATCACCACCCAGATGGGTGCAGAGTATCTTGTTAAGAAGGTAATTGTCGCGACGGGTACATATCTCGGCGGCAGAATTTTTGTAGGCGAAGTAAACTATCAGGGTGGCCCTGACGGAACCTTTGCGGCTACAAAACTTACCCAAAGTCTGCTTGATCTGGGATTACCCCTGAGAAGATTCAAGACGGGCACCCCTGCACGAGTCCTCCGTTCCAGCATAGATTTCTCGGAGCTTTCTGAGCAGCAGGGTGACGAGCCGCCTGAGCCTTTCTCCTTTGAGACCGATGACTTGGGCGAAAACTCAGTTGTCTGTCACATCAGCTGGACAAACGAGAAAACAAAGAAAGTTATACTTGATAATATACACCGAAGTCCTCTCTACGGCGGTATGATTGAGGGTGTAGGTCCCAGATACTGCCCCAGCCTTGAGGATAAGATTGTGAGATTTCCCGACAAGGAACGGCACCAGCTGTTTATAGAACCCTGCGGACTTAATACAGAGGAAATGTATCTTCAGGGAATGTCTTCGTCCCTGCCCGAGGAAGTACAGCTTCAGTTCTACCACACGATCAAAGGTTTGGAGAATGCAGTTATAATGCGTCCTGCCTATGCAATAGAATACGATTGCGTAGACCCTACAGAGATGGACGCAACCCTTGAGTTTAAGAACTTCAAGGGACTTTACGGCGCAGGTCAGTTCAACGGCAGCAGCGGATACGAAGAGGCCGCTGCTCAGGGACTTGTTGCAGGAGTGAATGCCGCCCTTGCAATTAAAGGCGAAGAGCCAATGATTTTACAGCGCTCCTCCTCATATATCGGCACTCTTATTGACGATCTTATTACCAAGGGCACCGGTGAGCCTTACCGAATGATGACGTCCAGAAGTGAGTACAGACTCGTTCTTCGTCAGGATAACGCTGACAAGCGCCTGACTCCTCTGGGTAGAAAAATCGGACTTGTGTCTGACGAGAAGTGGGAACGCTTCTGCAAAAAGCAGGAGGATATAAAGCAGGAGTTGAAACGAGTACGCACCACCGTGCTCTCTCCTACAGAGGAGCTGAACGGTATTCTTGTTTCACGTGAAACATCCGCGGTTTCAACAGGTGTTTCAGTTGCGGATTTACTTCGTCGTCCTCAGATATCATACAGCGACCTGACTTCCGTTGATAAAAACAGACCTGACTTGTCCCGAAGCGTTTTTGAGCAGGTGGAGATAGAAATTAAATACGAGGGCTACATCAAAAAACAGCTTGACCGCGTAGAGCAGATGCAACGCATGCAGAAACGCACCCTGCCTGCCGACATAGACTACAGAGAAATTTCAGGACTCAGGCTTGAAGCTCAGGAAAAGCTCAATAAGATAAAACCCCACGACATTGCCCAGGCATCCCGTATTTCCGGTGTTTCTCCTGCAGACGTGAGTGTGCTGATTATCTGGCTATCAAGCCGAAACAATAAGAAAGAGGGTGAAGTCTGATGTCTTTTGCAGAAAATCTCAGAGAGCAGACGGCTCTTATAGGAGTTGAACTGGACGACACAGCTGTCGGACGTTTTGAGATATATTACAGAATGCTTGTGGACTACAACACCCGAATGAATCTGACGGCGATTACCGAGGAGCAGGAGGTTATCGTCAAGCATTTTTGCGACAGCTTGTATATCCTCAGCAAATTCCGGATTAAAGAGGGTGCCTCGGTGATAGATGTAGGCACGGGTGCAGGATTCCCCGGCTTGCCACTTCTTATAGCAAGACCCGATATTAAACTGACCCTTCTGGACGGACTCGGTAAAAGACTGCAGTTTTTGTCCGATGTGCTTGGGGAGCTTGGCCTTTCTGCAGAGATTGTCCATTCGCGTGCTGAGGAGTCAGCCGTGGACACAGATTACCGACAGAAGTTTGACATTGCCACCTCACGGGCGGTAGCAAGGCTCAACGTGCTTTGCGAGTATTGCTTGCCCTATGTAAAAAAGGGTGGTGCGTTCATTGCGATGAAAGGGCCTGCCGCCACAGAGGAACTTTCTGAATCAAAAAAAGCCATCTCAATTCTCGGCGGAAAGCTGAAAGAATCCCGGGAATATACCCTGTCGGATGAGAGTAGCCGTACCCTTGTAGTAGTTGACAAGGTGGCAACCACTCCCGACCGATATCCCCGACACAACTCCCAGATTAAAAAGAAACCTCTATAAGAACAGCCTCTCTTTAACAGAGAGGCTTTTTTGTGGATGTTTCGACATCCTCTTTCATATATAGAGGAGAAAAACGAAAATAATTGCACACATAACGACATTTTTTTAAGAAACAATGTGATAGAATTTAACCACAGTCAAGGACGACACTTATCCGTTGTGTTTAAACTCTGAGAAAAGGTGGCGCAGAAAACTGAATCTACAGGGGGTGAGCTGATGGGCGTCCTTTCCAAAGAAGAGAATAAGGTCATCGAAATCCCCACAATCCAGATACGCCCGAACAAAACTCAGCCGAGAAAGGTCTTTGACGAGGACGAGCTGAGAATGCTGGCTCAGTCAATCTCCACAAACGGTATTCTCCAGCCTCTCACTGTGAGACGTCTCAGCCAGAGCGAATATGAGCTTGTGGCAGGAGAACGGAGACTTCGCGCGGCGGTGCTGTGCGGACTTACCAAGGTGCCCTGCGTGCTTATTAAGTGCACGGACAAGGAGTCGGCCATATTCGCGCTGATAGAGAACATTCAGCGAAGTGACCTGAATATGTTTGAAGAAGCACGGGGAATATCCCGACTAATCAGAAAGTACGGCATAACTCAGGAAGAAGCGGCAATCCGACTGGGGAAGAAACAGTCCACGGTGGCGAACAAACTACGACTGTTAAAACTTTCTTTGGAAGATCAGGACTGGATAATTCAGGCGGGTCTTTCCGAAAGACACGCCAGAGCGCTTCTACGCATAGAGGATGAAGAGCTGAGGAAGGAACTCCTCAGCCGAATAGTCGCCGAGGGGTTGTCTGCGAAAGAGACCGAAGACGTGGTGATGAAGCTTCTCTGCCGTGCAACGGTGCAGTCACCTCAAAAACAGGAGAAACGTTTTGTAATCCGAGATGTGCGGATTTTCGTAAACACAATCAACAAAGCGGTGGATACCATGAGACTCTCGGGGATTAACGCGGTCAGCAAGAAACTGGAGACCGAAGAGTACATTGAGTACACGGTGAAAATTCCCAAAAGCGAAGCTACAGCCCACAAAAAGAGCAAATCGAAGACCGCTTGATATAAATTATGCTTTTCCCTTAGGGTGCAATGCACCCGTCCACTCATACCCATTTCCTTATCTGAACCCCTTGCCTTAAGGCGCACGGTAATTATATCGTGCGTCTTTTGGCGTTTTTTGATATTTCACGTGAAACATTGATAGAAGTGCACTGTCGCCGTAGCCCGAGGGTTTTGAGAGCAACCTCGGAATTGGCGAACAACGCGGATTTGAGGCTTCAAAAATCCGAGGAGATGCGTAGTCCCAACGAGGTATGACGCCGAAGTGCCGAGGTCATCTTCTGCAGTTGTTAATATTGTATAAATTCTTCAATGAACTTTCTGCACAGGCTTTTTAGCAAAAATACTTTTATTTTGCTGTGATATATGGTAAAATAAATGTTAGATTTGTTTATTAGTTTTTGAAAAGGTGATATATTTGGCTAAAATAATTGCGGTTTCAAACCAGAAGGGCGGTGTAGGAAAAACCACCAGTGCTGTGAATCTGGCGGCAGCCTTCGGATATTTCGGCAAGCGCACACTGCTCATAGACATCGACCCTCAGGGTAATGCCACAAGCGGTGTCGGCATTGACAGACGAAGTGCAAAATACACTACATACGATATTCTGGTGAATGATAAAACCGCATCGGAATGTATAATTCAGACAAAATTCAAGAATCTTTCGGTTATTCCCTCAAGCCTTGACTTAGCCGCGGCTGAGCTTGAAATTGCAGACAGAGAGAAGCGCGAGGCGATTCTCAAGAACGCTGTGCTCCCCGTTAAGGCGGATTACGACTATATTTTCATCGACTGTCCTCCGTCCCTCGGACTGGTCACGGTCAACGCTCTTACCTGCACAGATACCGTTCTCATTCCTATTCAGTGCGAGTATTATGCTCTGGAGGGACTGGCTCAGCTGATGAACTCTATCCGCAGAGTCAAGAGAGTCTACAACCCTTATCTTGATGTTGAGGGCGTTATACTTACCATGTATGACGGCAGACTCAACCTGACGCATCAGGTTGTAAACGAAGTCAAAAAGTATTTCCCGCGCAAGGTTTATGCCACCCCGATTCCCAGAGGAGTCAGAATCTCAGAAGCTCCCAGCTACGGAATGCCTGTTATCTACTACGATATTGCCTGCAAAGGCTCTGAGGCTTATCTGAACCTTGCAAAAGAGATTATGAAGAAAGAGAGGGCTTGATATGGCGAAAAAAGGCGGATTAGGTAAGCGTCTGGACGCAATTTACCTTGAAAACGAGAGCGAAACCGGATCGGGTGCCGTTACGCTTAAAATAGAAGACATAGAGCCGAACCGCGGTCAGCCCAGAACAGAGTTTGACGAAGAGGCGCTTTCACAGCTTTCGGAGAGCATAAGAGAGCACGGCGTGCTTCAGCCTATACTGGTGCGTCCTATTTTCGGCGGCGGCTATCAGATTGTGGCAGGTGAGCGACGCTACAGAGCGTCTATGCTTGCAGGACTCAGCGAGATTCCCGTAATAATCCGCGAGCTTGATGATCTGAAGACCATGGAGCTTGCTCTCATAGAGAATCTTCAGCGAGAGAATCTGTCTCCCATGGAAGAGGCAAAGGGCTACAAAACCCTCATGGAAACTCACGGTCTCACTCAGGAGGAGGTTGCAAACTCCGTTGGCAAATCCCGACCCGCAGTAGCAAATGCTCTGAGACTTCTAAAGCTTCCCGAGTATGTGCAGGCACTGGTTGCCGAGGGCAAACTCTCTGCAGGACATGCACGTGCGCTGGCGGCAATAGAAGACCCCGACCGCATCTGTGAGCTTGCCGAAGAGATCATCGAGAAGGGCCTTTCTGTACGATTTGCAGAGCAGGCAGCTAAACCTTCAAAGGAAAAAAAGCCCAAAGCTCCCTCAAAAAGCTCAAAACCCCACTACTACACCGAGGTGGAGATGGCGCTTACCGAGAATCTGGGCAGAAAAGTCACCGTCTCCAAAGCCAAAAGCGGCAAGGGCGGAGTGCTCACCATAGAATTCTACTCAGACGAGGAACTCACAAATTTTGCGAATCTTTTCGGCGACAAAGGCTGATATAATAAAATTACAGGATAAACGAGGAGTAAAAAATGTTAGATATTAAATTTGTTAGAGAAAACCCCGATATAGTAAAAGAGAACATCAAAAAGAAATTTCAGGACAGCAAGCTTCCTCTGGTTGACCAGGTTATCGAGCTTGACAAAGAGAGCCGTGCCGTCAAGAAAGAGGCAGACGACCTGAGAGCACAGAGAAACAAGCACTCCAAGATGATAGGCGCACTCATGGGTCAGGGCAAGCGTGACGAAGCCGAGGAGATGAAGGTTCTGGTTACATCTCAGGGTGAGCGACTCTCTGAGCTTGAGAAGCAGGAGACGGAGCTTTCCGAGAAGGTCAAGACCATCATGATGACAATCCCCAACATCATCGACGACTCTGTTCCCATCGGCAAAGACGACTCTGAGAACGTAGAGGTTCAGCGTTACGGTGAGCCTGTGACTCCCGACTTCGAGGTTCCTTATCACACAGATATTATGGAGAGGTTCTGCGGAATCGACCTTGACAGCGCCAGAAAGGTTGCAGGTAACGGCTTCTACTATCTTATGGGCGACATTGCCAGACTTCACTCCGCAGTTATCTCCTACGCACGGGACTTTATGATTGAGAGAGGCTTCACCTACTGCGTGCCTCCCTTTATGATTCGTTCCGATGTTGTCACAGGTGTTATGAGCTTTGCCGAGATGGACTCCATGATGTATAAGATTGAGGGCGAGGATCTGTACCTCATCGGCACCAGTGAGCATTCCATGATTGGTAAGTTTATTGATACAATGAACAAAGAAGAGGACCTGCCCTATACACTGACCAGCTACTCTCCCTGCTTCCGTAAAGAAAAGGGTGCACACGGCATTGAGGAGCGCGGTGTATATCGTATTCACCAGTTTGAAAAGCAGGAGATGATTGTAGTCTGCAAGCCCGAGGATTCCATGATGTGGTTCGACAAACTCTGGCAGAATACAGTTGACTTGTTCCGCAGTCTGGATGTTCCTGTACGCACACTGGAGTGTTGCTCCGGCGACCTGGCAGACCTGAAGGTAAAATCCATTGACGTAGAGGCGTGGTCTCCCAGACAGCAGAAATATTTCGAGGTGGGAAGCTGTTCCAACCTTGGCGATGCACAGGCACGCAGACTGAGAATCCGCGTCAACTCCAAGGAGAAGGGCAAGTACTTTGCTCATACCCTCAACAATACCGTGGTTGCTCCTCCCAGAATGCTCATCGCGTTTCTGGAGAACAACCTGAACGCAGACGGCTCTGTGAACATCCCCGAGGCACTCAGACCTTATATGGGCGGCGCAGAGAAGATCCTGCCCAAAAACTGATAATCAATAAAAAATTATCATAAAACAACAAACCGCACAGGCTGATAAAACAACCTGTGCGGTTTTTACTTTTATGTATCAGAGATTCTGAGGTTTATTCTTCGGGTTTGTCTGCAGTCTTTGCGTTAATTCGCTCAATCTCCATATCAATGATATTTCCGAAGGACCTTTCATCCAGCTCAAAACTTTCTTCCGCCACTACAGATTCGTCTGCGAAAGCATCGAAAACCGCTTGTTTGCTTTCAAGGAGGGCAAGGATACGCTCGTCCACGGTGTCGTCGCAAAGCAGGCGGTAAACAAGAACGTTTCTGGTCTGTCCCATGCGGTAGGCGCGTGATATTGCCTGATTCTCGATGGAAGGCTTGAACTGAGGTTCGCAGAGGATGACAACGCTGGCGGACTGGATGTTGAGTCCCGTTCCGCCCGACTGAATCTGTGCCGCCAGAACGCTTCCCGCAGGAGCTTTGTCAAACTCATCAATAATCTCCTGACGTCGGGCAGGAGTAACCGAGCCGTTGATGGGACTCATGCATCTGCTGCCGAGAAGAGAGGTAACTTTGTCTATGGTATCAAGGAAGAAGGAGAACACAATAACCTTGCGTCCGTCGTCTTCAGCCTCCTCCACGATTTCAAGCAAGCGGTTTGCTTTGGAGGAGTCAGCGATGTTGTCAACGTTCCAGGAGACCCGACGTGCATCGGCATAGTTTTTGCTGAGAATGGAGTTCTCGTATTTTGCTTCTTCCGCAGCCCCAAGGGTGCACCATTCTCTGCTCTCAATAAGGTCGGGCAATTCGGTGAGAACGTCCTCACGTCGTCTGCGGTAGTACACGGGAGCAACCTTTTCTCTGAATTCGGGTGCCGATGACAAGAACTCCAGTCCGCGGACTCCGTCGGCAATCTGAGGCTGAAGGATTCTGATGAGAGACACCATCTCCTCTACCTTATTCTCAAGAGCGGTACCTGTCATAAACAGGATTCTCTCGGCGTGTGTGCTGATGTTCTTTACATTTACCGTGCGTCTTGCTTCGGGGTTCTTGATGTAATGAGCTTCGTCCACAACAAGGGCAGAGAATCTGAACTTGGGTCCCAGGGTGAAATGCTCTGTGGTTTCAAAGGTGGTCACGGCAACACCGCCGTTCTCTTTCCAGTGTTGCAGTGAAGAGGCTCGGTCGGCGCCGTGAACCTTGGTAACGGAAAGGTCGCTCATTTTTGCAATCTCGCGACACCAGTTTGTGACAACGCTGGCAGGGCATACCACCACGAAGTGAGAAGCACCGGTGTTTCTCAGGGAGACCATGGAGGCAATGGCCTGAACAGTTTTTCCGAGACCCATTTCGTCTCCCAGCAGAACCCGCTTCTGGTGGAGAATATATTTGACACCCCACTCCTGATAATTACGCAGGGTGCAGTTAAGCCCTTCTGAATAGAAAGGCTCCTCTTTTATAGCTTTTGCCAGCTCCTCGGGAAGACCGTACTCGGTGTCGTTGTTTCCGAGAAGCTGAGGATTGATTTTTTCAAGAACGTTATAGAAGCTTACGGAGTTTTCAGAAAAATCCGCCCAGGCAAGAGCGTCGGTTGTGGCAATGGCGGCATTATAGCTGTCTGTAAGCTGTCTGACAGAGTTGCCGTAATCCCCTGTAGACTTTTCCTGAAGAAAGGCGAAAGCCTGCAGGGCAGCTTCCTTCTTGCCCTTGGATGCGAACATCCACTTGATTCCGCTTGTAGCAGGAGACAGGGCTTTCATCTGCGGTTGCAGGTCCGTTCCCTCTTTGTGAAGTGCAGCGGATTTTTCTGCAAGAGCAGAGAGCTGCAGATATTTTGATACAGTAACTACAAGCTCTGTGGCAAGAGGATTCCTGTCGTCTGTGCTCAGCCTGATTTTTGCACTGTCTTTTGCGGCTTTAGCAAGCTGATCGACCGAGGTTTTTATGGCAACGGCTGCTTCGTCGCTGATGCCACTGAGCTGTGCAAGCTTTGACACAGCAACTCCGTAAAGGTCGGCAATAGTGCCGTAGCCGTTATCTCTGAGAGTTTTTGTTCTGAATCCCCGCTTGTCGCGGTTCAGCTCCTCAACAGGCGTGTTCCGGAGGATCTTCTGTGTTTCAGAGTCTAAAAGAGATCTGCACAGCGAGTTGATATTATCGCTGTACTTATCCGTAGAAGAACTCACGGTCTTCAGGCTCTGCAAAAAAACCTTGTGAAGACTGAGAAGTTGTTTTGCGCTTTTTGAGTCAATAGGTCTTGCCATAGCTTGCTCCTTTGGATTTCTTTCCCTTTGGAAAGGATTCGGATATTAGCGGTTACGGGGGTAAATAACTCCGATTATGACAATATCTCGGGTCACTTTATATGATAGCAGATAGTGTTCGGGATATCAATAAAAATCGGCAACCCCTATGATAGGTTGCCGAATAAGTTTATAAGAGTGTTTTAAATTGCGAAGCCGAAAACGTTGATAACAAGCACGTTAAAAAGTGCCACGGAGGAAAGTCCGCAGGCAAGTCCCAGAAGTACACCCACAGCTACATCGGAGAAATAGTGAACTCTCAGATACACACGGCTGAATCCGATGAGAGATGCAAGAACAATCACGGGCAGGTAAATGCCCACGGGACATCTCAGGAGGGTTACTCCCACCACCGAGAAAGAGGATGCGGTGTGACCCGAGGGAAAAGAGTAATACTTGGGTCGCTTGACAATCTGCTCGTCCTCGGGGAGCTGTTCGCTGGGACGGACTCTGCCTACAATGCGCTTGATTGTGATCTCTCCCACAAGCCAGGTGATGAACAGAGAAAGCAGAATATTAAGTCCTGCCGCACGCATCTGCCTGGAGATTATCATGGGGATTGTCATAGCAAACCAAACAAGTCCACCTGTGCCGAGATAGGTGATGACTGCCATTATTCTGTTGTTGGTGTGTGAGTGGAGTCCTTTGATCTTTCTGAGAACAAATTCATCCAACTGCTGGATTTTTTTGAACATACCAAAACCTCATAATTCGGCAAAACTTGCGTTAATAATGATAGTAATACATAATTATGATACCACAAAAAAATCCTTTTGAAAATACCTTTTTATAACAAATTGAGATTTTTTATTCTGCTCAAAGAAATGTCAGCTCAACAAGATGTGCCACACAGGGGATACTCAGCCCCTGCTGACAGGATGTGGGGCTCATCAGCGCACCTGTAGCAATAAAGAGTATGTGTCGGAGCTTGCCCGTTGTCATTTGGTTCAGTATATGAGAGCACAGTACCGAGGCGGCACACCCGCATCCCGAACCGCCTGCGTGGACGTCCTGACGGTCTCTGTCAAAGATGAGCATACCGCAGTCGTCGTGCTTGTGTCTCAGGTCATATCCTTCCTTGAGAGTCAGCTCATAAAGGAGCTTTGAACCGACAAGCCCCAGATCTCCCGTGAAGATTCGGTCAAAGTCATCAAGGTTCTTGCCCGTGTCTTTGAAAAAATCCAGAATTGTTTGTGCCGCAGCAGGTGCCATAGCGGCGCCCATGTTGTTGGCATCCTTAACACCTAAGTCCAGAATCCTCCCCACAGTAGCACCCGTAATGCGAACGGAGTTCTTTTTGCCTTCTCCCAAAATAGCGCATCCGGAGCCCGTAACCGTCCACTGTGCCGAGGGTGTGCGCTGGCCGCCGTACTCCAGAGGAAAGCGATACTGTCTCTCGGCAGAACAAAAGTGAGAGGACGTGACACAGGCACAGTTCTTGGCGGTACCCGATTGAAGCACAAATGCCGCCATAATAAGCGATTGTGCCATGGTGGAGCAGGCGCCGTACTGGCCGAGATAGGGTATTGAAAATTCTTTGAGGGCATTGCTTGAGGAAATACATTGATTCAGCAGGTCACCTGAGAAAATATAGTCAAGATCCTCAGCTTTCAGCTTCGTTTTGCTGAGTGCCGTTATCAGGGCTTCCCGCTGAAAGGCGCTTTCCGCCTGCTCCCATGTATCGGCACCCGCCTTGGCATCGTAGATAATCTTGTCAAAACCTTTCCCCAGTGGGCCCTGAGCCTCCTTGGGTCCTGCTACCGCCCCTGCGCCGAGGATTGACGGGCCGTCCGTGAATAGGGTTGTGTATTTGCCTGTGCGATTTATCATAAGAAAAACTCCCTTTTGCTTATACATGGAGTATTTGCAAAAGAGAGTTTGTTAATTCATATTGTTTTGTCAGCGTTGCCACACTCGACTCAGGGAGTCTGTGCCGCTGTGGGATTCTGTCCCTCGGGTGCATCTGTAGGCTGAGGTGTAACCTGAGGCTTTGTTGCAGGAGGCTGAGTTGCCGGTGCCTGAGTCTGGGGAGCCTGGGTTGCCTTGGGAGTTGTAGGTTTAGGTGTTGCGGGCTTTGTTGCCTTAGGCTTTGTAGTTTCAGGCTTGGTTTCGGAAGAGGAGCTGCCGCCACCGGGATAATAGTAACGTGATGAGGGAAGAGCTTCTCTGTCCACTTCTTTGCCGTTTTTGTAGTAGATGCGCTCAGCAGCTGCACAGTAATATCCGTCTGCCTTGTTTGTCTCTGTGATGGAAGCAGAAGTCTTGATGGTGTCAAAGGAGGGATCCTGCCAGCCGTAGAAGTTAACGTACAGAGTGTTGCCGGTCATATAGCACTCAAGGTAGATGGGATAATCGGTATCGTTCTTCAGCTTCAGATCCAGATAAGGATGTGCGATTGTAGCATCAAGACCTGCAGGGGCATAGGAAGAAGGATAGCGGTGGCAGTGACGCTCAGCGATAGTGAGGTTTGCCTTGAGAGCCGCGTTGTAGATGGTGGTGCTTGACTGGCAAACGCCTCCGCCGATACCCTGAGTATACTGTCCGTTGGAGATAACCGTTGCAGAGCGGTAGCCGTCTGCGGTGGAATTGGTGTCTCCTGCGTGAGCAGAGAAAGACCAGGTCTCGCCTGGTTCGATAACGGAGCCGTTGCAACGATCCAGAGCGTTCTTCATATTATGATGGGCGTCAGCCGTGTTGTGAGCTGTTGTGGAGTGAGAAGCCAGAAGCTGAATTTTGCCGTTAAGGTCGTCAAAATGCAGTGTGGGCTGAACCTCTTTTACTGTAGCCGTAATCTCTGATGCAGAGATTTTGCCTGCAGAGAGCTTTTCAAGCTCGTTTGTTATATTCTTTATCAGGCTTTCCTGCTCAACCTGATAACCGACAGCTGAGGCAGAAAAGGAAACTTTTTTGTTGGAAGCAGAAGCGATGGTGGCGTTCTTGGGTGCAACGTCAACCTCGGCGGCGATTGCCTCAACGGTCTTCTTTACAGAATCTGCGTTAACCTTAAAGCTCAGCTCAAAGACCTTGTCTGCCTTGGTAGAGGAGGTGGACTTTTCCTTTTTGGAGAGCTTGTTGTTGTAGCTTGCAGCCTGCTTCAGAACATCCTCGATGTCGTTGTCCCACTGGAAACTGCTCTTGTTGTAGTCATACTTATTGTCTTTTGCCTTGACTGTCAGGTCAAAGTCGTGTATCATACTATCACACTCTGTCTGAGCAAGAAGTCTTGCTTCAGCATAGGAGTGTCCGCCCAGGGAGGTTTTTCCGATGTAGATACCGTCGGCGAATATGTAGGTTGCCTCGTCGACAACTAAGGTTTCTGCCTCATCTGTGGAAGCGACTCCGGAGGGATCGGTATTTTCATTACCTGAGCATCCTGCACATCCGCCCAGAGTGCTGAGCAAAAAGGCGCAGACAAGACACAGGGATACAACAGAGTATACCAGATAGGACTTACTCTGCTTTTTGGAGACTCCGTCCGTTGTTAAGATTTTCTCATTGTTTTCCATAACAAAACCTCTGTTTATAAAAAAGTGCATAGGATTTCACAATACTATCAAATTCATATAATATAATACAATATTAGAAAAGAAAAATAAAGATGAAAAGCCCAAATTTATTATGGTAAATTCTCCAAACTTATCTTTGGAAAACATTCTGTTTTTGGATTTATTTTCTATAAAAGATAAATAACAGACAAAATGATGCACAATGGACGTTTTTAGCAGTATGGAAAATCTGCTCAGATCCACTGTTTAAGGGAGTATTTATTGTAGTAAATAATGGGAGCATATATTAAGGAGGAAGTAAAAATGAAGCGTTTTTTGTCTTTGGCGATGTGCGCAGTGTTGGCGGTGTCACTTTGTGCCTGCGCCGGCAAATCTGCGGTGAGTAAGGATGAGAACCTGCTCGCAGACTATAAAAAATCGGAATCCCTCAGCGAGTACGATTTTTTGTCGGGTGAGGATATTTTGCCTGAAGGATACGAGAAATACAGCGACTCGGTGACGGATTTTTCACTGCAGATTTTTGCAGAGAATTTAAGCGACAATGAAAACGCAGTCCTGTCTCCTTATTCTGTGGTGAGCGCCATGTCACTTCTTATGAACGGCGCAGACGGCGACACACTGGCACAGATGAAGTCGGTTATAGCGAAGGGTACCGACCTTGGTGTGATAAACGAGAGCAACCGCTACCTCACAAGCAGACTTTCAGCTTTCAACAACGAGGAAGGCGAGTTCTTCTGCGCCGATTCTCTGTGGCTTGACGATTCCTTTGACGTAAAGGCTTCCTTCCTGCAGTCGGCGGTCAACTACTACGATGCAGGGGTTATCCGCACTCCTCTCAGCGACACTGCCGCAAAAGATAAGATAAACGGCTGGATAAGCGAGCAGACAAAGGGCAAGATTACAGATATGGCGGAGAGCATTAATCCCGACACCAGGGCGATGATTATCAACGCAGTGCTCATGGATGACAAGTGGACAACACCCTACACTCAGGATGATTTGCTCGACGGCACCTTCCGCGGAACACAGGGAGATACCGATGCCACCTTCATGTGCAGCAAGGAGTTTTACATCAGCTCTTCCCACGCAGAAGGCTTTGTGAAGAGCTTTAAAAATCTTCCGCTGAAGTTTGCCGCCGTGGTACCTGTTGACGATATTCCTCTGACAGAGTTTGCAAGCACTCTTTCTGCAAGCAAGCTGAATGCGCTTATTGAATCTCAGAAACCCACGGAGTTCTGCCGTGCATCCTTGCCTGAGTTTTCGGTAAAAAGCAAGCTTGACCTGAAAGAAAGCCTCATCGCCACCGGAATAGAGGATGCTTTCGATGATGTTGAGGCAGATTTCTCCTCGCTCACAAATACAGGAGATATACATATCGGTTCGGTGAATCAGGAGGCCTTCGTTGAGGTAGGTCCTCAGGGCGCTTGTGCAGGAGCCGCCACCGTGGTGGAACTTGCAGACACCGCATCTCCCCAAGAGGAAGAGATGAAAGAGCTTGTCCTTGACCGTCCTTTTCTCTTCATAATCTTCGACAACGAATCAAACATCCCCGTGTTTATGGGCGCAGTGAACAACATAGGCGCTAATCAGTAACATAGAAAAATCAATCCCCGATTGCGAAAAGCAGTCGGGGATTTTGCGTATTAAAAGATTACTCTTCGTTTTTTTCTTCTTTGACTATTGCAAGACCCAGAACATCCAGGTTCTCCTGCTCAACGGGAGAGGGACACTGGGACATAAGCTCGGAAGCGTTCTGAACCTTGGGGAAAGCGGTGACGTCTCTGAGGGAGTCGCATCCGCAGAGAATCATGGTGATTCGGTCAAGGCCGATACCCATACCGCCGTGAGGAGGTGCACCGTACTTGTATGCGTCAACAAGGAAGCCGAACTTTGCTTCGATTTCCTCGTCGGTCATCTTGAGTGCTCTGAACATCTTTTGCTGAAGCTCCGGGTCGGAGATTCGGATGGAGCCTGAGCTGAGCTCTACACCGTTGAGGGTAAGGTCGTATGCCTTGGCGATAACCTTGGAGGGGTCGGTGTCAAGATACTCAAGACATTCCTCTCGGGGCATAGTGAAGGGGTGGTGCATAGCAACCCACTCGCCTGATTCCTCGTCGCGCTCAAAGAAGGGGAAGTCAACAATCCACAGGAACTTGTACTCGTCGGGGATGATATTGAGCTTTTTGGCAACAACCCCTCTCAGCGCACCCAGTGTGGGCAGAGTCACAGAGTCCTTGTCTGCTACGATGAGGACAACGTCGCCCTTCTCTGCGCCGATGCGGTCGAGGATTGCCTCAAGCTCGCCCTCTGCCATAAACTTTGCAAAGGAGCAGGCGGGAGTATCCTCCAGCCATCTGACAAAGGCAAGACCCTTTGCGCCGATTCCGCGGACGTACTCGGTGAGCTTGTCGATTTCTTTTCTTGTCAGGGTGTCGGCACAGTTCTTGGCAACAATGGCGCGGACAGAACCGCCTGCAGATATTGCGGAAGAGAACACGCCGAAACCGCTTTCTGCAACTAAATCGGAGATATTCTGAATCTCCATGCCGTAGCGTACATCGGGCTTGTCGGAGCCGAAGCGCTCCATTGCCTCTTTGTAGCTCATACGCTCAAAAGGAGTTGCCAGGTCCTTGCCCAGAACGTCCTTGAAGATGCGCTTCATAAGTCCTTCGTTGATTTCCAGAATGTCGTCAACATCAACAAAGGAAAGCTCCATATCAATCTGAGTGAACTCGGGCTGACGGTCAGCACGCAGGTCTTCGTCTCTGAAGCAACGTGCAAGCTGAATGTAGCGGTCAAAGCCTGAGAGCATGAGAAGCTGTTTGTAAATCTGAGGGGACTGCGGAAGTGCATAGAAGCAACCCTTATGAATTCTGGAGGGTACGAGATAGTCACGGGCACCCTCGGGAGTAGACTTCATCATCATGGGAGTTTCAATCTCGATGAAGCCGTTCTCGTAGAAGTAGTCGCGGGTTGCCTTGCAGACCTCATTTCTCATCATGAGGTTCTTCTGAAGGGGTCTGCGACGAAGGTCAAGGTATCTGTAGCGGAGTCTCAACTCCTCGTTGGTGTTCAGGTCGTCCACAATCTCAAAGGGTGTGGTCTCTGCCTTTGAGAGCAGGCGCAGGTCCTGAACATCTATCTCAATATTACCTGTGGGGATTTCGGGATTTTTTGAGCTGCGCTCGCGGACTACGCCCTTGGCACAAACTACGAATTCGCTTCTGAGGGCCTGTGCTTTCTCGAAAATATCTCTCTGTGTGCCGTCGTCAAAAGCAAGCTGAACGATGCCTGTGCGGTCTCTCAGGTCAACAAAAACAAGCTGACCAAGGTCGCGCTGTTTCTGCACCCAACCGCAGACGGTGACGGTGTCGCCGATGTTTTGGTCTCTCAGCTCTCCGCAGTAAACGGAGCGTTTGAGTCCTGTCATAAATTCTGCCATATCTATTCCTCCTGTGGTGTTTTCACTATTGTCAGTCCGCTTTGTTCAGGCCGTTCTCCTCGGCAATAAGTGCGGAGAAGAATTCTTCCATAAAGCTTTCTCCCAGAGAAATTTCGGTCTCTGTGGAATCTTTCATATTCTTAAGCTTTGCGCTCTTTGTGTCAATCTCGTTGTCTCCAAGAACCATGGAGAACTGAGCGCCGATTTTGTTTGCGTATTTCATCTGTGCCTTCAGACCTCTGCCCACGATGTCAAACTGAGCCTCAAGCCCTGCCTCGCGGAGAGTCTTGACGATTCTGAAAGCCTCGCGCTGTGCACCCTCGCCCATTGTGGCAATGTAGAGAGCACAGGTGTCGGGAGTGGGAATTTCAATTCCCTCTGCCTCCATCACCATGAGAAGTCTCTCAAGACCTATTGCAAAGCCCAGAGACGGCAGAGGATTTCCGCCCAGCTCTTCTATGAGGCCGTTGTATCTGCCTCCTCCGCAGACGGTGGACTGAGCACCGATGCTGTCGGAGATGAACTCGAATACTGTGTTGGTGTAGTAGTCAAGACCACGGACGATTGAGGGATTCACGGTGAACTTTATGTCAGCGGCGGTGAGGTAGTTCTGGACCTTTTTGAAGTGGTCGTCACAGCTTTCGCACAAAAAGTCGGTAATCTTCGGCGCGTTCTGTGCAATCTCCTTGCACACGGGACTTTTGCAGTCCAGAATTCGCATGGGATTCTTCTCAAGTCTCGACATACAGGTTGCACACAGGGTGTCCGAGAACTGAGCAAAGTATTCCTTCAGCGCCTGATGATAGTTCTTTCTGCACCGGGGACAGCCGATGGAGTTCAGCTCCAGACGTACATCGAAAAGCTGAAGTCTGTCAAAAATGGATTTTGCCGCACAGATAAGCTCTGCATCCGCGATGGGATCCGCCGCACCGTAGACCTCCATTCCGAACTGGTGGAACTCACGCTGTCTGCCTGCCTGAGGTTTTTCGTATCTGTAGCAGGTGGTGAAGTAGTGCGCCTTTATGGGTAAACCGTCGTTGTAAAGTCCGTGCTCCAGAAGTGCTCTCGCGGCGCCTGCGGTGCCCTCGGGACGCAATGTCAGGGACTCGCCTCCCTTGGTCTCGAAGGTGTACATCTCCTTCTGAACCACATCTGTGCCCTCGCCTACACCTCGCTGAAAGAGCTTCGTCTGCTCAAAAACAGGTGTGCGGATTTCCGAGAAGCCGTAGACCTTTGCCTCCTCGGAAAGGACCTTTTCTACAAACTGCCATTTATAACTGTCACGAGGGAGAATATCCTCCGTTCCTTTGATTTTCTTGGCGATAAGAGCCATGAAAGTCACCCTTTCCCAAATAGTGAAATTGCAAATATTTATACATTATATATAGTATCACAAATCAAAGGTGTTTTCAATAAAAAATAAAGCCGACTTTACAGAAAAAGCAAAGTCGGCGGATGTAGAGAGTTTTATTTCAGAAATTTCTCTTTGATTTTCGTCTTTGAGAGCAGGGCAACAAGCAGTGTGCCTGCAACGATTCCTGCACAGCCTTGGATGGTATTGGGCAGGACGGATGCCGCAGCGCCAAGACCGTATTGGAGTAGCACTGCCTCGTAGCAGAAGTAGCCGAGAACCATAACACACTCGGCGCACACCCCTGCAAGAGCGGTGAACACAAGGGACAGCGCATACTTCTTCTCGCAAAGATTTTTGAAAAGATAAAGCACAAGCCAGGTCACAACCGCCATCAGAGCTTTTATTATGAAGGTGGCAGGAGCATACTGAACATAGCCTGCAAATATATCGGCAAGAGCCGAGCCGATGCCTGCGGCGAGCGTACCGTATACAGGTCCCATTAACCAGGCGGAGAGGATGACTACGGCGTCTCCCATATTGAGGAAGCCTCCTGTGGGAGTGGGAATCTGTATGGCAATGGTTGCAACACAGCACAGTGCGGCGAGCAACGCCGAGGTTACGATTTTCAGCAGATGAGTTGAGGTTTTCATAAAGCAAGCACCTCTGTGTAGAAAAGTTTTTTTGTATTATACTCCTGCACAGAGAAATTTGCAAGAAAAAATTCTTCCTCAAAGGAGGAAGAATTTTGTAGAGTTTGATGCATTATACGTCGTAGGTTTTGTCCAGTGCTTTCAGCTCGTTGTAGGTGTCGATTTCGATGATGTCGTCGAAGGTGCACTCGCGGACGTGGATCTTGTATTCATCCTTGAAATACTCCAGAGCAACCTGATCCCAGTATCTCTCCTTACCGCCGGGAGACTGGTAAACCTGCTTGATGTGGCCCACCATCTTTGCGCCGTCGTTTTCATCCCAGTAGGAGATGCCGAACATATGGTGGCAGTTTGTACCGCCTACAAGAAGCTTTTTGATAATACCGGTGTCAGTAGTCTCAAAGCACCAGTCGTCGGTTTTCTTTACGGGCACACCCAGGTAGTTGGTGTGGTACTGATACTTGGTGATGATTCCGGGATTGTAGAGCAGCAGGTCTGCTTCGAGCACGTAGGCGTTCTTCAGCAGATAGCTTGCACATACAGCAGAGGAGATGTTGTTAGCCTCGTTGTACATGGGATTCTCGATAAACTTAATCATGGGATAATCATACAGAAGCTGGTCAAACTGCTCTGCAAGGTATCCTCTGACAATGTAAATCTCGTTGATACCTGCGGCGAGAACCGCATCAATCAGAGAGGTGATGATGCGCTTGCCGTTGACGCGGATAAGAGGCTTGGGGGTGTTGAGGGTTACGGGCACCATACGTGAGCCGAAGCCTGCAGCGATGAAGATGGCACGCTTAACTCTGTAGGGTTCCAGTGCATCAAGACCCTTGGCGGTGATGATACCTTCCTCAAGATATCCCAGGTTGGTGAGCTCTGCGATGCATTTGTTGGCCGTGCCAACAGACATTTTTGTAGAGGCAGCAATCTCGCGCTGAGTGCGAGAGGTTTTCTTGTCGGAAAGATATACCAGTACATCGAATTGTTTTTTAGTAATCATAATGTCACCGTTAATTTCTTAATATTTTGTCTGAAATCTGAACAGGATATCCCGAAAAACGACAAATTTTCGGGTAGAAGAAACCCTCTGTTCAACGCAGAGGGTTCAGTATGCGGGATTTGAGCGGAATTACTGATCCTCGCCGAAAGAACCGGTAACGTCTGCCTCGATTTCTTTGTTCTGGTTTTCGTCGATGCCCAGCTTGTCGCTGATCTTCTTCTTAGCACGGCGGAAGTGAACAGCCAGAACGGTACCGATGGTAACTGCAACGCCTGCAACAGCGGCGAATACCATGGACATACTTGCTGCGTCAATATAAGCTGTGATAATCTGCATTTTTATTCCTCCAGTATTAATTATAAAATATTGTTATTGTTTTGAATGTTACGATTTGTTTCTGATACAGGATACTATGATGAGCACCACAATGGGCGGGATAACTACAATAAATAATAACACAAAAGCTAAAATTAAAATCATAGATAAACTCGCCATTGATATCTCTCCAAAACAGACCTTAGCATTTAAATATAAATGTATAAGAACATTATAGAGCAGTATAAGAGAAAAGTCAATTTATTTGTAAATGACAGAGAAAGCAGAGAGCTCTGAATATATCGGGGAGCAAATTACTTTTTCTTCTCGGTTTTATTTGTAGTCTTCTCCTGCTGACGCTTCACAATCTGGTTGTAGATGTACTTTGCACCTGCCAGACCGCTTTCGCCCACGTTGAAGATGTTGCGCTCCAGAGCCTCGGAAATCTGCTTCTCATACTTCTCGGGGTTTGAGAGAAGCTCTGATACAACCTCGGGTACAGTGTTGAGCTTGTCTGTATCTATGGAGATACCCACCTCATCCTTCCAGGAAATCTCTGTAGGAACAAAGGGGATCTTCTCGTAGTTGGGGTTGAGGACCTTCATGGGAGTGTTGATGAACATAGAAGGTTTCTTGGTTGCATAGGAGAACTCGTATGCAATTCCCGACCAGTCAGTGATGATAAGGTCAGATTCCCAGATTGTGCGGTTGGAAGAGAAGTCCATCTCAATGATGAAGTCCTCGCCGTCACAGCCTTCGTACTTCTTCACGATAGCATCCATCTTTGCAGGGAAACGCTTGATGTATTCAGGATGAGGACGAAGGATAACCTTGTTGCCCTTGTGCAGAAGTCCTTCCATAAGCTCGTCAAGACAGTATTCGAGGATATTGTCCTCCTGCCATGAGGGAGCAAGCAGAATCTGCTTCTTGTCTTTTTGCACCTTCTCCATTTCGTCGTACATTTTGCACAGGTTGTCGATAACACCGAAGCCTACAGGCACCAGAGTTTTCTTCTTCAGGTTATAAAGCTCCTCGGTAGCTTGAATCTCGTTTATCTGATGCTGGCCTACACAGAAGATGGTGTCGAAGTAATCGTACGCACCCTCACGAACGCACATGGTGGTGCTGGTGGGGCCGTGGAAGGTGTAGATATATTCAATGTCTTTTCTTACATAGGAACGCTTGATGTAGTATTTCTCCAGATCGGGAGTTGTCATCAGCACGATGTCTGCATCCATTCTCATCATAAAGGTGATGATTTTCTTGGGTCCGATGTAGTAGGGCTTGATGCGGGGCTCGGTCTCTGCCTTCTTGAAGATAGCATCGTTGGGGTCGTTGGTTACATAGTGGATGGTGATGCTGGTGTTCTTCAGCAGAGCCTCAATGAAGTTCTCAAAGTATTTGTAGAAACCGCTCTTCTCGGAGTAGATAACAAGATGCTTGTTTGCAATGGAGAAGAAGCGCTTGTAGTCTTTTTTCTCCCGTTTTGCGTTCTCGTCACGGTGGAAGAGACCCTTCTTTTTGTCGCCGTCCAGTGCCTCAATAGCGGCAAGCTCACGGCGGCTTTCCTCCAGAGCTTCGTAGTCAACGAACTTCTTGGGAGAGATGATAGCATTGAGCAGCAGAAGCTGAAGCACAGCGATGATGTTGCTTACAACCCAGTACAGTGCGATACCTGCAGGGACGAAGAAGCCGAGGTACAGGGAAAGTCCCACGGAGAATGCCATGGTACCCCACTTGTTGCCCTTGCCCTGCTCTGCCTGCAGAACGTTGATTTTGTTCTGGATAAAGCACAAGAACCAGGAGGAGAAACCTGCAATAATGGGAGCAAGCACGTAAATCCAGTTCTGGGAAATTACCTGGCTGGGAGTTGCCGACAGGTCGAAGCCAAAGAAGTCAAGGTCGAATGCCTGAGCATTCTTTATGGCAAGAGCGCCCTCCTCGGTAGCGGCAATCTCGGCAAAAGCCTCGGGGTTGTTTTTGATAGCGTAGATGGAGTTGATCTCTACGGAGTTTGACTCCAGATCAAAGTCCTCGCCGATAACAACCGCCGCGGTCTGGGTGATGTCGTTAATAACGGTGTCGGGAGTTTTGAAAATATATGTGAAGGGATGATAGATAACAGCCACAACTCCCAGAAGCAAAACAATCTGAATTGCAAGAGGAATAAGGCTTGCAAAAGGATTGTACTTCTGCTCTTTGTACATTTTGGACTGTTCCTCGCCTATGCGCTCTTTGTCGCCGTAGAACTTAGCCTTCAGCTTGTTGATGGCGGGCTGAATCTTGACGATTTTGATTGAGTTCATATGAACCCAGATGCCCACAGGCAGAATGATAATCTTTGTGATAAGTGTGAAGAGAGAGATTACAAGACCGTAGTCGCTCAGCAGCGAGTGGCAGAACTGCATGAGAAAACCCAGCGGTGTTGCAATCCAGGAGATGATCATATCGTACATTTATGCGTTCCTCCGTTTTGGCACAAAGCCCATATTTAATCACTATACATTATATAACTACAGAAAACCCTTGTCAACAGGATAACATTTGTCAAAAACCCGTATTTTCCGACATTTGTAACCTTTATGTTGTTGAATATTATGGTTGTTTGTGTCATAATTCCAAGAGACGCGTATTTAAGCGGTTTTCCTTTCTTCTTTCTGTATCATCGGAAGAAGCGTTACGTTGGAGAATATCCGTTGCAGAGAGAAACCCGAAAACCTTAACAAGGGGATATATAAATGGACAAGAAATCAAAAATAGCAATTTCCGTCGCCATAGGCGTGCTGACGGCGTTTTTTGTGCTGGTGCTGGCTCTGGGGCTTAGCTGTACTCCCGAAGAGACCGCAACTCCCGACGAGGTTGTTGCTACACCCGGGCATCAGGAAACCGAGACAACCGTACCGAGAGCGGAGCAGATTGTGCTCTCCTTTATCGGAGACTGCACAATGGCATCCAATCAGGGCAAGGTGGAGCAGGGAAACTTCATGTGGCACGCACAGCAGAAGAGTCACGACTACTTCTTCGAGGGTGTGTACGACGTGCTCTCTCAGGATGACGTGACCTTTGCCAACTGCGAGACAGTGCTCTCCGACGGCAACCTGAAGCAAAAGGTCAAAGACCACAACCCTGCGTTCTGGTTCAAAGCTCCTGCTTCCTATGCAGATATTCTGAAACTCGGCTCCGTAGAGGTGGCGGGTGTTGCCAACAACCACACCTACGACTACGGCGAGCAGGGATGCAAAGATACCCTGAAAGCACTGGAGGCCCAGGGAATTCTCGGCGGTGACGATTACGTCCCCGTGTACACAGAAGTAAAGGGTACCAAAATCGGTATCGTGTTCTGTTCCCTCTGGGGAAGCTATCAGACCGACGAGATTGAGACCGCCCTCAAAGAAATGGAGAACAACTGCGACTACAGTATTGTGTATTTCCACGGCGGTTCAGAGGGTACTCACTATCCCGATAATTACATAATAGATGCCTGCAGATATCTTGCAAATTCAGGTTTGTGCGACCTGATAGTAGGCGCTCATCCCCATGTGCTTCAGCCCATGGAGATAGTAAACGATGTGCCCATCATGTATTCACTGGGCAACTTCTGCTTCGGAGGAAACTCCTACCCCGAAAACAAGACGGCGATTTTTCAGGCAACCCTCACCATGCAGGACGGAAAAATTGTCACCGATACATCCTTCATCCCCTGCTATGTGTACACAGGTCCGCGGAATAACTACCAGCCCATGGTTATAACGGATGCAGATGACAAGGCGGAGATTCTTTCTATGCTCAGCGAGAAGGTTGAAAAGCGTGCCTCAAAACCCAAAACCACCGCAACAGAAACCACCGCCAAGGAGACCGTAGCAAACACCGAAGCAAAGCCCCCGGTGCCCCAAAGCACAAAGCCTCCTCAGCAGGATAACACCCCCACCGAGGCTCCTGCCACACAGCCTGCACAGACGGAGGCCGTTGTAGCGACACAGTAGAGATTTAGGCAGATGACAACAGAGGATGCATTGCAAAAAAGCGGTGCATCCCTGATGCTTTAGGTCCCTGCGGCGAATTTTTTAAAAATTAAAAAAAGATATTGAAATCTTCAGAACTTTATGGTATTATAGTCGGGTAACACAGAAATTTCTGTGAAAATTGAATCTGCTGATATAGCTCAGTCGGTAGAGCGCATCCTTGGTAAGGATGAGGTCACCGGTTCAAATCCGGTTATCAGCTCCAAGCACGGTGTCCGAAAGGATGCCGTGTTTTTTTGTTTGAAACTAAACATAAAAATAAAATTATTATTGACAAACAAGAGGAGTGCCAACTAAAATAAATATGGCGACATCACTTGTGTAATGTTTTACAATAATAAAGATAAGACATTGTATGACGTCTTCGAAATAATGTTGTGGTGATTTTATGGCGAAAAGATTTTTGACAAGAGAGCTTATTGTTTCCGTTGCTTTTCAGATGGTTGACGAGAACGGATTGGATGGTTTTTCTGTGCGTCAGCTGGCGGCGAAACTGGGAGTGCAGGGCTCCTCTTTGTACAATCATATCAAAAACGAATATGACATTTTTCTGGAGGTTGCAAAGCTTGCGGCAGATATGTATGCAAATTACGTTGCAGAGTATACAAAAGGTTTGCCTTTGGATGAAGCTACCCTTAAAGCAGGCGATGCTTTCAGAAATTTCCTGAAAGAGCATCCGCACCTCTATAAACTTCTCCTTGACCAGAGGTTTTCAGGGGATCCTGAGTTTGATAAAGTCCTTGATAGCTTTACTACGCCTATTTATGTGATACTTCAGATGTATGGTGTGGAGGATAAAGCCGAGATGGATCGGCTTTATATCGCTATGCGAGTTGTCACCCACGGGTTCGGGTCTCTTGATTCAACCGGTGTGTTCGACTCACTTTCCGTTGATGCGACAGAGAGCTATCATAATATGATAAAGGCGGTCATCGACGTGATGAAAAAACTCGGTAAAAAGACCGAGGAAACTTCCTGATGATTATTAATTGTTAATAAATGCAGAACAGGCTGTACCCATAATGGATACAGCCTGTTTTGTGTATTTTTTAATTCGGAGAAATCCTTCGGCAGAATCGGGAAAACAGGATTAATCCAAGAGAATAAATACTCGGGAAAATTTATTGATACATTGCCTCTGTGTTGATTGGAGCATTAGCTGCGATTCCTGCGCACCATTTCTGAATTGCGGTTGCATCCTTAACGTTCAAAGCATCACTGCTCAGAACATTTGCCGCGAAATTGTCCTTGGGTGCAAGAGTTGTAAGTCCTGCTACGGTTTTCTGAATCAGAGTTGCGTCCTTAACGTTAATGTTGCCGGATGCATCTGCGTCTCCCATAAGAACCATGGTGCCCTGGGCAGGAGCGGAGGCATTGTAGTGCATTGTGGCGTTGAGGATGGGGTCGTTGCCGTTTCCGATTTCAACATAGCTCCAGAATTTTTCAGAGCCTTCGTAGTATACATCGGTGATGTTATTGCTTTCATAGAATGCGTAGTAGTCTATGGTCTGAATACCCTCGGGGAAATAAACCTTCTTGAGAGCGGTGCAGGATCTGAAAGCATAGTCATCTATCACCAGAACGTTTTCGGGGATAACAAGAGTTTCGATTCTTGAACATCCTGAAAAGGCACGTTCACCTATGGTTGTAAGATTGTCGTTCAAGTTAAGTGTCTTGATGCCGTCACAGTTGAAAAAGGCATAGTCGTCAATGGTTTTTACAGTAGAAGGGACAGAGAGACTTGTGAGCGCTCCGCAGTCATAAAATGCAGAGTTGCCGATGGTTTTAAGGCTGTCTCCCCAGGTAATGTTTTTGAGGGCTGTGCAGCTGCTGAATGCGCTGGTTTCTATCTCGGTTACGTTTTTGCCGATGGAGACAGACTCAAGCTTTGTGCAACCCTCGAAGCCGTAGTAAGGAATAGCCAGCAGGTTCTTTCCTGTTGTGACAGTCACAAGGTTGTCGCAACCTCTGAAGACATAGTCGTCCATTGTTGTTACGCTGTCGGGGATTGCGACGGTGGTTATTCCTCTGCAGTTGCGGAATGCACCTTCGCCGATAGTAATCACGTTTTTGCCGAGAGTTAGTTTTGTGATGCCGGTGCACCCGAAGAACGCGTTGTCTCCGATGCCGGTGACAGTGTCGGGCACGGAGATGGTTTTCAGTGCAGTACATCCATAGAAAGCGCCGTTGTTAATGGTGGTTACCTTTGCACCCCATGTTAAATCGGAGAGACTCTCGCAACCCTCGAAGGCAGAGTTGTCAATGGTTGTTACGCTGTCGCCTATTTTAACAGATTCGAGGGCTTTGCATCCCTCGAAGCCGTAATATGGAACAGTCTGAAGTCCATCGCCCAGAGTAACATCAATGAGACGGATGCAACCTCTGAAAGCGTAGTCGTCCATAAATTTTACGCTGTCGGGAAAGTCAAGGGCGCGCAGACCTGTACAGTTGCGGAAGGCTGAGTCGCCGATAGTATCAACCTTGTTGCCTATAGTGAGCTGAGCCAAGGCACTGCAAGCGAAAAAAGCGTTGTCTCCGATAACGATAACCGTGTTGGGAATTGATACTTTTTTCAGTGATGTGCACTGATAAAAAGCTCCGTTGTCAATCGCGGTGATGTTTGAGCCCCAGGTGATGTCCGTCAGTGAGCTACAGTCTCCGAAAGCGTAGTTGTCAATCAGAGTTACACTGTTGCCTATTTCTATGGATTCAAGGCTTTCGCAGCTTTCAAATCCGTAGTAGGGTATCGCAAGGAGTCCGTCGCCAAAGGAAACAGACACAAGGCTGTCGCAGTCTCTGAACGCATAGTCGCCAATGGTTTTGAGCGAGTCAGGGAGGACAACGGATTTCAGGCTGTCACGGTTGCGGAAGGTAGACGCCTTGATTTCCGTAACGGGGTATCCGCCCAGAGTCTCAGGAATAACCAGATTACCGCTGACATCTTCGGGGGCTTTGGTGATGATTGCCTGTGAGTTCTGGATGGTGTAGGTGAGGTTGTCCGCAGAGTATTCCTCTGCAAATACGCTCATCGGCACCACACTGAACAGCGACATCACCATAAGCAGTGAAAGCCCAAGAGATAAGATTCTTTTTTTCATTGTGTTTTCCTCCTTCGTTTCGTGAAGAACAGAGCGTTTCTGTTCAATATTACAATCAAATTATACTAATATGAATTAATGTTTGTCAATAAAAACTGTGCAAAACAGGGGCTGTTTCCTACGATTTGTTGCACGCTTTCAGCAAAACAAAGATTTGATTGATATATCTCGAAAAAACTATTGAAAATTTGCAGAAAATGGCATATAATGTCCATGTATGAGTTATCTCAACTTTTAAATTCAGAAAGGAGTAGCAACGCAAATGAACTATTCTCATGAAGTACAGAAAATGTGTACTGTTGCAAAAGGACCCAAGCACGGTCCCGCACCTATTCCCGAAGAGGGCAAATGGGTAAAATCCTATCAGATTTCCGACATCTCCGGTCTTTCTCACGGTGTAGGCTGGTGTGCACCTCAGCAGGGCACATGTAAGCTCACACTCAACGTTAAGGACGGTATCGTAGAAGAGGCTCTGGTTGAGACTCTGGGATGCTCCGGTATGACTCACTCCGCAGCTATGGCTGCTGAGATTCTCCCCGGCAAGACACTCCTCGAGTGCCTGAACACCGACCTGGTTTGTGACGCAATCAACACCGCTATGAGAAACATCTTCGAGCAGCTGGCATACGGCAGAAGCCAGACAGCTTTCTCTGAGGGTGGTCTTATGATCGGTGCTGGTCTTGAGGACCTCGGAAAGGGACTCCGCAGCCAGGTAGGTACTCTTTATGGAACTCTTGCAAAGGGTCCTCGCTATCTTGAGATGGCAGAGGGTTACATCAAGACTCTTGCTCTTGACAAGAACGACGAAATCTGCGGATATCAGTTCGTTCACCTCGGACGTTTCATGGACCTCATCAAGAAGGGCGTATATGCTAATGAGGCTCTCGCACAGGTAACAGGAACTTATGGCCGTTTCTCAGAGGAGGCCGGTGCAGTTAAATACATTGACCCACGTCACGAATAATAAGGAGACAGAACTATGATTAGAGAAGTAAAATTCGAAAGCCAGGATCGTCGTATCAACCAGATCCTCGCAGTTCTCAATGAGAACGGTATCGCTTCCATCGAGGAGGCAAACGCAATCTGCGATCAGTATGGTCTTGATCCTTATATG
>JAFQMC010000037.1 GCA_017421045.1 Clostridia bacterium
AAACCAAGCAACACCTTTACATGGACTGCTCCTATGTTCTCAGGTCAGACTTGGGTTGCTAAGACTTGGGTTCAGTATCTTGATGCTGACGGCGAACTTGTAACCGTTTACTCCGATGAGTTCGAAGCTTATAAAGAGTAATTAGTCAGTACAGATTTTCTGATTAGCAATATGCTGAATATTAGATAATCAGCAAGCCCCATTCTCTTCATGAGAGTGGGGCTTGTTTTTCTGTTAAGGTGATTTTAAAACTAAGTGCAACACTTTTTGATATTCATTTCAAACAAATCCACAATAAAAAAATATTGACTTCTTAGCTTGTTTGTGATAATATTACTTATATAAAAAATAATAGGAGGTGAATCCGAAATGAAATACACAGCTCCCGAGATGAACATCGTTATGTTCGAGACTGAGGAGGTTATCGTTGCTTCTGCTACTGAGGCAGTTACAACAACAAGAGATGACCTTGGCGGTGGTGGTTTCTAATTAACACAAGAAACCATAATAGTTTTCATGTAATTAAGGCGGATGGTTAACATCCGCCTTAATTATTGCAATACATTGATTTTTTCTATATTTGTGATATTATATGTTGGGAATGTTTATTTTAGTTATTTGAAGGAGGAGCAAATTATAATGAGTGAAAACAATACGTTTAAAATGCTTATAAGACCTGCTTTTTTTGTACCTAACATTGCTGATCGTTTTAATGACGATAGACGTGTTCACTCAATTGCATACGGCAAGTGTAACTATCGCTGCGCTTTTTGCCCTTTTGATAAATGGACAGTGGATGAATATCCTGAGTATACATTGGAGACTTTTGAGCAAAAGGTATGGGAGCTTCTGCGCTACAGCAAGAATTTCAAGTTTACAGGTGGCGAGCCTACGCTGAACCCTTTATTGCCCGATCTTTTAAAGATTGTTAAAATATATGGTGCTCAGACCTTTCTTGATACCAATGGCTCATTCCCAAATAAACTCAGAGCACTTATAAATGAAGATTTGGTTGATATTGTTGGTATCTCCCTAAAAGGACTTTCTGCCGAAGAATCTGCAGCAACCGCCCGAATCACCAATAAAAAACTTGCTTGGGACAATGTGTTTGAATCGATAAAAATTGCCTCAGAAGCTAAGGACGTTAGTTTGATAATAACATATGTGGCTTGCGAGGGTTATTTTAAGGAGTCGGATTTAGACGTTCTTGCAGATTTGTTGAAGCCTTATCCCGATGTCACTCTTAAGATCAACAACTGTTATTACGAGGAGTATAACGACGGTCGGCGCAAAGGTCTTGATAAATCAGAGATATACGCCATGGTTGAGCGTTTTGTTGAGCGCCATCCGGAATTCAGAGGCAGAACCGTGCTCTTCCGTGATCACGATTCCTGTATTGATCAGGATCAAATTGCAATGTTTTGATTAAGTACTATCTTTTTTGGAAAAGCTATTGCAATCTTTGATATTGTATGATATAATTTACTTATGTTATTAGCAATCTGGAGGTGAGTCCCGTGAAATATATTGCACCTAAAATGAATATTGTAAGATACGAGACTGAGGAGTGCGTTGTTGTTGCTTCTTATGTTGTGACCACAACTACCGAAGTAGAAATCGAGGTTACTACCAAAGATGCTTCCGGTGGAGATTATTATTAATAAATAAATACGATTTTTTCAAGGCGGATTTTGTCCGCCTTGTTTTTTGCTATTTATATCAATATGAGCTCCAATCTGTCACTTGATTTGTAACTAATATCGGTTGAAAAAGTTTATTTTTTGATGTATGATGATAATAATAAAGATACGCTTTCACATAGAAAGGGGAATACTAAAATGAAAAGATTATCAATGAGTATTTTACTTGTGCTGATGTCTGCGCTTCTTGTGTTGGCAATGACAGCTTGCGGCGGTGACACAGCAACAACCACTCCCGAAGAAACTACATCCGCAGGTGTCAGCCAGTCTGCAACCACCGAAGCTCCTGCTGATACAGGCACCGTCGGCGCAGTAGGCGAGAGTGCCGCCGTTGATGCAAGCTACTTTGACGATGCCGCATTTGTGGGCGATTCCGTCAGCCTGAAGCTCAGCTACTATGCAGTTAACGGATGCCTCGGCAACGCACAGTTCTTCACCGCAGGTTCTCTTGGCAGTGCCAACGCTCTGTGGGAAGTGTCCGACGAGTCTGTTCATCCCTCATATCAGGGTCAGAAGATGCTGGTGGAGGATTGCATCGCCAACTCCGGAGCCAAGAAGGTCTACATCATGCTTGGTATGAATGACCTGGGACTCTACGGCCTTGAGGACACCGTCAAGAACTTTGAAACACTTGTTGACAGAATCCTTGAGAAGTCACCGAGTGTTCAGATTGTTGTCCAGTCTATGACTCCCATGACATCCACCAGCACAATCATCGGCGAGAACCTCAACAACGATAATATCAAAATCTACAACCAGCGCCTGTGTGACCTTTGCACAGAGAAGGGGTGGGCATTCGTGGACGTTGCATCGGTTATGTATGATGCAGAGGGAGAAAACCTGAACCGCGACTACTGCAGTGACCCCGACCAGCTTGGTGTTCACTTTACCGAGGAAGGATGCCAGAAGTGGGTTGACTATCTCAGCACCCACACACCCTGACAAATAGAAAAGAGGTACTGAAATGAAAAGAATATTCAGCATAGTCCTTGCAGCACTGTGCCTGCTTTCGCTGGCAGCCTGCACCGATAGCGCAACTAAGGACATCGACATCGCGGCAGTTAAAGAGCAGATTATCACCGACCTTGCAATCGAGGGCGCCATGGACGTTGAGTCCGATCGACTCCTCAACCTCTACGGCATAGCCGCCGAGGATGTGGCAGAGTCAGCATGCTTTGTTACTATCGAGGGAGTTTTCCCCGATGAGATTGTTATGGTCAAGGCAACCGACGCCGACGCCGCCAAGAGAGTTGCAGAGAGCCTCAACACCCGACTTGACGAGGTAAAGGTTCAGTCTCAGAGCTACGACCCCGAGAACTATGCCATCGCACAGGAGTGTCAGGTTCTCACAGAGGGCAACGTGGTTGCACTTTTCCTGTCTCCCAAACACGCAGAAATGGAAGAGATTTTTAGTTCTGCAGAGTAATCTTATAGTTCCATAAAAGAATAAAAACTAAAGTCCGCTGAGAAGTATCAGCGGACTTTTTCTATTCCTTGACCTTTGGTGTTTCAGGGTTTATAATATAATTATTGAGTAAAAAATCCACGCAAGGGGTCGGATTATGAGAGATTCAGAGATACGCGCAAATGCAAAGAAATTCGCAGAGTTTTACAAAGACAAAGGTTATGAGAAAGGGGAGAGCCAGCCTTTCTGGCTGAGCCTTCTCCGGGATGTTCTGGGAGTCAGCAATCCTGAGCAGTTCATCACCTTTGAGGATAGGGTCAAGCTCGACCATACCAGCTTTATCGACGGCTACATCCCTGCCACTCATGTGCTCATTGAGCAGAAAGGCAGGAACAAAGACCTGCGTAAACCCATAAAGCAGTCCGACGGCAGTGTCCTCACACCTTTTCAGCAGGCACAGCGTTACTCTGCCGCCTTGCCGTATTCTGACCGTCCAAGATGGATAGTTGTCTGCAACTTTGAGGAGTTCCTTATCTATGATATGGAGCATCCCAACAGCGAGCCTGAGCAACTTCTCCTGAAAAATCTCCCGAAGGAGTACTACCGCCTCAAGTTCCTTGTGGATACAGGCGACGAAAATATCCACAGAGAAATGCAGGTCTCCATCGAAGCAGGCAAGATTGTAGGCCTGCTCTATGATGCTATCCTGAAACAGTATCATGACCCCGAAAGCGACACCGCCCTGCGTAGCCTTAATATGCTCTGTGTGCGTCTTGTGTTCTGCCTTTATGCAGAGGACGCAGGCATTTTTGGCGGACATAACAAATTCCACAACTACATCAGCTCTTTCCCTGCAAGGGATATGCGCAGAGCCTTAATCGACCTGTTCAGAATCCTTGACACAAAAGCCGAGGACAGAGACCCCTACGAGGACAAAACCCTCCTGGAGTTTCCCTATGTAAACGGCGGTCTCTTTGCCGAGACCGATATCGAGATTCCCCAGTTCAGCGACGAAATCAGAGACATCCTTCTGAAGAACGCAAGCGCTGACTTTGACTGGTCTGACATCAGCCCCACAATCTTCGGCGCAGTGTTTGAGAGCACCCTCAATCCCGAGACACGTCGCTCGGGCGGAATGCACTACACAAGTGTTGAGAATATCCATAAGGTCATCGACCCATTGTTCCTCACAGATCTGAGCGAGGAGCTTCAGGATATTAAGGACATAAAGGTTGCAAAAACCCGTGAGAGAAAGCTTGACGAATTCCGCACAAAGCTCAGCACCCTCACGTTTCTTGACCCTGCCTGCGGATCGGGCAATTTCCTGACAGAGACATACATCTCTCTGAGAAAGCTTGAGAACGAAGCTCTCAAAGCCTTGGAGGGAGACCAGATTGTTCTGGACACAGGCGATATCATCCGCGTGTCAATCGGTCAGTTCTACGGCATCGAGATCAACGATTTTGCCGTCACAGTTGCAAAGACAGCCCTCTGGATAGCCGAGAGCCAGATGATGAAAAAGACCGAGGACATCGTCCACATGAGTCTGGAGTTCCTGCCCCTGAAGTCCTATGCAAATATCGTGGAAGCCAATGCCCTGCGTATAGATTGGGAAGATGTAGTCCCCAAGGAAAAGCTCAACTATATCATGGGTAATCCGCCGTATGTTGGTGGTATGATGACGTCAAAAGCTCAAAAAGCAGAAATGATTGAAGTTATTGGTAATATAAAAGGAATTGGTGAATTAGATTACGTTTCTGCTTGGTACTATAAGACTTCAGAATATATTAAGAATACTGAGATTGTTACTGCTTTTGTGTCCACAAATTCTATTTGCCAAGGTCAACAGGCTGTGGTTATGTGGAAACCCTTAATTGACAAAGGTATAAAAATTAATTTCGCATATCGCACATTTATATGGGATAGTGAAGCAAACGTCAAATCTCATGTCCATTGTGTAATAATTGGATTCTCTTACATTGACAGTGACAACAAATTAATATTTGATGATGAGCGTGTTTGTTATGCTCACAATATTAGTCCCTATCTTACTGATACACCTGATGTTTTTATCGAGAGCCGTTCAGTGCCTATTTGTGATGTGCCCAAAATGTTTTTTGGCAGTATGGCACGTGATGGAGGCGGATTTATCTTTACTGATAATGAGAAAGACGAACTTCTCAAATCGGAACCATTAGCAGAAAAATGGCTTCGTAAATATGTAGGTGCGCAGGAGTTTATTAAAAATAAATCAAGATGGTGTCTGTGGCTAGTTGGAGCGAATCCTCATGAAGTAAAGAGTTGTCCCACTGTTATGGCGCGAGTTGCTTTTGTAAAAGAGTTTAGAGAGAAGAGTGTAGCCGCGTCAACAAGAAAGTTTGCAGAGATTCCTGCACTGTTTTGTCAGATAGCTCAGCCAGATAGTGACTATATTATTATACCTAGACACTCTTCTGAAACACGCAGATATATTCCAATAGGATTTATGGAGTCTAACGTAATTGCTTCTGATGCAGTTTTAATTATTCCAAATGCATCGATATATAGTTTCGGAGTTTTAACATCAACTGTACATAATGCTTGGATGCGTACGGTATGCGGTAGGATAAAAAGTGATTATCGTTACTCAAAGGATATCGTTTATAATAACTTCCCTTGGCCCAATCCTACGGATGAGCAAAAGGCAGAGATTGAGCGGACAGTACAGGCAATTCTTGATGCGAGAGAAAAATATCCCGATTGCTCCCTTGCCGACCTCTACGACGAGCTGACAATGCCACCTGAACTGCGCAAAGCTCATCAGGCAAACGACAGAGCAGTTATGAAAGCCTACGGCTTCAAAAAAGACCTTTCCGAATCTGCCATCGTCGCCGAACTTATGAAAATGTATCAGGAACTTACAAGTTGATAATCTCACAACAAAAATCCCCACCGACATTAAAATCGGTGGGGATGATTTTTTATTGAGCTATACTATTGTATAATGCCTACCTTACGGATTAGCCCTTGATAGCTGCCTGTGCTGCTATCAGCAAAAGAGGGAAATTCACTCTTCCAATAATGCAATAGCTTTCTGATATTTTTCTTTTCTCTGCAACGCCTTTTCGTTTATATCATCCAATCTCGATAAATCGGAATTGTGCTTTAAGTCAGCGAGTTTTACTGCTTTTGCAATGGAATTTTCTTTGATGGCGCAGACATAGTCCATATATTCCACACCGTCTGCATGGGTCAACAAAGCAATTGCGTTTGTAATATCCTTTCCAAATCCCATGCTTGTTAAATCGTTAATTGTGTACTCTGTATCTTCAACCAAATCGTGTAGCAATGCAACAATCGTTGATTCTTCTGTTTTCATTTGCTCTGCCAAGTGAAAAGGGTGAAACACATATGGCATACCGCTTTTATCAACTTGCTCCTTGTGGGCTTCAAAACACAATTTTAATGCTTTCTTCGTCATAGGAGTATAAATCATTTTCTCACCTCTTAAAACTATTATAACAAAAATCAAATTTCTTTGCAACAGGCATAGAAAAATTCGCCCGAGGAAACTCGGGCGGATAGTTTTGTTTTATAAAGTCAGCAATTACTTGCTTTCCAATATTAGTGATATTCCGCTTTGCGGAGTGATATTTTTGCTATGCAAAAGTGATATTGAAGCCTTTCGGCTTCAGTTATATTATATTCGCCTCCCAAACTGCCCGAAGGGCAATATAACTTCAAGGGCATTGCAACAAAAAATCCCGCCGAATAATCGGCGGGATTTTTATTAGCAATTAGCCCTTGATAGCTGCCTGTGCTGCTGCGAGGCGAGCGATGGGAACACGGAAGGGTGAGCAGGATACATAGTCGAGGCCGATCTTGTGGCAGAACTCAACGGATACGGGGTCGCCGCCGTGCTCACCGCAGATACCGCAGTGAATCTCAGGACGGGTTGCCTT
>JAFQMC010000038.1 GCA_017421045.1 Clostridia bacterium
AATAACCCCCTTTAGGGGTATGCCAAAGAGGCAAATGCAATAAGGCTTGAACAAAGTGAAAGCCCGCGCCTTGAGACGCGGGCAAGAAACGGGGCTTATAGCCCCTGTGCAAACCACCCGTTTGACGGGTGGTTATGATTTTGATTTGTCACTGCCATCTGTTTTTTATTATCGGGGTGAAGCAATTTATAACAGAAGCCGTGTAAGTGCATAAAACCAGAACATAGGTAAGATATTTAAGGACTTTTAACACTTTTTTGTTTTTGAATTTTTTATCAAACAACATTACTAAAAGGCAGGGGCAAATACCACCAAATGAGGCTATAACAGACGATGCTACATAGGTGCCAAGGATGTCTGGCAAGAAATATGGGGCTACTATTAAAATGATACCGGATAAAAGATAGAGACAAAAGAATAATATGATGTCACTAATAGCAATAGTATTCATTTTTTTATGAAATAACAATGCGGTGATTATAAAAAATAATAGCACAGGTAACACAAATCTTATGTTAATATGCCATACGCCATAAGGCTTATTGAGATAAGAAAAATAAGATGATAAAAACACCAGCAAGTTACTTGCAATAAAATATATAACAATCCATATTTTGTTCATTATTAAGCTCCGATATGTTATGTTGATTAATATTCTACATATGTGTTTATTTCTGTTTGAGAGAGCAGTCCTGCAAGGAATTTCTGAGTCTCGGTGGCGTCTTTTATTGTGATGCCACCGCTTCTGTCTGAATCGGCGGCAAGCTCGTCAGCTTCAGTGCTGAAAGTTGTGAGGGAGGCGAGATACTTCTGGATTGTGGTGGCGTCGCTGATGGTGATTTTTCCTGAGCCGTCAGCATCTCCTATGAGATACTTTCGGGTGACTGCAGGCTCGGTGGGGAGAATACCCTGCTCTTCAAGCTCTGCTATAAGGTCAAGAAGTACCTCTGCTATGAGTGCATGGCCTTTTTCGGAGGGGTGTATGCCGTCAGGGTGAATTACGTCGTAGCTGCCTTCTTCTGCGTAGTATTGATCGAAGGCAGTGTATACATCTGCGATATATACTTTTTCGCGGGACTCAGCCAGAGCGTTGAACAGTTCAGCGTAAGCCGGTGCAAGATTGTCTGCTATCGCTGCATAGGACTTGTACTGCTCGTTTGCATACAGGGGATTGTACTGAGTCTGGAAGATAATCACAGCCTCTGCGTTGAGACTTCTCAGCTCAGTGTACAGGTTCTCCAGATTGGATGTTGCGGTGGCAACCGCTGTTTTTACGGCTTTTGCCTCTGTGCCGTTTTGCATAATGTCAAGCAGGGTCATCAGGTCGGCATTCTGCAGAAGTCGGATGATGTCGTTTCCTCCGATGGAAATGGCAATCAAATCGGATTCTTTGATGCTCTGTCTTACACTGTCGGTTGTTTTCACCTGATTCAGCAGGTCTGTGGTGGTGTATCCGGGGACAGCTTCGTTGATGTGGTCATAGCTTTTTTCTGCGCTGATGAGCGTGGCGTAGCTCTTGGATGTATCTTCAAGTCCGTAGCCCGAAGCAATGGAGTCACCCAGCACGGTCATAAAGGTTGTGTTTTCGGTTGCAAAGCAGGTCACGGAAACAATCCCTGCAACCATAACTACCGCCATAAGCAGTGCAAGAATTTTTGAAAACTTTTTCATATATTTCTCCTTTGTGGTTGAGGTTTATCAGAATGCCCAGTTGCCGTCTTTGAAGATCTGCACCTGATTGCCGTCTTTTGTCTTTGCTGTGATGCAGAGGTCGGCGGTGCCGATCATAAAGTCCACGTGGACAATGCTGTTGTTGATTCCCATTGCCCTGATTTCTTCCAGAGTGTATTTTTCGAAGTCCTTGACGCAGGAGCTGAAGCCCTCGCCGAAAGCGATGTGGCAAGCTGCATTCTCGTCGAAAAGTGTGTTGTAGAAAAGAATGCCCGAGTTGCGGATAGGTGAGTCGTAGGGCACCAGAGCACATTCGCCCAGATACCGCGCACCCTCGTCTGTGTCAAGGATTGAGTTGAGCAGCTCCTCACCTTTTTCTGCGTGAGCTTCTACAATCTTGCCGTCTTTGATTATGAAGTGGAAGTTTTCGATAAGAGAGCCCTGATAGGACAAAGGCATTGAGGAGTATACCACACCCTCGGCACGGTTTCTGTCGGGAGAAGTGAAAACCTCCTCGGAGGGGATGTTTGCGTTATACTCTACGTCGGAATTCAGAAGCAGGTCGCTTCCTCCCATAAACCGACCCTCGGGGAGAAGTCCCACAGTGAGGTCGGTGCCGTTTTTCGAGGTGTAGTGAAGCTCGTCTATTTCAAGGGAGTTCAGGTACTCATAGCGGTTTTTAAGGTCTGCGTTGTGCTCCTCCCAGTTTCTGATGCCGTCACCCTCTGCTCTTGCGGTGTAGAGGATAGCCTCCCACAGCTTTTCAACAGCAACGGAGGTGCGCACATTGGGAAACACCTTCTTTGCCCATGCTTTGCCTGCAACTGCGGCGATGCACCACTGGTATTTGTTGTCCATCTCGTCTCTGTAGGGTTTGAAAACACCGCGGCGCTTGCCGAGACACTTCGCCATCTTTGCCTGATTTATGCCCTTGAGTCCGTCGGGGTCTTCGCTTTCAAGATAAATCATGGCAGGCAGAGTTTCTACTCTGTGCTTCATCTTCTCAATCTCCCAGTTTTCTACCTTGGAGAGGGTCTTTTCTTTCTGATATCTGACATCAAGCTTTCTCAGGGGCTGATAGCTCCATTCCACCGTGACCTTGCCTGCACCTGCGCGGTAGCATTCCTCGGCAAGGATTTTTACGAATTCAGGCTGGTCAAGCTCCGCCACAATGACAACTTCCTGACCTTTCTGTACATTTGCGCCCTTTTTTGCCAGAAGCTTGGCATAATCTCTGAGGATTGTTTTCTTCATATTTATATCTCCTTCGGCTTTGAATGTTAAAGTAATATCTGTATTTTTATTATATCATTTGTGCTGATTTGGTCAATAGAAAAGACTGCGAAAAATATTATAAAGTGGCAGTGAAAGCCTTTGACAATTATATACTGCCCTTGTATAATAAAATTAACTATATATGTCATAAACTCGGAAGAAAAATGGAGGTTTGCTATGACCTACGCAACAGGTACCAAACTGTCCCGTAAGGACAGGGAAGGCTTCTTCAGAAGAAATATGTTTATTATCCTTGCCTTTATTGCTCCCGCTATGATACTGGCAACGGTTTTTGCAGTGAGGCAGTTCTTTCCCTTTGGCAACAAAATGATAATGGTGGTGGATTCGTGGCACCAGTATTATCCTTTTCTGGCAGAATATCAGCGCATGCTCAAAGAGGGCGAGTCGGTGCTGTACTCCTGGAACACCGGAGGCGGTGCAAACTTCCTTGGTATCATCGGCGATTACCTCGGCAGTCCTCTGTATCTGCTCAGCTATTTTGTGCCCTCGGGTACCCCTTGGCTTCAGGTTTTTCTGGCGCTGACCGTGGTTGTCCGCGTGGGCTGTGCAGGAGGATTCTCGGCAATCTTCTTCCGCAAAGTTTTCGGACGCAACGATTTGTCGCTTGTGTACTTTTCCGTGATGTACGCACTTTGTGCCTATGTTCTGGGATATTACTGGAATATGATGTGGCTGGACACCGTGGCGTTGCTGCCACTGGTAGCGGCAGGAACCATCACCGTACTCCGCGACAAAAAATTCAGCCTTTACATAATCTCTCTGGCGCTGGCTGTTACTTTCAACTTCTATATCGGCTATATGGTGTGCATTTTTGTGCTTTTGCTTTCTATTGCATACACGGTGGTGTCCTTTGTAAGCTTCAAGGAAAGCCTCAAAAATGCAGGCAGAATGGTTTTATACACCCTCATAGCCTTTATGCTGACAGCGATTATCACGGTCCCCGTGTTTATGGCGCTTAAAGCATCGGACTCCGCGGCGGCAGTGTCGGGATTTCCCACGGAATACACCATCAACTACGGCTACGGCTATGAAGGAAACGGTATAATGCAAACGCTGTGGGCAATAGCCTGCACCGCAACAAACCTGCTGGCATTTACAAGACCTATTGTTTATGACCAGGGCGAACCTAACATCGCCTGCGGAGTGCTGGCATTGGTGCTCTCGGTGTTCTACTTTACAACAAAGAAGATAAAAATCAGAGAGAAGATTGTCAGCTGTTCTCTCCTTGTGTTCTTTATACTGAGTTTTGTTATCAATCAGCTCAACTACATCTGGCACGGAATGAACACCCCTGCCATGGTTTACTATCGTTGGAGCTTTATTTTCTCTTTTGCCCTTATCGTTATGGCATACAGGGCATTTACCCTCATCGATAGTTTTTCAAAGAAAAGCTTTGTGTTTGCCTCCATACTTCTGGTGCTGTATCTGGGGGCTTCCTGCGTGACTCAGCGACTTGCCTCTGTGGCGGTGACAGCTTTGGCGGCTGTGGTTATCGTAGTTGGATTTGCACTTTACAGAGCAGGAAAAATGAAGTACAGAGTGCTTTCTCTGCTTCTGTGTCTGTTTGTTATGTGCGAGGCGGCGGTCAGCACTTATTACGGTGTCAGGGTTGTGGGCGATACAGAGATTGACGACTATCCCATGAATTATGCCGAGGTAGGAGAGCTTATGGAGGTTGCAGAGTCTCAGAGCGGAAATCAGATATACCGCACCGAATTTATCTCTCCCTTTGCATACAACCCCGGAGCACTGTACTCCATATACGGCGTCACCACCTTTAACTCCATGGTGGACTCCACCTATGCGGACTTTTTCGCAGAGTCGGGAGTGGCGGCAAATGTGGCTAACAACAGATACGTGTATTTTGAGAATACTCCCGTGATGAATCTGTTCCTCAATATAAAATACCTTATCGGCAAGGATGGTGAAAAGGCACGGGATACCGTGTACTTTGCCGAAACAGCCACCACGGACGAATGCACGCTGTATGAAAACACAGCCTATGTTCCCATGGGCTTTATGGCAAGCAAGAATCTGCTTCAGTGCAAGCTTCATGATAAATCCCATTTTCCCATGTATTCGCAAAACGACCTGCTGAGAAATGCCACGGGAATTGAAAAGGACGTTTTCGAAATCCTTCCCGAGGCGAAACCTTTAAGCGACGAAAAGGGAACTCCCATAGAAAAGAACGAGAAGGTGGAACACCGCTACATCTGGAATCTTGAGGACAAGACGGCAACCGATGACGAGGCGACCTTCACCGCAACTGCAGAATATGTTATTGAGGAAGACGGAAGCTACTACGGCATATTCGGCGCAAATCCCGTCCCCGGAGCAAAAATCAGAATCAAGGGAAGCACCGAGGATGAAATAAAGATTACCGATAAGTATACCTACACTACTCCGCTGGGCAAGTTCAAAAAAGGCGACGTCATCACCGTGGAGCTTGGTGCGCAGGCAGGGGTCAAGAACAGCCTTGCCTGCAGGGTTTTCCGCATTGACGAGGATGTGATGAGGGAAGCTGTAGAGATTCTCAGCAAAAACACCATGACCCTCACCGAGTGGGGCGACAGATACCTCACGGGAACAATAACCGCCGACGAGGACGGTCTGTTCTACACCTCGGTGTTCCATACGGAAGGATGGCGTGCTTATGTAGACGGCGAAGAAGTGGAGATTACTCCCGTAGCAGATACTTTCATTGCCTTTGAGCTTTCAGAGGGTGAGCACAGCATAGAGCTTCGCTTCACACCCAAGGGGATGTATCTCGGAATCGGAATCACCGCTCTCGGAGCAGTGATATTTGCACTGCTCCGGGTTATAAGCTCAAGGAAAAAATCATCGGTAGTCCGCGTAGCTTTGCAGGATGCAGAGGGATTTGAATCCCAGCCCGAGGAGGAGTTTTCCGAGCCGGAAAATGCAGGCGAAGAAGCGGAAAACTCGGATGAAAAAGACGGAGTCTGATTGCGTTTTGCACAGATACGACCCCTTAATTCTATGAAATATGTTAATAGGAATTTCGCCTTTTTTGTGCTATTCTATTAATATAAATTGTGCTCAATCAATGAGTAGCAAGGAGGAATATTATGAAAAAGTCCAACCGTTTCAAGGCTTTACTTTCTTTTGTCTTGATATTCACAGTGCTTTTGTCTGTGTCCCTTATGGGACTTGTGGGTGTTTCATCCGCTTCAGCACTGACTCTGGATTACGCATTCCTGTACAACAATCCCGGCTATGCTGAGGGAAGGGTGTCGCTTTCGGGCAACATCTCAGACTACGGCACATATTACTTGTACTGGGCAGACGATTCGAAGGCTCTGGAGGGTTATGCGGAAATCGGCAAAATCGTCCTCAATAAAGACACAAAGTATTTTGTCTTTGATGAATTTACGGCTATTCCTGCAGGAGCTACAAAGCTTATCGCAGTGAAAAGCGAAACAGAGCCGTCTGCAAGCTCAGTGACAGTGGCAGACGCTGCGGCTGTTTATACAATTCCCGAGTCAAAGCGTTTTAAGTACGCCGAAACCGAGAAAGAGTATAACTTCGGCGCATGGTCTGATGTTCATGTGCACAAGCAGGATCCTCCCTACTATACCTACAGTGAACTTCACTTTGGTCAGGCACTGGAGGCCGCGACACAGAGAGATGCAGACTTCGTTACAATCTGCGGCGATATGATTAACGGTTACGACAACCTCTATGCTACCGAGTGGGCAGCATATCAGAAGGTTATCGCAAACTCCAGCTACTGCAATCCTATCTATGAAACAAACGGAAACCATGAGACCAAGTCTGACGGCGACAAGGCGGCAGACACTCCCTACACCTATGGCATTGATACCTACAAGGTTGCAACGGGACTTAATGTAAAGACCGAGAAAATGCAGGAGGAGAGCTACTACGAAGTAACTGCCGAGAATGGTGACCACTTCATTTTCATGGTGCTGGAGCTTGACTCAAGCCCCAACGAATCCTCAGAGTTTACAAAGGCTCAGATGGCTTGGCTCAAGGGCCTGCTTGAAAAGTACAGCGGAGACGGCCATAACATCTTCATCAACGAGCACGCGCTCATTGAGGGATACGGCGCAGGAGACCACAAGGAGCTTCCCTTGTATGCAGGCGGACTTCAGCAGAGCTACCAGACCGTAAAAGACCTGATGGCATTGCTCGAAAAGTACCCCGATGTATTCTTTATGTCAGGCCATACACACATTGATTTTAAATACGGCTACAACATTGACAATCGTGGCGGCGAGACCTGCTACACAGTGCATATTCCCGCACTTACCTGTACTACACAGATTGTAGGCGGTGCACTTGACTACACAATGTATGAGGATAGCTCTCAGGGCTACTTTGTAGATGTCTATAAAGATGCAGTTGTTTACAACGGAACCGACCTTGTAAAGAACGAGATTCTCCCTGCATATACCTATTTTGTTGACCAGAGCGGAGAGCCTCTCAGCAAGAACGACATCGGTACAATTGACGACGTAACAGAGACAGTCAGCGTCACTGTTGATGTGAGCAACCTTGCACAGAACTGCGAGTATGTTTACCTCAATGCATACAACACAGTGGATGGTTCAGCTACCGAGTATCCCGGTATTCCCATGACAAAGAACGCAGACGGCACCTACTCCTGCAAGGTTTCCAAAGATTATGACAAGATGTATTTCATCTTCAACGACAGCAAGCTTGGCAGACTGGGTTCTGACAACTACGATGTAAATAACTGTAAAGTGGTCATCGGTTCAGACAAGATTACCTACAAGCCCGCCGCAAGCTGGGGTAGCACAATCTACGCCTATGTATGGAGCGACACAAACACTCTGTTCTCCTGGCCGGGACTCCTTATGACAAAGGACACCGCCACAGGCGAGTATTACGCATATATTCCCGAGGATACATTCACAATGGTTGTGTTCAACAACGGTCCCAGTGCTTATAAGACAGGAGACCTTGATATTGCTCCCTATGTTTCCAAGGGTGCCGAGGGCAGCTATACTGTAATCGAGCCGGAGACACAGCCCGCAACAGCCACGGAGCCGGAGACAACGGTGCCCGTAACATCTGAGGCGACAGAGCCTGCATCTACAACCAAGGTGACAGAGCCTGCCACATCCGAGGTAACTGAGCCTTCCTCAACAGCTCCCACCGAGCCTGCACCCGAAACGAAGTACGGCGATGCAGACTGTGACGATCAGATTAACGTCAAGGATGCCACCGCAGTACAGAAACACGCGGCAATGCTTACAACTCTCACAGAGCAGGGAATTGTCAACGGCGATGTAACCGGAGACGGCAAGGTGAATGTTGTGGATGCAACCACCATACAGAAATTTGTCGCAGGATTAATAGTTGCTTTCCCCGTGGAGAGAGGTGTGGATCTTGCCGAAGTAAGCGCAACGGCTTCTCAGCTAACAACCCTTATCTCGACAGTAAAGACCACTCTTGCAGACGAATACTACTACGCATCCTACGATGCGTATATGGCTCTGAAGAAAGCCTACTATGCCTATAAGGATGAGACAGTGTCTGCTCTGAGTGCGACTGAGATAACAAATGCCTACAACGAGATTACCGCAAAGCTCAACGACTACAACACCATGAAAGAGAACAACCCCGTAGGCGGTGCTGCAGGCGGAGAGATTACGGTATACTTCACCAACAACTACAGCTGGTCCTCCGTCAAGGCTTACGCATGGGGCTCAGGCGGTACAATGAAAACATGGCCGGGTGCTGATATGACCTATGCAAAGACAAACAGCCAGAATCAGAAGATATACTCCGTAACTCTTGATTTCGGAAAGTATCAGAACATTATCTTCACCAACGGCTCCAGTCAGACCGTTGATATTACACTCACAGGTGAAAGCGGAATCGGCTACTACATCTCCGGCTCCTCCGGCGGAAAGTACACCTGTTCAACCTACACATATATGTAATGAAACATATTGAATAAACTAAAACTCCCGCACAGTTAGCCGAGTGCTAATAAGGAAGTATTTTAGAAAATGTGGTGTAACCTCAAAAAATGGGGTTACACCTTTTTTGTATCATCTTAGCGAGCAGACTGTTTTTACTCCTGTTGGATAAAAACGGTACTCGTCAGGGATAATCCCTGAAACCCTTTTATTAACAAATTCTTGACTTTTTATTACAAAATGATATCATTATATCAAGATTTAATGATATCATTTAGGAGGTGCTATCTTTGGTTAAAGAGAATAAAGCCACTCGTACCAGACAAGTTCAATTTAGAATGGATCCTGACAAAGTAAAGCGTTTACTTGCAGCCATTGCTTACGACGACAATATGCATAGTATGGCAGATTTGTTTAATAAAGCGGCTGATGAATACTTAAAGAAGCAGGAAGAAAACGGAGGAAAAGGCAATGGCAAATAAAATTGTATATCGCACCGAAGACGAGGTTAGAGATAGTGCTAAAATTCAACTTGGTTTCGATAAGGTTGAAGCCAATGTAAAACAAGGAACAGGACAAATTACAACTTTCAATCAGTTGGGTTTTAAAGGTGTAATTGATAAACCTGACGGATGGTATCTTCCGGATGACTGCACCTTGCCTGCAATTATTTTGGAGACGAAATCAGAGCAAGAAGATATTTCATTGCAAAAATGGGTAAACGAACTTATAAAAAATCTCAGTATCGTAAGAAAGAAATATAAAAATGTCTGCGGCATTCTATATAATGGTGTTGATATAAGAGTGTTCAAAAACGATACCGAATTATGCAATAAAGAAATCTCAAATGTGCTTCAGGATAAATCATATTATTTGTCGCTTTTTACACAAGATACGATTGACAAACAACATATTTATAATTTGACAAAACGCATTAACGATTGCTTACATACAGAATTTGGTATAAAGAATTTATATCATCGAATGATTTTTACTGCCTGTGCATTGGTTGCCAAAAGATACGGTGCATTATTGGTTAAAAATATGAATTTCACATTGATGAAAAATTCTATTTTAAGTACTTTATCAAAATCATTAGAAGATAGCAGAAAACAGAACTTAAAACTCGATTTGCTTACAGAGGTGTATGCTGAAATCAAGATGAATAACACTACAAATCAAGATGCAATTAACAATTTTATTGATTGGGTTTCTGAAATCTCGGATTGCGTTAACTCAGACTATTGGAATGGCGAAGATGTTATGGGTATCTTCTTCAACGAGTTCAACCGCTATAAGAAAAAATCCGAAAGCGGTCAGGTTTTCACCCCTGACCACATTACCTCTTTTATGTATAGGCTGATTGAAGTTAATCAAAACGACAAGGTATTAGATGCCGCTTGTGGATCAGGTGCTTTTTTGGTAAAAGCAATGTGTAATATGATGAAGGAAGCTGGCGGAATCAACACGAAAAAAGCTTCGCAAATTAAAGATACTCAGTTGTATGGTATTGAATTTGATAGGGAAATATTTGCTCTTGCCTGTGCAAATATGCTTATTCATAAAGACGGAAAAACAAACTTGGAACACCTTGATAGCAGAACACAAGAGGCTTGCGATTGGATTAAATCAAAAAGCATTACGAAAGTGCTTATGAATCCTCCTTTCGAGTCTAAATACGGTTGCTTGACTATCGTTGAAAACGTATTAAAAAATGTACCAAGAAATACCAAATGTGCGTTTATTCTTCCTGATAAGAAATTGGAAAAAGATAAAAAGGGAAGAAAACTACTCAAGCACAGTACACTTGAGAAAATCATAAAATTGCCTGAAAAAGTTTTCTCAGAAGGCGTTACGACATCCATCTTTATTTTCACGGCAGGAGTTCCTCAAAATGATAAAGAAATCTTCGCTTGTTACATAGAGGAAGATGGCTTGGAAACCGTTAAAAATCAAGGCAGACAAGACATTAAAGACAGATGGCAAAGTATCGAAGATAGATGGGTAGATATTATCCGTAAGCAATCAGGGGATGATACTGTTCAATGGATTAAGCCTTCTAAAAATTTGAGCTATCAAATGCCCGAAAAACCATTTGAAATTTTTGAAGAAGATTTCACAAAAACAATGATGGATTACTTAATGTTTAAGCAAGGAATTGATGTTAAGGAATTCAGCGATTCTTTGGTAAAAAAGGTTATGTATGATAGCGAAATATCTTCTAAAGAAAACGATATAACCATCGTTTTGAAGGGAAAGGAAGCACAAAATGAAACAGATTGATACAAAACAATGGAAAGAATTTGTTATAAAAGAT
>JAFQMC010000011.1 GCA_017421045.1 Clostridia bacterium
ACGACAGGGATAAGCATACCGATGTCGTTCTTTGTGCGCTCGTTAAATTCCTTTGTGAACGCAACGATGTTAACGCCGTGCTGACCGAGAGCCGGTCCTACAGGCGGAGCCGGAGTAGCCTTTCCGGCAGGAATCTGAAGCTTAATAAAGCCGATTACCTTCTGAGCCATTGCTTGTTGCACCTCCAAAATTCGTGGTTGATGGCGGAGCACCCTAATAATTTTATGCTCCTCCCACAAGGGACTTTAAAAATCCCTCAGATAAAAAGCGTGTACGCTCTTTATTACAAATTAGTCTGTAAACAGTTCAGCCTGATTCAGCTCAAGCTCAACCGGAGTCTCACGTCCGAACATTGAAACAATGACGCGGACGTACTCTTTCTCGACGTTCAGCTCCTCAACAACACCGATGAAGTCCTCCAGAGGACCGTCGATGATGCGGACTGAGTCGCCGACATTGTACGAAACCTCGACAACGCGGGTCTCGACACCCATCCTGTAAACCTCAGCCTCAGTAAGAGGAACGGGCTTTGAGGAGGGACCGACAAATCCTGTACATCCGCGGATATTGCGGACAACATACCAGGTCTCGTCGGTGTAAATCATCTTGACGAAAACATAACCCGGGTACAGCTTGCGCTCTACCTCCTTGGTTTTGTCGTCCTTAATCTCTGTGACAATCTCGGTGGGCACCTTAACCTCCAGAATCATATCCTGAAGATTGCGGTTCTCAACCGTTGTCATAAGATTAGATGCGACCTTGTTCTCGTAACCTGAGTAAGTGTGGACTACATACCACTTAGCCTCTGCCGACACAGTTCATTCTCCCTTTCAAAAAAGCTCAAAAAACAGTTTCGGTTAATCAGCCTGCCGAACCAACGTTCATAATCAGACCGAGCAGAGCAAAGAGTCCCTGATCGAGGGCGAAGATAAGCACGCCGGAAACCAGGATTACAAGCAGAACTACGCCGAAGTTCTTGGTAGTCTGAGAAACTGTAGGCCAGGTGATCTTCTTCAGCTCACCTACGCACTCACGAAGATACTTGAAAAGCTTCGCAAAAACATTAGTTTTCTTCTTCTTGTCAGCCATGTTTTGCCTCCGTGATTACTTTGTTTCCCTATGCAGAGTATGCTTACGGCAGAATCTGCAGTACTTGTTCATCTCAAGTCTGTCGGGATCGTTCTTCTTGTTCTTCATTGTGTTGTAGTTACGCTGTTTGCACTCTGTGCATGCTAGAACAATTTTCACTCTCATTAATAACGGCACCTCCCGTGTTTTTTCGGAATATTCCAGCCTCCCTCAAAAAGGGCACAAAAAAATAAGCCCCTTTTCCGAGGTAGAATCATTGTATCACAACTTTATCAAGTAGTCAACACCTTTTTTTACATTTTTTGAAAGTTGTGGATACGCATTGTTTTCTCCACATTATATATGGTATAATAGGTACAAATCCACAACAAACAGGTGATGTAATGCTCAGCATCTTCCCCGATTATTATCACAAGTTCAGATGCACCGCCTCCCGATGCCTTCACAACTGCTGTATCGGCTGGGAGATTGACATCGACGAAAACACCGCGTCTTTCTATAACTCCGTCTCGGGCGACATGGGCAAAAGGCTCAGAGAAAGCATCGCTTCTGAAGATGACGTCTCCCACTTTATCCTCAAAGAGGGCGAACGCTGTCCCTTTCTGAACAGCCAGAACCTCTGCGACATTATCATATCTTTGGGCGAAGAACATCTTTGCACAATCTGCCGTGAGCATCCCAGGTTTCACAATCAGCTCCCGGGCAGGGTTGAATCGGGACTGGGGATGTGCTGTGAGGAGGCGGCAAGGCTGATACTCAGCGAGACCTCCCCCGTGGAGTTTCTCACAGAAGGCACCGCGGAATGTGAGGACGAAATTGTCGCTTTAAGGGATGAAGTAATTAAAAAACTTCAGGACAGAAGCAAAACCATTGATGAAAGAATTGGCGATATGCTTACTGCCTGCGATGCATCCCTCCCCGAGAGAACCTGCTCTCAGTGGGCGGATTTCCTCTCAGGACTCGAGAGGCTTCAGGATAGCTGGACGGATATGCTCACCCTTTTAAATGATAAGGGCGACACCGCGGACCTCGCAGCCTTTGACGCCCATATGCAAAACAGGCAGACAGAATACGAGCAGCTGCTCATATATATAGTATACAGGCATATGGCGAACGCACCCGACTTTGACGAGGTTGCCCCGAGAGTCGCTTTTGCCGCTTTGTGCTACAGACTTTTGCATACTCTGGGCGCTGTAATATATAATGAAAAGGGAGACTTCACCTTTGAGCAACAGCTCGGGCTGTGCCGTATGCTCTCCTCGGAAATCGAATACTCGGACGAGAACCTCTACGCACTGCTTACAGAGCTTTACTGAGGATTCTCTGTAAACAATATGTAAATACCGATATTTTCTATTGTCACCCGAGGAACAATCCGCTATACTAATCTTCAGAATCAATACATAAGGAGTTGGCTATTTTGGAATGGGGTAAAATCTTAGAAAAACTCATGGACTTCGGCTTTGAGTTTCTGACAACATGGGGCATCAAACTGCTCATTGCAATTTTCATTTTCGTAATCGGATACAAGCTTATTAAAACTTTCGGCAAGTGGCTAAAAAATTCGCCCAAGCTTGACAAGCTGGACGACAGCCTCCGCTCGTTTCTCAGAAGCTTCAGCACCATCGCCCTCTACGCGGTGCTTGTCATCACGGTGGCGATGATTCTGGGCGTGCCCGCCACGTCTTTCATCACCATTCTCGCCTCCTGCGGTGTTGCAATCGGCCTTGCCCTTCAGGGCGCACTCTCGAACTTTGCAGGCGGACTTATGATTCTTTTCTTCAAGCCCTTCAAAGTAGGCGACTACATCGAGGCTTCGGGAGAATCGGGCACGGTGGTGGAAATCTCCGTGGTGTACACCGAGATTCTGACACCCGACAACAAACGCATCACCATCCCCAACGGCACCCTGACAAACTCCGTCATCGAGAACTACTCCGCCGAGGATCTGAGACGTGTGGACCTGAAGTTCACTACCGCCTACAGTTGCGACATCGGCAAGGTAAAAGAGGTGCTCAGAGAGGTAGTGAGCAACCATCCCCTTGCACTGAAAAATCCCGAGCCTTTTGTCCGTCTCAGCGAGCACTCCGACAGCGCCCTCACCTACACCGTCCGCGTGTGGTGCAAAAGCGAAGACTACTGGGACCTGCACTTTGACCTGATGGAAAACGTCAAGGAAGCCTTCGACAAAAACGGCGTGGAGATCCCCTATCCCCAGATGGACGTCCACGTGACAAAAGACTAAAAGTTAATAAGAGAAACAACTATAAGCAAAAGAAGAAATCAGGGTCTACAAGCCACAGACCCTGATTTTTATTATTGAAAATATTATTTATGGTGGTTTCTTTCTGAAAAATCAGATAAATCAATTCTAAAGTTAAACGTAAAGCTAAAAGTAAAATACAAACTTCACTTTACTGTTTTGCTCTCTGTATCAAAGGTCAGGGTGTGATATCCTATAGTCCTTGTATCCCAGCGGTCATGCTCACCGTCACAATGAGGATAATTATCAATCCACTCATAAATCGGGAATCGGAGGACAATCGTGTCACCCTCTGCTTTGCAACATACTTCCTCATAAACTCCCTTGCCTGATTCAACGCAGGGCAACTCTCCTTTGGCAAGAAGCTCCTCTTTCATATCGTAAAACTCTACTCTGCCTTTTGCGTGTATTAACGCAACGACACTTTCTTTCTCAAAAAGAATCGTTGTTTCAGAAATGTATCCTGAAGCTATCTGAAAACAGATTTCATTGTTTGCTTTTGTGCTGTCGAATACAATATCAATTTTTCTCTCCATAACAAAAATTCCTCCTGTATCTCAATCTCTCTTAGTTATTATATCATCACAAACAAACTTTGTCTATCATACAAAAAAGGTTCGGAAAGTACACTTACATATTTCCGAACCTTTTATCTTTATCCTTGATTGCTTGCTTCTCAATGGGTTTCATCGTGGAGATTTCAAACCCACCCATTTTATATCTTATTACAACTTAATTGTCATTGTATCCAAAGATTCTACTCTGCAAGGTTTCTTTCCACCACGACTCCCTTTCCAAAATAACATGATCATCAATTCTGGCATTGTAATTCTCTAAGATCGAATATTGGAAGTTTTGTTTTATGTATTCAAAGCCTTGTTCATCAACAATCTTCTTTAGCTCCACATTTCCTCCGTGTCCGTTATCAACATAATTTGACCAACGAGCAAGAAGCATACCATTATCACTTGTAGCAGAACCCACATATAATTTACCGTTACTCCTATCAGTAATTAAGTAAACCGCTTTTTGATTCTCAAGTGCAGCTATCCAACTTTTCTTTTGTCGTTCAATAATAGCACTTAGCTGAGCATATGAAAGACGAACCCTATCATATCCCGGAAATTCATCGCCATCAAACACATTTGGTAAAATTTCCAACACTTCAAGTTCATCGCACACAGTATCGTAAAACATCCCTTGTGTTTGTGCTGTTTTATGATACTTAATAATCACTCTGCCAAAATACTGACTGTATTCAGGGAGTTCCTCCCCTTCGTAGTTAATGCCTTCAAATACATCAAGCTCTTTTGTTACTCTCTTTATCGTAGTCAAAAGCCAAGTGTCATAGGACAACTTCAAAAGACAAACAGCTATCTGTCCAACATTAAAATATCTCTGCTTGCTTCTCCAAAACAGCCATTGGGTATTTACTGTATCAGGATTTCTCAAATACAACTCCATTGGGTCTGCCTCCGAACTTGTTTGATTAAACCTGATTTTTACATTATTAAATTCAGAAACAGGAAAACGCAAAATATCATCTAACTTAATACAAGCCACTTTTTCACTCTCCTCTAATTCTATTATCCATTTTTAATACTACCATCTTTTATATATCCAAGTAAAGACTCTTCGCTAAAAAAGGTTCGGAAAGTACACTTACATCTTTCCGAACCTTTTATATTTATATTCTGTTATTTCTCGATGGGTTTCATTGTTGGGATCTACCGCTCTAAAGTCCGATTAGTTTAGGTAACGCTCGATAAGTTCCTCTCTCAATTTCTCTCATTTTGCACGTGGTTACGATAACTTCCGATAGGTTAAGATTGTGGAATATTTTTTGGTTTAAGTTGTGGCTTAAATTGGGTTAAATTCACTTTTGAAAAAATTTCGGTTCTTTTCAAAAAAATTAAAATATATCTTTGTGTTTTCCAACTCCCACCACTCTTTTATTTCGGCAGGACGGGAATCCAAATCATAAATTCGTGCTCCTTCCAAAGCCAATAAGAACGGAGAATGGGTAGCAATCACAAACTGACAACCACAATAGCGTGCCATCTTCTCCAACATTTTAACAAGTTCCAATTGCATTTTAGGCGACATGCTGTTTTCCGGCTCATCTAAACAATATAAAGTATCGTTTATTAACTTTTGCTCAAAGTATTGCAGTGCGGTTTCACCGTTACTGTTCAGTTTCACTTCGTTTCCTACCGTCTTGCGAATAAACTGTCTGCGTGATACAGACTTTTTCCGAGCGAGTACCTGTAACCGCAACGCTTCATAGTCCTGCATTCCGGAGAATTTCACCGTTTCACCAAATTTGAGATTTGCCCACTCATCTTTCGCAGTTTCTTTACTCTCAATGATTTCGTTATTATTTGTGCGAACAGTAAGCATATAGTCAAAAATATCATCACTGGTGATAATCCTACTTCCGTTTGGTATGCGATGTTCAAATCCTTCATCATCATATCCAAGTGAATATTCACAGTTTTCTACATAGGATGCAAACATTTCGCTGGAGTTATAAGGAGCAATACGATTCAACTTTAACTTTTCGGCTATCAAATTAAGAAGTGTGCTCTTTCCCGATCCGTTTCCACCATAAAGAATCGTAATTTTCTTAAATCCGAGTTCAAACAAATCTTTCTCCGCAAATAGACCACACGGATACGGATTGTCCACATATCCATAGGGACCACCATTTTCCGCTGCTCGGTCAGCCAATAAATCATCTTCCATATTGATCGGCAATGTGAATCTTTCCAAATACATAGTGTATTTCACTCCCTTCTATAAAATATAGTAGCACAATTGATGTCCCATAAACAGGACATACGCATCGATTGGCTTAACTTTTTGTTTGACCTTATGAAACAACCCAAGATATCGAGAGATATCTTGGGTTATCGTAACTTATCAATCTAACGGTTTCATCGTGGGGAAGATGATGACGTCGCGGATGGATGCTGAGTCTGTGAGCAGCATTACCAGTCTGTCAATTCCCATGCCCATACCGCCTGTGGGAGGCATACCGTAGCTGAGAGCTGTGAGGAAGTCCTCGTCCATCTCGTTGGCTTCGTCGTCGCCTGCGGCGCGGAGCATCATCTGATGCTCGAATCTGGAGCGCTGGTCGATGGGGTCGTTAAGCTCTGTGTATGCGTTTGCAAGCTCACGGCGGGTGACGAACAGCTCGAAGCGGTCAACCATCAGAGGCTTGTCTGCAAGGCGCTTTGTGAGAGGTGAAACCTCTACGGGATATTCTGTGATGAAGGTAGGCTGAACCAGCTTGTCCTCAACATACTCCTCGAAAGCGGTGTTGAGGATGTTGCCCCATGTGTCGGTTGCTTTAACCTCAAGGTTCAGCTTCTTTGCAACTTCCTTTGCCTTCTCGGTGTCGCCCATGAACTCGCCGAAGTCCACCTCTGCGTACTTCTTCACGGCGTCAATCATGGTCATGCGTGCAAAGGGCAGAGAGAGGTCGATCTGCTCGCCCTGATACTCAATCTGATCTGTGCCGTTGGCGGCAATACAGCATCTGTTCACAATCTGCTCGGTTCTGTCCATCATACCGCGCAGGTCGGTGAATGCCTCGTATATCTCAATGGTGGTGAACTCGGGGTTGTGCTTGACATCCATACCCTCGTTGCGGAAGAGTCTGCCGATTTCGTAGACTCTCTCCATACCACCCACGATAAGTCTCTTCAGGTAAAGCTCGGTTGCAATTCTCAGATACATATCCAGGTCAAGGGTGTTGTGATGAGTGATAAAAGGACGTGCGTTTGCACCGCCTGCGATTGTTGAAAGCACGGGAGTCTCAACCTCAAAGTAGTTGAGAGAATCCAGATAGCTTCTGATTTCAGAGACGATTCTGGTGCGCTTCTTGAAGGTATCCATAACATCGGGATTCATAATCATATCCACGTATCTCTGGCGATAGCGCAGGTCGGGGTCCTTCAGTCCGTGGAACTTCTCGGGCAGAGGAAGCAGAGACTTTGCAAGGAGCTTAATCTCGGTTGCGTGAACGCTGACTTCGCCCATCTTTGTCTTGAACACAAAGCCTTTGATTTCAGCCACATCGCCGATATCCCACTTCTTGAGTCCTGCGTAGGTCTCCTCGCCAAGGTCGTCAAACTTTGCAAATATCTGAATCTTGCCGGATACGTCCCACAAGTCCATGAACATAACCTTGCCCTTACCGCGCTTTGACTTGATTCTTCCTGCAACGCAGACGGTCTTGCCCTCAAGCTCCTCAAACTTCTCTGCGATATCCTTTGCGTAGGTATCCCTGTCAGAGGTGTTCACCATGAAGGGGTCGTTGCCTGCACTTTGCAGAGCGGCGAGCTTATCCATACGAATCTGCTGCTGCTCGCTGATATTCTCCTGTGATACGGGGGTGTTGTTGTTCTCGCTCATATGCACAAATCCTTTCCCATTTATACAAATTGAATATATACTATCAAAAAGGGCGACTCAAAGGCCGCCCGAAAAATCCCTTATTTTGAAATCTCAAGCACCTTGAAGCCCATAACGCCTGCAGGGGTCTCAACCTCGATGACGTCGCCTGCTGTGCGACCGAGAAGAGCCTTGCCCACAGGGGACTCGTCAGAGATTTTTGACTCTCTGGGGTTTGCCTCGTTGGAGCCTGTGATGCGATAGGTTACCTCTCTGCCTGCAGTGATGTTCTCAAGTCTTACCACGGAGCCAACGTGAACGGTCTCGTTTGTTATGCTGTTTTCATCAATAATGACGGCAACTTTCAAGGTAGCCTCGATAGTTGCGATTCTTGCCTCCAGGATAGCCTGCTCGTTTTTGGCGTCGTCATATTCGCTGTTTTCGGAGAGGTCGCCGTAGGAACGTGCAACCTTGATTTTCTCAGCAATTTCTTTTCGTTTTTCGCCTTTGAGAAGATCGAGCTCCTCCTCCAGCTGTTTATAGCCCTCTGCGGTTACCATAATGGATTTAGCCATAATTGTGACCATCCTTTCAAAATCGTTCTTTTAACATAAATAATATTATATGTTTATTTTCTTATAATGTCAAGTGCGGAATCTCTCCAAAAGACATTTGCTCAGGGAATCCACACTCTGTGCATCTCCCTGAGAGATACACCGCAGGGGTACTGCGGAGCCAAGCTCGTATTTTCCGCACAGAGAGTAAAGTCCTGCCGAGAGCACATCGGACTCTATCCCGCGGTCACTTATCTGCTGAAGCTTAGGAGAGAGCTTCACCTGATACCTGCTGTACACGGCACAGGAGAGCGGAACCCGCGCAGGGGCGCAGGTCAGCACCACGGACTTTGACATGGGAGTAAAGGGAGCGGAAATAACGGAGGGGGCAATCACAAGGGCGCAGGAGGAGAGCGCCGAGGGATTACGACTCAGGCACAGCACCGCACCCATGTCGCTGAGAAGCCGTGACGCCTGCTGAGAGTAAAACCCCACGTTCTTTGTGACCACCACCAGATTGTCGGTAAATCTCAGCAAATGCTCCGACAAATCCGACGCATCTCCTATGGGGTCATACACACCCACCCGCAGGGCACGGGGCACCTCGGGCATACGCCTGATAATCTCAATTCCCGCATTGGCACAGAGCCGTCCCCTGAAGTCATCCGCAGAGAAAACTCCTATCCCCTGCTTTTCGTCGGGCAACTCACTCGCGCAATATATAAGGTTACCTCTTCCCTCGCCTGCGACTCTTGATATTTTCTTCCAGTTTACTTTTCCGCTTCTGTTTATATAATTTATAAGCTTCACTTCTGTGTCCCACACAAAAACAACTTCCGCGGTGAGAGTGTTCCTGCAGAGAAAGCCTCTCAGCCTTTGGGGGATTTTTTCGGAAATTTTCTCCTCAACCGTCAGCACAGTAAGCATACAAAAAGCCTCCCGCAATTACTTATCCAGTATATGCGGAAGGCATTTTATTTATTAGGGTTTTTATGGGCTTGTGCCGATTACTCGGTGGCAGTGGTTGTCTCCGTCTCAGAGGCGGTGGTTGCAGGGAGAGTTGCCTGACCTTCGCTGAGAACAACCATGGCGGAGCCGTCGGAGAGCTCCAGAACAAGGTAGCCGTTCTCGGCGTTGTAGTCGCTGTTCTTGTATTCCTCAGCGGTGAGATACAGAAGCTCTCCGTCGAAAGCCTCGGCGTATCCTCGGCAAAGCTCCTCGGTAAGCTTTGCTTCGTCGATTTCGCCCTGGTACTTCTCTCTCACGTAGCTGTCCACATCGGAAAGCGTTGAGAACAAAGCCTGCTTCTCGCCCAGGTCTGTGAGCTTCTTATTAACAACACCCGTTGCAAGCAGATAAGCTGCCGAAAAAGTAAGCGTCGCTGTAATCAGTGCTATGGTAATGACGATGGGAAGTGTAACCTTCTTTTTCATTCCTGTAGTCTCCTATCAATATTCTGACATGGGGTCGTACTTAGAGCCGTAGTATCTGGTCTCGAAATGGAGATGAGGACCTGTGGAGCTTCCTGTTGAACCGCCGTAGCCGATGGTCTGGCCTGCGGAAACATACTGTCCCACCGATACAATGGAGTTGGTCAGGTGAGCGTAGATGGTAGCCTTGCCGTTGCCGTGGTCAATCCAGACCCAGTTGCCGTAACCGCCGCCGCAGCCGCAGCTGCCGTTCTTGCCCCAGTTGTGTCTGCAGCTGTTGTTGGAAATAATAACCGTTCCCGATGCCGCCGCAACAACCGTTGCGCCCATATATCCTGCACCTGCTATATCAATACCGCCGTGGTAGTAACCTGTTCTTTGCTCGTAATACTGAGAGGACAGATAGTAGAATCCCGGAACAGGCCATACATATCCGCCGCTTGTACCGGGTCTGACTGATGAACCACCCGATGAACCGCCTGAGGAACCGCTCGAGGAACTGCCTGAGGAGCTGGGCTTGTTCTGAGAATCATAGTAGTCCTGAATCTCCTGCTCAACCTCTGACTGAGCCGACTCTGCGGAGTGAAGCAGATCCTCTGCCTCGTCCTTCTGGTCATAGAGGTTTGCAAGCTCTTTCTCGTGCTCTGCAAGCAGTGCATTCAGCTCCGACTGCTTGTCCTCAAGCCCTGCCTGAACCTTCTCCTGCTCCTGCTTGTCGGCATTTATCTGCTCCATTTCGGCATTGATATCGTCAAGCTGACTCTCAATGTCATCAATGAGCTTTGCGTCGTAATCGGAGATGCTCTCCACAAGCTGAATCTTGTCAACAAAATCGCTGAAGTCGCTTGCACCCAGAATAATCTCGATGGAGGATGTGTCTCCTGCCTTGTAGAGTGCTCTGATTCTTGTTCTGAGGGTTTCCATATTTGCCTCAGCCTCTGCGTTGAGAGCGTTGACCTCCTCGGTCTTTTCTGCGATGCTGTTGTCGTATTCTGCAATCTGACTTCTGCTGACGGAAATCTGGTCGTTGAGGTTAGCCACCTTCTCGGCGACAGCATTCACATACTCCTCCTGCTCGTCGATTTCCTCCTGCTTTTTGTCGATTATATCCTGATACTTCTCTGCTTCCTGCTCCAGTTGCTGCTGCTGGTTTTTAAGCTCGCCGATGGAAGTCGCCGAAGCGGTAACTGCACAAAAAACCATGACAAAAGCAAGCACTGCAGATAAAATCTTTTTCATAAACAAATCACCTCTGTCTTAGAGTGTCGGGCAGGATTACCAGCCCAACAATTCATTACCTTCCTTTTTCAGGTATCTTCCGATAGAAACCACACTTCCCAGCGCACCGATGAGCACACCTGCAAGGATGAATGCCAGTGTCACCCACCAGCCTACCTGAAGATACGGAACAAAATCAAACTCCACGATGTTCTGCACTGCCTTCATGATGATATCATAAAGCAGGAACAGCAGAACCGACGTGAGCGTACCCGAGATAAGTCCGATGGTCATACCCTCTACAACAAAGGGAATTCGCACGAAGGTATCGGTTGCACCAACGGATTTCATAATGCTGATTTCAAAGCGACGAGAGTACATTGTCATTCTGATTGTGTTGGAGATAATAAACACCGAGATAAGTATCAGCGCAACAACAATGATGAAGCTGAGCATTGTTACCAGGTCGTTGAGGCTTGTGAGCTTCTCTGCTACTTCTCTGGTGTCACGGGTGGACTCCACCCCGTCAACCTCCATTATCTGAGAAATTGTCTGGTCATAAAGCGCCAGATCCGCCATGGTGACGTCGATGGCATTGGGCAGAGGGTTGCCCTCGCCCAGAAGCTGTTCAAAGATATCCTCTCTGAGAGACTCCTGATACTCCTTGATGGCATCGTCCTTGGAGATGAACGCGGTCTCGGTGACGTTCTGAAGCTTTGCCAGCTCGTCCTCTATGTACACCGCCTCCAAATCCGTAATCTCCTGCTCAAGGAAAACTCGGGTCACATTGTTGCCGCCGATGCTGTCAACGGCGTTTGTTACGTTGAGAGACAGAAGCCCTGCGGCGCCTGTCAGCAGAAGGCAGGAAATAAGCACACCCACAGAGGCAAGACTCATCATACGGTTGCTCCAGATGTTCTTGATGCCTTCCTTTATCAAATATCCAAATCCACTGAATTTCATAGTCCGTTTCCTCTTTGCAATCAGCTCTGTGCCACAGCAGGCACATTTACGGTATCACTTACAACAACGCCCTTGTCGATGGTGATAACTCTGCGTCCGAAGCTCTCCACAAGCTCGTGCTCGTGGGTAACGATGAGAATGGTGGTGCCTCTCTTGTTAATTTCGGAGAGAAGCTCCATAATCTCAAAGCTCATCTCGGGGTCGATGTTGCCCGTAGGCTCGTCGGCGATAATCATCTTGGGATTATTCACCAGAGCACGTGCAAGACCCACGCGCTGCTGCTCACCGCCCGAAAGCTCCGAGGGGTAGCTCTGAGCCTTTGCCTCCAGACCCACAAGCTCCAGAATATAGGGCACACGCTTCTTGATAGCCTTGGTGCTTGCGCCGATGGCACGCATGGCAAACGCCACGTTGTCATACACCGTCATCTTGTCAATAAGACGGAAATCCTGGAACACGATACCCATGGTTCTTCTCAGCATGGGAACCTGTCTGTGTCTGAGCTTGTCAAGCTGCATACCGTTTACGATGATAGTTCCCGAGGTGGGAATCTCTTCTCTCATAATAAGCTTCAAAAATGTACTTTTACCTGCACCCGAAGAGCCGACTATAAATACAAATTCACCTTTATCTATAGTAAGGCTCGCCTTATTTAAAGCATGTGTTCCCGTGGGATAAACCTTGGAAACATTTCTGAATTCAATCATTTCCTATCCTGCCTTTACCATACCTGTGGCAAACGCATATTGTATGCATCTGCCTGTTTTTTGCCAAATTTCGGAAATTTTCCCCTTACTCCAAAATCGCTCTGCACCAAGTATACTCAAGAGCGAACCTGTGTACAAAGCGAAGTTGTCAGTATTTATCAGTATTTTGTGGGACTTGCTGTGAGATATTTCTTAACCATCAATGCTACCTTGAATACAATAGCGTCCTCAAACTCTCTCAAATCAAGGCCTGTGAGCTTCTTGATTTTTTCAAGACGGTACACCAGAGTATTTCTGTGAACGAACAGCTTTCGGGAGGTCTCGGAAACGTTCAGGTTGTTCTCAAAGAACTTCTGAATTGTAAAGAGGGTCTCCTGATCCAGTGTGTCGATGGAACCGCGCTTGAAAACTTCCTTGAGGAACATATCGCACAGTGTGGTGGGAAGCTGATATACAAGTCTCGCAATACCGAGATTGTCATAGTTGATGATGGCGCGCTCTGTGTCGAAGACCTTTCCCACCTCGAGGGCAACCTGAGCCTCCTTGAAGGAGTGAGCCAGGTCCTTGATACCCACGACGGTGGTACCGATACCGATTGCGCAGTGAGTGTAGAACTCGCTGGAGAGGGTGTCAACAATGGAGCTTGCCAGCTTCTCCAGGTCTTTGCTGTCGATATTGGACTTGATTTCCTTAACCAGAGCGATGTCGGTCTCGTTGATGTTGATGACAAAGTCTCTGTTCTTGTCGGGGAACAGATTCTGAACTATGTCATACGCAGAGACATCTGTCTTGGATGTGATCTTAATGAGCATGCAGACTCTTGTCACATCGTTGTTGAAATGCAACTCCCTTGCCTTGATATAGATATCGCCGGGGAGAATATTGTCGAGGATGACATTCTTGATGAAATTGCTTCTGTCGTACTTCTCGTCGTAGTACTGCTTGATGCTTGCAAGAGATACGCTGAGAAGCTGAACGTACTTCTGAGCCAGCTCGTCAGAACCTGATGCAAACACTGCATACTCTGCTCTGGCGCTGTTGCCGAAAGACTTGTATGTACAGCCGTTGATAACAAAAGGAACCGTTGCGCTGAGGGTCTCCGAGTTGATGTTCTCGTTGACCTCGCCGATACGGCCAAGCTCCGAGCAGGCGATGACCACCGAGGTCTCGTCAACAACTCCGATGACTCTGTCGATAGCGTCCTTCATCTGATGAATAATACCCTGAAACAATCTGTTAGACATAACTTGCCTCCGCATACATCAATAATTAGTAGTCAAAATCCCAAACCATTTGGGGAAATGATACCAAAAATAATATGATTTCATATACATATTACACAAAAAAAATCAGAATTGCAACCTTTTTGAGAAAAAAATCTTTATTTTTTTATAAAAAATGCTGAAAATTATATTTTGTTAACAGAATAATAACATACATAACCATTTTTTTCACAATTTGATTGGTGTTCTTTGGGGAACCGGGAGGGCATTTATGGTGAATTTCACTACAGAGAATTAAGTCTTTGCCGACACACCGCACAAAAAAACAGCAGAGGAAAACCTCTGCTGCAAAAAAAACTAATTAATCCAATTACCAGACAAATCCGCCGTTGCCTGTGCCGTCACCATAGCCATCGCCGACAATGTCCTCACCCATAGAGCCTGCAGTAGTCACGGGCTGAGTGGGAACAACAGTAACAGATGCTCTGACAACATCGGGAGTTTTAAAACAAATTATTTCAATTTCAGGAGTAAAATAAACATTTTTCATAGATTATCACCTTCAATTAACTTCCAACAAACATAGTATCACAAAGACAATAACTTGTCAATACAATATCAAAAATTTATCTGCATAAATATTAATATTAATATGCAACGATAAAATATGCAAAAAAACAGCAGAGGAAAACCTCTGCTGTCGATTTACTATATAATAGGATTGAAAAAGAAATCCGTTTTGGGCATCTGCTGTCAGTTAACGATAGTCTGCTCTGTCTCCTTGTCGAAGAGGTGGATGCGCTCAACCTCGAGAGCAATCTTGATGTCATCGCCGGGCTTTGCTGTTGAGGTAGGCTCAACGCGAGCGGTGAAGGGAATGCCGTTGATGTTGACATACAGATAAATCTCTGCACCCATAAGCTCGGTAACGTCAACCTTAACATCCATGATGCCGTTGCCGTCAGCAAGCTTTGAAAGGAACTCGGGCTCGTCGTGAACGTGCTCAGGACGGATACCGAAGCGAACTTCCTTGCCGATGTAATCGTTGAGCACGCCGTTTGCATTCTTGGAAGCGGGCAGCTTGATCTTGTAGCCTTCAAACTCAAGGCCGACACCGTCGCCCATCTTAACCAGAGTTGCGTCTGCAAAGTTCATCTGGGGAGAACCGATGAAGCCTGCTACGAACTCGTTGC
>JAFQMC010000012.1 GCA_017421045.1 Clostridia bacterium
ACAAGAACAGTGGGGTGAATGGATTTGCCTTAGTTTTACGGATGATACCCTTGATTTTAGTGAAGCAAAAGAAAAGATTGATTATTATTATTTAATATTTGCTTATAATGAGAAGATGGGTGCAGTACGATACATTGCAAGCTTTTCAATGGACTGCGGCAGAGATGAAGATCCATACTTCTTGTCGTTGCGATGGGAATGATTTTCAAAAATTGGTGTGTCCTATATTGACAGCAGCAGAGGGGTTTATCCTGGGCGTAGGTGCCAAGATGTTCTCTATCGCAGGGCCTGTCATTGTCTATGGCGTGAGTGCAAGTGTAATTTATGGATTGATATATTGGATAACAACTCTGTTCTAACGCAAAAGGCTTGACCGAATGGTCAAGCCTTTTTGTTTAACATCTTATGCTTTTTTTGAGCAGGGGTATTTTGGAGATTACGAACACGGTGGCGAAAGACAGCAGTGTTGCTCCGAGAAAGCATAGGGAAAGCTCTGCAAGGGGGCTGGGGATTTTTGAGCCTGTGAGCTTCAGTGCAAAGAGGAACACGGGATGAATAAGATAAACGCCGAAGATGTACTTTGACAGCCCCGAAACAGCGCAGGTGAGTTTTGACTCCTTGGTGTTCTCAAAGCTATAGTACAGGAATACATACACAGCCACACTGTAGAGAAATACATTGATGGTGCTTGTGGAGTAGATTGTGTTTGAAAATTCCTCCTGCGGGAAGAACTGCACAAGCGTGAAAGTTGCAACAAGTCCTGCGGCGCCTGATGCGTAGAGTATGGGACGGAGCTTTTTCTCAATTCCGATTTCTGCGATGTACCAGCCGAGGACATAGTAGGCAAGGTACGCACCCACCAGCGCAATCCCGAACTGATCGATGAATTCGGAGTATATATCGGGGTACACACCGCAGACGTTGAGGATGAAGTTGACAAGGGGTGTGCAAAAACTCACAATCAGAGACAGAACAAGATACCACTTGATGTATACCTTGTTTTCTTTTTTTACAAAGAGCCTGAGAATCGGCGTCATAATGTAAAGACCGATGAGCACATAAAGATACCACAGGTGGTAGTGACCTTTCAGAAACGCGAGTGCTGTTGCCTGCAGGGATATTGCTTCGCCGAAAACGAGAGGTTTTATGATATGGTAGCTCACTGCGTAAAGTGCCGACCAGAAAATGAGTATCAATCCAAAGCTCAGCGCAGTTCTGAGCATCTTTTTCGGAGGAATATCCTTGGATTCTCTGAGCATGAGCGAGCCTGAAATCATCAGGAAAAGGGGTACGGCGAGCCGTGACAGGCTGTTGAAAGCATTGCCCATTATGAAGTCAAAGGATGTGGCTGAATTTTCCTTGACGAAGTCGGCGGATACATGAATCATAACAACCGCCAGAATGGCAACAAGCCTGATAAGGTCAAGTGAAAACATCCTGTTTTTTGTAGGATTACTCAATGAAACATCCCCTTTGCTGTTTTATTGTTTCATTATACCATATAGGGAGGAGAAATGTAAATATTTACGATTTTTCTAAGGGTGAAGAAAAATATTGACAGAAGTGGTATAATTAGAAAAAAATGAGATGAACACAATAAGTTATTTAAAAGAACCGGTCTGTGATGCCATGGATGTACATACATAGATAAAATTTTTATTTGGGGACAACATCCGGCTTTCAGATTGTCAGAAATATATTTTATGCAGGTTTATTAAGGAGAGGTTTGTATGAGCGGTAGAATTAAGAACGCATTATCATTTTTGTTGGTTTTACTTATACTTTTAGGTTTACTACCTGTTGCAAGTGTATCTGCTGATGATAGTGCAGATGAATACTATTATTCTGCTTACAAGGATGTTTTGGAATCTTACTTTTCTCTTGCATCGGGCTTAAAAAAACCTGAATCAGTGCCGAAATACGGAGATTATTATCTGTTTGAATATCAAGGCAATATTTATAAATTCGGATATACCTTCTTGGACTACGATAATAATGGCATCAAAGAGCTGATTTTTTCGACGCCCGATAACGGTGCATTAATTTATGATATGTATACATTAGAAAACGGCAATGTCGAAAAAGTGCTTGGAAGCTGGAACCGTTGTCGATATATTTTGTGCGGAGATGGTGTTATTTATATGTATGGTTCCGGTGGCGCAATGACAGGTTCACATGGATTATATCGGTATAGCGGAGATAAACTTACAGTTATTGAAGAAGTATATTACGATTATTATCCAAATTCCGAAGATCCCGGGATGCATATTTTCATAACTTACAGTGATACAAAGACACCTTTTGCAGATGAAGAACTTACTAAGGATGAATGGGAAAGCAAAAGAACCGAATACGCAAACATGACAAAACCAATTCCTGTAACACCTCTTTATGAGTATGATGATATCTTCTTTGCATCTAATCAATATAACGAAATGAATCGCAAGGGATTTGTCTATAAGGTGGCTGATAATGAAGTCAGCATCACCAATTACTTTGGATATTCTTCTGAAGTAATAATTCCTGACACTATTGACGGTTACCCCGTCACAAGCATTGGTGAAAGCGCTTTTAATGGTTGTGATTCTCTTAACAAGGTTATAATACCCAAAAATGTAAATACCATCGAAATGGATGCTTTCACTGATTGTCACAAGCTTGAAAGTGTAATTATACCTGAAAGTGTTACTTTTATAGGGGATGATGCTTTTCATAACATCAGTGGTCTTACAATTTATGGCTATGAAGGTTCTTACGCAGAGAGTTATGCTCTTAAGAATGAAATACCTTTTGTAGCCTTGAAAGAATCTTCTGTTATTTTAGGCGATGCCAACGAGGACGGCTTCGTCAATGTGAAGGATGCAACCGCGATTCAAAAGCACCTTGCAGACCTTTTGACTCTTAGCGATGTTGGTATAAAACTTGCCGATGCGGATTCCTCCGGCGGAATCAACATCAAGGACGCCACCGCTATTCAGAAACACATCGCAGACATCGAAACCGGCTTTGATATAGGCTCTGCGATTGCATAATCTCATATTTCGGTGTGTTTGGAACTTTCTTTAATGCAAAAACCCCTATGGTAGTTTTGTTTATGCCATAGGGGTGTTTTTCTGTCTTTTTTGCTGAGCTGTGGGATTCGGGGTCAGCGTTTTTCTTTTCGGGGTCAGGTCTCAAGCATCAGGCGGATGATTTCCTTGTCGGTGCCTGCCATGCCGTTGCGTGCAAGGGATCCGATGTTGCGGATTGTGTTCTCCACGCCTTTTGCCACTAAGCCGTCGCCGCTGTAGAACTGGTTGCCTTTCTGATACATAGTCAGCCCCAGCATCGCCGAGTTGATGGCGGAGGCGATCTTTGCGGCACAGCTGGCTTTTGCGCCGTCGCAGATTATTCCCGAGTCCACTGCCAGAGCGTTTACCACGGTGTGGGCGATAGTGTCGTATCTGCCACCCTGAAGATAGGCGACTCCCGAGGCGGCACCGCAGGCGGCGCTCACAACTCCGCAGTAGGCAGACAGCCTGCCGATTCCGGCTTTCAGGTGGATTGTCACAAGATTTGACACAAGCAGTGCACGCAGGAGGGTGTCGCTGTTGATTCCGTTTTCCTGCGCATATACTACGACGGGCACGCTTGCGGTGATGCCCTGATTTCCGCTGCCCGAGTTGATGATGACGGGCATCTCGCAGCCGTTCATACGGGCGTCGCTTGCCGCTGCCGCATAGGCACACATTTTCTGGAACACGTCGTCGGGTCTCTGAGAGAGCAGGGTGCTGCCGATGTTGGCGCCGTAGTTGCCCCTGAGTCCTTCCTCTGCTATTGACATATTGTACTCAATCTGTCTGCCCAGAGTGTCTCTCACGTCATCAAGGTTTGCTGTGTCTGCAAAGCGGATTATGTCCTCGATATTCAGGACGCTGTGGTCGGTGAGTCCGTTGTGCTGAGGGACAACCTCTTTTTGCAGAATTGTCTCATTGTTGTGCTTGATGCAGACGATGTTTGTGTGGTGCTCGGCAATTCTGACGAAGGCGGTGTCCTCTCCCTTGAAGAGGGTTATCATAATGTCGAAGATGTGGGGAGTGTCAGCGTAGCGGACGGTTACGGGCGTTGAGCTAAGGAACTCTTTCGTTGCTTCAATCTCAGCGGGAGTGATGTCCGAGAGAACCTCCAGCTCTTTTGAGGCATTACCTGCCACAATTCCCACCGCCACTGCCGCAGGGATGCCCCTGAGACCGTCTGTGTGGGGTACAACAACGCTCTTTACGTTCTTGAGGATGTTTCCGCTGACTTCGATGAGCACCTTGTCAGGGATTGAGTTCAGTACACCCCGTGCTTTTGCTCCTGCATAGGCAATGGCAATGGGCTCGGTGCAACCCATGGCAGGAACAAGCTCTTCCGTGAGGATGTTTATGTATTGTGAGTGATAACTGTTGCCGTGTGACATGATAGAGCCTCCTCAGAGGATTTATAAGTTGATTTCAGTATATCATATATTTCGGCGGTTTGCATCATATATTTGATAATATATGGATAAAATACTGAGAGTTCAGCACTTTGAGTTATGTCTATCTATTAAATTGTTTTAATAATGCTGATATTTATTGTATAAATTGCACAATAGATACCCCTCGTGATTGAGCGAAAAGTCAAATTTTCGAGTCGGTGTCAACTTTTTATTGTGTTCTCAAATCCCCTTTGTTATAATTGTTATTAGTTACTTTGAGTATTTGTTTATTTTTGTATAAAATTACCATTGGGCTTATAAGTAATCACATAATCGTTCTGCCCTCGGGCACGAAAGGAGATAATAAACTATGAAACAGTACAAAGCAGACAAGATTTTTAACATTGCACTCACAGGCCACAGCGGTGCAGGTAAGACAACTATGGCAGAGGCAATGCTGTATATGACAGGTGTTATTGACCGTATGGGTAAGACCAACGACGGCAACACCGTGACAGACTTTGACCCTGAGGAAATCAAGAGAAAGGTTTCCGTTGCGCTGGCAATCGCTCCCGTAGAGTGGAAGGATTCCAAAATCAACGTACTGGATGCTCCCGGTCTTTACGACTTCATGGCAGGTGCTGTTGAGGCGGTTCGTGCGGCTGACACAGTTGCCATTGTTGTATCCGCAAAGGGCGGTATCAACGTCGGTACCGAGCGCGGATTCAAATTTGCAAAGAAGGCTCACCGTCCCAAGCTTTTCATCATCAACGGTATGTGCGACCCCAACGTGGATTACTACGCACTCATCGACGAGCTGAAGGAGAGATACGGCAACAACGTTTGTCCCGTATTTGTTCCTGTTGTTGAAGGCGGTAAGGCATCTGCATACATAAATGTTGCAACTCAGAAAGCATATAAATACAACGGTGCAAAGGCAGAGGAAGTTCCCATGCCTGCATTCCATAAGCTTGAGGAGTATACCGAATCTGTCAAGGAGGCTGTTGCCGAGACCGACGATGCCCTCATGGATAAGTTCTTCGGCGGTGAGGAGTTCACAGCCGAGGAGATGGCAAAGGGTCTCAAAGATGCAATTGTATCCGGTTCTATTGCACCCGTTATCTGTGTTGATGCAGTTACACAGAACGGTATGGACGTGCTTCTGGACGGAATTCTTCAGTTCACTCCCAGTGCTGCAGAGGCAGCCGCCGAAGTGGGCAAGAATGACGCAGGCGAGGATGTTGAGATTGCAGTAAACGAGGCAGATCCCGCCGCAGCTACAATCTTCAAGACAGTTGCAGACCCCTTTGTGGGCAAGCTCTCTTACTTTAAGGTTATCTCCGGCAAGATTTCTCCCGACACACCCCTCATCAATGCACGCACAGGCGAGTCCGAGAGAATCTCCAAGGTGTTCGTTGTACGCGGTAAAAAGCAGATCGACGCTCCCTATATCGGCGCAGGCGACATCGGCGCTATCCCCAAGCTCTCCGCAGCCGCCACAGGCGACACTCTCTGCGCCCCCAACCGCAAGGTTACACTTGCAGGCCCTGCATATAACAAGCCCTCCTTCTCCATGGCAATATTCCCCAAGAAGAAGGGTGAGGAGGACAAGGTTGCTCAGGGTATTGCAAGACTTATTGAGGAAGATCCCTCACTGGGATTCAAGTCCGACAAGGAAACAAAGGAAATGGTTCTCTCCGGTAAGGGCGACCAGCACCTTGACATAGTAGTCTGCAAGCTGAAGACAAAGTTCAACGTTGAAGTTATCCTGAAGAAGCCCAAGGTTGCATACCGCGAGGCTATCCGCAAGAAGGTTCAGGTTCAGGGCAGACACAAGAAGCAGTCCGGCGGCAGTGGTCAGTTCGGTGATGTATGGATTGAGTTCGAGCCTTGCGATTGCGCAGATCTGGAGTTTGCAGAGAGAGTTGTGGGCGGTTCTGTTCCCAGAAACTTCTTCCCTGCAGTTGAGAAGGGTCTCAGAGAAGCTATCCTGAAGGGTCCCCTGGCAGGATATCCCGTTGTGGGCCTCAAGGCTACCCTCTATGACGGCTCCTACCATCCCGTTGACTCCAACGAAATGGCATTCAAGATGGCCGCCAAGATTGCCTTCAAGAACGGCGTCACCATCGCCAACCCCACACTGCTTGAGCCTGTAGGTTCTCTCCAGTGCACAGTTCCCGATGCTAACATGGGAGACATCATGGGCGAGGTTACAAAGCGTCGCGGCAGAGTTCTTGGTATGACTCCGGGTGAGGATAATCAGCAGATCGTCGAGGCTGAGGTTCCCATGGCAGAGATGCACGACTTCAGTACATACATCCGTCAGGTTACTCAGGGCCGAGGCAGATTCAGCTTTGACTTTGTCCGCTATGAGGACGCACCTGCAAACATTGCCCAGAAGGTTATCGAAAAGGCAAAGCAGGAAGCCGAGGAATAATCACATAAATTTATGCCCCGTTGCAGTTTGCAGCGGGGCTGTTTTTATAAAATAAAAAGGGAACCAAAGATGATCAATGGTTCCCATAACTATTATAATAATGATATTGTCAGATGATGCCTGCGATGAATTTCTGTATAGCGGTTGCGTCCTTAATGTTAAGGCTTCCGTCGCCGTTAAAGTCAGCAACCTCCAGTGCCTCGGCGCTGAGGGTCAATATGCTTGCGATGTGCTTCTGGATGGCGGTTGCGTCCTTGATGTTCACATTTCCGTCCAGGTTTACGTCGCCCATATCGTACTCGGGCTTCTGAGGCTCGGTGGCGGTTGAGGTATCTACAGGCTCGGTGGCGGTAGAAGTCGGAACAGTTTCCGTTGCGGTAGGCTCTGTTGCTGTGCTTGAAGGCTCGGTTGCTGTGGTGGTGGGTTCAGGCTCTACTGTGTAGATTGCATAGGGGAAGATGTTTCCTTGTGCATATTCATGTCCTGCAGAATCCTTGGTGCAAAGTATCTGGAAGTCCGGATAATGATGGTAGCTTCCGGTAAAGTCATCGTAGTAGTAGCCCAGCGCATGCTCACCTATGTACTTCACGCTGTCGGGGATAAGTGTCAGCTCCAGAGGTGAGGAGTCAAAGGCGTTGGCGCCGATTGACTCAAGCTGTGCCGATGCCAAGAAGCTGACAGCCGAGAGAGAAGGACAAAAGCAGAATGCCCAATCGCCGATGGTTCTGACTGTAGAGGGGATGTTGACCGACTTCAGATTGGGACACATGAAGAAGGCGCTGTCGTCGATGGTCTCCAGTCCTTCGGGCAGCTCAAGGGTAGTGAACTGTGCATATGCAAAGGCGTATTCGCCGATGAATTTCAGAGTTGACGGAAAGGTTACATCGGTAAGGTGGCGGCAGCTTTCAAAAGCTCCTGTGTCGATTACCTCTACACCCTCGGGGATTGTTACCTTCGGAAGAAGGTTACAGTTGGAGAAACAGTTGTTGCTGAGGGTTTTAATGTTTTTCGAGATGGTAACATCGATAAGAAATACGCAGGAGCCGAAGGCGGAGTTGCCGAGGGTTGTGACCGATTCGGACATTTTTACACCTGTGATGAAAGAGCCTGCAAAGGCTTTCTCGCCGATGTAGGTGATGCCCTCGGGGATAGTGACCTCTTTCAGATTCTTGTTCTGATAGAAGGCTTTTGAGGCAATACCCACAATCTGCAAATCACCCCAGCTTGAAGGCAGGGTAACGTTTCCGCCTGAGCCTGTGTAGCCTGTGATTTCCGCTGTGGTGGCTGTGAGTGCCTTGTAGGTGAAGTCCTCCTCGGCAGCAGAGGCAGAGACCCCGGAAAATACACAGCAGGACATAATCAGCGCGAACATCAGAATGAGCGAAAGAGCTTTTTTCATATTAACACGTCCTTGTATATAAACTATATATTCAGTATAATATATTGAGAAAAATTCGTCAATGAAATTTACATAGAATTCATATATTTGGAAATGTTTTGATGTATAATAAACTTGTCGGCAGGTATTGAATATTTAGTGATAAGATATTGATATTTATTTTAGTTTTATATATACTTAAATGGATATGGTATCCTATTTAAAAATTGCAAGTGAAAGGTGGTCTTGCGATTGACAACAGAGAGAAAAAGAAAATTTATGATCGACATTGTGTTCATCGCCATAGTAGTTGCCGTGGTATACTTTGTTATCGAGTATCTGGCGGTTTGGGTGTTGCCTTTTATAATCGGACTTTTGGTTGCGATTATACTGCAAAAACCCGTGGCATATCTCACGGAAAAAACAAAAATGACCCGAGGCTTCTGGTCGGTGCTGTTGGTGCTTGTGGTGCTGTGTCTGCTGTTCGGGCTTATAGCACTGATTGTCTGGGGACTTTACGAGGAATCACCCGGTTTTGTAATATGGCTCAAAGGCAAGGCGCCCGAGATTGTAGGCACATTTAATCAGATGTCCGCGTGGTTTTCGGGTGTGACAGACAAACTCCCCGGCGGAGTCAGCACAATGCTCAAGGATGCTCCCTCAAACATTGTGGGCACCATTGTAAGTGCGGTTGCAGACTTTGTTCCCGTGTTCGGTGCCAAGATAGTCAAGGTTGCCCCGGGACTTCTGATTTCCACGGTGTTCTCCATTGTGGCGTGTTGCTATATAACCAAAGATTACCGTAAAATCACGAACTTCATTCTCTGCCAGCTCAGCGATAAGAAGAAGGAGCTTGTCATCAAGGTTAAACAGCTCTTTGTCACAAATATTCTCAAGATGCTCAGAGGATATATTATTATAATGTTCATAACATATCTGGAGCTTTTCCTGGGACTCACCATTCTCCAGGTGGAGTATGCGGCAATACTGGCAGCGTTTATTGCAGTTCTGGATATTCTGCCCGTGGTGGGAACGGGAACTGTCCTCATCCCCTGGGGTGTCATCAGCCTGCTTATGGGCAACATCTGGCAGGGATTGGGCATACTGATTCTGTATATTGCAATTACCGTTGTCAGAAATATCATTGAACCCAGAATCATCGGTCAGCAGGTGGGACTTCCTCCCATTGTGACCCTTATCGCCATGTATGTAGGTCTTAAGGTCTTTGGCGTTATCGGAATGATGCTTCTGCCCGTATCCATTATTATATTGGTAAAGCTTCAGGAAAGCGGTATCATCCACATGTGGAATGTGCCGCAGAAGGTGAGTGAAGCAGATAAACCCGGACTTGTGGCAACTGTAAAGCAGACGATGAAGCAAAAGCTCAGCAGAAAGAAAAAGAAATAAAGCAAAAGAAAAACCGTCTTGAACTTTTGGGTTTACTTCCAACTTCAAGGCGGTTTTATACTATATATAATGTATATGGTGTATGTGCTTTTACATATTCAGTTCCGCCGCAAGGTGAACGGCGGCTTTGAGTCTGTCAAGAGGGCTTTCCGCGGAGGCGGATGTAAAGGTGAGAGACTTGGGAGGGATGGAGGAAGCGCCGCAGAGCGTCTGCATACGGATGTCGATGTGCTCTTGTCTGACGATAGAAAACAATTCGTCGATGGTTTTGCAATCTTTGATGGCGCTGAGTATTTCGTCTTTGGTTCTTTTCTGAGTGTTGCCTGAGCCCATCCGAAGCCCTCCTTTCCCATTATAGTAATAATACCTTATCTTAATTATACATAAAACAGAGTATTTTTCAAGTCAACAACTTCCATAGGATAAAATGTTTACAGTTGTCGGAATTTGTGCTATTCTTAAGTACACGCTATTATATATAGTATAAGGAATGGTGTTATGGAAAGTAAATTCAAAAACGACGGCGCCTGCAACGAGACTTCCTCTCGGGTGCCAAGTGAAAACAAAAAGAAGAAAGCCTTTGAAAAATTCAGAGAGCAGATTACTCCGCTGAGCCTTGCTCTGCTTGCGGTAGTGCTTATACTCAGCATAGTTCTGGCCGTGGTGTCTACAAGACTTTCAGGGATGGAGTCGGTGCACAGGGCGGTGTATGACAAGTCTCAGAAGATAGAGACAGCCTCCGCCGCCGACAGAATCCCGCTTCACAACAATGCGCTGGGGGATATTGCTATTCCTGCCATTGAGGGAGTTCCCGTTTCAAAGTATAAAGACGAGAATTTCACCGCGGACGACAGAGGCTTCAGGTATTACTACGAGGACTCCGAGCTTCTGTCCTATGTAGGCATAGACGTGTCCGTGCACAACGGAGACATTGACTGGCAGGCGGTGAAAGCCGACGGAGTGGACTTTGTTATGCTTCGTATCGGCGGCAGAGGCTACGGTGCAGAGGGTGTGCTCTATGAGGATGAGTCTCTGCTTTCAAACCTCAGAGGTGCCAGAGAGGCAGGTCTGTGGGTTGGAGCATACTTTTTCTCTCAGGCAACAACCGCTGAGGAAGCAGAGGAGGAGGCAGAGTACGCTGTGTCTCTCCTCCATGGCGAAAAGCTGGATTTCCCTCTTGCTTTTGACTGGGAGATTGTTGAGTCCTATGATTCTACCCGTGTGGATAACGTAGATCCACGGACTCTCACAGACTGCGCCAGAGCTTTTTGTGACAAGGTGGAGAAAAAAGGATACATACCTATGCTATATACAGGCACATCCCTTGCATACTATAAGTATGACCTTGCTCAGCTTGCAGACATCGACATATGGTATGCAAGCTACAGCGATTCTCCTGATATGTATTATAACTATATGATGTGGCAGTATTCCAGCACAGGCAGGGTAGACGGCATAGACGGTGACGTTGACCTTAATATATGTTTTAAAAATTATAAGTGAGGTAATTGATATGAACAAAATTGCAAGCTTTCAGGTAGACCACGATATCCTTGAGCCGGGACTCTATGTGTCCAGAATCGACGGCGACATCACAACCTACGACCTGAGATTTGTAAAGCCCAACACCGAGCCTTTCCTTGAGAACAAGGCCCTGCATACGGTGGAGCATCTCTTTGCAACCTATGCACGAAACAGCTCTTACGCTCAGAATATTATCTACTTCGGACCCATGGGCTGCCGCACAGGCTTCTATCTTATTGTGAGAGACCTTTCAAACAAGGATACCATAGCTCTGATTAAGGAAACACTGGAGCAGGCTATTGCTCACACAGGCGAAATCCCCGGTGCAGAGAAGAAAGAATGCGGTAATTATCTGGATCATGACCTTGACGGAGCAAAGGTTGTAATGGAGAAATATTACAATGTGTTGAAAGATTGGACGATTTATAACGTTCAGTATAAAAACCATAGTTAAATTGCACAAAAGTACCCAAGAGTCTTTGTGGGTAATGTCAAATGTTCTGAAAAAGCAAAATAAATCTTGCCTTTTTGACCGAACTTTTGTATAATTACAGATGTTGTTACAAAGATTACAAATTTGTAACAGTTGATTTCCAAAGAGAAATATGTAGTTTTCGGAGCAAAGTTTTCCCGAAAACAATATCAACTAAGGAGACATTTGTTTGGGTACAAAATTTATCAGCGTAGAGGGCTTTGGCGAAATCAGGCCCGTAAACAAAGATTACATTAAAAGAGTTAACAAAAAGAATTTTGACAGAAGACTCAAGAAGGCAGTTCGCTTTGTAAAGAGAATTCCTGTTGAGTTTTCCAGAGACCTTAAGGTAGTAAAGAGCAAGATAGGCGACATCACCTGGTCTACTCTCACACCTGTTAAGTTCCTCAGAGGTGTCAGAAACTTCCATATAAGCACATCTGCCTTTGAGTTTATGAGAACTCCCAAGGGCATTGCAACTATGGCAGCACCCGTGCTTGCAGCAGCAGTCCTTGTGCTGACAGTTTGCTTCTGGACCTGTTCCGACAGACCTCTCACAGTAAGCCTTGACGGCGAGTACATTGCAACTATTGAGAGTGACGGCGTTCTGACACAGGCATCTGCGCAGATGCACAGCGCACTCTCTGATGTAGATACTACAGAAAAGGCAACTCCCGTTATGCAGATTTCTTATCCCCGTTTCGGCGAGGTTGAGACCGCAAGTGCTACCGATGTATATGAAATCATGGTAGACAATCACGAAGCTATCGTTGCAGATGCAAGCGGACTCTATGTTGACGGTGTGTTCTACGGAGCAACCGAGGACAAAGAGACCCTGAGCGTGGCTCTGACACAGATTCTCACAGATGCCAAGGCAGGCTACGACGAAACCACCGAGACAACCTTCAACAACGACGTTCAGGTAGTTACCGACGTGTACGCTACCGAAAGTCTTATGACAGCAGAGGACCTTGTGGCATCTGCAAGAGAGAACATCTCCGTAAGACTTGAGACTGACTATACAATGCAGGAAGAGGTTGCATACAACACAATCACTGAGACAGACGACACTCAGGACACCACATACTCCGAGGTGAAAACTCAGGGTGTGAAGGGTCTCAATGAGGTTCAGTACAGACTCGTATATATCGACGGCGTAAAGACCGATGCAATTCTGCAGTCAACAACAGTCATCAACGAGCCTGTTGACGAGGTTATTGTTGTGGGTACACAGGAGAGCTATGCTCCCACAGGCAGCTTCACATGGCCTGTGCCCTCCTGCTACGAGGTATCAAGCCACTACAAGTGGCGTTGGGGCAGAATGCACAGCGGAATTGACATCGCAGGCCCCGGCATATACGGCCAGAACATTGTTGCATCCGACTCAGGTACTGTTGAGTGGGCAGGCTGGGACAGCTCAGGCTACGGCAACTATGTTATCATCGACCACGGCAACGGCTACAAGACCCTGTACGGTCACTGCTGTGAGGTGTATGTATCCATCGGCCAGCAGGTGAGCAAGGGTGACGTTATCGGCGGTGTCGGTGCAACAGGTAACGTTACAGGCACACATCTTCACTTCGAAATCTGGGAGAACGGTTCCAAGATCGATCCCTATCCCTTTATCTCTTAACAAATACAAGGGACACCCTGTCGAGAGTATCGGCAGGGTGTTTTGTGCTATTTGTCAAATTCTTCTTGAATTCTTTGGTGTTGAGATGTATAATTATTATAGATAATATGCTATATCAAATATTTTCAGGAGGGATTAACATGTTAAAGAAACTTTTAAGTGTAGTGCTGGCAATTGTAATGGTTCTTTCCATAGGCACTGTAGCAATGGTATCTGTCTCTGCAGAGCTTGCAGACCTTCCCGAGGTTGCGGCTGATTGCTACAGATACTTCTTCTATCTGCCGGACTACTGGAAAAACGACTATGCTTACACCGCCGGTATCTACTGGTGGGAGGGCACCGGTGCTCATGCAGCATGGCCCGGCCAGGAGGCAGAGGAGGCAGACCATCCCGGTGTTTTCTACTGCGATGTGCCCCAGGATGTAACCACCGTCATCTGGAACAACTTCCTTGACGGCGGCACAGACAAATCTCTGCCGATTTATCAGGCGGCTATCCAGACTGTCAATATCGGTACAGAATACTATGACCCGGGTGAGAGCGACAACTACCCCGACGGTACCGACAGCTTTGATGGTATGATCTATGTTACGGACAACGAGAAGATCGACATCAACCCCTTCAGCGGAAAGATGACTGTCGGCGGTGAGTGGTACTACTACTACGGCAACGGCGAGTATGGCTTCACACCCGTTAGAGGTGACGGAGAAATCTTCACTGCACAGGCTTCAAATATGGACACTACTCTGCCTGAGGACACAGGCGCGGAGACAACCGCAACTCCCGATACAACAGAGCCTACAGATACAACAAAGCCTACAGATACGACAAAGCCTACAGAACCCTCAGATACAAACAGATATTATTTCTATCTGCCTGACGAGTGGGTCAACGAGTATGCAAACACCGCCGGCATCTACTGGTGGGAAGGCACAGGCAAACAGAATGTATGGCCCGGTGCCGAGGCAAATAAGGGCGATGCAGACGGAGTATATTACTATGATGTACCAAAGGATGTTCCCTTTGTTATCTGGAACAACTACATTGACGGAGGATCTGACCCCTCACTGCCCATATATGATGCTTCCTCTCAGACCGTAAGCGTCGGCATAGAGTATTATGACCCGGGCGAGAGCGACCTTTATCCCGAGGGAAACACAGGCTTCGACGGAATGATTTTTGTAATCGACCTTACAAAAGTATCTGTGTCTACAGTTGAAAACAGAGTGTACGACGGTGAGTGGTACTACTACTACGGCAACGGCGAGTACGGAATCACTCCCGACAAGGCAGACGCAGATGTAGTATACAACCAGAAGACACTGGTTGTTCCCGAGAGAACCGACACAACAAAGCCTACAGAACCAATAGATACAAACAGATATTATTTCTATCTGCCTGATGAGTGGGTCAACGAGTATGCAAACACCGCCGGTATCTACTGGTGGGAGGGCACAGACAAACAGAATGCATGGCCCGGTGCCGAGGCAAATAAGGGCGATGCAGACGGAGTTTACTACTATGATGTGCCTATGGATGTTCCCTTTGTTATCTGGAACAACTACATTGACGGAGGCTCCGACCCCTCACAGCCCATATATGATGCTTCCTCTCAGACCGTAAGCGTCGGCACAGAGTATTATGAAAAGGGCGAGAGCGACCTTTATCCCGAGGGAAACACAGGCTTCGACGGAATGATTTTTGTAATCGACCTTACAAAAGTATCTGTGTCCACAGTTGAAAACAGAGTGTACGACGGCGAGTGGTACTACTACTACGGCAACGGCGAGTACGGAATCACTCCCGACAAGGCAGACGCAGATGTGGTATACAATCAGAAGACACTGGTTGTTCCCATAGATCCCGAAGCATCTGAGCCCGTAAAGGTTCAGACCGATGAGAAAACTCAGATTTCGGTAGAGACTGACACAGACGCAGACCTCACAGTAAAAGAAATCGACCGCGACCAGCAGATTGCAGACATCGACCTTGTTCTTGTAGGAGAAAAGGTGGGCAAGCTGTATGACATCACTCTGGAAAAAGACGGTGCGGAAGTTCAGCCTGACGGCACGGTGACTGTTAAAATTCCTGCAGTAGATGTGAATTCAAAGGTTTACCGCGTGGAAGAGGACGGCACTCTGACAGATATGCAGGCTGTCTATAAAGACGGATTTATGGTATTTACCACCGAGCACTTCAGCCTCTATGTTGTTACAGCTTCAGAAGAGGAAGCTGAGTTTGACCTTGGCGACGCAAATCAGGACGGAGTTGTAAACGTCAAGGACGCTACCACCATCCAGAAGCACTTGGCTCTGCTGATTGAGCTGAGCGAAGAGGCACTGGAGCTTGCAGACTATAACAACGACGGCAAGATTTCTGTCAGGGATGCAACCGCAATTCAGAAGTTTATAGCAGGTCTTATCTGATACTATCAGATTATTCATAGTATGAGATTGCTCAGTGAGTTCAGCACTTGCTAAATAAAAGCAGGAATGCTACCCGATACATTTCGGGTAGCATTTTTTGTAAACATCTGAAATTTGAATGGATTATTTGAACATGTAGGATGCAGTATCTATCATGTTTCCCATTTCACGCAGGGCACGGTTTGCTTTCTTTTTCATGGACTTCTTGTTGGCTGAAAGCATCTTTGTTCCTACATATCCTGCCGCCATGCCGGCCACCACGCCAAAGGTCACACCCTTGACTACACTCATAACCGAATTGCTCATGTGAGTACCTCCTCCTGAAAATTTACCGTTGCAAGATTTATTAACTTGCAGTATTATTATTGTCAGATTAAAATGTGATAGAGGTGATAAGATTTGCCAGAACTCAATATTGTGCTCATAGAGCCGGAGATTCCCCAGAACACAGGCAACATCGCCCGAACCTGTGCCGCAACGGGAGCAAGGCTTCATCTTGTGCGTCCCATGGGATTTGAGGTTGACGACAGAAAGCTCAAGCGCGCAGGGCTTGACTACTGGTATCTGCTGGACATTACATATTACGATAATATTGATGATTTCTTTAAAAAGAATCCCGAGGGTGAGTTCTTCTTTTTTTCTACCAAGGCTCAGAAAAAGTACACGGACATAAACTACCCCGACAAGGCGTACCTTGTCTTCGGCAAAGAAACAAGAGGTCTGCCCGAGTGGCTTCTGATGAAAAACAAGGAGTCAACTGTGCGTATTCCCATGCTGAGCGATGCCCGCTCGCTGAATCTTTCCAACTCCGTTGCCATTGCAGTTTATGAGACTCTGAGGCAGTGGGATTTCCCACAGCTTTTGTCGCAGGGTGAGCTTCACCGCCACAGCTGGGACGATGTGAAGTAAGCCTGAAAACAGGGGACAGTGATGAATTAATCGCTAAAAATCAAGTCATAAAATTGCAATATGGCATACTTTTGTATATTGTTTATCTTTTTCGTTATATTAATACTGTAAATTTCAGAAAAAATACGGCTCAAAATGCTTGCAAGTAGCCGTTCGTTGCTGTATAATATAGATGGTTAAATTTGTCTATTTTTTAACACATTTTATATAGGAAAGGGTTTTTACTATGAATCTCAACAAAGTAACAGTAGAAGACATCAACGTCAAGGGCAAAAGAGTCCTGGTTCGTTGCGATTTCAACGTTCCTCTGAAGGATGGCGTTATCACCAACGATAACCGTATCACAGCAGCTCTGCCCACAATCAAGAAGCTCATCGAGAACGGCGGCAAGGTTATCCTTTGCTCACATCTCGGCAAGCCCAAGAACGGCCCCGAGGAGAAGTTCTCTCTTGCTCCCGTAGCAGTTCGCCTTTCTGAGCTTCTGGGTAAAGAAGTTGTTTTTGCTGACGACGACACAGTTGTAGGCGAGAACGCAAAGAAGGCTGTTGAGGCTATGAACGACGGCGACGTTGTTCTTCTTGAAAACACACGTTTCCGTGCAGAAGAAACAAAGAACGGCGAAGCTTTCTCAAAGGACCTTGCAAGCC
>JAFQMC010000013.1 GCA_017421045.1 Clostridia bacterium
ACAAATTGGAATTGGATTGACTCATCACTTATTTTTTCGCAACCACAATAGGCTGGTAGAAGCCTGTTGTTTCGGGTAACATCCATACCACTTCGCTGCATCCGTTTGCCATAAGCAAGTCTGTCATTTCCTGTCTGCGGGTGGCTCTGTATTCACATTCAAATTTGCCCACTTGCAGGGTGTCCTCATCATCAACAATATACTGGATTAGCCGATAGTTATCACCTTCCCATGTCCAGGTTTGGAAAGAAACTCGCTGTCCTTTTTCGGTTTTGTGAATATAAGGAGGGGAATAAGGCGGCTTATCCATAAGCAGAGCATCATAATCCCGAATACTGGCAACAAACATACCACCATCCTTAATCTGATTTACGATACTTTTGATGGCATATGCCAAATCATTACTGGTAAGCATATGCGGTAGAGCATTGTCCATCGCAATAACAATGTCAAACTGTTCAGAGAAGGTATCTGACAAAGCGCAGAAGTCGGCGTGTTCAAAGGAAACACTTACATTGTTCTTCTTGGCTCGTTCTTTGGCTTCAGCGATTTCACCATCACTAATATCCGAACCTGTTACTTTGTAGCCGATGGCAGCAAGGCCGATTGCCTGCGTTCCGATTCCACAGGCACAATCCAGAATATGTGCAGATTTGTCAAAGCCATTGTCCACAAAAAGTCTGTCCAGAATGGCTGCTTGTTCCTGTGTGGTAGCTTGCCAATCAAGAAACAGTTTGTCATACTGGGATGCCAGATTATCGTAAAAAGTCTGGGTGATACTCATATCATGTTCTCCTCGTCAAATTCAAGTTTATCAAATCAAATTTTACTTCTTTTTACATACTACCGAAACGCACATAAAGTCATTTTCAATTTCTGCGAAAACATCTCCGCCCATAGCTCTTGTTAACTGACGGCAGATGTAAAGTCCAAGTCCGTTGCCGGTCTTTGAGCCGACGTTTGAGCCTCTGTAAAAGCTGTCAAAGATATGAGCAAGCTCGCTTTCGTCTAAAGTACAACCGCTGTTTTTAACGGTTATTATTCGGCAGTCCTCTTCATCGGAAAAGCTTATGCTTATACTATTTCCGTCGCCGTACTTAATGGCGTTTTCCATAATATTCTGCAGTACCTCAACGAGCCTGTCAGGGTCGCCGTTTATAATACAGTCGCTAAAGTGAGCAACTGAAAAATCAGTGTTTTCGAGCTTATCGCTGTAATAGGATTTTATGCTGTTTATAACCTCGGACAAATAAAACTCGCCGTTTTTGATATCAAAGGCAATGATATCCTCGGTTTCGCTGTGCATAATTTCCGACACCAGCTTTTCGATTTCATCCGCCTTTGTGTTTATGCTTTCATATACCTCAAGCTGTTTTTGAGGCTCTTTGTAAATCCCGCTGGAGAGAGCTTTTGAGTAGAGCTTTATAGCAGAAAGGGGCGTTTTTATATCGTGAGAAAGTGACAAAAGCATTGTCTTTTTCTCTTTTTTAAGCTCAAGCTCGGTTTTTCTCGACTCCTCAAGCTTTTCTCTGAGCATATCAAGCCCCCACAAAAATTTGCCGAAGAATCGGTTTTTACTCTCTTTAAGAGGTATAGTCAGATTTCCTTTAGAAAGCTCGTAAGGAAGATTTGTAATTTCAGAAAAAGGCTTTATGACATTATGACGGATATAAAAAAGCACAGCAATTACAAAAAGTGAAAACACACACAAAGCAATGTTTATATAAAGCATTCCGCCCTTGCTTTCGGTTTGCTCGAAATACTCAATGCGGTAAAGAGTGCCGTCAATTTCTCTGATTACATATTCGTTGTCAGATATAAAAAAATCTTCATCTCTGCTTTGCTTATATACACCTGAAATCGTGCTGTATTTATCTTCATCTGGGATCTTGCCCGATTCTTCAATCTCACGGACAACTCGGTTAATTTCTACATTTAAAACGCTTGCCTCGTCTTTTGAAAGCCTTGGGATGACATTAACAACAGTAAATACAAAAATAATAACCACAATAGCTATGGCTATGACTTTATTAAAGCTTTTCATCTTAATCCTCCCAGCGGTAGCCCTTACCCCATACAGTTATGATATGGGCAGGATTTTTGGGGTCAGATTCAATCTTTTCTCTAAGCCATTTTATATGTACAGTCAGGGTCTGTGCTTCCGATTCGCTGTCGATACCCCAGATTGAGTTAAAAAGCCTATCCTTTGTCATAGTCTGACCCTTGTTTTCGATGAGCATTTTTAAAAGTTCAAATTCCTTTGCGGTCATATCAATAGCTTTGTCGCCTTTTGTGACACTTTGGGTTACAAGGTTCAATGTAAAGTCACCCTCGGTTAACTTGTCCTCGGCAAATCTGCGTTTGAAAATACCCTTGATTTTAGCCACGAGAATGTCAATATCATAGGGCTTTTCTATATAATCGTCAGCGCCTAAGATAAGACCGTTTAGTTTATCTTCTTTGCTGACTCTTGCTGTAAGCATAAGGATAGGCGTGTTGCCTATACTTCGGATTTTTTCGCAAACCGCAAAGCCGTCCATACCCGGCAAGTTAATATCAAGCAGGACAAGCCTTGCCCCGTACTTTTCATACAGGGACAAGGCTCTTTCTCCGTTTTCTGCGGTGCTGACTGTGTAGCCCTCAGCTCTTAAAAAATCCGTGAGAAGTGTTAAAAGTTCTTTGTTGTCTTCAACGATAAGTATATCCATATTAAAAACCCATTTCCATAAGCCAATTATTGAGTGCACGCTCTCTGTCTCTGAGTGTTGCATTTACATCAACATTATACTCGCCCTTGATATTACCGTCAACGATGAAGAGAACTCTACTGCATTTTGCAGCAACCTTTGCGTCGTGAGTAACAAGCATAATTGTTGTGCCCTCTCGGTTTAACTTTGAAATCTCCTCCATAACCTCATCGGATGATGTGCGGTTCAAAGCGCCCGTTGGCTCGTCGGCAAAGATAACAGCAGGATTGTTAATCATACTTCTGCAGATACAAGCTCGCTGGAGCTGACCGCCTGAAACCTCGTTGATGTCGTTGTTTGCGATGTCTTCAATACCCAGCTTTTTCATAAGCTTAAGTGCACGCTCTGTGATTTCGGCTCTGCTCTCCTTGGTCTTAGTGGACTTTACAGCAGGAAGGATGATATTATCAAGAACAGTGAGGTTCTTGAGCATATACATCTGCTGGAAAATAAAACCCATATCGTCAAGGCGAAGCTTTGCAAGGTCGTTGTCGTTAAGCTTTTCGATGTTTTTTCCACAGAACTCAACCTCGCCTGCAGTCATTCTGTCCATACCTGAAACGGTATAGAGCAGTGTGGACTTACCTGAGCCTGAGGGCCCCATAATAGCCACCATTTCGCCCTCGTTCACCTTGAAGTTTACGTTCTTAAGTACGTTGTTCTGTCTTTTGTTTGTAATATATGTTTTACAAAGGTCTTTTACGTTAAGTACTGTGTTCATAATAATTCTCCTTACTTGATTACTCTATATTGGAAGCGTCTGATGACTTGATCGTGTTTGTATAAATGGAAGTGAAAAATGCTGAGATAATTGTAACTGCTACAAGGATAGCAGGATAAATTAAAAAGATTTCCAAAGGTACGATTTCATAGCCTACACCTGAAACTGCACCCATCATTTCGAAAATGGGGTCGATTGCAAGATGAGTTGCAGGCAGGCACAAAGCCGCGGCAACAAGAGAAGCAATTAAAGCTACCATTGCAAAACGCAGGGTGTGGTGCCAGATTATGGACTTGTTTGAAAATCCTATGGCTTTCAATATGGCGATTTCTGCTTTCTCACTTGAGATAAAGGAACGCTCCATTAAAACCGCAACCAGAACAACAATAAAAAGTACAATAACAAGTGTAAGATTCTTTACGGCTTCCATAGTTTCGGCCGCACCTAAGGTATCTCTTGCCATCTCCACAGAGTTTTTTACATCCTCTTCGCCAAAAATGCCTCTGAGGATTTCGATTCTCTCGTTAAGCTCATCATTTGTTAGTTCCTCATCAAAATCAATCTGATAACCTAAAGAAGATGTAGACTCAAAAGATGACACATCAAAATCCTGATGTAATCTGTTAACCTTTCCCATCATATTCATAGTCTGATGTAAAGCAGTTACCATACAAATCATCTCTTCGCCGTTAACAACCAGAGTGATTTCGTCGCCGATACCGATACTAAATTCTTCAGCGGTTACATAGGAAATTGAAATTTCATTTTCGTTTTCGGGTGCAACACCCTCGCCGTAAACATAATCAGCGGCGTTTGTGTCTGCACTGTGCTGGAAAGAAAGGGTTGTTTTTTCGTCCCCGATTATTGCACCAAAGCTATAAACCTTTTCCTCACGCACTGTGCCGGGCATATCATTTTCGGCAAGGATCTCTTCAATCTCTTCCATACTTTTAGGCTCGGAAAGGATGTATGCGTCACTTGCTATACAACCGATAAGTGTAAGAGTATTTTCACTTTTTAAGGTATTTGCTGTGTTTGCAAGAACCATTACAAGCATAATAAGGATAGCAAAAACCGCAGTAATTACTGAATATTTCTTAGGTGCACTTACAATGTCGTTAGCAGCAAGGAAAGTGGTTGATGAGAGCTTGCTCTTAGAAAGATGCATAAGGCTCTTTTTTCTGAAACGCTCACCGGTCTGGCCATTTCTTACTGCGTCAATGGGTGTTAGCTTTTTAATCTTACTTGTACTGTTCCAACAGAAGAACATAGTAAGACCAACCACTAAAAGTGTACCAAGCAATCCTACTATGATGCTGTTCTCGCTTTCAAGATACATTGATTCGCTTACGGACTTAAGCATCATATACGAGAAAGGAACGCTGAGCACAAAGCCTAACGCTGAGCCTATAACCGTAATTGCAAAATACTTAATGAGATAAAGGATGCGGATAGAACTGTTTTTCATACCAATAGCTTTCATAACACCGATTTCACGGAACTCTTCGGCAATGGTAAAGCCTATGGTGTGTTTAAGCACTACAAAGGAAACAATAATAAGGAACACACCTACAACCAAAAGCAACGCCGCAACAATCATATCCAGAAGGTAGGTGTTTTTCATTGTAGCCGCAGTTTCGTTCAAGGTAACTCCTTTGAATTCACCGATAGTTGCCTTGACTGCTGATACATCCGTTGTATCTATGTAATAGATATTACCCGAACGCTCTTTTGCCGATTCATCCTTATTCAAATGCTGAAAGTCTTCATCATTCATAATGAATCTGCAGTTTCCAAGAAAGTTTGAACCAAGGAAAGCATCCTTTGCCTTACCCATATATTTAAGTTCAACCTTGCTTTCACCTACGGTAACGGTTAGCTTATCGCCAATTTCAACATTATTGCTTGAAGCAAAACTGCTTGTTACATAAACCGTGCCTTTTTCTACCTCTTTAATTACTTCATTTTTCTGATTGAAAATATTAAGCTGAGCGTCATCAACAGAGCAATAGAGAGGCGAGTTACCTGCAGTTGCCTTTTTTTCTTCGTCAAAGGCAATGTCCGAACTATTGCCTAACAAAAGAGGTTCCTTGCGACAATCGCTTACACTGTCAAGTTCCTTTACGGCTTTCTGAAGCCCTGTATCTTCTGTTGACATTTCAATAACGAAAAAGTCTGACATACCTGCTTTTTCAAAGAAGAAATCAAGACCACTTGTAACCGCTATAATGTTATTTACACTGCTTGCCATAAACATAGCAGAGAGCATAACAAATATAAGCAGAATTACATTCATTGTTTTCTTACGTTTTAAGTCGCGTTTAAGAATGTTTAAATACATTTGTGTGACTCCTTTTCTGTTTGTTTTTATCTTACAGGTCACATTATAAATCGTAAATTATTAAATAATCCTTAAATATTATAAAGTACCAAATGAAAAATTACCAGCATATAAACCGCAGGATTTGTTATTCCTGAAATGTTATATTGGTCGAACCCACACCGCCTTTGATTCTCACATGGCTTTCGCCGTTTGTGCTGTTAGCAAAAAAAGCAGAGTTTGCATCGTCAACTGTAATTTTGCCGACACCGCTTGTAATATCAAGGTTGTAATCGTCTCTACTACCAATTAAAGTTAAATCAGATTCTCCCACACCGAATTTAAGCTCGCTTTCGCCAAGGAGCTTTGCTGTCATATTAAGCTCGCCCACACCTAAATCAAGTGTAAGATTGTTAAGGTTTCCGTCTTTAACGAAGATTTCACCCGCACCACCCTTTATGTTAACATTTTCAGAGGCTTCAAGATACTCAAACTCTACTCTTCCTGCTCCTGTTTTTAGCTCCAAAGCATTTGCTGAAAAAGACTCGGCAGTTAATTTGCTTGCTCCTGTCTTAATGCTTGCATTTTCAAAAGTCATATCATCAGGTATACACAGCCTAAGAAATGCACTGTTATAATTACGGGCGAATTTTGTTTTCTCCACAATCTTAAGAACTCCGTCTTCCTCAGAAACTGAAAGATTTTTCAGATTGCTCTCAACAGAAAACTCCTCTCCCTGTTCTATAACAAAATCAGCGGCGTTAATATCAATATCCAAAGAACAAATATCTTTTGTTATGTCGTAGGTTTTTGTGTCATTCATAACAACACTCTGACTCGCACATCCTGCCAATGCAACCAAAGACAAAATTACCAATGCAATTAAAAAATACTTTTCCATAAAGATACACTCCTAAAATTGAATTTTTTAGCTGAACTTTCTTCATTGACTGCATTATATAGCTTAAATTATTAAATAATCCTTAAATCTTATGGAAGATACAAACTTTTCAGTATATCGGAATTATTATGTTTTTGTTTCACTTTGATGTTTGCAACAAACATCAAAGGCTGATGTTTTCCATTATGGACTACATCAGCCTTTAGTTTATCTAAATATTATTTCGTTATTAACTACTTCCCTTGCTCGATTTTGGAGGTTGTTCATCTGTTGAATCCAGAGTATAGGATTTTCATAAATGTATCATAATCTTATCTCTACTTTGCTTTACTCTTATATCCATATACAAACCCCTTTTCTCCAACAATCGTCTGAATTGAATATACAGCGCCGTACTTTCAGAGGTAATATAGTACAGATATTACTCACATTGTACTTCGAGCGTACTAAAAAGTCGCCATAATAAAATATAAAACAATCGCAAACGGACACCCTTAACCCAAAAAGAGCAGGGTTTAGAGAGATATAAAAAAGATAACCCCTCTGTTTTTAACAGAGGGGTTAATCAGTCTAATAAAACTTAATTTATATTACGCGATGGGTTCGCCTATGGGGAAACCAGTTTCAATCCCTGCAATATGCTTCTGAATCGCAGTTGCATCTTTGATATTTACAACGTCTGAATCGTCAACATCTGCCAAAATACATCCTTCATCGGTAAGAGTGATAAGACCTGCAATGTGTTTCTGAATTAAAGTTGCATCCTTGATATTTACCTTGCCATCTTCATTTGCATCACCGAGCAACCCTAATACAACAGGATCTGTTGTGTCGGTGGGTTTATCCTCACCACCTGTGGAAGGCTCTGTAGTATCTGTGGGATTACTTGGATTTGTACTATCTCCCGGGATAGTAAAATCCATAGTAAAGCCTGCAACTTTTTCAGAAGAATATGCAAGTAACACCTCTGCGGGCTTACTGTTTATTCTCGCATCTACATTGAGACAGCCTTCCTTGTCCGTATTCATATAAAAACCGTCATTCGCTTTAAGCCACATCTCAACCTGATATGTGCGCCCTGCCTCAAATGTGTCTGTTTCCTTGAGCAGAACACGCTCTCCGTCGGTTATGTCATACCAATACATATTGTTGACAACACAGCCTGCTGTTTGATTCTTAAAAGCTATTTCCGCGTAATGACCCGCTACAGGCTCATCAACCTCAACTGACAGATTCATGATGCGTATGGGAGTCCAGACATCTACGACATAACGCACAAACCCCGTATCTATCTGATTTTCCTCGGGATCAAGAAGGAAAAGCTCCTGGTAGATATAATATCTTCCCGGAATAGTTGCCACATCTTTAAGATTCACGCTGTCTCCCGAATTGGCAGAGTAAACTATTTCTCCGTCACACCGGATATATGTGGTACCGTAAGCTGTGTAACCTGCAAGCGCCATACTTCTGGGCAAATCCTTTATTTCAAACGCAAACGGAATGTCCATCGAATCAGTGTCCAGGTACGCATCGCCTAAATTAACATTAGGGTTTGTAGCATACGGAATTCTCCACTCAAAGTCCAGAATTCCGTCAGGAACAGTTCCTTTATAAGCTACTGTGTAAACACGGTCTGCATAATAAGCAGTTGTTCCGTCGTCCCTCTTTTCAGAATACACTTTGCAAATAATGCCATCCACACTACAATCAGAATTTTCATTGAAAGTATATCCCTCTGCAGGGTCAAGATAGAATCTGCATTTATACTTACCTTCAACGTAAACATCAGTACTCTCCATCAAAGGCGCAGATGAGTCATTTATTGGTCCATACCACACCATCCTATCCAAGTCGTATTGTTCACTCTGAATATCATCGGTTCTGTATTTGGGGACGCATCCGAAAGCAGGAGCATCCACACCTACAACGTATGCTCTGCTGATTACCTTAGGGTCAAGGAATGTAAAATGGAAAAGCTGACTATAAGTAGAACCGCCGTCATAGGTAATCTTGCAACGGAACTCAAGAGTGTCAAGTTGTCCTGATGCCAGAATCTTAAAATGGTTTGTTTTTGTTCCGATGTAATACTCGTTATCATCAAGATCTACAGGGGCAAGTGCACTGTCATAATAACCTGCCTGCCATTGATAAGTTACATTGGTGGCTCCTGTAACCTTAAGTACAATCTCGCCGTAGCCTCCCATATACGGATTGAGCTTTACGGATTCAACCGAAATCACAGGTTTTGAAGAAGCTGACTGTGCTATATCAACTTCCTTTGCAAAAGCTGTGACCGGTAAAGAGTAAAACACACTACATACCATAATAACAGCGAGCAACAATGATATTACTTTTTTCATAAAATCGCCTCCAAATTACTTTTCTTATACTGATTATACTCTATCAAAGCCCATTTGTAAACAAGGCTTTTTAGTTGCTAGACTGATGATTCCTGGGCAATTATTCTCCGCTCTTTCCTGAGCACACGATTATATAAAGGCAACTCCATTTGGATTTTAAATATTAAAGATTCTCGTTTTTCAGTGCATCAATGGGGTTATCTTTTTTAATTTTTCTCATTGCATACATCATTGTTACAAACACCACCAGAAATACGCTGATTACAGCTATAGCAATTGCTTTAACGGGCAGATAAAAGTTTGTTCCAAAGCCCTGTATAATTGCACAGTAAATAAGATAAGTAACTCCGAAAGAAACAGGCAAGCCCAAAGCCAACGCCTTGATGCCGTAAAGCAGACACTCAAAGTTCATCATCTTGTTAAAGCCTTTCTGAGTCATACCTACCGATTTAAGCATCGCAAACTCACGGCGTCTGAGGCTTATGTTGGTAGAAATTGTGTTGAACACATTTGCCACGGAAACAAGCGAAATAAGAATTACAAAGCCGTATGCAAACACCCGAATAATAGTAATAAAGTTTCTGTCCATCTCACTGTCTGCTGCAGCATCGTGAAGAGACTGTGTAGAAAAACCGTTCTGACTCAAGGTTTTCTGAATACTCTCAAAGCTTTCGGCATGATTATCTGATTCAAGATAGAATGTGCAATAATCGAATTCCGCTCTTTCACTTTCGGGTAAAACCTTATCCATCATACTTATGGGATACACTAAATTCAATGCAGAATTTGATGTATCCATAAACACAGCTGTCTCCTCAATTGTTTTTACAGATTTAAGGGTGTGCTCTGTTACACATTCGTCGTAGGGCATCCTTATAGATTCTGTGGATTCTCCTGATTTGCAATATTCCACCCATCTTTTGCCGTTTTCCTCAAATGTATAAGAAACATAGTATCCCTCAATAGGTTTGTATTCTGCAAGAATCACTTCGCACTCGTCGCCCTTGATTATATCAAGGGTAACATATTTCTCACTATCTCTATCAAAAAATGTACATACATCCTGAGCAATTGCCACGGGTGCATCGGTACTATAAAAATCCTCTTCGTTTAAATGGTTATCCTTAAGAATCTTCTTGAACTCTGCGTCATCTGCAAAATATATAGCACATTCATTATTAACATAGCCCAAACCTTCAGTTTCATAACCATACACCTGCATAACCTGGTCAGAAACATATTCTGCAGGAATGTCGCCGTAAACACATTTCCCTTTGGCGTAAGTACCCTTTGTTACATATTCATCCGCCATAAGAAGCTTTAAAATTTCCTCAGAAGTTTTACCGTTCATCTGATTGTCACGCACCGTGTACGCCAAATCATAGGCAGGAGGCGTCATACTTGTTGTTACGGAATCAACCAGATACTCGGTAAAGGCAGATGCGGAAATAAAAAGCACAACACTCATAAAAAGACTTATTACAGTTACTCTGTACTTCTTCCTGTTACGCTTGAACTGCTTAACAGCCAGCACACCGGGTAAACCGAAAAGCTTGTAGGTAAGCTTTGATGTTTTAATATGCTTTTGCTTTGCTTTAACATCTGCATTCTGACGGATTGCCTCAACAGCAGAAACCCTTGTTGCTCTTATTGAGGGAATCCACGCAGAAATCAGCACAGTAACAACAGCAATGATAACAGCTATCAGAACACCCTGCCATGTCACGCATATTCTCATTGGAATAGGAACACCGCCTATCATTGAGTTAAACTTGTGACCGATAAGCATAAGGGTTATGCCGATTCCGCCGATGCCCACAAGTATACCCAAGGGAATACCGACTGCACTTACTGCGAGAGCCTCAAAAAGAACCATCTTTCTCAGCTGTTTTTTGGTTGCACCGATTGACGAAAGCAAACCGAACTGCTTGGTTCTTTCAGAAACCGAAATGGAAAAGGCATTGTAAATAAGCGACACAGCACCCAACACTATAAGGATAATTACAACCGCTGCAAGTCCTGCAAGCATAAAGAAGAAAGATTCATAATGAGACACACCCATATACATAAGGACATCGGTATTATGGATTACATCAACGCCGAACTCCTCTGCAAATGAATAAACCTCTGAGGGCTTGTTCATTTTGTAGTATATATCCATGCTTACGTCGTCAACGGGCTTTCCGTCACTAACGGTAAAAGCGGTGTAACCCGGCGAATGATAATCCTCGAAAAAATCATTTGTTTTGCAAATACCCACAACAGTATATGTACGGGATTCTCTGCTTACAAACTCTTCTTCCACAAGCACTTCTTCGTTTGTGTCGGGGTCGTAGGTATAAATCGGATTATACTGTCCCAGTTCAAGTCCGTGAGAGGTTCTCTCTCCCATTTCAAGAGTAACTGTGTCACCCTCTTTAAAGCCGGAGTTGCCGTCTGCATAAAAATGTTCGGAAATAATAATCTCATCGGAACTCTGAGGCAGACGTCCCGAAACCAAACGGACAGGAAGCATATTAAAAAACTCAGCCTCATCTCCTGCCACAATATTAATATAAGGCTTGTACTTATTCTCGCTTTCAATTTTTGCGTAGCCCAACCCCTGAGCGTATGTACACTGAGAAACTCTTTCGTCATTGCTTATCTTTTCAAATTCCTCAGTTGTAACACCGCTCATGGAAGAATGCCAGTCGCCTTCCATATAAATTGCATAGTCCAGAGTGAACTTCTGCATACTGGAGGTAAAAGTAGTTACCGCACAAATCATTGCCGCAGAAAGCATAATTCCGATAATGGTAACAATGGTGCGGGTTCTGTTTTTCTTTAAAGACTGCAAAGTCACCTTATTGAACACATTCATCTGCGGATTACCTCATCACGGGTGATTTTTCCGTCCTCAACAGCAATAATTCGGTCTGCCTGCAACGCAATGTTTTCGTCGTGAGTAATAACAATAAGGGTCTGCTTGTACTTCTGATTTGAAACCTTTAAAAGCTCCATAATCTCCTGACTGTTCTTGGAGTCAAGGTTACCCGTAGGCTCGTCGGCAAGTACAACCGCAGGTGCGTTCATAAGTGCACGGCCGATTGAAACCCTCTGTTGCTGACCTCCTGAAAGCTGATTGGGCAGGTGGTTTTCTCTGCCCTTAAGCTTAAGAATGGTGAGAAGCTCCTCAAGTCGGCTATCGTTAATTTTCTGACCGTCCATAAGCACAGGAAGAGTAATGTTCTCTGTAACATTAAGAACCGGAATCAGATTGTAAAACTGATAAATAAGGCCTACCTGACGGCGTCTGAAGATTGCAAGCTGGTCCTCGTTCTGAGCATAAACATCCTTGCCGTCCATAAACACCTTACCCGTTGTAGGTCTGTCTACACCGCCGAGAATATGAAGCAAGGTAGATTTACCTGAACCTGAGGGGCCGATAATTGCCACAAACTCGCCTTTGTTTACTGAAAATGAAACTCCGTCGAGAGCACGGACTTCGTTTTCGTCTTTACCATATACCTTTGTGAGATTTTCCACTCTCAAAATTTCCATTGTAAAAACTCCTTTCAACTGATTACAGGCTTATTCTACTTTGTCAATATGACTCAAGGGTGACTATAAAATGACTAATCTGTCACTTTTCTGATTTTTTCAAAAAGAACCGCCTTTTCAGACGGTTCCTTTATAAAAGCGTATAGTAAATTTGGCACCCTTATCTTTTCTGTTTTCTGCCTTTATGGTACCGCTCTGACCTGTAATAATCATTCTTGCCAAAGCAAGACCTACACCAAAGCTGTTGCCGCTTGAATTTTTGCCTTTGTAAAAACGTTCGAAAATATGGGGCAGGTCGTCCTTGTCAATTCCTGTGCCGTTGTCTTTAATCACAATTTCAGAGAAAATCGGATTTTCCAAGGCAGTAATCTCAACTTTACCTCCCTCGGGGGTATGCTCCATACAGTTTTTCACTATATTACCCACAGCCTCGCAGGTCCATGATAAATCTCCGTAAAACCCGCCCTCAGCCGATATTTTAAGTTCCTGACCTCTCAGCTCAAAAGGCACAAGCAATGGCTCGCAGGATTTATTAATAAGCTCCTCAAGGCTTACATTCTGAGGCTTGAACTGCACCGTTTTGGCATCAAGCTTTGAAATCTTAAGCAAAGCGGTAATCAGCGAATCAATGCGGGAAAGCATACGGTTAAGCTCCAGGATATGCTGACGCTTTTTATCCTCACTAAGGTCAGGTTTTGAAAGCAGCTGCACCAACAGATTAATAGATGTAAGAGGTGTGCGAATCTGATGAGAAATATCGGCAATAGAATCTGCAAGGTACACCTTGTCATCAATAAGCCTCTGCTGTTGCTCACGGAGTCTGATGGTCATTTTGTGGATTTCGCTTTGCAGAACACTCAGCTCACCCTCGGTATAATCTTCAAAAGAAATGGTATTGTCGCCGTGAAGAAGCTTGTTGATATCCTCGCTGAGACTTGCTATCTGCTTGTATCGCCTGTAAGTGGCTATGTAGTAAACAATAATAAAAACAAGGGACAGCAAAACCGCCAGAATACCTGCCGCTTCATCAAATATAAAGCCGATAATTGAAGCAACCGAACCGATTACAAGCTGTATAATCAGCGTCTTAAGAACTTCTTTGTTTTTTAAAAGTTTCATTACGCTTCCACCTTATAGCCCGAACCGCGTACAGTAAGAATAATTTTGGGATTAGCGGGGTCATCCTCAATTTTCTCACGAAGACGCTTGATATAAACCGTCAGGGTGTTGTCGTTTACATAGTCACCTGCAACATCCCATATAGCGTCAAGAAGCTGATTGCGTGTCAGCAGAATTCCGCGGTTATTAATGAAAAACAGCAAAAGGCGGTACTCAAGAGCAGATAAATAAAGCTCTCTGTTGTTCTTAAGAGCAATGCCTTTTTCGGTGTCAACAACCACATCGCCAAGCTTTACAACTTTGCCGGTGCTACTGCTTCGCCTTAAAACATTCTTAATTCTCGAAACCAGCTCACGGGGACGGAAGGGCTTGGGAATATAGTCATCGGCACCAAGGTCAAAACCCGTTACTGTGCTGAATTCATCTCCCGATGCCGTAAGGAAAATCACAGGGATATCGAACTCTGCCTTAATCGCCTTGCAGGTCGCAAAGCCGTTGCCCTCTGCAAGTGAAACATCCAGAAGCACCAGATCCACATTTTCCTCCGCAAGGAAATCCATGGCCGCTGTCTGACCCGATACATTGTTAACAATATACCCTTCGCTATTTAAGAATTCAGTAAGGTTTATAACAATATTCTTGTCATCCTCAACCAAAAGTATCTTTGTCATAACTTCACTTCCCGCCTGATTTATATATATATTTAATTATACCACTATATTTTTAGGTTTACAACAGAAAGCGGTATATCATTACTCAGAAACATTCATTATTTCTTTATTCCCTTTGCATAATTACATATAGAAAATTGCAGGCTGAACATATAGCACTCGGTATCAGCCTGCAAAAAGATAAATTGATTTCAGTTACACAACATTTGTCATATTGCCGTTGCCTTTAATAGAGTATGTTTCACCCAAGTAAGCAGGTTTAGGCATGAATATGGTTGTCATAAAGTCTTTACATCTGGCAAGAACTTCTCGTGATTGATTAAGTTCATAATCAGAAGCAACTCCGTAAGCTTCCATACCAAATTTTTCAGCAATGTATACGGAGCGGTAGAGATGATACTCCTGAGTTACGATAACAACTTTTTCAGCTCCGAAAATTTCTTTTGCTCTGTACATTGTTTCATATGTTGAAAAACCTGCATGATCCATAAAAACATCTTCTGACGGAACACCTGCATCAACCGCATACTTCTTCATAGAAGCAACCTCGTTATATTGTTCAGAGCTGTGGTCGCCGCTCATTATAATCTTTGGTGCAACACCACGCTTGTAAAGCTCTATACCTGTTTTGAGTCTGTCTTCCAAAATATTGCTTGGAGTTCCGTCCTCCAACACAAGGCAACCGAGTACAATTATGCAATCAACATCTTCAAGCTTTTCTGCTTCCTCTGAGGTGAGCATAGTGTTGTCACCCTTATCCATGACGTAGGCATTTACGCCTACCACAAAACTGCTGGTTCCCACGATAAAGCAAATTGTTAATGTCAGTAAAAATCTTAATACGTTTTTCATAGTTAATTCCTCTCTTTCGTTGTTACAAGTATATTTTATATTTAGGGAATGACACACAGATGACTTTAAAGTGACTTTTCTGTCATTTAACCCCCAAAAATCAATATTTTACTATAAAAACGAAGAGGAAACTTTGCTAAATCCTGTTTTGGAGAAACTGAACAAGAGACATTTTGAGTGTTCATAACAGATTAAGTTATGAACACTCTTTTCTTTTATCATTTTATTCTATATGTATACTTAAACGCTTAAGTCAACGAAGGTAAAGCCGTTTGCGTTTGCGTAGGTTTCGGCAGCCGTGCCTGAATATCCGTAGATTGTGAAGCCGTCGATGGGTGCAATGCCTGATTCTGTTTCCTCATAACCTAAAGCATGGTCGCCGATTGAACGGATGTTTTTGCCAAGAGTAATGCTCTTTGCGCCACAATTATAGAATGCTTTTTCGCCGATAGTACAGATGCTGTCCGCAAGGTTAATTTCGCTTAACTGTGTACAGTTTTCAAATGCTTCATCGCCGATTTCTTCGACACCGACATTCAGAACGATTTTTTTAAGACCTGAGCCTTCCGAGAAATACTTGTATGGAATAGATTTGATACCCCCCGGAACTGTAATTGAGTTAACATTCCTCATTATCATTCTGTATGTAGAGAATCTTCCCTGCAAACCAACAACATCCTGACCGTAGATTTTCTCAGGGATAACAACGTCTTTATCCTTCCCTATGTATTCGGTTACTACAACTGTTCGATTTTCTAAATCCGGATAAAAATCGAATACATTAGATTCGTCAAAAGAGCATCTGATATTTAAGACTACAGAGCCATTTGTTTTTTCAATGTGGTATTCTGAACCAACCGGTGTGATTTCAACATCGCTCAGCTTTACAGATTCAATATTTCCGTTTAACTGCTGAATTACACAATCGTCATCTGTGACTTTGATAGAAACAAAACCATCATCATTTTCGACTTCGTATCCGCAGTTGAAGCCCATGTTGTCATTTGCATACAAGCAGCTGTACATAGTGTAATTTTTAGCTTTGCAGTTAATGACCTTGGAAGGAACGACGTCAATAAAACCGCTTATATCACCGAAAAACAAACCTGCTGTTCCGCCGATGATTTTGCAGTTTTCAATATTACAATCAGTCAATGTGCAATTGTTTGCCATACCTGCCAGCAGTGCTGTGCAAGATGATCCGAGTGCATTGACTGAACAGTTTTTAACGCTTACGTTAATGAACTCTGAGTTAATCGCAGAGCCTGACAGTAAACTTGTATATTCCTCATCACCTTCTACATTGCAGTCCTCAATATTGAGATTCTTAATGATTGAGTTTGATAGATTACCGAACAAGTTATTTACATCACAATTTCTGATGGTGTGACCTTTTCCGTCAAAATACAAAGTTGATGTGTTGGAACAGCCGCTTTGGATAGTCCCATCTGAATCGCTATTGTCAAGACCTGATAAATCAAGATCGGTATTAAGCTCTACGTATCCGCTTACCAGTTCTCCTGAGCGTATATATTCGTATAAAGTTTTAAAGTCATCAAGATTGTTAACAGAGAAACTTTCCGTTTTAAGAAGCTTCCATTTAGATTTTAGAACACAATATATGTTATTAATCTCTGTGTTTGTTGCATTGTCATAAGCTAAGAGCTTGTCTGCTTTTTCCAAAAGGGGTTTAAGAGCTGAATAATGTTTATCATATGAACTCTGCTCTGCTTCGTTTGAAGGCTTGTGGTCTTTGATGCTTTTTACAAGATTTGAAAGCTCTGTTTTATCAACCGATGATTTTGCTGTGTAGGCTTTGATTGCGGCATAGCTTGCATCTGAGAAGTCTGCTACGTCAGTCCAGTCGGTGCCGTTGTCCGTAAAATAGCTTTTGCCGGCTTTATCACCTGTCGGATGCTCTGCGTCTTCGTATCTGAAGTTCGCAATAAGAGCGTCGCCCTCAATTACAACGGAGAATATGTCGCCCTCATTAAATGTAATATTTCCCGGTACATCTAAACAATGTGTACCTGCATACTCAACGTTTGAGTCAAACTCAGCTAAAAGCGTACCGTCTACAGGTGATGTGTAGTCTTTGTTGAGCTTATAGATTTTAGCCTTTACATTTGAACTTGCAGCGTTAGTGTAACAAATCTGCTTTAACTGTTCTGTTGTATCAGCTGTGAAAACATTTGCAGATGAAAAGTACTGTGGGTTTTCTGCATCATCTCCGCCCATGAGGTATTGTTCGCTTGATATCTGGTGCTGATGAATGGTATCAAAGCTGTCTTTGTCCTGCATTTCAAACTGCCCGAAATCGTATGCGAAACTTTCATATGACACCCAGAAGTAACCCTCGTTACCCCATTCTTCACCCCAGCTGTTTTTGCATAACCACGCACCGTCGCTTTTTACACCGGCGTCAGGATGGAAGTTGTCTTTGCTGAAGTTATCATCCCAGCCGATAAGTGTAACAGCATGACCTCCGAGTCCGAATTCTCCGTGGATTGATTTGCCGTTGTCGCTGTATGTCCACGTACCGTCTTCTGTTGTGTAGTAATTCTCAAAAAAACATATATAAGTGTAATACATAGCACCTTTTTCCATAAGGCGCTGTTTAATTAAATTCAAATCTTCAGGAAGTTTTGAATAGTCCTTGAGTCTGTAGTCTGAATAGTAACGCAGTGCCTCGGAATATCCGATGTCTATATCCTCATACTTTGCGAGATCTTCAGGATAGGCACCATAGCCGGACGAAATACTTTCAGCGACATATTCAGCGGTGCCGCCATTATTGCCGTTGGAAGGATCATCTCTATGGTCGCCGTATGCAGAGTCGGACTTGTCGGTTGTGCCGTTGCATGAGAACCATGCACCGCCTGTTTCGGACAAATCGAGATTATCTCTTGTGGCATCGCCGAGGTTTTTTGTGAGAATGTTGGATTCCATAGACGCATTAGATGCAAACGACCAGCAAAAACCACGATCGCCTTGGTCCTTTACGCTTGTTGATCTGCCTTCATCACGCAAGTCATACTTTGAGGGAAGCAGAGCTCTTCTTGAAAAAGTACTTGTATTTAAATCGCTGAGTTCAACTTCTTCACCCTCGGCATTATAGAATTTGCTTACGTTATTGTCAGCCTTTAAAGTTAAGGTTGAAACGTTTGGTGTGTGGTTCGGTTGCTCATTTTCTGCCGCATTAACAGTAAGAATACTGCTCAAACCTGCGAGCATTGTTATTGCCAGTAATAATGAACATACTTTCTTAAACATTTTTGATTAACTCCTTAATTAATTATTAGATTTGAATTTTGTGTGAGGTACCCGCTTCATCTTCTTTTCCTGATTGCGAAAAAGCAAGCTGATGCTGATGCAATGGTTGCAAGTGTTATGATTGAAGGAATAATAATCTTTTTCATTTTTGTCGCCTCTTTCTTTATTTGATTTAACAACACAACACCAGAATTTTGTGCGTTGTTGACACAACGGTTTAAATTCTACTGTGACAAAATGACTCTGAGGTGACTTGAAAGTGACCGATTCGTCACTTAACAACAAAGCTAACCCCTCTGCTCAGATCACGGAGCAGAGGGGTTAGTGTGCAAAAAATCTTTAGTTTTCTTATGCAACAGGTTTGCCGATGGGATAACCTGTTTTGATGTCTGCGATGTGTTTCTGGATTGCAGTTGCATCCTTTACGTTGACCGTGCCATCTGCATTGACATCTGCACGAAGTTGTGCGTCTGTGGTCAACTCGATGAGGTCCGCCGCAGCTTTTTGTATAGCGGTTGCATCGTTTATATTGACCTTGCCGTCACCGTTTGCGTCGCCGAGAAGCTCTTTGTCGTCTTCGTCACCGGTTGAAGGCGGAAGTGCGGGAAAATCTTCTCCTGTTACTTCGGTGTAATAATATTTAATGGCATCGGTTAATTCGAAAAGCTCTGTTGCGAGGAAAATATCGGTTTTTTCACAGGCATCTGCAGCAAAGCTGTAATACTGAAGCAAAGTGCCGTACAGAAATTCTTCTTCGTATTTGGGATTGTCGAAAACAGGAGCACATATTTTCAGCGCTGCCTCAAGCTCTGATATTAATTCTTCCCTTGTTTTTCCTTCGGCACTTGTGTAGTAATCCTTCAATTCAACGGGTGTTTCGTCGCTGTTGGTAAAAGCCTTTATTCGCATATTGCCGTACACAACATCATTGATATCTGTCCAGCTTTTTCCGTCACGGCTGAAGAAGCTTTCGCCGCTTTCGATGATTTTATAATCCTTGGGGAATCTTGTACCATCTGTCGCAATGGATACTGCACGGTCGGGGTTCTGCTCATCTTTCAGATTAATAACAACAGAGAATTTTTCGCCCTTGTTCAAAGGAATCTGCTCACTGAGCTTAACGGTGTGATAACCCTTGGGTAGATCTTCGCCGCTCAGCACAGCTTCAAAACTACCCTGAGTAGGATCTGTTTCGTCTTGTACGTCTGTATAGATCTCAATTTCATATTCCAGGTCGCTGTTTAAGGTGTAGAAGCTCACAGCCTCTAAGGTTTCGTTATCCTTCTGAGCAGTGAACACATTTGCCATATATGCACCGCCTTCAAACGACATTCCGTTATTCTCGTCCCAATAAAAGTTGTCTGCGGACAAGTCATCGTACTGGTATGCGTTTGTGTATGTTCCGTTTTCAGAGAGTTTATAGAAAATTGCAGGGTACATTGTAATGGAAGTGTCCTCATAAGAAACCCAGTTGTAGCCGTTGTTGCCGTGCTCTGTGCCAAAGCTGTTCTTTATAAGCCAGGCACCGTTATTCTCGGGAGCAGGACCGTTTGTGTTAAAGTTCTCTCTGGGGTAGTTATCGTCCCAACCGACAACCGCAACGGCATGGTTGGGCCAGCTTACCTCGCCACAATAGTAAGCGCCGGTTTCTTCGTTATAATATTCATCAGGGTTGGCATGTTCTGCTGTGCCGGCACCGAATCGGATGATATACTCCTTTACTAAATCAGGGGTTGAAAAATCAATTTTGTATGCATCTGTAACATATGCTTCGTTATATGCATACATGGTCTCGGCATTGTACACTTTAAAAATATTTGCAGAATCAAAGAACAGTTTCTCGGAAGAGAACTGGCCATGGTTGGCACTTTCCTTCACAACACCCTGCTGATTGGCAAGAGCAAATATGGTAGACTCTGTACGATTTCCTTCCATAATATAATCAGTGTTCATCTGAAAACCGTCGAACATCCCCATTTTGTCTTCGTTTTTGTTGTAGCCTGCATAAGCTGTGAGAAGCTCCGACAAATCCAGACTTGTGTCATAACCGTTGTGGATAATCATACTTGACTCGCAGGCAGCCATAGCTGCATAGGACCAGCAAGCGTTGGTTGCACCCTGATTTTTAACGGGTGTAACATAGCCTGCATCTGCCGAGCTGTAATAAGCAGGCAAAGAGCTGACTGATGTTTGTGAAGAACCGTTCGCAGCTGCAACAGGAAGCATAAACATTGCAACTATTGCCGTTGCCAGAATCAGACTTACGACTGTTTTAAAAACTTTCATGACAAATCCTCCTTAAAGATAAAGAATCACACTGTCTATTGTCATTATACATATACATCCAGCCTTATTCAAGTGACTAATTCACGGCGGGAATTTCGGCTGAAAATAGATTTCAAAGTTATCTGTGTATGTATAACCTTGTCATTTCCGGTTCGCCGTCACCCTGTGCCATACAGAAAAACTCCCAGCCGTATCGCTCGTAGAATCCTGTGTGGTCTGTAACAAGGTAAACAGGCGAAATACCCTTTGACTTCAGATCATCAACTACCATATTAAGAAGCGCGCCTGCGATTCCTTGTTTTCGGTAGCTTTCTTCTGTATAAACAGCACAGACATTGGGTGAAAGGTCTTTTCTGTCGTGAAAGTCGTTTTCGATAACACCCATACCGCCAACTATCTGCTCACCGTCTAAGCAAAGATACCAGCCAAGCTCAGTTTTACCGCTGAGGTAATCTTCCATACACTCAAGGTATGCTTCCTTCGGCACACCCCATTTGCTGTTAAACCACGAAGCAGCACAATCCATAAGTTCAGGATTTTCTCTTAAAGTTATGTATTTCAGTTCATTCATTTTATTTCCTCCAATATTTATTTAAGACTTTTGTATTCGGTGTACTCTAAAACACCGCTGATATTATCAAGAGCATTTTTCTCAAGCTCCTTTACCATAAGGCACTCAGGCGCAGGGAGTCCTACACTCTCACCTGCCTCGGCATGAAGCTTTAGATTGTTCCTGCAGGTTGATTTGTTACGTTCATAAGTTCAGTTGCAGAGGTTTTCTGGAACAAATGCAACTAATCTTGCTCTGTAACTGCGACCTCAAAGGTTCCGTATTAACTCTTTCCAAGATTGCTGACAGCATAATACATCGTCACCAGTCCTGCGCTGAGAATCGCTCCGCCGATAATATCTGTCAACCAATGCACACCCGACAGAAGCCTGCCGATCACCATAAATGCAACAAACGCAACAATCGCGAAGGCAACGCATCGTCTGAGCGTATGGCTCTTTATGCGGGCATTAAACTGCATCAAGGCGGTAGGCATCACCGTCATCACAAGCATGGTTGTCGAAGATGGATAGGATGCCTCCAGAACCCCGTTTATAAGCACAGGTCGGTAATTGATAACCAAAACTTCGAAGAGGACATATACCGCCATGACGACCAGATAGAATCCCCCAAGGACGAGGATGCTGAAATCAACTTTCATAAAACTTTTTCTCTTAATCCATTGTACGAGTCCAAGTATTGCAAAGCCCGGTACAAAACAAAAGGGTATAAGTCCCAGCCAGTCTGTTATGACGTACAATAACATATGCACACCTGTCAGGTTGTGGACAAATCCGTTGACAGTTGCAAAGCCCACAGCGGACTGCTCAGGGCCGATTGCCCTTACATCAACAAAGCAAACCGCCAGCGTCCACAGCACAAACCCTGCAAGCAGACCTGCACCAACGGAAAATTTCTTTCGGGTTTCTCTTTTCATTTCTGTTCATCTACCTTTTCTGTATTCGGCTTTCGCCTGATTACATTCTAAGGAGAAGGTATGAACAATCGCAAGAAACAAGGCATCACGGGGATGACACTTTCCGTGTCATCGCTTTTTTATGAACATCAAAACCTTTATCATCAGGAAAATGAAGAGAAAAACCGCTGCGTAGGGCTGTGAGCTGATGATAAAAAGAAGTGCTCCGAGGGCATTGAGAATCAAAGATACGTTATTCTTGCACTTAATCCAGAAAGGCTTGTGGCAGTTCTGGAGAGCAAGGGTCAGGATTCCCCAGATGACAATTCCGATTACAACCGAAAAATATGTTATCTTCAGCCACGGCGATATTCCGCTCAGGTTGAGAAGTGAAACCTCCTCTATAAGACCGCCTGCTTCCTGCCCGAAAAACGGAAGAAAAAAGAACATGGCAACGCTTATATCAAGCAGGCCGAAAACCAGGTCACGGATATGATTTTCTCTTTGCTTGTTGTCTTCCTCTGCCAGAACAAGCATCTCGTCTCCTGACAGAAGCTCATCTATGGTCACGGAGAAAAACTTTGCTGTCGCCTTCAGCGAATCTATGTTGGGATAGCCTCTGCCCGACTCCCACTTTGAAATTGCGGTTCGGGAGACAAAAAGTGCCTCTGCCAACTCTTCCTGAGTGAGGCCTTTTTGCTTTCTCAGTTCCTGTAATTTTTCATTAAATTCCACAGTAAATACTCCTTTACCATGATTGGCTGTATTAAAATTTGGTTATGCTTTTCTGTATTCAAAAAGTCGGTACAGCTTCTTTGCAAAATTGCCTGCATACAATTTCTCAAAAATATGCTTTTCAATACCGTGAAGTTCATCGGTATATTTCTTCGGCGTCATGGCATGCTCTTTTACAAAAACAAACTCGCCGTGCCTCAGAATCTCGGGGTCATCTATTCCGTAAACCTCGGTTACACCCACATCGTTTATCGGATTTCTTTGCTTTGATTTTTTGGCGGCGAGAACACTGTAGCAATCCACCAAAAGCGACACACGTTCAAAATGACGGCTAAGATTCGCTGTTAATTCACGCAATTCCTCACAGTTAAGGTACATGCTTATACCTTCCATAACGACGATGGCGTGCCTTGTCTCGGGGATGTTTTTGAGCCACTTGCAGTCCCTTGCATCGCCTGTGAGCATATGATAATCGGCAGACTCCGAATAGTAGCGTTTCCGCTCGTTGATAACCTGCGGAAAATCCACGTCATACCATCTGTGATTCATTGTGCCCACTCTCAAAACGCGACTGTCCAGACCGCAACCTATATGAATCACCACAGCATCCGTAAAATCTGTCATCTGCTGCTTTACCCATTCGTCAAACACAGCAGAGCGGATTCCCATATAATATGCTAGCCACTTTGATTTAGACTTGCCTTTGAGAGCAAAACCCTCTGCTGCCCAAATCTCCTCCGCTTTTTTATCATCGAGAAACAATCCCCTTTTGCTCACGTATGACTTTCCGTACAAAGGGATATATAGTGTTTTATTAACGCCATTCATACACTTACCTCAGAATTTAAAGTTTATTTCTTTGCGATTACAACAGGCTGACAAGCTGATTATAGCACACCTTGTCACAAAAACCAACACTGCTCCGAAATTGCTTCGGATTGCTTTCATCCCTGCCACGAGTAAAACTTAACCCCACTGCGAAAAGCACAGTGGGGTTAATACATTTTAAACTATAATTTCATAATTCAGTTAACCGATATCAAATCCCGTGTCGATACCCGCTATATATTTCTGGATTGCGGTGGCATCCTTGATGTTGACAGCGTTATCCTTATTGAAGTCGGCAAGATCGGTCTGCTCACTATCAAACTCCAGAAGACCTGCAAGGTTCTTCTGGATAGCGGTTACGTCCCTGATGTTAAGGACACTGTCCCTGTTAACATCACCCTTCACGTATAAAGTCACAAAGGGAATATTATTTTTCTGTGCGTAGGCTTCTGCCGTTGAACCTTTATAGCTGTAAAGTGTAAGGTCACCGGTACCGATAAAGCCTCTTTCCCCGATGTTTGCATCACTATTGAGAACTGTGACCTTTGCAAGATTTCTGCATCCGTCGAAAGAGTTATCGGCGATAGTTGTCACACTCTCAGGGATTGTAATACTCATAAGCTGTGCGCAACCGTGAAAAGCATAAAACTTGATAGTGTCTACACCTTCTGAGATTGTGACATCTGCAAGCTTTGTACAATCATAAAAAGCATATCTTTCAATAGAAGTTACACTGCCGGGGATATAAACACTTGTAAGCTTCAAACAATCTCTGAATGTATACTCTTCAAGTATGGTAACCCCTTCGGGAATCTCTATGCTATTAAGCCCTCCGCAATAATAAAACGCGCCTTCACCGATAGCGGATAAACCGTCGGGAAGCGAGACATACAGAAGATTGTGGCATCCTACAAAGGCATACGGGCCAACAGAGGTTGTTCCGGCAGGAACTGTGTAAGATTTACGGCTATCAGCAGGAGGATACTGCACAAGGGTTTTATTTGCGTCAGTAAACAGAACTCCGTCAACACTGCTGTAAACCGTATTATCCGAATCAACATTGAAGCTTTTTAGTCTGCGACAACTCTTAAATGCATAACTGCCAATAGAAGTTACATCTTTGTGAATTGTGACACTCTCAATATAGCTGCAACTATCAAAAGCGTTTTTATGAATCGCGACAACTTTATCGGGAATGGCATATTCTTTATCCTGTTTGTATTTTGGATATCGCAATAATGTGGTTCCGGATTTATCAAAGAGTACACCGTCAACACTGCTGTAAACAGTGTTATCAGGATCCACATTGATGCTTTCAAGCTTGGAGCAATCATCAAAAACAAAATCACCGATAACAGTTACACTTTTGGGGATATCAATACTTGTAAGGCTTATGCAATAACGAAACGCTTGTTCACCAATAGAACTCACACCTTCGCACATCGTGATACTTACAAGTTTATCGCAGGAATAAAACGCACGGGCACCAATTGATGTTACACTTCCGGGTATTGTGATGCTTGTAAAGACATCACAACCATAAAAAGCATCATCACCAATAGTTGTTACAGTACCTGGAATCGTGATGTTTGTAAGACTTGAGCATCGATTAAATGCACCTTTACCAATAGTTGTTACCCCTTCGGGAATAGTGACCCTTGTAAGATTTTTGTCATAAGCAAAAGCATCTTTTCCGATAGTGGTAACGGGATAACCATCGATAACGGCGGGAATATCAACCTCTGTGGACTCTTCCAGCCAATCGGTAATGGTAACTTCCTCGTCTACAACACTATAGAGAAGTCCGTTATAAACCCTTGCTGATACGGGTATAACCGCAAACAGCGACATAAGCAGACACGCTATGCAAACTAAAGATAAAATACGTTTCATTTTAAAAATCCTCCCGAAAAATCATCTTCACTCTCTGAGTGAGCTTTGTATGTGTCAGATGAGTCCTGCGATTCTCTTCTGAATCGCAGTAGCATCCTTGATGTTGACAGCACCTGATTCGTCAACGTCTGCCACGGCATATCCTTCATCGGTAAGCGTAATCAGGTCGGCTATGTGCTTCTGGATTGCGGTTGCGTCCTTGACGTTTACAACACCATCGCAATTTGTGTCACCGGTTATCCCTAAGTTTTTAAGTTCATCTACTGTTTCAAAAAAGAGATTTGCCAGCATATTTCCTTCGTTCTCTATATCGTTTGTAACAGCAAACACATTGAAGCCCTCGTCGGGATAAGTGAAAACAAAACTCAGATATGTGACAATAGCTCCGTCGTGGAATAGTCCACCGTCATTTTGAAGCCTTACACCATATCCGTATCCGGTACCCCGTGAGTAGTCGGTTGTCATCTCGTTGACACTTTCTTCAGAAAGTATTGTGCACTCTTTGAGAGAAGTCATCCATTTATCCATATCTTCAGCAGTTGACACCAAGTCTCCTGACCCTTGTATAAGGCCCTTATAATCCGGGTCTATAGGCGCATCGGAGTCCCCATTGTGTTCGGCTAAATCAGGGTGATTCTTAAGCTCTTCATAAAAGCCCGAGTTGTTCATCCCGAGAGGAACAAAGATGTTCTCCTCAATAAAGTCAGCGTAACTCTGTCCTGAAACCTGCTCAACGATTATGGAAAGCAACAAGTAATTTGTATTTGAATACCTGTGTGCCTTATCGGGAGTAAACAAAAGTTTTTTAGTATAAAGCCAGTCTAAAATTGTCTGTATGTTTTCTTCTGATGTAGCATCCTCAGAGAGCGTGTACTCCTTAAACAAAGACTCCGGATGGTTGCATATTCCCGAGCGCATCGTCAGTAGGTTTTTGATAGTAACATCCTTGGCTATGGTATATTCGGGGAAGTATTCTGAAATAGGATCATCTACACTGAGTTTTCCCTGCTCCTGAAGCAGAAGTATAGCCGCAGCACAAAACTGCTTGGAATTTGAACCGATGGGAAACAAGGTGTCCACGGTCATTTCCTTTGACTCAGCGGTATTTGCTATGCCTCTTGCGCTCTGACACAAGACCTCTCCGTTTTTGGTAACATATACGACACCATGTATATCATACTCTTCCATTTGCTCATCAAGATAGTTTTGCGCATAAGTTTGAGCGCTTGCATTAACAGGAATGCAAAATACGCTAAGCAGTAAACTCATCACCAATAGAATTCCTATTATTCTTCTGTAATTCATAGCATTCTCTCCTTTTGCATTTTTACATACACTATAAATCGGGCCTGAATTATTGATACCATATGACTCCGAAGACGGAGAAATGACACCTGCGTCTCCTGAATTAATCATACCAAAATATTATTCAGGTTGCAACTAAAAAAGTATTTTATTCATATAAAATCAATTAAAACATCAAAATCATTTGGCAGTAACGCAGTCTGCACTTTGGGATTTGATTTTTCGGCGAATCCAATATATAATGTTTATACATAGGATTCTAAGTTGCCAAGGCAACTTAAGTAAACATAAATTAAGGAGAATAATCATGAAAAAGTATCTGGCGTTTTTTCTTGCTCTTGTAATAGCTCTATCCGTTGCTGCCTGCACCCCGGGACAAAGCGACAATGAAAGCACAACGACCTCTCAGGCTGCAACCGAGCCGTTGAAGAATGATTATGTTTTGTCCGAAGATGTGGAAGATGGCAGTATTATTGACGGAGTTATGACCGACATCTCAGGCTCTGACCCTGTGCTGAAGAGAACCACCGCCTCGTGGCTTGACACCTGCGTGCTATACGAGGTGAACATCAGACAGTTCACTGAGGAAGGCACCTTCAAAGCCTTTGAGAGTCATCTCGGCAGACTCAAAGATATGGGAATCAACACCCTGTGGTTTATGCCCATTCACCCTATCAGCGAAGCAGAACGCAAGGGCACTCTGGGTTCTTACTATGCCGTTGCTGACTATATGGCGGTAAACCCCGAGTTCGGCACGATGGAAGATTTTCAGCATCTTGTTGACACCGCTCACGAGATGGGCTTCAAGGTTATTATCGACTGGGTTGCCAATCACACGGGATGCGACAACAAATGGATAGAGGAGCACAGCGATTGGTTTGAGCTTGACGAAAACGGCGAGATTACTCATTCCTACGATTGGAACGACACTGCGGAGCTGAATTTTGACAACTATGAAATGCGTGCAGAAATGATTAAGTGCATGCAGTTCTGGGTTGAGGAAGTCGGTGTTGACGGCTTCAGATGCGACCACGCGATCGGAGTTCCTGCAACTTTCTGGAACGCGGCGGTCTACAAGCTCAAATCCGTCAACAGCGAGATTATGATGCTTGCAGAGGTGTCCGCCTCCGAGACACTCACCCGCTATGCTTTTGACACCTGCTACAACGACAACCTGTACAGCCAGTCCCTCATGATTAAAGCGGGCATTGATACAGACTCTTTGCAGAAAGCGATGGCTCTGAACACCACCTACTCCGAGGGAAGCTTCCCCATGAACTACACGGATAACCACGACAAGAACTCCTACGAGGGAAGCATTGTTGATCGTTTCAGAGAAACATATGTGTCTATGTTTGCGCTGTCCTTCGTTGCACCGGGTATGCCTCTTGTATATACCGCCAACGAGCAGTGTTATGACCACGAGATTGAGTTCTTCGAAAAGGATACGATTGTCTGGGAGAGCGAGCCTGTATATGCAGAGTTTATCACCGAGCTTTCTGCACTGAAAACGGAGAACGAGGCTCTGGCTTCAACTAACCGAGACATTGAGTTTTTCGAAACCTCCGACCCGAGGTTCCTTGCTTTCTCAAGGACTATGGGAGACAACAAGGTGTTCTATGTTGCTAACCTGTATTTCGAAGCAATATCGGATGTTACCATAGACTTCGGTATGGAAACAGCAGAGTGTGTAATGCACTACGACGGAACCGCTTTTGATTTTGAAGACAAGGAATTCAATCTCGGCGACCTGAATTCAAAAGAATTCAACCCCTACGAATTTTACATTTTCACTGCTGATACTCAGGAATAATATGATTATGCTGTTATGCACAGGTTCGCTTCTGCAAGCCTGTGCATTTTCTTTTTTTCCTTTGCTATATATTCAAATACAGCTTACCGCGTATACGCATCCAAAACTACGACTCTGCCGAAAAAAGCTGAACCCCTCTGCGTCTGTTTGCAGAGGGGTTCTGTGTTCAACAAATATTTAATTTATAAGATAATAGATTCGCCGATGGGATAGCCTGTATCCATACCTGCAATATGCTTCTGGATGGCGGTTGCATCCTTGATGTTCACATTTGCATTGCCGTCAGCATCTGCAAGTTTCAGACCGGTTTCCGAAAGAGTGATGAGGCTTGCCAGATGCTTCTGGATAGCGGTTGCATCCTTGACGTTCACCGTGCCGTCCTCGTTGGCATCGCCGAGGATACCTTTGACGTCGGGTTTGCTCGGGTTTTCCTCGCAGGGAGGGAACACGAGTCCCAGCTCTAACTCGGTCTCATCGTGTGAGCCGTAGGCTGTGGCCTTTACGCTGTTTATGTAGCCTTCTGCCTCGTTGTAGCCGTCTGACATCAGGAAGGTGCAGTTACCCACTGCCTCAACCAGAACATCAACTCTGTAGCTGCGACCTGCAACAAAGACATCGTCAGCATTCATCAGAGTACCTCTGCCCTCGGTCACGTCGTACCACTTGACCGCTGATACATTACATCCCTGTGTTGCACAGTATGCATCGTAATCAGGGTGCTCGCCCTCAAGAGGTGCGTCGATTTCTGTAATATCTACAATGTCGATGACTTTCTTCTCAGGCTCTTTCTCAAGAGCTTCGTAATAAACCCTCACTACATCCTCATAAGTTGTCAGGTCGGATTTCGTTACAACACAGCGGATGATATAGCTTGTCGCCTCCTCGGGACGCTCATCAAACCTCCAGTGAGAGATATTATACGCATCTCCTATATGTGTCCACTCAGTGTCCTCGCCCTGATACTCCGACTCGTCACACATATACCAGTTGACGTACTGATGGTCAAGGGTACGGTTACGAAGCTCAAAGTAGGGTGATGTTTCCTCTGTTTCTGACACGATGATTGTGTCTATCCTTTCAAGAACAGCATCGAATTTCTCTTTGTGAAGCTCGTATACGGAGCTGCCATAGCTCTTTACCATTTCCTTGTCACAAAGACCTATGAGTCGGTAATAGTAGTCAAGATTATCGGACATAATCATAGGAGGAGCAGTTACCTCATAATATCCCCCATTGTAGTCATCTATGGTCTGGGTAAAGTGTTTTTTGGAAGTACCGCTCAGGAATCTCTGGTCTATCTGATTCAGGCATTTTGAGAGGACAGTACCTTCGGCAACAATAACTCTTCCCCAACCGTTGTTGCAATAGGTAAAGCCTGAGCTTTCGCTTTCTTTTGTCACATAGAAGCTACCGCCCAGTACGTACACACTGGGATAAAGGCAACCGTATTGCAGGTAATTATCAAAAGGAGTCACCTCGATGCTACTGTACTTGCCGTAGAATTCTCCGCCGAAAATAACTACATGGGGTACTTCGTACAAATAGGCATTATGGCCCACGGAGATTGTGTCGCCTCCCCAAGCAGAGCTGGAATCAAAGGTGCCGTCATAAATATATGTAGATCCGCTTGTGGTACGGACTATACTGCAATCTCCCTGCTCAAAGGGTGAGAATATCTCGTAGTATCCGCCGTTTATCTCAAGTTCACCGCCGTCGTTATAAAACACAGCCTTGCTGTATGGGGTGAAGCCGTCGGAGAAAGAGCAGTAGCCTGTCTGAGAATCTGAGGTATCATTGATGGTCATCACACCGCCGGACTTAATACGGAACAGCGCACAGTCGTTACCCTGGGTACTTCTCTGGATGCTGTAGCCGTTAAGGTCAAGTTTGAATACGGCTCCTTCGGGAATCACGATTTCCAAATCGTTCTCGTTATCGCTCTGATCAATGTAGTCAGCAAGAATATATCTGCAGTCCGCCTGTGCATTTGAAGCATGATTCCTAAGCTGCTCATAGGTTTCGATGTAATAAACATAGTCACCCGTAGGTGCAGTCTCTGCTTCCTTTGCGGCTACTGAGAAGGGAAGCACACTTGCAATAAGCAGAAAACACAACACGGCACACAGCAAGCTTTTAAACTTCATATTAATTACTCCTCTGTTAATAAATTCGGCTTTCATCCGCCGTAGGGAATGACTCTATGAAATCGGCAGTTATATCTCTTTGCCTATATCAAAACCTGTATCCATACCTGCAATATGCTTCTGTATAGCGGTTGCATCCTTGATGTTCACATTTGTATTGCCGTCTGCATCTGCAAGTTTCAGACCCTTTTCCGAAAGAGTGATGAGGTTTGCAATATGCTTCTGGATAGCGGTTGCGTCCTTGATGTTCACCGTGCCGTCCTCGTTGGCATCGCCGAGGATACCTTTGACGTCAGGTTTGTTCGGGTTTTCCTCGCAGGGAGGGAACACGAGTCCCAGCTCAAGCTCGGTCTCATCGTGTGAGCCGTAGGCTGTGGCTTTTACGCTGTTTATGTAGCCTTCTGCCTCGTTGTAGCCGTCTGACATCAGGAAGGTGTACTCGCCCTCTGCCTCAACCAGAACATCAACTCTGTAGCTGCGACCTGCAACAAAGACATCGTCAGCATTCATCAGGGTGCCTCTGCCCTCGGTCACGTCGTACCACTTGACCGCTGATACATTACAGCCCTGTGTTGCACAGTATGCATCGTAATCAGGGTGCTGACCCTCAAGAGGTGCGTCGATTTCCGTTATATCCACGATGGAAACGACAGTGGGTTCTGCGAGTGTAAAAGTGACAGAAAGCTCTGCTGAAATCTCAGAACCGGGTCCCATCACATCTGCCTGCTGACCGCCTACAAGAGCTGCAATATCAACACAGCCGTCTTCATCGGTGGAGAACTTGTATCCCTCGTTCGCTCTTATCCAGACCTGAAGCTCGTAGGTGTGTCCTGCTTTGAAGGTATCGGTTTCTTTCACCGAAACTTCTGTGGAGTTTGTAACATCTGTCCAGAAAACTCCGTTGATGTAGAATGTATCGTTTGCAGGTGTAACGTCAAAATCGGGAGCAGAGCCTACTGCGGGGTCTGTGACATCTGTAACCTCAACGTAGGAAACCTCTTCCCTTGCATCGCCGAAGACGTAGGAGACAAGGATGTGGTATGCATCGTTCTTGCCTGCACCGTCGGTAACAGCTTCGTTGCCGTTTATGTAGGAGGTCACGTCGGTTTTTTCGTTCTTTGTGGCGAAGTAGTAGTCGCCTACTGTGGTCAGTACGACATTCACCTCGTAAAGACCATCCTCCTCAAAGGGGTCGGAAGGATTCATGAAGGTGTGGGTCTTGCAGTCGTACCACGCAACACCATAGATGTAGTAAGGAGAGTCGATAGAATCCTTTACAACACAGTCGGTCTCGATCTCAATATTAAAATCAGGATAACCGCCAGCTACGGGTTCGGTAACGTTTACACTCAGCTCTTTTATCTCGTAGTTATACTCGCAGGGTTCAAAGGTGTATTCAATCATAGCCTCGGTTTTTCCGGTAAGGTAGTCAACCACTGTGGCTTCCTTGCCATTGACATAGCCTGTGATGAAAGGTGTGTCAAAGTTGTCAACCCGGAATTCGTAGCCTTCGCAGGATTTGAGCAGTATCCCGATTGTATATACGTGGCCCTCCTCAAAGGTATCGGTGGGTTTCACAATAACATTATCGGTTTTGTCAAACCACCACTTACCCTCGAAGTCATCGGGGACGTTTTCAATCTGGTCGCCGTATGTATAGGCAGAAGAATTACCCAACTTACCTGAATAGTTGGGATGTTCGCCTGCATAGGGAGTGCTGATCCCCGAAACGGAAACCTCACGAATCAGGGTTGCACCCTCTGAGTTTGCGGCAAATACCGTCATGGGCAGTGCCGACATCATCAGCACCAGTACCATGGCAATACTCATAATCGACAAAACCATTTTTCTTCTCATTTCGCTCTCTCCATTCAGTATATTTTAGCAGCCAAATCCTTTGCTGCTTTGAGTGTAAAATTATATTCCTCCGACTCTTATGCGGAGTATTAATGAACCACAGTAACCTCTGTATTGCCATCTTTAGTCACGATAAAACCAACATCAGCACCACGGCGGTCATTCCGCGATCGTTGCCGAAAACAGGTTTTTCACAACTATAATACTCTACGATATTATCAGGTGTCAAGCCAAGACGGAAATCTACTGTTTGCTGAAACTTTGGAACCTTGGATATACAAAAGGTCAAGGTCTGTCCCTTGCATCTGACTCTGCAATTATATTATAGAGGATTTCGTTCTCAATGTCCCCACCCCTAAATCATTTTTTGGTGTAGGAAAACAGGTTTTTTTCTGAAAGTGTGGGAAAAAGTGTGGGATAGTTTTTTATTTCTGAAGCAACTCGCTTATAAACAGCAAAAACCGACCTGAACTAAGATTCAAGTCGGTTGTGCTTTATATGGATACTGTAAGTCTTATTACTGAATTATCCTTTGCGTGTTTCTGCTCTGCTTTGTCTGCGTTTGACAAAAAGCATCACTACTGCAAAATACATAAGGGAAACTATCCACACTGCTGTCTGTCTTGGACCTGTCTGAACCGCACCGTTCTGGTGTTTGTCGGACTTATCCAGGGAGGACTCGGTGTCTTTAGACGGAACATCGGTTGCAGGTTTGTTTCCTGCTGTGCCGCCGATTGTACCGCCGAGGTTCGCGCCGAACACATTGTAGTATGTGCCGTCCTCTCTCCTGTGAACCTGACCCTGCAGAGGATTGAGCACGGGATAGATGTCCTTGGGATCGTTTGTAATGTTCTGATACCATCCATAGCTTGTTGCAGTTTCACCGCCGTTGAGCAGATAGGTTGCTTCGCCGGATGCAAATTTCTCTGCTGAGAGAGGCATTCCGTACGCACAGCCTGCACCGGAAGCGATTGTATCAAGATAATAGTTATCTTCCGTTACAGGAGTGGGTGCTACGTCAGCAACTACGATAATGGGATCAGCTGCATCCTCTACGTAGCCATAGCTGTAACAGCTTCTCACATCTGCAAGCTGTGTTGCGTATCCTACGATGCCTGCTGCCGTAAGCTTTACGGGGATGTTGTGGCTTGTGCGTGATGCACAGTATTTTATTGTGGCTTCAGAGCCAAGGGACGACACTATTCCGCCATAGCAGATGATTTCAAATCCGTCTTCAAAGACATACTTGTCGTCTGAAATACAACGGGTCAGTGCAATAGAATCTCCCTCGGTATATCCCACAATACCGCCGATATTGGCAATCTGATCCAAGCCTGCAATATTGTATGCAAGGGTTGTTTTTACATTGGAGATGCTTCCGCCTCTCATAGTGCCTGCTACACCTGCAAGTGTGCTTGCGTAAGCGTTGCTGTCTGAGGTGATGTTAAGCTCGCCTGTGAGATTTACGTTCTTGATTGTACCCTTGACAACACCGAACATACCCATGTTGGTGCCGTCTGAAGCTACAATGCTGTTGTTGAAGCGGACTGTATATCCTCGTCCGTCAAAGTCACCTGTATAAGTATTGGGATATGAATCGCCGATGGGAATATAGGGCACGGGTGCGTTGCTTGCGTCTATGTCCCCCATAAGGATGAAGTCGGCATCTGTGTCTTGCTCGGGGAACACTGCGTAGGTAGTATCACCGTTTACAAGTGCTGACATCCAGAACAGGTTGCCCGCATGCTCAACCTCATACATGCCTGTCTCTTCGTTGTACTTTGCAGCCTCGAAGTAATCAGCAATTGTGGGGGGTGTGTTCTGATAGGTGTTGTGCCACCACTGCTTGTAGACAGTTTTACCCGAGAACAGGGGACGGACGTCCAGCGGTTCATTGTCAACGCTCTGATACCAGACTTGTGTGCCGTCTGTGACACCCTTATTCAGCAGATACGCAACTTCACCTGACCTGAACTGATCTCCTGACTTTCCTTCGACGGAGTTCTGGGTTCCCCTGCCACTTCCCACTGCACTAATAGTATTATCTGTATTGTAATAGCAGTTTGTAATGGTTCCGTTGTTATAACTGCAGATACCACCAACGTTGTAATATCCCACGATCTTACCGTCGAAATAACTGTCGCTGACAACGGCTTTAGAATCAAGTGTATGCACCAAACCACCGAAAGAAGCCGAACTTCCTGCAAGCTCGCCTGTGGAATAGCAATTAATAACACGGGTGGTCCATAGCGCAGATCCGCAGATGCCGCCAACAGATGAACGATACTGTTTCTCAATCGAGAAAGCTGCTTCGGCTTTCAGATAGCCGTCAAAGGAGCATCCGCTGATGGTGCTGTCTGATGCCACTGCGGTTATTCCTCCTATAACATACGAAGGAGAGTTAGTTGGATTCATTGTGCCGCATATACGAGCATTGACAACATGCAGATTCTTCACTGTAGCTCCGTCGATTCTATAGAACAGACCTGCTGCCTGATAGGCTTCAGACCATTCACCAACAAGATTCTTTATAGAATGGCCACCTCCATCGAAGACTCCCTCGAAATCGTTTCCGCCTGCACCGATGGGATCATACCAGATTTTGCCCTCAGGACAGATGATGTCGTTGGCAAGGATATAGCTTCCCTTCTGGTACTCATCGTCTCCACTGTTGACAAGCTCTGCTACAACACAAAGATCCCAATAATTCTTGATTATGAAGCTTCCCTCGGGGTTCTTATTGAAGCTCTTATTGGAATACACTCTGTCTCGATCAACCTTGTAAACTGTGTTTTCATCGTTATCAATAAACAGAGGATAGTCGTCCGGTGTAAAGTCGTTATCAAGATTCTGATACCAGACTTGTGTGCCGTCTGTGACACCGTTGTTGAACAGGTATGCTATCTCACCGCTTCTGAAGGTTTCTTTGCTGATCGAAGTACCTACACCTGTGGTTACTCCCGCTATATTGTAATAACACTTTTCGACAGAACCGCTGTTTACGGATGCAATACCGCCGTTTGCAGATGTGCCGTTGCTGAAATTACAGTTGTATGTATAGCAGTTGATAAGCTTTCCTCTGTTATCCTGAGTGATGCCGCCAAGTGTCTGAGCGCCTGCAGCGCCCCAACGTCTCTGTATAATGGTATTGACAACAGCACAGTTGCTGACAACTCCGCTTTCATAGTTAATACCTGTAATACCGCCAAGTCCGTACCAGTTGCCGAGACTTACGGAAGAGTCCGTTACCATACAGTTCTCTATTGTACCGTAGTTTCCTCTTGCCACGGCACCGCAACCACCGACAGAATCAGCCGTTACCCATACATTTGCATTTTTCAGAATAAGGTTTCGGACTGTGGCACCATTACCGATTACCTGGAACAAGCTCTGACGGGCGCCGTCCTCGGCACCGTTCTCTGTATTCAGATTGCTTATGGTGTGCATATTTCCGTCAAAGGTACCCTTAAAGGAATAGATCTGCGAAACTCTGTCCGTGCCTATTCCCTCCCAGGGCATACCTTTCATATCAATATCCGTCGTAAGCTCTACATACGCGGTCTCATAATCTACGTAGTCGCTTTCGGGCTTATACTGAAGTGTGTCGCCGTTGATTACCGAAGCAAAATGAGTAAGCTCATAGGGATACGAGATCTGATAGGGATCTGACTCCGTTCCCTTTCCTTCCAGATACTGCACTGTAGGTATCCGTCCATTGTTGTCTATGGTCACGTAACCCTCGGGCATTATGAAGCTTATTGTGCCGTATTCCTTATCCTCTTTTGTCGAAGAAACAGTAAATGCGACGGATCCGTCGCGTGTGCTTATTCTAAGATTTGCCAAAGCTGCATTCAGCTTATATTTCAGCGTGATTTCCTGACCTGTTTTTGCACAGTATGGTACATTATCTGTTTTTAAAACAGGGCTCTCACCTTGATATTCCGTGAAAACCGAATCGATAATTATCCTGCTGACAGCGTCAGGGGTGCCGCCAATGGAAAGATCAATCTCATTTTCGCTGTTCTCTCCCCAGAGACAAGCCCCGAATTCTTCAAGCTCGGTCTCTGTGTAGTAAGACAAACCGGAAATAAACTCTTCGCTGTTAAGTTCTTCTATACTCTTAGGTGTTCCTTCGTCGTCTTTCAAATCAGACAATGAAAGTGCCGAATCATAGTAGATGTTTGAATAATCCTCTCCGATAAACTCAGAGCAGGAAACCATCTTGCCTACACCGCCTCTGACATCTGTAATTACACAGTTGTTTGCAAAGGCTGCAACCCTGCCTTGATAGTGATAGGAAACCGCGCCGACCGCTGTATCTTTGCAATCGGAGAATTGAATGTCGTTAATCCTGCAGTTGAACATACGGAGGTCCACTACATCCCGACATGCTATCATTACCGCCGCCTTTTCCGCTCCCGAAAGAGAGCAGTTCTCTATGCTGATATTAACAAGGCTGCATACTCCGTCAGCATATGCCGAGACTATCGCTATGTTGTCTGTACCCGAAACGGTGATATTCTCAAAGCGAAGATTCCGTATGGTTGCCTCATACAAATTACCGAACACACTGTTTATTACGTTACAGTTGTAAATCTTGTAGCCCCTGCCGTCGAAGGTTCCTGTGAAACGATTGGAGTCATCATCGGGACCTATTGGGTTCATAGACATATTTTTGCAGTCGATGTCTGCATCAAGTACATAGTAGCACTCGCTGTATTGTTTCCACTCATGATAACCATCTTCGAAATTCATAACACAGAAGTCTTTAGAATCAGACCACAAATAATCCATCTGAAGATAGGTTCGAAGGTTAGTGATAACAAAGGGGTCTTCCTCGGTACCCAGACCTGCAAAGGTCTCTTTACCGAAGTCGGGGATGATTCTTACATCGTAGGACGGCATTATGAAACTGAAATCGCCGTTTTCATCCTCCGTAAAACGAAGGTTGAGCGGATTCATGTCCATATCGGTTGCGGTATAGCCTACGGCTTCGTCTCCCGGCAATGTTACCTCCTCGCCGGATTTGTATGTGTAGTTATCCAGAGTTACATAACCGGCACCGGTGGCAATGGTATAAACTCGGTAGAAAACCTCTGCGGGCTCTGATATAAAGGGATATCCCGAATTGATACTGTTGGTATCTTTTGCCCAATTTGCGCCAAGACGTTTATCGGCGGCGTATTTATTAAGACTTTGAACAAAGGAATCTGACTTGAGGTCTGCCTCGGTTTCTTCTTTTGCTCCTGCCCACACCTTGGTGACGGCGTCTTGGTTTCTGTTCAGATAAAAAACATTCTCTATTGTGCTGTCAAGGATATGACCTGCAACATAGCCGAGATTCAGATAGTTCTTATCCACTGTACCCTTGGCAGAAATGGTTACTGCTGAATATCCGTTTACAATCTCGGAGTGCTGTGCGTAGCCTGTAATTCCGCCTGCACGGGCATTGGAGGAATAGGCGGCTATACTTGCTGTGCTGCCGCAGTTGTAAATTTTTGACTTGTAGGCGTAACCTACAACGCCACCAATCTGAGTCATACCATCGATGGTTCCGCTTGTTACACAGCCGTTGATAATTGCATGCTGAGCTCTGCCCGCGACGGCACCTTTGTTCTCTGCTCTTGTGCCTGCGCCCTGTGATGTGTCATCCTGAATTGACACATTAAGCAGGTTGAGATTTTTAATCTGGGCGTAGCTCTCAAACTGACCGGGTGTCTCTTCGCTTTCAATACCCATAACGTCACCGAAGAGACCCTGACCCTTGATAGTTGACTTAATGTGAAGATCAGAAATTGTATATCCTCTTCCGTCAAAAGTTCCTCGGAAGGCTGTGTCCTCGGTCACTACCTCGACACCGATGGGAGTGAACGCATTTGAGGACATCTTGATATCATTGGCAAGTGCATAGCTTGCCTTATTATAGGGCATATCGCCCGCGTCGCTCTTGTAGCTGAAAACGCTGTTTACATAGGTAGAGAGAATTCTCAGCTCATGCTCATTTGTAATGAGGAAGGGGTTGTTATCGGTACCCGACCCCGAGAAGGTGTAGTCCACAATCTGGTCGGCTTCCTTGACGGACTTGAGCCCCAGTGTTGCCTCAAAGGGATAGATATCCAGAGAGGACTTGTTGTGCTCTGCGTCAGATTTTGAAAAGGCAAAAACAGTGGAATACGTGTCATTTTCAGGTGTAAAAATATTGTCTGCATATTTAGTAATGTAGCCGTAATTGGAAGAAAGCACGAAGCTGTTTATCCTCTTGTACTCAACTGCACAGACCGCATCCAGCACCGCACTGTTTCTCACATAGGTGCTGCCGTCATAATAGCCTACCGAAACGGAATACTGCAAAACGTCGCCCTGCGCTGACTTTTTCATCACTCTGCATCTGCTATCGTCACTGAAAGAAACGGAAAAGCTCTTTATCAAGGACTTGTTGTAAAAGCTTGTGTCCATATTCAGGATAACCTGCGCTGTTCTTTCGTCAAAGGCAACTGCGGGAGAACCTGAACTGTCAACGGTCCAGAGCTTTGCGTAGTCTTCGGATTCCACGGGCGGGTCAAACTCTACGCCCTGTGCATTATAATCAAGAGACAATGAAGAGAGTTTTGCCGCCAGCACATACACGTCATCGGTGTTCTTCACTCCGTCAACATAATAGGTATCGCCATCCTTATGCAGACAGCCCATAACCTCGCCGTAATTCTTACCGACTACAGTTGCTGAGGAGAGAGTTGTGCCGTCGGTTGCTGTGAGCGCAGACTGCGCAAAACAACCGACAACGTAGGAATACTCTTCATTAATACCGCAGATACCGCCCATGTACACCTTCGCACTCGTGGAGTCTGCTGTAACAGAGCAGGAGCTGTCTACTGTGCAGGACACAACGGAGCCGATATTTTCTGCGGCAACTATGCCTGCATAGACGGAGCTTTCGTTGCTGTTTGTGGTGAGCTTGCAGTTAATAAAAGTACAGCCTGTAACAAAAGCTGTGTAGGATGCAAGACTACCTGCCAGCACGGCACTATGTGCACTCTCGGTATTTACTGTTATATTTTCAAACACAATGTTTCTTACAGAGGAATCGTTCACCTCAGCAAACAACGCATCTGTCATGGTAAAACCGCTTATCTTGTGGCCGTTACCCTCAAGAATAACATCCTCAAGGTTACTGCCACACTTAAGAGAATCCTTGGTCTCCTCGGTTGCTATGATGTCTGCACCGAGACTGTACCAGACGGTGCTTTTGTTTTTGCCTGAGACATCTGTGAGAAAACCATTCAGTTCCTCTAATGTTGTGATAACATACGGCTCTGCCTCTGTGCCAAGCTCTGCCGAGGCTGTATCCACCGCCGCCACAGGCAACGCTGTCAGCATCAGCACCAATGTAAGGAACATTGAAAGAACTCTTTTTTTCATACAATTACCTCCTCTTCAGCGGGCGGAAGCCCCGAAGGGCTTTCCGCCTTTTCTGAGATAATACGCAAATAGAACTATAGGTTTAAGCGGAGAACTTCTTTCTCCATATAATAACTGCCATGAACGCACCCACCATAACTGCAGCCATAATCCACATATAGGTCAGGTCTCTGCCGGTGGAAACATGACTTCCGTCGGTTTTGTCGCCATTTGTGTCGGAGTCGGACTGCGCTCCTGTGTTTTCTGTGGGTATCTGAGCGTCGGTCTTATCCTCTTCGGGTTTGGTGGCGATGCTCTCCTCTTCGTCGGGAGCTGTGGGTACTGTGACCTCTCCTGAGTCGGGAGTTGTAGGCATCGGGCCGTCACTCGGGTCAGGTGTGGTGGGAATTGTGCTGTCCTCTGTGTTCAGATAGAAGGACTGGGTTGAATCAGGCAGCAGGAGAGCCACATCAAATTTATTCTCCTTGTCATAAATCTTTGCGTCATTTGAGAGAATCAGCGAAGTGCTCTCTGTATAAAGCTCAATGACATTTGCGTGCTTGCCCTCTGCCTTGGCATCGGGAACAAACAGCAGGGTCTTGTCGTTTATCATATCATGAGCTCTGTACACAAGGGTGTCTGTGCCCTCAACACCCCTGAGTTTTGCAACAAGGGTGATGTCCTGCATATCCTCTACAACGATTTCGTCATTGTAGGTAACGGCAATCACTGTATCTGCAACGCTTTCGATCTTCAGGTCCTCGGTTTTTGACATCATGGTAACCGACTTCGCCTGAACTCTGCCGAGTTTCACCTTGTCACAATCAGGCAGTTCTGTGCTGAGTGCAAGGGTCTTGTCTGTATTGTACAGACTGTTGTCGCCGTAGGTCTTGATTTCCTCGCCGAGAATAAGCTCTACGCCCTGAGCGTCCTCATCAACGGTAAGCTCTGCCTTATACAGCGCTGTGTTGCTGTCAATAATTGAATCAAACAGAAGCTTTGTGCTAACAGAAGTAGAGTCTCCGTTCGGGAAAATAATCTTCTGCGTAGCTTCGATGGAGGAATTCTCAAATGAACGCTCTCTCAGCTCGCTGTCATAAACAACCTTTGCCTCGGCACTAATCTTTCCTTCGCCGTACTCTGTGAATACTGCACTGACGGCCTTTACAACACCCACGTTTGTATTATCCACCACAAGGGAAGCAAGACCTCTGATTTCCTCGCTGACACCTACTCCCTGTGCATCTGTGATGAGGGACTGTGCATCAATAAAGCGGTCTGTAATCTCAAAGGTGGTAATCTCTCCGCTGTTGAGGGTTATGGGAGTTGTGGTGACAAACTTCAGGGTATTGTCGCTCAGGTCAATCAGGTCAAGCCCGATGTTCTGAGGCTCTGAGCTTCCTCTTGTCATTGAGAGAGTTGCAAAGGTGTTGCCCTCCTCGGTGCGGGCTATATCCTCGTTCCACTTCACGGAAAGCACAGCATTGTAGCCAAAGTCTGCATTTTTGACCAGTTCTATGGTTGCGCTCGTTGCCTTTGCTCTTGTAAGAGAAAGTGCCTCGGTGCTGAGAATGCTCAGTGAGAATTCATATGCACCGTCTGCAGTGACGGGTTTGTTGCCCGATTCTGAGTTCAGGGTATTGTTTACTGTGTATGTCTTGGCGGATTCGCCGTAGGCAAGGGAGATTTCGCTGTCGCCCTTGTATTTATATGTGGCAATTCTTCCGTTTTTCAGTGACTCAAACTCCAGAGCAAGCTCCTTGCTGTGGTCTGAGTCATACTCCTCGGTGTTTTTTGTAACAGAGACAGTTGTTTCAGCGAGGTTCTGCTCTTTCACTGCGGTACTGAACACAACCTCAGCGCAAAGCTTACCCTTTGCATCAATGTAAGGCTTTGCACTTACAATGTACGCATCGCTCAGAACCGTAACATCTGTTGCCTTGCTGATGGCAGGGTCTATCGCAATACCGTCATATGCACGGGTGATGGACCTGTTCTCATCCTTGTACTCAATGCTCTTGGACACAAGGACATACTGAGCTGTCACACCGCCCGGCAGAGACTCTGCGTTGCTTCTTGTAAAGACAACCTCTCTCTGAGCTTCGTTGCTCTTCTGTGCATAGAGCCTGATATTCGTGCTTCGGGTCTCGCCGTCCTTGTAGGTCAGGGTCTGTCTGACGGTGACATAGGCGTTGTCTGCATACTGAGAATTCACAGCCTCAGGGAATATAACGCTGACAATCACTGCACCCTTCTCGGAAACAGAAATAACCGGAGCTGTTTCTGACTTGATTTTTTCATAACTGATGTTCAGTTTTGATGTATCTTCAATAACGGTGGAGATATCATTTTCCAGATAATCTCCCTGCGCTGTTACAAGCACATAGTTGCTCTCGCCCAGAACAATACCGCTTGAGAAATTCCACACCTTGCTGAGTTCCTCTGCGGAAAGCTCCAGCTTATCCGCTCTGTAGACGGCTGTTCTCGGGTCTTCAGACATCTGTGAGTATTTGAACTCGACGGTCTGTTCCTCTCCCTTTTCATTCTTTGTGAGGTAGAGAAGCTTTGTGCCTTCCAGTCTGTCCGTAACGGGTGCTGTCATGAACTTAACAAGCACGCTCTTCTGCACGCTTCCGTCGGGCATCTCAGCGTCGTCACCCACAATTACCGAGAGGATTCCCGACTCTTTCAGCTCGTAGGATACCATATCCCAGTCGGGAATTTCGGTAGCTACATCCTTGCCTCTTTTTGTGACCAGCACGCCTTCGGGGATATATGAGTCAGCAAGAACATACTTCATAACTGTTCCCTGCTTACTTGAAAGCACACTGCTGAGCACAAGGCGACTTTCGTCCTCGATTCCAACGGCTGTGAATACCGACTGCTCGCCCGTGGGCTTATATGTGCCGTCTGTCTGCTTCTCGTACTCGTCGAATCTCAGGGTGATATCCTCATAGGACTTGCCCTCTTTAAGCTCAATGTGTTTGTTAAAGTTCAAAGTGAACTCAGCCTGACGCTGTCTGCCTGAAACAAGAGGCAGCGCAAGCTCTTCCTCGTAGGATTCTGCAACTGCGTAGGGAGTGAGATCTGCATCGGAAAGATCCACCGTAAACTTTGCACAGTCAAGGGCAAGTCTCTCTCCCTCCTGCAGGATTGATTTGATGCTTACTTCGTACTCGTCAAACTCCATCTTTCCGCTGGTGTACAGGAGCATACCGTAGTCGTTGAGGTCCTTTGCGGTGTCTACCGTTTCCTCTTTGACAATGTTACCGTCTTTGTCGGTAATTGTCACAAGGAACTTACCGCCGTTTTCAAGATAGTTTCCGTAAATCTTAATGTCTTCACCATAGAAGCTGAAGTTGATTTCGCTTGAATCCTGCTGTGTATATGCCACATCTGCATCGTAAGCATAGAGACAGCTTCTGGTACTTTCGGTCCAGTTCTCGTCTATACAGGTGCTGTCAAAATCAACCACATCTCTCTTTGTAACTTTCAGATAGATGCATCTGTATACTCTGGTGCCTTCCAGTCCGATAATCACCTTGGCACAGCCGGAAGCATTCTCGGGCATGGCTATTGCCTTTATCTTCATGGTGCCGTCCTGACTGCTGTTATCTATGCTCAGGCAGGAGGAGCCGATTTCATAGCCTCTGAGCTGTGAATGGGTATACACATCTGAAAGAACACTGCTCTCAACGGTTATCTCTTCACCTAATCTGAGCATATATCCCATTCCGCCTACAGTTGCTACCAAGTCCTCGCCCTCTGAATCTGTTATGGACTCAACCTGAATCTCAGGCATCTGGTGGCAGGTAGTTACCTCGGTGACATCATTCTCTGTATTATACTGTTTGTCAGATGTGCTGACTCTCAGGCTATAGTACATCTCGCCGTCAACGAGATAATCGGAGACGTCCATATAGTTTGAATAGGTTTTGCTTTCTCCCAGATCGAGGCTTTCCTTATCGGCCACGAAGGAGAACAGGGTTCCGATTTTTCCGCCTTCTGCGTTATGTACATCACAGTATACGGTAGCGTCGTGCTGAGCAGCTACAGCACCGATGTTTGCCATACGGACATTGAAAGTAAGTATACCCTTGCTGTCAATATCCAGGTCCATACCATCGATGATAATTTCTGCAGATTTGTGAATCTCGTGGTAGGTGACGTTCTCCTCATCTCCTGCCTCGTAGGAATCATGCAGGGAATCATAGAGAACCTTTCTGCCTGAACCATCTCTGATTTCAACACACAGAAGCGAATTATCAGGAGCATCCTCAACGACATAGCTCATATATGCCTCATAGTAGTCTCCTGCAAGCAGGGTACATGTAAGCTCCTGAGAGGTCAGCTCTCCGTTTACTTTTTCGCCCTTCTCCAAATCATAATAATACAGCTTCACCCTCATCTTGTCGATGATGGTATCACCTGTGTTTTCTATGTTGAAGAACACTCCGATTTCGTTGCCTGCAGAGAATATATCATTATCAAGCTTAAAGTCGGTTACATTTACATCCGTAACCTTTTTCTCAAAGGTCAGCAGGAATACATCCGAACGCGCCTTCTCTGAATCATAGTCAACGACGGGTGTTACAATCATGGGCTGAGCGTTGCCGGAGGCATCAATATAAGTTCCGTCGCACATTTCGTCGAAGTTCACCGACGAATCTGTGCCTAAGGAATCCTCTGTTATTCCCTTGTCATATACAAAGGGAGCGTAGGAGGATTTAAGTGCCACGGCAACCTTACCCTCTGAATCGATGAACGCGGAATAATCCTCAAATGCAAGAGAGAAGGTCTCTTCTCTGTCCTCGTATTTATCGGCATCGAAAGCATCACTGTAGGTGAGCTGACGAGGATAGTTCCAGAGTTTTTTCTCTGCATCATAGTTTGCAATATACAGCGTATCCTCGTTCTCGTTACCTGTGTTGTCTGTGTAAATCAGGTTGATTGTATGGTTGGGTTCAACTGCGATAACATAGTCATCAAAGTATCCGTCATACAACACTTCGATTTCTTCTTTATTTTCCGAACCGTTTTTCTTACCCTCAACAGCTGCACAAAGCGCTGAGTATGTAACGTGGTTTATGCTGCTGTTAGTCTGGTAGAAAAGCACAGGCTCGGGCACTGAATTTTCATCCACAACGGTGTCATTTCCGCCTACCACAGCTCTCTCAAGCTGAACGTTTCTGAGTATCATGCTGTCATAGATTTCGCCTGTATCAGGATTAATATAGCTTTCGGGAATCTCGTCTCCTGCTGCGAAAACCTCATCCAGCACTGCATCATAATCGATAACAGAATCTATTACCAGTACATCCTTGGAGGTAATATTTCCGCCTGAAATATCAAAGGTAATGTAATAGAGTTCTTTGAGAGTTCCCACGCTGACACTGTCGGCAACATAGGGAATCTCTGCAGAGAATGCAACGCAGGCAGTATCCTGGTCTGCCATAATCGCATCAATGCTTGTTATCTTGAAGCCCGTCTTAAACTTATCTGCTCCGAGCAGGCTCTCAAGGTCCAGAGACACAGGCGCAGAGTAGGCTTCTCCGCCACTCTTGACTGCACAGTAAAGCTGTGCTCTGCCTGTGTACACTGCGTTCATAATACTTGCCATCTTTTGTGAGGTTCCGACTTCGTCCTCAGCAAAAGACTGCCAGTTCATATTATAGTCGGCATCCTCCTCGGTTTTCTCATCCTCGGCATATATCAACACGCTTGTGTTGCCGCTTTCACCTGTAATGGACGCTGCAACCGGAGAGGACTCCGGTCTCTGGTTTGTGCTGTCTGCAGTGTTTCCGATATTCTGTACGCTGAAGCTGTTGCCGTCTTCAAGCACGGCTAACTTCACACAGGTTTTCTGAAGCAGATTCTTCAGGTCGGAAATATCATCCGTAGTAATGGTTGTGCCGTCAGAAAGCTCTACTGTGACGGTTTTTCCTTCTTCGCCCTTGATTGAGACGACGGTGCTGTCTGTTGTGATATATATAACACTGAGCTTGCCGTTTTCGTCCTCGAAAGCATAGAACTCGCTGACAAAGATATCGTCGCTAACCTTACCTTTTTCTACGCCGTCCACTGCATAATGAAGCTCGTATCTTGCCTCGCCGGTGGTCTCGTCCTTGAACACAACAGAGTAGAACGCATAGATGCTGCCATTGTGCTCAAGCACCTGACTTCCTGCAGTATTCTTTATGTCTTCTGCGATGAGAGTCTTGGTTTTTTCTTCGCTGTACTCGCCTGTGGTGAAATAGTCATCTTCGCCGTTGGATGTTCCCACCTCAGACGATGCCATTACAACAGGAATGTCCCTGACCGCTTTCTTTGCAGTAACATCAATGGTCTCGCTGTAATTTACAAAACCGTATGTCAGAGTCTGCTTATCTGCAGTACAGTTGATTAACATATAGGCAGGCTCCAGAACTATATCAAAGACACACAGGACTACTTTTATGGATGTGCCTATCTTAAAGTTAAAATCGTTAAAATCAAGGGGATAATAGTCGTTTCTATAATATTGCGGATTGTAAACCCTGAAGCTGTCAAGCATAAGAGTTGTGTCTGCCGACTCGGATTCCTTATGAGTAATGGTCACTGTAAACTTTATGGGCAATACACCGCTGTCTGTGTAATTGTCCACATTCCATGTGAACAGTGTGCGATACTCCTGCAGAGTATTACTCTTTGTATCTATCAGGGATCTGCGGAGGATAGAGCCTTTGGCATCCTTTACTGTAACCTCCATCACACCGCCGTTCTCGTGTCTTATACCCACAAGCTGGAATGAGGTGCCCTGACCTTCAATGGTGATGGTGTCTCCTGCTTTTTCGGAAACGACCTTTGTATCATTGAAATAATAATCCGTATAAACCGTTCCGCCGGTGCCACCATCCTCGTCAGTGGTATTGTCGGTAACCCAGCCATCGCCATAAGATACCTTATAGGAGTACTTTTCATAATTCTCTTCCTGCTTTTCCTCAGGTATCTTTGTATTCAGGTCAAATTCCAACTGGCTGGGACTGTATACGTTTTTACCCAGAATCACGCTGATGTTTACATCTATGCTTGCACTGGCTTCAACCGCAAGTATTCCCGAAATACCGACACCAACGCCCATAGCCACCGTAAAGCCTACTGTAACAGGAATACCACTCCAAAGAGATTTGTAATGGCAGACGCCTTTCTGGTCAACATAGTCGAGCACCTGCTTAAGACCTGTTGAGAATGAAGCGTACACTGTACTGGACACAGTGAAATACACCATATTCGCCAAAGCAGGTATCGGCAACCGGGCACTGGCACCCATATTTCCACCGACGCCTATTTTAAACATTTTAAAAGTATATCGCTGAGTAACCGGATTAAACGAGATTGTTACATTTGCGTCTACACTAAATCCACCACTTACCTTGCCAAGGGATGAGTTCAGCTTTGAAACGGGGTTGGATGTTCTTTTGCTGTATTTGTTGGCACTGTCACCTCCGGTTACTCCGTTTTGTGACACCATAGTATTCGTTTCAGTCGTGTTCTCGCCTTCGGTCTTCTTTTTTTCGCTTTCATACAAGGCACCGGTCACTCCGTATGTCCACGCAAACTTACCTCCGATAACAATATCGTTATCATTAAAATTCGCATACAGACCGGTTCCTGAAAACTGAATCGCTCTCTTTGATTTAGCCTTGTATTTTTTGTTTAGTTCTTCATCATCCTCGTGTCGATTGGCTCTGAACGCGTATATCTGAGATAAGGCTCCCGCAACATTACTGAAATCCGCATCAAAACCTGATATACCGATTAATACATTGTTATAATTATATGTGTCAAATTCCTGCTGCTCGTCGTAGTAGGGAGTCTCCATTCCCTGAGGCTCTGCAACAGTTGTAAACTGAAGCACCTGAGTGCCTACATACTGGGTGCTTGCAACACTCATTGTAGAGATTACTTCTCTGCTCTCGGTTTCCTCCTGAGTGCTGTCGGCGGTTGTACGGTCGTAGTTTTCTAACTCCATAGACACACCGTCTCCGCCGAAGAATATCTGATTGTAATAGGAAGATGTCTGTCCTGATTCTGACGACACGTAGTCAAAGTGGGTAGGAATATGCATGACATAGTTGTAGCCGCCGCCGGAATGAGACAAGAGCGTTAGCGAAGGTGTGAAGGGGTCCGTTTTATCGGGAGCTGCGCCCTCTACATCAACTTGCTTGACACCGAAATCCTTATTCAGATTAACAAGCTCTATCGCCTTTGCCTCAGGAACAGAAACTCCTCCCGTGTATGTAAATTCGAAGAGAACCTCTTTCTCTGTATTGGAAACCTTTTCTCTGTAGACTTTTACTTTGAAATCCTTGGGAGCGCCGTTCTTCATGGCAGATGTGTATATATCTGAGATGCTGAAATACATATCATAATATACAGGATCGGGATTTACGGATGTGTCGTTGTAAATCGCCTCAAAAGCAAGATAGTCTGCCAGATGGTCCAGGTTGTAAATGGATTCAAATCCTGATTCTGTTCTCGTCGAAACAGAAGTTGACTGCATATGCAACTGGGGTATCAGATACTCGGTTTTGTCATCGTAAAGTCTGAAGATAACCTTGTCTGCCACCTGAGCACAGTCACTCCAGGAAAGCTTTGTCTTGGTGCTGAGCGACTGGTAATCCAGATCTATAAGGTTCGTGGAAACAATGTATCCGTGGTTTGCGTATGTGGGATCAACAATAAGGTAGGAGAACTCAATCTCGGGATAATACATTGTTTTTTCTTCCAGATTTACGTCTGTGTTGGAAGGAGTAATATCATTTCCGTTGTCGTCATAGAAAGTGACAATTCCCCTCAGTCCGTCTCTGATTCTTTCTATGTGGGCAGCATCCGACTCGATATCGCCGTAGTTTGATGTCAGGGTAGGAACGTTTGCATAGTCGATAGCCACACCCTGATGAATGGAGTATGTAACCTGCAATTTCAGCTTGCCTGCAAACTGATAGTTTATGCACTCATCTGCTCCCAGAGTGTTATTTATGTGATTATCAGCTTCGGTTTTTGTCAAGCCGTAGTTAGACTGCAGTGTCGACGGGTCTTTGGACATAATTGTATGAAGAGGCAAATCAAAAGACCCGCTTTTGGTAAGTGCACCCACGTTGTGAACATTACCGTTTTCATCCACAAGCTTCATGGTTTCAGGAGTGGGCATATTCGCAGCGCTTGTGCCTGCGACAGGCGAGAACGTTACTGTGACGGTACTACCAACATAAAAGCCGTATTTGTCGGCTTTTTCATCGGCATACATATCTGCAATGCCTACTCCGCCCTTGGTGTTGTCCTGTATCTCGAAGATCCATTCATAGCCGTCCATCACAATAGTAACGGAAGAGTCCGTACAACTGAATTCGACCCCGGGAGCGTCGAAAACACGGAAGGGAATAACTGCACGATGCAGCTGTGTGTCTCGCATCATGAAGTGGGTATCGTCACCCTGATTATTTACATTGTATATCATCCAGAAAAGCAGGTGTCTGGATGCTTCGTAACCTAATGTATCAATAAAGCGGTCTGCGTTTCCGTCGGTAAGGCTGATAGACCTGGGAGAGTCGTTGCTGTAATCGTCATTACAGGCATATCTGTTCATCAGAATGTATGCCCGGTTATTCTTCATCCAATTAAAATCATCATCACTGCAGCTGCCCAGCTGAGATTTTATATAGCTGAAGTGACTGCCGTCAATACCGTATTCAGAATCATTGGGCATATATCCGAAGACGGTATTGGGCTTACCGTTTTTCAGGTTTTCCTTGTTCTTGAAGGCGACGGCCATGCTCTTGTAGAAATTCAGGTCGTAGGTATTTTGGGATACTATTACGGTATCCTCGTTAGCATCGGTGTACTCATTGTTTGCTGTCCATTTGCTTCCTGAGGAATATCTTTGAGTATATCCGTCCGGGGTTACGGTCTGCACATCTGTCCACACGGAACTTTCAGACACCGATACAATATCGCCTTTCGGCACAGACTGCACCGCGGTACCGTTTACTGCACCTACTGCAGAAAGCAACAGATCCTTGCGGTTGACCGTGTCGTTCTTATTTACGACAGAAGTGGCAGAAGTCACCAGTGCTTCCTCGTCGCTCCGCTCAAGATCGGCAGAAGCCTCAATTCTTGTGACTTCGTTTCCTCCACTTTTCATTTCGTTTGTAATGTTTATGCGTACAGAGGTCTCGCTCTCTGCTTCACAGCCCTTCATATCCGTCATGGTAACAGTGAAGTATTTTGCATCTGTATACTTTTCGTCTGACTTAACAAGAGGAATCCATACTGTCTGCTCTGTCTGGTCAGGTACAAACATTATCTGTTTTTCCACTGCCTCGAAGTCCACGCCTTCTTTAGCTGTGCCCTTAGATGTCTTTATCACCAGAGAGCAGTAGTCGGAATCGTTGTTTTTGCGGACAACGCGCAGGGGAACAGAGCCTGCACTTTTGTCGAAAACTGCAACATCGGTACTCAGGCTCACGGCACTCTGAACATAGGGTTCGTCATCGGTGATGGTGATAACTGCAGATGCAGCATCAGAAATTGTACCCAAAGAAGCCTCTGTCAGAGCGAACATCAGAAGCTGGTCGCCTTTTCTCACGTCATCGTTCTTTATCTCCACTTTTGCAGTAGCCTTTGTCTGCTGAGGTGCAAACTCAACAACTCCCATAGAGTTGGGGTACAGCTCATCATCAGCAGAAATTCTGTTGATCATATATGTAAGCTCTGCGGAATCGTCGGCTCCGCCAAGTCTGTAGACTACAATACCAAGATATATATCCTGAGGATTCTGAGGGTCTGTGCCGCCCTCTGAAACGCCATAGGAATTGTACTCTACTACATACAATCCGTCAGGATACTCCTCTCTCCACTCATCCTCAGAGAAGTAGTAATCCTCCACGTTATTCTTTGCGCCTTCGAGACTCATGGTGGTAGACTCAATGCCTGCATCCTCCATGTTTACGGTCTCAGCCGCTACTCCTACGAAAGAGGAACACATCATTACCACTGTAAGCAGTAACGATACAACGTTCATAAGTAATCTTTTCATATGTTAATCCTCCTCTGTGATGATTGATGTTTCAATAGGAACGAATTCATCATATTCTTCATCGCTGTTTTCCATGAAAGCAATCTCGGATACGGATGTATACATAACATCCTGACCGCTGGATGCGGTGTAGGTAACGGTGAACGAGTATTTCTGCATCGCAACCATTTCGTTGTATATGGAATAGGTGACTGACGCGCTGTTCACCTCAAGCTGATTAGCCTTAACCTTTTCTCCCGTTACCTCAGAAAGCTTCTGAGCAAAGGATTCGAGAACCTCATCCTCAGGTGCAGAGAGTTGCACCGTAACGTCTCCGCAGTTTTCGTAGCCTTCCATCTCGTTTTCAACAAACGAGGCAGAAACCGCCTTATCCTTGCTGTATCGGTAGAGGGAGTAGCCGTCCACAATTTCTCTGAATTCATCGGCGGTCATATCCTCGACCACCACGTTGGCGCCGGTGGAGTTGTCGTAAACAACGTCATCCTCACAGAACAGAGAAACCGTAACATCGAAGTCCTCTGCCTCGGCACCGATTGTACTGCTCTTGGTGTTCAGATAAAAATGAACTATATCATCCTCTTCGACAAAGGTTATAATTCCGTCGGTATCTGTCTGCTGGGTGACTCCTCCCGATTTTATCTGACCGAGGGAATTTATCTGCACTGTCATATTACTCTTGGACTCGGTACTGTCTATTGCAGACATAACAAAGCTGTATGTATCCGGCTCTCTGTTAAGCAGTATCACCGCAACCACCACAGTGGCTGTAAGGAGTACCACCAGAAGGATGCTTATCACGGTCACAAACTTCTTGTTTCTTAGCACTGCGTCTTTGAAAACAAGCTTCTGCTTCTGAAAATTCACATCTTCATTGTTCAGTTTTTTCAAAAGGATCCCTCCAATACGCCAAGTATCTTTGTGTTTACAAAACAATCTGAAAATATGTCTACTTATCTACAATAATAATATCACACACATCAATCAAATTCAATAAGTTTATCCAAAAGAAACACACTCCTACATTCCGAAAAACTTCAGTAAACATCGTATTTTCCCGCGGAAAGTCCGAACTCCCCCGAGCAAGCTCTCAGCTCGTGCAGAAAAGCCTTGATTTCGCCATGTGATTTCGCTACCGGACGCAGAAACAAACGCAAAAAAGCTCCCGAGATACTCGGGAGCCTTGGGAAAATTCATAGCAGGAAGGACCTGATGCTACGAGAGTCTTTCTGACTAATGCCTTTATTCTTTTGGCAATGACTGTGAATCGTCATCGTCCTTTGCTTGCTGTGCGCTTTCTGCCTGAAGTCGTTCGATAATCTCGTTGATATCTTCTCCGTCTTTTGCGGATTTTTTGCCTGTGGCGTTTTTTATAAACACGATGAGTTCATCAATAAACACGAAGACTATCAGCGCCACGATCGTAAGCAAGCCCCAGGGAGAGAAGAAGAAGCTATAAAAAACGTTTAGGAAGGGAAGCTCACAAACCATAACCGAAACCACCCTGTCAACCTCTATGGGATCATCGGGAATATCGTTCGCCACACCTTTGGTCTGCAGTTTGACAACACCGTCTTCCTCACAGGGTGCAACGATGACCTCGTGTGTTATCAGGTTGCCCTCCATATGCCCGCTTCCCTTGTAGGTGACAACATCTCCTACCTGAAGCTCCATTGGGTCAACAACGACTTTTCCCAGGATAACATCACCGACCGACAGCTCAGGCTCCATACTTCCGCTGGAGACGCGAAACACGGAGTATCCGAAAACCGTAGGATTCGTACCGTTGATACGTGCGACAAAAGACATTACTATCGTCAGTGTCAGAGCCGCAATCAGAATCCAACAAAATATATCAAGACATTTTTTTACTATTTTAATAACAGTTTTCATACTATATCCTTCCGACAAAATAAGGTACATTACCAAAACAGACAGCAGAGACTTTCTGCTGTCTGTGAGTGTTGATTTATTCCTGATAGTCTGCAATGCTTAAATCAGGAGATGTGTCCCCGGCATCGCCCGGATAATCTGCCTCGTCATCCTGACTTTCTTTAAAAAGCCTTCTGAGGGATAGCACCTCGTTGATGAACATCAGTGCCAGAAATCCCAGCACTACCACAAGACCCATGGGAGTCATGAAGAAGTTGTACACAGAGCTTAGTATCGGCAACGCGCAAACCATTCTGCCTATAACCTGCTCCTCGGAAATCTCGGGGTCGGGATAGGAGTTTGCGATGCCCATAGTCTGCATATAGTAAGTGCCGTTTGACTCGTACGGCTCACGCACAATCTCGTGGGTAATGGTCTTTCCCGTATAGCTGCCGACCTCACCGTGATAGGTGATGACATCACCAAGCTTCACTGCGGTGATATCCCTGACGCTTTTTGACAGGATGATATCTCCTACCTGAAGTTTCGGCTCCATACTGGCGGAAGAAATCCGAAGTATCTGATAGCCGAAGAGCTCGGGGGTTTTTCCCTGTATTCTGGTGAATGTAAGCATTATCACCAGAGAAAAGGTTATCAATAAAATTATGGCAGATAAAATACTGTTTAGTTTTTTCAAACGATTAGACCCTTCAGAAAATGCTGTTGTTGCTTTTAGTTGTATACAAGATACTGTGCACCGAGAGTAATAGTTCCGTCTGTAGTATTTGCAGTATCGGGTTTTACAAACCAGTATACTTCTACGGTACCATTGTTTTCAAGAAAAATGTTGTCCTCAACGCAAACCTTATTTGCTGCATTGTTAGTGCAGGTGTATTCCTTATAGGTTTTCTCGGGACCCACAAGTCCGATATGGAACTCGTTGCCCATGTTACTGCTGAGGGTAATGCTCTGCAGATAAAGGGAAACCATAGAGTCGCCTGCGTTTGCAGTGTCTGTGATTACAGTTTTGAAGTAGGTTACTTCGCCTGCCTTTGCAGTCACTGCACCGGAGACGGCCGTTTCGCTGTAGGAAACGACTCCGTTTTCCGATGTACCTGCATAGGTGGCAACAGTTCTCTCCTCCGAGGCTGCGTTGTTGACCATACCGGTCTGCCTATATATCAGCTTGTTGCTCTCGCCGCCTGCAACTTTAGTGCGGTTATACCATGAAAACGTTGAGCCTGCCGCCATAGTCAGCACCAACGCCAGCATCACAATATAGGATATAAGTCTGAGATTGCTTCTGTCTTTTTTCACGGTATCACCGCCTTTCGTTTAATATGTCGTTCTGTAGTTGTGATAACTTCCACTATATTCGAAAATAAGGTCTATCTTACCATCTTCGAAATTTTTGACATCTCCACCATACCAATCAGACGAGCTCTTAAATTTTATTCCTTCTACATCTTTCGGAAGTTCAAGAGAATAACAATAGAACTTCTGGGCTGCACCACTCCAATAAGAGTTTCCTACTGAATAGTTCTTGTTTGTATAAGTAAGATCTGAGAGATTGATTGTACCGTTGGAGCCATCCTCACACCAATAATAAACCTGAGTGACAGTACTTCTTTCCTTAAGATAGTAAATTACACCGACATTTATTTTTCTGGTAGTATCCTCAACCTTGAACTTAGCATAGAGGGTAACTGTTGCGCCGTCACTTCCGCTTACTGTGTAAGTAGTCGAAGCAGAAGAGTAGTTAGTGCCGATAGTTGTTGTGCAACCGGAGTTTGTATACCAACCTACAAACTCGTAGCCCGAAGCGGGTGTTGCTTTAAGTGTAACACTTGTGCCCGTCTGAACACTTGTGGAGGTTACACCGTTTACGGTTGCCGTACCGCCACCAGAGGGTGTTACGGAGGTCTTGACAGTCAGCACGGGAATCTTCTCAAACTTAGCATAGTAAGTTACTGTTCCGCCTGCTGTACCTGTGACCGTTACAGTCTGTGAAGCTGTTGCGTAAGAAGAGTTTATGGTTGTTGTACATGTTGAATTCTTGTACCAACCCACAAACTTATAGCCTTCAGCGGGTGTTGCTTTAAGGGTAACACTGTCGCCTGAACGAATCTTCAAGGAAGTCTTGTTGCTCAGGTTTGCAGTAACACCGCTTACTGTAGCGGTACCACCACCTGAAGGAGTAACCGATGTTTTGAAGGTTATCATATCTGCGGGGTCAAACTCCTCCAGCTTGTTATCGGCTGTGAAGATATATGTACCGCCCAAAGTACCCTCCAGACCCTCTGCGCCTGATGCAGGGTACTGGCTTGCGCCGTTGTTGCTGATAATTACATTGAAGTTACCGGTCTTAGGTGTTATAAACTCCAATTTGTAAAATCCTGTTGTACTGTCAAGTGTACCTGCAGTACCGGGCCAATCGCCTGTGAATTGGGTTGCAACTCCATTCACCTTCTGATAAGCATATACAGAATACGTTGAGAAGCCTGAGCGTTTTTCAACGTAGATAATAGTCTTGTTGACCTCCTGGAACTTAGCGTAGTAGCTTATGTCGTCGTCAGGAGAATGACTCAGGGTTGTTGAGTCGGTTATAAGTTCTGTACAGTCAATGTCAGAATACCAACCTATGAATTCGTAGCTGCTGTTCTTCGGCACTGCAGTTGCAGAGAAGGATGTGCCTGTTACCTCGAAGGCTGAGGTGTGGCTTGAACCGCCCTGTGTAATTGAACCGCCCGTGAAGCCGTTAGTAACCCTTGTGCCTGCCTTGTTGTAGGTAACAGCATTGAAGTTTGCGGTCAGGTCAGATGCAACTACTATAAGCTGAATATCAATAGAAACACTGCATCCCTGTAGCTCCGCGGAATCCGCACCAGCATCAAGCCAGATGGAAACTTCGATATTACCTTCAGCATTTTTGTCATATTCAAAGAGTTTGTTACTCTTATCTGAGGTGTTTATATAGTTTGCAAAAGGCTTTGCTGTGAGAGTCGCGGTTGATCCACTTGTATTGGTGACAACAGTAGTTGTCTGATTGCTGCTTGCAGTAGAGAAAAAGTGACTTGTGGTACCGTTTGAAAGCATAATTCTGAACGCAGATGTATCTGCTATGGTGGAACCACTCTTTTCCGCAGTGATAGTGGGGGCTTTGCTGAAAGCCAGATAGCATTTCTTAGTCGCTTTTACGTCAAAATCAAAATTGATAAACTTTGTGCCGATGTCGTTGGTAGTTGCACTTCTGTAGGAAGAAACCGCTCCCTCTGAATCAGGCACAGGGAATGTAAAGGTCTGTCCGTTTGAGCTGTAGACAGGAGAGAAGAAAAGCGTCTGATGCTGATTGGTGTTTTTATCATAGTCCAAAAGACTCAGCTCAGGATTTGAACTATTGGGGTTCAGTGTAACAGGACCGCGGTATGACAGCGAGTCAGCCACGTCATTTGTTTTTACATCTCCTGTTTTCTCAGTCTGCATAGAGTAGGTAGTACCGCCCTCTATCCAGCTGTAGGTCACACCCACACCGATGAGAAAAATAAGGATGAGTGCCACTATGGACATGATCATCTGTTTTTTACTTGTTTTATTCTGTATCATAGGGGCACCTCCTTTGTATCGTAGTCTAATTATTTTTTAGGGTGTGGGATCGTTTACGGGATAAATCAGGCTGTCGTCCGAGTCTGTATAAATATAGTGACCGTGTTCATCATCTGATTTGTACCAGAATACGGCACCATTGAAGATATACTGATCAAAGTTATCGTCCTTTATTTCATAAGGACCGGCAAGCTTTTCCAAAGTAGTGGAGCCGTTATTAAATCTGTATACTCTGCCGATCTTGCCCTGTGCACCGCCGGACGCAGGGTACTGATCGCCTGTATTTTTGTTATTTGCAATTATGTTAAAGTCTTGATTATGGTTGTGTGCAGAGTTTGTAAATTTAACAAAATAATTGCCCACTGTGTTATCAGCTTCATAGGTTGCCAAAGATCCCGACCAAACGCCCAACGGATATTTCTCTTCTCCGGTCTCTTTATCGTCGAAATAAACATATGCGGCGGTGCCTGTACCATAGCCAAAGCCTTCCAGATAAACTCTGGTCTCGCCACCGTTATTGAACTGGATACCGTCAACGTTTTCGGTTTCCTTCAGGTCTATGTAGTAGAGGACACCGTTATCCGTGTTGTGAGCAAACTCCATCCCCTTGCCGGGCCATTCACCCGTTGCAGGGCAGGGATCTCCATTTGTGTCCCATGCATAGCACATCAGATTACTGAAAGGTGCCTGCATTTCAAAGTAAATGCGGAAGGTCCCGTACTCATCCTTCCAGTAGCCGTAGCAACCGTCAAGATTTGTGCCTTCGCTCTCCGTCTGTCCGCAGATAGCAACAAACGTATGCGCGCCCTTGGGGTCGGTTTTTATATCCGTCATATCAGGCTCCCACTCGTTCCACCACTCGTCAATATCGATGGAGTAACGTCGGAAGTAGAAGTTGTTGATAGTATTGGGAACATATGCAGACCACTCTGTGCCACTAGGGCTCTTCTCCATAGCATAATATCTATGAGTCGCATTGTCGTATATGTACATCATAGTAGCATACTCTGCACTGCCATCCTCAATATTATTACCGACCCAGTGGTTCGGTTTCGCTATGTCGTCTCCTGCACGATTGTGGCAATTATCAACAAAGTTATACTTAACAAGGTCGTCAACGGTAGTTGTGAAGTCGATATATATACTCAGGTCAGAATTAGCAATATCATCGCCTGTGAATTCTGTGCCCTCAAGCCAGACAGAAAGAGTGATATAGAGAGTCTCTCCTTTTTCAAGCCGGAAGAGAGCGTTGTCTACATCTTCACCCTTGAAGTAATAGTCGCCGTAAGCTTCTGTTGAAGTCTCAGTGGTTGTAGCTGCGCCTGCAGTTGTAATAGTGGTGATAGGATTATACTTCATATCAACACCGGGCATCTGGTTGGGTTTGAAAACTGTAGGGGCTGTACCATCATTTTTAGAAAAAGACATTCTCAGCGCATTCATCAGCTTCTGATTGCTGCACTGTACGATAGTACCTGCACCAAGGTAAACCTCTGCGGCGCTGTCGCCTGACTCCAATTCAAAATCTACGCTGACGTATTTAGTGTTTTCATCAGCTGCAATTCCTTCTCTAAAGGCCATCTGAGAAGTAACACTTGATGTGTTGTCAGACAAGGGTAAGAAGAAATTTCTTCCGTCGGCACTTGAAACCTCTTCAAGGTTACATGCAGGGATAATAATGGCGTTGGTGGTTTTTCCGTCCTGGCGCATGGTCAGGTTGCTTCCGGAGCTTATGACAATTTCGTTTCCGGTAACACTTCCCTTGTTTCCACCCTCCATCCAGCTGTAGGTAAATCCTGCAGCCAGGACTAAAACCAGAGTAAGTGCTATTACAGACATAACCAAACGTTTATTATTAAGTTTTCTCATAACAGCACCTCCCTGTAGATTTAATTAGTTGTTGATAGCGAATGTGTCAAGTACCAGTGAAAGGTTGAACTTACCGTCTACAAGAGCGCGTCTTGCCTCGGTGTCGCAACCCTCAATCCAGATTCTGAAAGTTGTCTCGCCGTAATAGTAGCCGTTTGCATCTGCTGTGCCTGTAAGCTCTGCAAGCTTTGTGGTTGTTGCAGTGGGAACAGTTGATACTGTATCAGGCAGAGCCGTCAAAGTGTTAGTATACGTTGTCAAAGTGGTTCCGCTGTAATAGTAATGGGTTTTGGGATTGTTCCAGTAGAAGTTTGCACCTGCTGTGTAAACTGTCTTGCTGGGACCGTCAGCGTATGTAGTAGCACCTGCGTTGGTATCCATTGTGTAATCTGAAGAGCCAATCGTGTTGTTCAGGTGGAACTCGGGATTGGTTATCCATATAAACTTAGAGTTTGCGGTATTGTTATAGGAAACTCTCAGTGCACCTACAATGCAGTCCTTAGAGAAAGTATTCGCACCGGATGCATAGGAGCTGGGATTGCCACAGGTTGCACCTGTTACCACAGAAGATGCAGGAGAAGCCTTGGAATCAGAGCTGAGATATACACTGAGCTTATCCTTGGAACGCATATGCAAAGTAAACTCGATGTAGTCCTGATTTGGAACAGCAGTTGTCCATGAACCGCCGGTGTTAACCTCTGCATAGTTTGTCTTCTGTGTAAGCTGAGGGATACGGAAGGTTGTTCCGTTGCTTGTTACCTCTACAAACTTCATAGTATCCAGAACAGATTCGTCGTCTGCGTTTTTCAAATCTGCAAGATTCAGAGAACCTGACCACGTCTCCTCGTCAAAGGAAAGCTCCAGAGCGTTGTCGGATTCCACCTGAATATCGTAAGCATCCACACGGTTATCCACCTGAGATGCAAACCACGCATACACAGACACGGTCATCAGAGCAAAGATGAGGAACAAGTTGACGACGATTATCATTTTAGTTTTTGTTTTTCTGTTTATCTGTTTCAACTTAATCCCTCCTTACTGTGATACAAAGTGAAGATTCATATCGAAAATTCCGTCGGCAAGAGGAGTTTTTGCCTCTCTGTCGGTACCCTCCACCCATATTCTCATAACGATGTGGGCTGTGTAGTATTTGGTGGTGTCAATTTCCTCTGTTGAGGTTGTTGATGATGTTGTGTCTGACTCTGTGGCGGTAGTCGCAGATTGTGTCGACTCATCCATTGTGAGAGTTGCAATCTTGGTGCCACCGATTAGAGTGGTAGCGGCATCTGTTGATGTTGAAGTGAACAGCTTGGGAGCTGTAGCGGGTCCCAGCGATACCAACTTGTGAGAGCTGGCATCATAGTACTCATAGGTCTGTGAATCAGATGTTAGACCTGTGTTGAGCTTGTAGCTGCTGCCCGTATATACCGTGACAACATCCTCCATTTTAAGCTCGCCTGCTTTGACCGCCTTGACGACACCGTTCTGAACAACCAGGTAGTAGTCGCCGGACTTGAGAAGCGGACCTGTGTGTTCTGAGGAATAATACAGAGAGAAAGAGGAACCGCTTGCACCAAGCGAAACCTTTCCGCTTCCAATGTTCAGATAGGTGTTTGTATTTACATTTTTGAACTTATATGTTGCGCTGTACCCTGTTCCTGTTTGCTCTGCTACGAACTGTTCTGCCTTGGTGACACTTACAGGGTGAATGTTGTTCTTGTTGCTGTCAATAAACTGAACAGCCTTCTTATAGTTTACGCCTGAAGAAACCGCCGCAGAATCTGCAGGGTTTGCAAGTACACAGGTGGTACCGTTTTCCAGAGGATAGTATGTAACTGTTGTGGTAATATCTGTCTCCTGACCGCCAAGGCTGAAGGAACCGCCACCTGTTACTTTATATTCCAACACAACAAGCAACTTGTTTACAGGGTCATAACCTAATTTGTAGGTAATTTTAGACCCCGCTGTAATATTACCGCTAATAATATACATCGCATTTGAACATGTTACATCGCCAATATTGTAGTTCGTATTGGTTACACCAAAATACTGACCCAAATCTGTTCTTATCAAATTCTTACTGCTAGCACCGTCAATATAAGTATTGTAGTTATTAGCTGCAGCACTTGTGCCGGACTCATTAATAAAAATCGGAATAGAGGGATTAGTTCCGTCATATGTCGGGATATAGGTAGTAACCTCGGTTACAAAATATCTGTATTCAGAGCTGTATTCAAACTGCCGTGCTTCGAAAGAAGACAAGTTGTTTGGTGAACTTGTGACCACTGCATCATCATTGAACGTCCAGAAGTAATAGGTTTTTCCGTCATCCTCCACGCCGCCATCGATATCAGTTGTTCCTCCGCCGGAAATTGTCACATCCTCCTGTGCAGTTGTGGTTACTCTGGTATATCCTGCGTTATTCTCCACAAGCTCTATGTCCGCATTGGGTGCCCAGATGAAGCTGACATTTTCTTTCTTTGCATCCAGGAATGCCACTCTGGATGCAGCGGCGATATAGTCCTTGGAGAAAGGACCGAAGTCGCTGATTCGTGTGTTAATATTCTTGGGAGATACGAGACTGTCGCCTGCAAGGTAAACATCTCTCTGAGAAGTACCTCTGAAATACAGGTCAATATCAATGTATCTTCCGCCACTGTTGTCATCTGTGATATTCACACCCTGCCATGCCCCGTTGCTGTCTTTAAGAACATCACCGGTTCGACGGTTAAGATACGGCTCAAAGAAGTTCAGTCCGTTGCCTGTAATGAGTTTGAGAGATTCAGGCTCGCCGTCTTTGCCGGAGATATTTTTAGCTAAACCGCGGGAACCCTTTACAACATCTGCTTCCTGAAGTGCTGTCAGGTTGTCATAGTAGTTTACACCATCCCAAGAAACCTGAACGCCATCTGCCTTGGAGCGGATGCTGATACCATTTGCGTCTGCTTTCTGTCCGATGGTAAACCATGCCCAGATAGAAAGAGCACAGACTGCAATCAGGACAACAAAAATTATTATGTTTTTAGCAATAAGTCCGCCTGTCTTTCTTTTGACAGTACTTTTATTGTCCATCATTGCAGCTCCTTTCTGAAAAACGGGAGATTATCAGTTGTCTATATCAGCCAGTTCTTCTTCTGTGAAGAGGTTCTTTCTTGCCTTTTTCTTGGCAAGACGAACTTCTTCCTTTGCTTTTTGTTTTGTGAGTCGTACTTCTTCTTTAAGCTTGCGTCTGAGCTCGGCGATCTGCTTCTCCTGCAGAGCCTTCAGCTCGCGAACCTTAGCATTGTAGCGTTTTTCTTCGTCTTTTCTGGCAGCCTCAACACGCTTATCCACAGACTTCTGAACCTTTCTGATTTCAGAAGCGTGCTTGGCGTCAACTGCCGCTGCAGCATCAGCATTGGACTTTTTGACTGCGGCAAGCTGGCTGTCAAACTCAGCCTGCTTCTCTGCCAGGTCTTTGATTCTCCTCTGCTCTGCCTTGCTGGTTTTCTCTGCAAAGTCCTCGTTGAGCTTTGCAACATAGGTTGTATGTTTTGCCTCTGCATCGGCGATTGTATTCTTGAGTGCCTTGACCTCGCCTGCATGCTTTTCGGCAGTCTGCTGTGTCTTCAGAGCAAAGTCATCGTTCATCTCACGAACTGTGTTCTGATGCTCCTGAGTCATCTTGTCAACTGTATCCTTATGCTCCTGAGTCATCTTCTGTACAGTGTCATGATGCTCCTGAGTCATACGCTCAACAGTTGCTTTGTGCTCCTCACGCTCCGACTTGAGGGTGGTGGTGAGTATCTCGTTCTTCTCTGTGAGAACGGTAATCTGCTGAGTTTTCTCAGCGATTTCAGCTTCGCACTTCTGCACATGCTCAGTGAGAGCTGTGATCTTTGCAAGCTGTTCGGCAACCTGCTTTTCAAGCTCAGCAATACGAGCTGCCTGAGTTGCAATTATTGCCTGCTGCTCTGCTATGAGCGCCTTCTGCTTAGCATTTTCTTCCTCAAGCTCAGCGATGCGGGCTTTGAGGGTTTCAACCAATTTATTAAGCTCATCAATTCTGTTGTTAAGCTCAACGATAGTCTGTTTGAGCTGGGCAATCTCAGCCTTGAGAGCAGCATTCTCTTCTTTGAGTCTTTCGATTTCTTTCTCGGCTTCGAGGAGTTTGATTTTGGTCTCTTGAAGCTCTTGTTTCAGCTCGGCAATTTCGTCCTGAAGTGCAGACACCTGACCCTTCAGGGTGAGAATCTGCTGTTCCTTCTGGTCGAGAGTAACCTTCAGGTTCTTGACTTCGTTGGTAAGATCGAGGATTTTCTTCTCGCGCTCGCGGATTTCTTTGAGGCGGATTTCCATTTCCTCTTTTCTTACTTCGTCAATTCTTGCCTGCATTGCAGCCGCCTTGAGCTTTTCGGGCTTGGCGTTTTCCTCTGCAATCTTTATATTTTCTTCTTCGTATTTTTCGTGGAGGATTCGCCTCAAACCGGGGTTTGTGGCAAGGGTCATAAGGAAGTGCTGGAAGCCCATGGAGAAATAAACCTCCTGCTGAACTTCTTCGCTCATCTCGCCGGAGAACTCCTCACCGACGATTTCAAATCCGGGACGCTTGTAGCTGTCCAGGAAGTTCCACAGCTCCATGGCCTTTTTGAAGTTGGGGTTCTTCTTCAGGAGGTTGGTCTGTGTGATAGGCGGATGAACCTCGGGCTCCTTGGAGATTTCTCTCATGAGCTGAGTCTGAAGGAACTCGTTGAGAGTGGTTCTGATTCGTCTGATTCGGTCGAAATCTGAAAGCTCGGAAACATCCAGAACATCCAGATCATCAGCCAGAGTCTCATGGGATTCGTTTATATAGTTGAACGCAAAGTCAACTACCTTGTCGTCAAGCTCTGCATGACGGATAACTTTGATATTGTTGTAGCTGTCGTTGGGAACACCCTTCATTTTTGAATACTTATCCTCAACAAAATGCAGTGCTCTGCGAATAAGTGTCATAAGCACTCGGTTTTCGTAGATAGCGAAGGACTCTTCCTGCTCGGTAACCAGAATCTTGTTGGGGGTGACCATATCGCCCTCAACCTTGGCGATATAGTTTGTGTGCTGAGAAAGGTGCTTTACGGAGTCGGGACCTGTCTTTCTGGCAAGCTCGATTCTTACAACATTCTCAATCTGCTTGATGAAACGTCTCTGCTCATCAATAGCCTTCTGAATGTAGGGGAGTGCCTCCTCAATAGCCTCAACCCAGTCCATATCAATGACTTTCTCGTTGGTTTTACCGGTGAGAGAGTCCTTGCCCATGTCACCATCTTTGAGGCTTGCAGTTATGTAATTGTAAGTAAAGTCATTTTGCAGAAGCTCCTGCATATACATGTAAGCTCTGTAATATTTACCAAAGTCTGCCATGAGTACTGTACTCCTCGCTAATTGTTATTATCCCTGCAACAAAAGACCAGTTTAAGGGCGAACGCCGTTCGCCCTTATTACGCTGATTATACAAGCTTCTTGAGCATACGCAGATAACTCTTGCATTCGCCCATGTTCTCTTCGCCGAAGAGCTCATCGATATAAGCGCACAAACCGTCGATTTCGTCACGGATGTAGGAAAGGTTCAGGGATTCGAACTTTCTGAAGACCTTTCTTGCCAGGACGTAGTCAAGACCGTCAATCTCAGAACCGCCACAACCTACATATGCAGGAACGAAGTCGCGGAGCTGCTTAACAATACGGTTACCGAAAGCGATACGGAAATGCTCGATAACGTAGTCGTCAAGGAGGTTGATCTTCTTGATATTCTCTTCTGAAACAACGTTGTTTGCTTTTGCAACATCCAGAAGCTGTTCAAAGTATTTATAGTTGATGTTAATAGACTCTGTGAAAGGTGCATCGAAGGGTACGCCCTTGGTGTCGATGTTGATGGGCATAGCACGGTCGTAAACCTTATCTGTGATAGCAAATGTAGAGTCGTCGTTGTTAGCGGTACCGATGTACCACATATTGCCGGGAATCTGAATCTGACCGTTGACGATGTGCTTGGGGTCGGACTTCCAAGCATTGGGAACAACGTCAACTATCCACTCCTCGCGGGAGGGCATTTCAAGGATGGAGAGCATCTCTGCGAAGTAATACTCAACACGGGCGATGTTCATCTCGTCCAGGATTACGGGGTAGATGTTCTCGTTGTAGGAAGCTTCGTACATAGCACGGAGAAGCTCTGTCTCGTTGAATTTCTTTGTGAATTCGTTGAAGTAACCGAACAGCTCACTTCTGTCACGCCAGGAAGGCTGAACAGATGCAATGATTGCGGGGTTGTTGATAAACTTACCGAATGCATAGGGAAGTGAAGTTTTACCTGTACCGGAAATACCCTGTAAGATGATAAGTCTTGTAGATGCAAAGGATGCAATAAACAGACGAATAATCTTGATATCATAGTAAAGACCCAGCTGTGAGCATGCGAACAGACGGAAGCGGTCGCAGAACTCGGGAAGGGTGATTGTGTTGTCGTATACGGGAGGCTGATAATCTGCCCAGAGCTCGTCGATTTCTGCAAGCTTGTAGAATCTCTTGTCGCCCTGTGCCTCTTCTTCGCCCTGCTGATTGAGGGTCTCCAGCTCCTCGCCGGTGAGCTCTGAAATCTCGTTGGGGTTGAGACCAATCTGAGAAACCTTCATGGAGAGGATCTTATCCTTCTCGAGGTTGAGTCTCATAACCTCTTTATTGAGAGCCTGAACTTCCTTAACAAGGGAGTCGGTATCCTTTCTTCTGCGATGAGAACGGATAAACTTTTTTACGGCGACGATGATGAGCCACACGATGAGTGCAAGAACCGCAACAAGCAGTATAATAGCAAGACAAGCAATAGCCCATGCAAGACCGCCAAGCTCGGTTGTGTAACCGTAAATGATGTTGACATATGCAGGAATATTGAAAGCCTCTCCTATTCCGATAAATGCTCCGGCTATAATTGACCAGATTGAGCCAAAAAACTGACCGAGAAACTCAAATAAGAATTTAAATACTGTATCCACGGTACTTCGTCTCCTTAAAAAAATCTACCTGTTCATAACATCCGTGTAATTAAACATCCTCTGTTATGTTTTAATAAGCTGTGCTTACTCAGGATGACAGCTTGCACCCTATGAAAAGTGATGGAGCTACATCGTAAACGAACGATATAAAGCACCCACACCTGAACCAAGTAACTTATATTTCTTTTCCGCCGATTGGCGGAAAAGAAATATGACCGTTACTTTTAAGCACCCCTGTGCTTTTAGGGACAAATTAATTTGTTTTGTAAGCTTTATTCTTCAGCCTGGGAAGTGTTGTCCTGTGCAGGTGTTTGTACACAGTCCTCATTTCCTTCATTCGGCTTTTGTCCGATTGATGCGAGGTACTCCTCGATAGCCTTTTTCTTCTGCTCTTCGGTGAGTTCAGCATTCTGAACCGCCGCCTGAGCTTCTTCAAGGGCCTTTTCTTTGTTATAGGCTACAATGTTCATGATAACACGAATAGCCTCGTAGACAAAGAAGATAATCATCGGAAGCAGAACACAGAGGAAAAATCCCAGCTGAGTTCTGATAAAGTCTATAACTTTGCCCACGCCTGATATTTTCTTGCCTGTCCATTTGGCAACGATTGTTGAAGAAGTCTGAAGCTCCTCGTCAGGCTTGGACTCGTTGTCTCCCTGTGTTCTGTAATAGGAGATGTTTTCATCCTCAATTACTTCTACAATTCTATGGGTGTTGTAGGTCTGTGTAGCGCCTATTTTAATGGGGAAAGTGACAACGTCACCCACCTGATATTCATAGTCGCCATCATTTGTGACCTTACCGAAAATCAGGTCATCTTCATAGAAGGTGTCCTCCATGGAATCAGATTGAACAGTGAGGGGAGCAATTCCGAAAAGGTGAGAGACCCCTTGAGACTTAGAAGTAAGTGACAGCATCACTACAAGTATTGACACTATCAGAATCAATACAATTATTATATCAACGATTGTATTCAGTACTTTCTTAAACGTCTTTTTCATAAGGGGTCTCCACCTTAGTTAACTAAATTTAAACTATATTCAGCAAAAATTACTGAACTGTGTTACCGGAAATTGCAAAAGAGATAGAGGGGAGTGCGTTACCTGCATTTGAATCAAAGCACTGTGCATCCTGACCCTCGAACCAGATGAAGAGCTTATAGTTAGCCTCAGCATATGTTTCACCGTCGTAACCAGCAAGATCACCAACCTCAACTGTGCAATCTGTACCAGGTGTGATGGAAACTGCTGCTGTTGTAGCAGAGTCAACTGCATTATAAGCTACACCATCTTTATCAAATATGTAATCAGAACTCTGGAAGTTTGTAGCTGTAAATGTACCATTGTGTGCTGTCATAGGAACGAGAGCAACACGAACATAGTTCTGGTTCTCTGTTGTTGCTGTTTCAGCAATTGAGAATGTAATAGTTACATCTTCAACTTTAGCTGCACCATAGTTTCTGATGTTGAGTTCTTCATCAAATACATAGTTGTCGGTGGGAGACAGTGTGATAGAATCGAACTTGCTGTCCTTAGCTGTGAAAGCACCCTTAGTAGCAGCCTCTGCTGTGTACCATGCAGTACCATTGGAAGAAGAAGCGGGCTTGAATGCCTGGTTTGTGTAACCATAGTTAAGAGTATCAGTGAAGCTATAAGCAGAGCTAGCAACCTTAAGCTCAGAAGCCTGAACTGTCTTAACGTTTACACCACTTGCTGTTGCAGATGTGCTTGCTGTGAACCATGCGAATGTTGCTGTGCTGAGTGCTACGAGAGCAACGAGCAGCATAGCCAGTGAAGAGATGAGAACTCTTCTTCTTGAATTTGCTTTCATGAGAAATTCCTCCTAGAAAATTTTTGCCCCTAAAACACCATAGGGTTTTTTGATTTTATATCAGTGCTTGCGCACATAATACCGATGTTCGGCTCCCTTAGATTAAGGGAGCTGTCAGCGACAGCTGACTGAGGGATTCTATATTCTAAAGTTTACTCTTTAGGGTAGGTTGGTACTTACTGCCAATCCCTCCGTCAAAATCAAAGATTTTGCCGCCTACCTTCCACAAGGGAGGCTTTAGTTGAATACACCTGCTCCGAACTTCTTCTGGTCGTTCTCGTCATCGCGAACGCTGAAGAGCATTCTCATACGGACATGACCGCCACGGATATCATCGATGCACTCAGGGTCGTTGCCCTCTGCCCAGATTACGATTGTGTACTTGTCAATCTGGTCAACCTCGAAGCCCTCGGTGGAGGTTGTCATAACCTTCTCGTCGGTTTCGAACATTGTGCAGTCGGTCTCGGCGATTTCACGGTTAGTGTAGGAGGCTTTGCCGTAGATGGCAGGCTCGCCGTTTTTGTATACCATAACGCGGACCGCTTCATCTGCTGACTTTGCAACACCCGTGATTTCAAGGTATGCGTCGTAGTCAAGAGTAACCTGTCCGTTGTTCTTACAATAGAAGGTGTATGCCACGTAGTTTTCGCCGTTGTGGGAGCCGTTCTCGCTTGTGTCAAGGTCGGTGGGAAGCCAAGAATATGTAATGTTGGTGACGTCTGTGACCTGCTGTGCCGAGAGGGATGCGCCGAAAGTTTCAAACTCGGGGTCCTCGCTGATTACGATACCCTTCTTAACTGCAGGGGAATCGACGCTGATAATAAGGTCGCCCCACTGGGTTACAAGCATAGAAACCAGGAACAGAATCAGAAGAATAATCAGGCAGACACCGAGGATAATGCTCAGAATCTTTTTGCGTTTCTTGTACTTGACAATTTCTGCAGAGTCAGCAGAGACGTGAAAATGTTCTATCTGAGCGTCCGCAATTTTTTTGTCGTTATATCGACTGAGCTCCTCCGGAGTCATAGGCTGTTCAATTTTGGTTTTCTTTTTTCCAAACAAGTTAATCACTCCGTAGGTTAGTTTTAGTCCTTTTTATCAGGTGTAGTCCTTCAATTAAGAAATGGGAACGTTGTTATCGTCGCATCCTATGAATCCGAGCTGAACTGCCAGATGTGCATCCTGAACGTCGTCATCACACTGGGGGTCTTCTCCATCAACCCAGAGTCTGATTGTAACCTTGGTGGGTTCCATTCCGTTGAGGTGGAAGAGTCGGGTGCTGTTTGAGTATCTCATTGTGCCTGAGGGCAGGTCAAAGGTCGTCTGACCGCTGACGGGAGTGCCCTTGTTGGGTTCATATATGGCAGAGCCGTGGCTGTCTGCGTCAAAACCTACTCTTGTACAGTTGACTACATCCGCCTTGGCACCTGTTGATGTGGTAGAAACCTTCGTGCCGTCGTCATTACCTGCTTCGGTGCTCTCGGTAGTGAGATGCACCCACATGTCCTCGGTTGCAATGAAGAAACACTCAAACTCAAGATACGAGCGGTCGTTGGGTTCTCTTACCGAGCCACGCTGGTTGGTAAACTGTCTACCCTGAGTAGTTGTAACAGGGTCGAGCATAATCTCCTCTATGCTTGTGTTATATTTGCCGAGATAGCCGTCTATCATCTCGTTGGTAATAACCTTTGTATACTTATCAAGGTCTGTGCCATAATCTTCCATTCCAACCTTCAGCTGTGCACTGACGCTGATGTGCATATCAAGGCTGTCTACACCTGAGAAGGTGTTGACCTTAAACCAAGCATAAGTTGAAGTTGCCATTGAAAGAAGTGTGAGAATAGCAACGATAACTATTACTCTTTTGCGCTTTTTGCGGGGAACTTTTTCGTCGATCATCTCATCAACCTGTCTGTTGAAAAAGCCCATTGCCTAACACTCCTTTTTGATAAATTCTCACAGTTACACCTATAACTGTATACAATATTTTACAATGTTTTATAGAAAAAATCAACTGATTTTAACTCCTCAGCGGTTTTTCTGTACAAATCCACAAATTGCGATAGATTTCTTTGTGTATAATACTCAATCGCTTTTTTTTATTTTCTTTCTGCGTTTATATATAAAAATGTATTATTACATTATAATGTATAATTTTGTAAAAAGATTGTCCTCTGCCCCGCACCAAAGGACAGGTCCCCTCTATCCAAAGACTATTTACAGACAGCTTTATTTATGACTATTAAGCGCAAAAAGGTCGGTGCATTGTTACACACCGACCCTGAACTCTCGTATTATTTTTTGTCTTTCTTGCCGTATGCTTCTCTGAAAGGAGTAACACTGCCGTCGTTTTCTTTGACGCTTACATTGTCCAGAGTGCTCTCGAACTGTGTGCGGATATTTCCGAGATATATTCTGTACAGCTCCTTCTGCTCTGCCTGCTCCGCCTCGGTGAGTCCCTCGGCACGCTTCTTTCGGGCAAGTTCATTGATTCTTACGAGCAAATCCTTTTCCATAATCGCACCTCTGTGTACGCACTGTTTTATTTATCCGATTTTTCTGCCCACTGAGCCTCTTTGAAGCCCACAAGCACAAAATCCTCTCCCACCAGAAGCGGACGCTTCACAAGCATCCCGTCTGTTGCAAGGAGAGAAATCATCTCGTCCTCGCTCATTTCAGGAAGTTTTGTCTTAAGCTCCATGGATTTATACAGCAGACCGCTGGTGTTGAAGAATTTTCTCAGGGGCAGTCCGCTCCTTTGGTGCCACCCACGAAGTTCATCCTCGGTGGGATTTTGCTCCTTTATGTGGCGCAGTGTATATTCAATACCGTTTTCGTCAAGCCACACCTGTGCTTTTTTGCAGGTGGTACACTTGGGATAGCAAATAAACTGTATCATTTCATTCTCTCCTATGGTAAGTCAGAATCAAAAGCCCTTCATGGTCAGCGAGATTCTCTTCTTCGCCACATCAACCGCAAGAACTTTCACTTTTACGATGTCTCCTACTTTGAGAGCCTCAGAGGGGTGCTTGATAAACTTGTCGCTTATCTGGGAAATGTGGACCAATCCGTCCTGATGAACACCGATATCCACAAAGGCGCCGAAGTCGATGACGTTTCGCACGGTACCCGTTAGCTCCATACCCTCGCGCAAATCCTCCATGCCCATAACGTCGGTGCGAAGCTGAGGCTGGGGCAGACTCTCTCGGGGGTCACGGCCCGGCTGTGTCAGCTCCTGCAGAATATCCTCCAGGGTGGGCACACCGATGCCAAGCTCCTCGGCAATCGCTTTCTTATCCTGCACCTTGTCGCGGATGCCCTTGATGCCACCGCCTGAGATATCCTTTGAGGTATAGCCCAGAAGCTTCAGCAGTGCCTTTGCCGCCTTGTAGGATTCGGGATGCACCGCGGTATTGTCAAGTGCCTCTTTGCCGTCGGCAACTCGGAGGAAACCTGCACACTGCTCAAAGGCCTTGGGACCAAGCTTCGGAACTTTCTTAAGCTCGCTTCTGCTCTCGAACTTTCCGTTTTCTTCTCTGTATGCAACGATATTCTTGCAGACTGTACTGCTGAGACCTGCAATTCTGCTGAGAAGCGCAGGCGACGCGGTGTTCAGGTCTGCACCAACGGAGTTTACGCAATCCTCTACAACTCCGTCCAGAGCCTCTCCCAGACGCTTCTGGGGCATATCGTGCTGATACTGGCCGATGCCGATAGACTTGGGGTCAATCTTTACAAGCTCTGCCAAGGGGTCCTGCAGACGTCGTGCAATAGACACCGCGCTGCGCAGGGTCAGGTCAAGCTCCGGCAGCTCCTCTGCCGCAAGCTTGCTGGCTGAATATATGGAGGCGCCCGCCTCGTTGACTACCATATACGCAAGGTCGCTTTTTCCACACTCAGCAATAACCTCGGCGGCGAAAATCTCCGTCTCCTTGCTGGCGGTGCCGTTACCGATAGAAAGCACGGGTGCGCCCTATTTTCTTATGAGTCTTATGAGTTTTTCTTTTGATTCCTTAATCTTTGCTTCGCTGTGGGTGGGATATATGACGGTGGTGTCAAGAACTCTGCCTGTGCCGTCAACCACTGCCACCTTGCAACCTGTGCGGTAGCCGGGATCAAGTCCGATGACCACTCTGTCCTTTACGGGCGGTTGCATCAGAAGCTGGTGCAGATTTGTGCCGAAGAGCTTAATCGCCGCAACATCCGCATTTTCTGTTAGCTGTGCTCTGACTTCCCGCTCAACAGAAGGATAGAGAAGTCGGGTGTATGCATCCTCACAAGCGGTCATAACAGCCTCGGAGCAGGGGCTGTCGCCCTTCACCATAAGCTTTTTTATCATAGAAAGAGGCTTGTCATCGGGAATCTCTACCGAGACCTTCAGGAACTTTTCCCTCTCTCCTCGGTTGATAGCAAGAACACGGTGTCCGCTTATCTTTTTAACCGGCTCGGAGAACTCGTAGTATCCTGTGTATACGCTCTCTGCCTCCTTGTCTGCGGCGACGCTCTTGACCACGGCATTCAGCCACATAAGGTTGAAGAGTCGCTTGCGGATTTCCGCGTTATCAGAGCAAACCTCCGCAATGATATCAAGTGCTCCCTGCAGGGCATCCTCGGGAGTTTCCACCCCTTTCTCCGCGTCCACATAATCATTGGCAAGGTCTATGGGATAGGCCGTCTCGTCCTCCTGAGCAAGGATGTATTCAGCCAGAGGCTCCAGCCCCTTCTCCTTTGCAACGGAAGCACGGGTCTTTCGTTTGGGTCTGAAAGGTCTGTAAATATTCTCAAGGTCCGCCATGGTCTCTGCCTTGGCGATTGCCTCGGTTATCTCCTCGGTGAGCTTGCCCTGAGCCTCAATAAGCTCAGAAATCTCCTGCGCTCTTGCCTCAAAGCCTCGGAGATATTCCAGTCTCTCCGCCACCTCGCGGATGAGCTGGTCATCCATTGAGCCGTGCATCTCCTTGCGGTATCTTGCAATAAAGGGAATTGTGTTGCCCTCATCCAGCAGATTAATAATGTTGCCTGCATACTCGGGCTTAATGCTGAATTCCTGTGAAAGCTTTGCGATAAAATCCATAAAACAAAATCCTTTTCAAATAAACTGGGATTATTGTATCACAAATAACTGTATTTTTCAAATTTACGATTGCAAAAAACTCCGACCCAATTGAGTCGGAGTTTTTTTATCGCGGTCAGATGATTCCTGCCAGTTTTTTCTGGATAGCTGTTGCATCCCTGACGGAGATACGCATATCGCCGTCAAAATCCGCAACGGATAACGCCTTGTCATCCAGTGTGACAATTGATGCCAGATGCTTCTGGATTGCCGTTGCATCCCTGACGTTCAAAGTTCCGTCTTTGTTCACGTCACCTTGCTCTATCGTGGTCTCATAGGTACAGTTGTAGCCCACCATGTGCAAATCTTTGTCAAGGACAATTTCCTGTCTGATGTAGGACCTTTTCCACTCAATCTCGGCTGTTATCCTGCCGTCGGAATATTCCAGAATCACAGGAAATTTGAATCCGAGTCCGCCGCTGCCGGGCATAAACACCTTGTAAGTGTCGCTTTCGGCATCGTAGTTTTCGCTGAGGGTGAGATCGGGAGTTGCACCGTACATATCAACGAAGCCTTCCTCAATCTTGTCAGCAGGGATAGTATAGTAATCCCTCGCGTTTCCTGCGGGTGTGCCCTCTGAAATATGCAGACTTGTATAGTGGCACATTATTTTTACAAGCTCGTCGATATTCTCAGCTGTGACCTCTCCTGCGAAAGCATCCTGATCTTCCCGTCCGTATGCAACGGAATATGCAAGACGGTTAATTTTCTCCTGAGCTTTCCACCAAAGACATTCGTCTAATCTGTTAGAGGTAATCCTGTCAGCATCTTTGTTACCGAGGCGGATGTAAACCTCTCCTGTTTCTTTCAATTCCCAGAACTCTCCCGAAAATACAGCTTCATCTGTTACAAGCATTCCACCTGACTGAATATCCTCAGAAGTCTCGTTTCCGTAACCTACATACATGCCAAGGGCTTTCATCTTCTTCTGATATCCGTCTGAATATGTAGCGGTTATCTCCAGGTCAAATCCGTTGTTTGCAATTGAAAGCGACTGTACTTTGCGGTTGTTGACGACGATATCCATTTCTATAACATATCCCAGCAAAGTCATTGTATAGGATTTCATGCCGTAAACGGCCTCAGGTACTCCGTTCATTTCCATTCGGAAATAATCGTCAAAACGCTTAACGTAACATTCATATCCGCCGAGGGAAGCCAGGTCTGCGCTGTAGTCCATAACTATGTCTTCATATGTGCCGTCTTTGTAATTAAGTCTCAGCACGGCACCCTCGGGAGTAAAGGCTTCGCCCACGTTGTACTCGGTCTGCTGAGGCTCTTTTATCACCTCAATACTCTGCACGGGAGTCTCCTCAATCGTCACGGGCACCTCTAAGCGTTTGCCCATAAAATACACGTCCATTGAATATGTGTTGCCGATAACCCAAGGGGTTTCCTCGGACTGTCCGTCATAGGTTTGAATCTCATAAGTGTTGCCCTTGTACTCCACCAATGTTCCCTTGCTGTCGGTAACTGTGCCGTCTTTCCAGATGATGGTGTATTCCATCGCGCTCTCGGGTCTGTAGTGATAGTAGCTTCTGTCAGGGTCGTAATCATTTTCAAGATATCCGCCCATATTTTCAATCAATGCTACAGGCTTCACCGATATACTCCTGACGGGAGCCTCCTCGATGGTCACATCAGCTTCTGCTGTAACGCCCATAAGCGAAACAGAAACTGTGTAGGTGTTGCCTGCTTTCCATTGATTGTCATAGGACTGGTTTGTATCAATACCAAATGTGTACCAATCATCGCCATAAACTACATCGTATCCGTCTTTGACGGAAGTTGTTCCGTCAGTCCATGTTACTGTACAGGGGAGAATATGATCAAATTCATAGTAAAAGTACTCCTCGGTTTCTTCGTCTGTCTCCCAGTCATAATCCGATGTCAGGTACCCCTCGGTACCTTCAACTATAGAGAAAGGCTCAACCTCTATCTTGCTTACAGGGGACTTAACCACTGTCACAGGCACCTGCATGGTAATATCAGACACCGAGACGTCAGCGTTGTATGTATTTCCCACCGTCCACTGATTATTATAGGACTGGTCCGTCTCTACCTCGAACTCGTAATATTCGTCGCCATACCAGAAACCCCATCCGCTGTCGGTGAATTCTTCGCCGTCAGAAAATTTAACAGTGAACTGCAGTTCACTATAGATATCATAGTAAAAATACTCCGAAGTGAACCAGTCTGTTTCTTCGTCGTAATCCTCAGTAAAGTAGCCGTGATAATTCTCGATAACTTCCACAGGCTCAAAAGAAACGTCCGTGATGGTTACCGCCGCCGATGCCGTAAAAGGAATTCCCGACAGCATTATGAGCATAGCTAACAGCAAGCACAGTAAACCTCGGATTCTGTGTATCTTACAAGATAAAAACATAATAACAACTCCTTTGCGTTTATTTACAATTAAAATATAGCATACCCGAGACAGCATTTCAACAAAACTTTTTCATCGGTCAAAGTGCCTGAAGTTCACCGCAAACCATAAAAACCCGTAATGTCTCAAAAGTCAAAAAAAAGATAATTTTCTGTAAATATTGCATAAATTTTTTGATTGACAGTATAAATGTTATGGTATATAATCAACTTGAGAAAGGCGCTTCTCTTAACTCGGATTTTGCACCGGACGGTGTAAAAAATATTATTGATACTTTGCGAAAGGAAGTATGCTAAATGAAAAAGTTATTTGCACTTCTGCTTGCTGTTCTCATGGTTGCTTCTCTGGCAGCTTGCGGCGGCGGCGCAGACACAGACGGCACAGATGCAGCTAAGACAGGCTCTGTTTACTGGCTGAACTTCAAGCCCGAAGCAGACGAGGCTCTTCAGAAGATCGCTGCTACTTACAAGGCTGAGACAGGCGTTGAGGTAACAGTTGTTACTGCTGCATCCGGCGAGTACGAGAGCAATCTCACAGCTGAGATGGATAAGTCCAATCCTCCCACACTCTTCGTTGTTGGTAACACTGCTGCTGTTAAGACTTGGGGCGAGTACTGCTATGACCTCAAGGGCACAGACGTTTACAACGAGCTCACCACTGACGACTTCACACTGTACGACGAGAGCGGCAAGGCTTGCTCCATCGGTTACTGCTATGAGTCCTTTGGTATCATCGTAAACAAGGCTCTCCTCAAAGAGGCAGGCTACGAGATCACCGATATCACAAACTTCGAGTCTCTGAAGAAGGTCGCTGAGGACATCCACGCTCGCGCTGCTGAGCTTGGCTTCGACGCATTCACATCTTCAGGTCTTGACGACAGCTCCAGCTGGAGATTCTCCGGCCACCTTGCTAACATGCCTCTCTACTACGAGGGCCGTGACGACAAGTGGACAGAGTGCCCCGCTGAGATCAAGGGTACATATCTTGATAACTTCAAGAACATCTGGGATCTTTACATCAACAACTCCGCAGTTGCTCCTGACTCTCTTGCAACAGCAGGTTACGATGCAGAGGCTGAGTTCGGTAAGGGCGAGGCAGTATTCTATCAGAACGGTTCTTGGGAGTATGCAAACCTCACAGGTACTTACGGCATGAAGGCTGAAGACCTCCAGATGATCCCCATCTACTGTGGTGTAGAGGGCGAGGAGAACGCAGGTCTTTGCTCCGGTACTGAGAACTGCTGGGCAGTTAATGCTAAGGCTTCCGAGGAGAACATCCAGGCAACTCTTGACTTCATGAAGTGGATGGTAACTTCTGAGGCAGGTACAGCTTGCATGGCAGAGCAGTTCGGCGAGATCCCCTACAAGGGCGCTGCTGCAAACGAGAACGTATTCTTCCAGAACGCTGCTAAGTGCCTCGAAGAGGGCAAGTACTCCGTAGCATGGACATTCAACTACACACCCAACGTAAACGACTGGCGTGGAACTCTTGTTGATGCAATGGTACAGTACTGTGCAGGCGGCGACTGGGCTGCAGTTGAGACAGCTTTCGTAAACGGCTGGGCAACTCAGTATCAGGCAGCTAACGGCTGATAACAACTATTTGTAATTATTAAGTTACAATCCTGCAGGGCGGGCCAAAAGCCCGCCCTGTGTTTTTTATATGGCGGAGTTTACCGTGTCAGGTTCACCCTGCCCCTCTAAAATTACTCTACACTGCCCAAAGGGAGGGATTCCTATGAAGGATGAAACAAAAACCACTCCGAAGAAGAAAAAGAAAAAACAAGAATTCTCCGGAGTCAGCAGCAAGCTTATGCGAAAACCGATGAAAAGATGCTTCCCCATCTTTTTGCTGCCAATGTTCCTGGCATTCATCATCGGCTTTGTGTATCCCTTTGCACAGGGCATTTACCTGTCCTTCTGCAAATTCACAACCACCAGTAACGCTGAGTTTATCGGTATCGGTAACTACATAAAAGCACTCAAGGATCCGTCCTTTGTGCACGCATTCTGGTACACCGCACTGTACGCCATAGTTTCTCTGGTGCTTATCAACGTGCTGGCATTCCTGCTTGCCTATGTTCTGACACAGAACATCAAGGGCACCAACATCTTCCGAACTGTATTCTTCATGCCCAACCTCATCGGCGGCATTGTTCTGGGATATATCTGGTCAATGATTTTTGACGGTATCCTCTCAAGGTTCGGCACATCCATCCTTCTGGAGACCAAGTACGGCTTCTGGGGACTTGTGATTCTTATGTGCTGGCAGCAGATAGGATATATGATGATTATCTACATAGCAGGTCTGCAGGCAATTTCCGAGGATATGCTGGAAGCTGCTCACATCGACGGTGCAAACGGCTGGCAGAGACTGTGGAAGGTTACAATCCCCAACGTTATGCCTTCTATCACAATCTGTATGTTCCTCACACTGACAAACGCATTCAAGCTCTTTGACCAGAACCTGGCACTCACAGGCGGCGCACCCTTTGAAACTTCTGTCAATCCCGACGGTACACTCAGCATCATCAAAACAACCGAGATGCTGGCACTTAACATCTATAACACCTTCTACGGACAGAGCTCCAGCTCACGCGGAACCGGTCAGGCAAAGGCTGTTATATTCTTCATTCTGGTTGCTACTATTTCTATCCTGCAGCTCAGATCATCCAAAAAGAAGGAGGTGCAGCAGTAATGAGTGCTGATAAAAAGATTAAGAAGCGCCGCTCTTCAAAGGGCGCCGGCAAAATGTCCCTGACGATTGTCTTTGCTATTGTAGCAGTTGTTTACATGCTGCCTATAGTAATCGTTCTTATCAACTCCTTCAAAGAGAACACATTTGTCAAAACCGAGACCTTTATGCTCCCCAATGCCGAGAGCTTTGTCGGCCTTGACAACTACATCAAGGGTATGACCTTCGGTAACTACCCCTTCTTCCTGTCGGTATTCTACACCACCGTCATCACCCTGCTGTCCACCTTCCTGATTCTGCTTTGTTGCTCCATGGCAGCATGGTACATCGCACGCGTGAACAGCAAGTTCTGCAAGATTGTCTATTACCTTTGTGTTTTCTCAATGGTTGTTCCTTTCCAGATGGTTATGTTCACTCTGGCAAAAACCTCCGACACCCTCAAGCTGAACACCCCCTGGACAATCCCTGTTATATATCTGGGATTCGGCGCAGGACTGGCGGTGTTTATGTTCACGGGATTTGTCAAGAGTATTCCTCTTGAGATTGAGGAAGCTGCCGCCATTGACGGTTGCGGTCCTCTGAGAACCTACTTCAAAGTTGTTCTCCCCATGCTCAAACCCACCCTTATCTCCGTTGGTATTCTGGAGATTATGTGGATCTGGAACGACTACCTGCTGCCCTACCTTGTACTGGACAGAAACAAGTATATGACTATTCCCATCCACATCCAGTATCTGAGAGGAAGCTACGGCGCAGTTGACCTTGGTGCCACCATGGCTCTCATCGTATTCAGCATCATCCCTGTTATCGTGTTCTATCTGACTTGTCAGAAGCATATCATCAAGGGCGTTGCCGCAGGTGCGGTCAAGGGCTGATTAATATCTCACAGTCAAAGAGGCTGTCTCCGAAAAGGAGACAGCCTCTGTTTGTTTTCAGCTCTGTTAAGTTGTCAGGCGCTTTGTCCTCCACTTACCGCTTTTCCAGCGAATAAGCATCAGCACACCGCGCACACATTCATCGGCGGCGTTTGCAATCCACAACCCGTAGATGCCCATATCCAGCACCACAGCGAAGATGTACGAGCCAAGGGTGCTTATGAATATCATAGAGAAGATGGCGCACAGCGTGGGGTAAAACACATCGCCTGTACCTCTGAGACACGCAATCACCACCAGATTGGTTGTTCTGCCGAATTCCAGAATCACGTTGATAAGCAGAAGGTTTGCACCAAGCGCAATGACGGCGGAGTTGTCGGTGAATATGCCCATAAGCTGTTTTCTCAGAAGAACTCCCAGAAGACAAGCCGACATAGATATTAACAGCGCAATCCTATGAGATCTATATGCCTGTTTGTTTGCTTTTTCAAACTCCTTGGCACCTATGAGATGACCTATGAGAATCTGGGACGCCTGACCGATGGACACCGCGAATATGTAGAAGAACATTGTCGCATTCTGTACATAGGTTTTGGTGATAAGCTCCGTCTCGCTGAGACAGTTGAGCACAATGGAAGTAATTATCACCTGCGACACATTGTAGAGAAAAGTCTCCAGCGCAGAGGGCACACCGATTTTTAAGATGTTCTTGATATCCTCTTTCGGAAAAGGCTTCAGGAGCCTGAAAACAGACGGCTTCTCCACCTTTGTGAACAGCACAACAGAAAGCACTACAACGCCGAGCAACCGACTCACGGTGGTGGCAATCGCCACGCCCCGGACTCCCAGTCGGGGAAACACCCCCAGGCCCAGCACAAACACGATGTCAAGCAGGGTGTTCATCACGTTCATTCCCACGGTGACAAACATCGAGACCTTGGTCATTCCGTGGTTGCGGATAATAACGGTCATGGAACTCATCAGCGCCTGCAGGAATATGAATCCGCCTACAACGGAAAGGTACTGAGAAGAGAAGTGAAGCACCTGTCCCTTGGCGCCGATAAAGCGAAGAACGGGTTCGTTCCACAGCATAAACACTGCGCTGATAATCACTCCGAAAATCAGGTGAAACACCATTGAAAGTGCCGCCACACGGGAGGCAGACTCCCGCTTCTTCGCACCAAGATACTGAGATATCATCACGGCGCTGGCAGTGGAAATGACCGTGAATACTATTGTTGTAATGGAAATTGCCTGATTCGCCGTATTCACCGAGGATGCCGCCAGGTCGTCGTAACGGCTGAGCACAAACACATCCACAAAGCCCAGAAGCATAAAAAGCGCGGTCTCAATGAATATAGGCCAGGACAAACTCCATAGATTCATCTTTTTCATACACAAAACCTCATATTATTTCCTATTCTCCCATTATACACATATACAAAGAAATTACAACATCACATATTATGGCAAATTTGGTTTTTGGCAACAGCAATTTTTGACATTAACATCTTCTGAGCTGTTTTTGAAAAAGCGGAAGCACACGCGGTCAGTTTACTTATACAAAAAAGGCGAACATCCTGAAGTTTTCGGATGCTCGCTTTTTTCAGTTAATCATATTTATGTCCTCATCCACTATCGGAGGGTATCGCACGAGACTTGCCGAGTCCAGGTTTTCTCTGTGCATATCTATAGCGTTTATCCTGCGGTTTTCGTAGGTTGTGTAGTAGTAGATTCCCTTATCTGCGTTCATACAGCAAGTATACAACGTCCTCTCGTACGCACCCTCTGCCACCTGACAGCTCCCCATAGGCTGACCCACTGTGTCCATAATATGAAAGAACTGCCCCACACTCTCTTCCTCTGTATCTCCGCACACCGAATTGAGCGCCGCAAAGGCACCGCGGACAAACCGCGACTGCGAGGAAAAATCCCCGGGCAGTCCAATAGCTCCCATACCTCGGCTGTATTCCCGAAAAGAAAGTTTTTCTGAGAAGTTATTCCTTGCCGCTCTCGGGGACAGATTCATAAAGCTGTTGAGATTATGCAACTGCGTTGGAAAATCAGGATTGTTTGTCAGCACACCCACAGGATTCGGATATATCTTAACTCCTGAATGAACTACCTCCAGCACCGCCGACTCATCTTTATCAGCCAGCATCCAGTGAAGCCCTGCAGGAGGCAAATCTTTGCTGAAGGGAGTGTCTGTGACCTTTGTTTTCTCAAGCAAGGCTGTTGCTTCCTTCACCGTGGCACAACGGGAAAGCACGAAGGGTATCAGCTCAAACTGCGCCACATTGCAGAAGTTTTCCGACGGCTTTTCATACACCGCATTCCCCACAAAGTTAAGTCCTGCCATGGCAAGACCCTGCTCGCTTACTGCGTCAAAGTACAGAGGATAGCCCTCTTTCACATACGCCATACCGAGAATTGCGCTGTGACGCTCACACCTGCTTTCAAAGCGAAAATCAAGAGGAAACTCCCGAGGAGTCAGCGTAACCTCGCAGGGATAGGGAAAATCCCAGTCCAGAGTCCTGCCGAAGTAGGTGTTCCGTGTTTTTATCCTCACCGCTGTGCACATAGTAACCCTCCTTTTTATATAAGGAGTATTTCCATCTGCGGACGGATTATCAGTTTTTACTTATCATAAAAGCTCAAAGTGCTTGCGGTTGCTTTCGATGATGCCCTCTTTTCTCAGCTTGCTTATCTCGGCGGAAAGTCCGCTTCTGTCCACCTCCAGAAAATCCGCCAGCTCCTGTCGGTCGTAGGGAATGTCGAAGCTGAGGCTTCCCGTCTTCTTTGCGTACATTCCGAGGTACGCCATAAGCTTTTCTCTGGTGGTACGTTTGGAGGTTATCTCCAGCTTCTGGTGAAACTCGATGTTCTTCACCGCCAGATTCTTCATAAGATTGAAGATGAGGGTCTGGTGAAAACCGCAGTTCTTCTTACAGGTGTGGAGTATATGGGAACAGTCGATGAACATTATTTCGGAGGGCTCGTTTGCCAGAATACTCACGGGCACCGACGCAACCTCTGCGCAAGCAAAGGCCTCCATAAAGAGCTGTGACGGTTCCACGTGTCCCACGATGCTACGGTTGCCGTAGTAGTCCATCTGAATTATCTGTGCCGAGCCTGAAAGCATTATACCGATGTATTTTGCCCTGTTGCCCTCGGAGACCACGGTATACTTTTTGTCAAACTCCTCTACCCGCGCACCGAGACAGCGAAGCATCCTGAGGAGATCCTCATCCGCTATCCCCTGAAACAGAGCGCAACGATGAAGCACTTCCAAATATTTTTTCATAAAAATCACCTTTTGTTGAAAATTCAACATACTTACCATAAGAATTATATTATAATCATCTCAGAAAATCAAGGAGGACAGCAATGCTCAGAAAAATAATTAAGATAGATGAAGAAAAATGCAACGGTTGCGGAGCTTGCGCCGCTGCCTGCCACGAAGGCGCAATTGAGATGATAAACGGAAAAGCAAAGCTTGTCCGCGAGGACTACTGCGACGGGCTGGGCGACTGCCTGCCTGCGTGCCCTGTGGATGCAATTTCCTTTGAAGAGCGCGAAGCGCCTGCTTACAACGAGGAAGCCGTGAGACAATCCAAGATGCAGAAATTCGGCGCAAAGCTTCCCTGCGGATGTCCTTCGGCTCAGTCAAAAACCATCAGGCGCACACCTGCGCCCTATCAGGTCGGTGCACCGCTACATAGTCAGCTCTCCCAGTGGCCCTGCCAGATAAAGCTCGTCCCTGTGAACGCACCCTACTTTGAGGATGCAAACCTGCTCATTGCCGCAGACTGCACCGCCTTTGCCTACGGCAACTTCCACCAGGAATTTATCAGAAACCACATCACCCTCATAGGATGCCCAAAACTCGACGAAGGCGACTACGCAGAAAAGCTCGCGCGGATAATCGCCGAAAACAACATCAGAAGTGTCAAGGTTGTCCGCATGGAAGTTCCCTGTTGCGGCGGAATCGAAAATGCCGTGAAGCGTGCCCTTCAGGCAAGCGGAAAATTCATCCCCTGGCAGGTTATAACAATCACTACAGACGGAAAAATTTTAGAATAAAACCATTTTTATATTTGTATTTTTCAAAAATATGGTATAATAATAAAAAAACAGTACAGAGGTGTTAACTATGCATATCACAAACGACATTAAATATATCGGTGTCAACGACCACAAGATAGACCTGTTCGAGGGTCAGTACATTGTCCCGAATGGCATGGCCTACAACTCCTACACAATTATGGACGATAAAATTGCCATCATGGATACAGTGGACGTAAACTTCACCCATCAGTGGCTTGACAACATCCAGAACACACTTCAGGGCAGAACTCCCGACTACCTGATTGTTCAGCACATGGAGCCTGACCACTCGGCAAATATCCTGAATTTCACAAAGACCTATCCCGCTGCAAAAATTGTAGCATCTGCAAAAGCTTTTCAGATGATGAAGAACTTCTTCGGCAACGACTTTGCAGAGAATCAGGTTGTCGTAGGCGAAGGCGACACCCTCTCTCTCGGCAAGCACATCCTTACCTTCGTCACCGCTCCCATGGTGCACTGGCCCGAGGTCATCGTAACCTATGACAGCACCGACAAGGTACTCTTCTCTGCAGACGGCTTCGGCAAGTTCGGCGCTCTGGATGTGGAGGAAGAATGGGCTTGCGAGGCAAGACGCTACTACTTCGGAATTGTCGGCAAGTATGGCGTGCAGGTGCAGAATCTGCTGAAGAAAGCTGCAGGCCTTGACATCGAAATCATCTGTCCTCTCCACGGACCCGTGCTGTCCGAGAATCTTGCATATTACCTTGACCTTTACAACACCTGGTCAAGCTACCGCGCAGAGGAAGAGGGCATCGTCATCGCCTACACTTCTGTATACGGCAACACAAAAAAGGCTGTGAAAAAGCTGGCTGAGAGGCTGAAAGCCAAGGGTTGCCCCAAGGTTGTTGTCAATGACCTTGCCAGATGCGATATGGCAGAGGCGGTTGAAGATGCCTTCAGATACAGCAAAATCGTTCTTGCCACCACCACCTACAACTCTGAGATATTCCCCTTTATGCGTGAATTCATAAACCACCTTGTTGAGAGAAACTTCTCAAACCGCACAGTGGCTTTCATCGAAAACGGAAGCTGGGCACCCATGGCAACCAAGGTTATGAAGGGTATGTTTGAAAAGAGCAAGAACCTTACCTACACCGATGCCACAGTCAGCATCCGCTCAGCGCTCAGCGACGAGAGCACCGCTCAGCTCGAGGCTCTGGCTGATGAACTCTGCATGGAGTATCTTGCACAGCACAGCGACACCGCTAACAAGAACGACCTGTCCGCTCTGTTCAACATCGGCTACGGACTGTACGTTGTTACTTCAAACGACGGCAAAAAGGACAACGGACTCATCGTCAACACCGTCACTCAGGTAACAAACACTCCCAACCGCGTTGCAGTAACCATCAACAAAGAGTCCTACTCCCACCACGTTATCAAGCAGACCGGTGTGATGAATGTAAACTGCCTCACCGTGGAGACTCCCTTTGAGGTGTTCGAGAAATTCGGTTTTGAAAGCGGACGAAACACCGATAAATTCGAAAACTGCGAGCCTCTCCGCTCAGATAACGGACTGGTTTTCCTGCCCAGATACATCAACTCCTTCCTTTCTCTCAAGGTGGAGCAGTACGTAGACCTTGACACCCACGGAATGTTCATCTGCGAAATCACCGAGGCACGTGTCATATCTGACAAGGAGACCGCTACCTACACCTACTATCAGCAGAACATCAAGCCTCAGCCCGAGACCGAGGGCAAAAAAGGCTATGTGTGCAAAATCTGCGGATATATCTACGAAGGCGATACCCTGCCCGAGGACTTCATCTGCCCTCTGTGCAAGCACGGAGCATCAGACTTTGAAGAAATAAAATAAACAGAACAAACCCACATATACTAAATTCGGAGGTAATATTATGTCAAAGAACAAATTTTTCATTTGCGAACATTGCGGAAACATCATCGGCCTGATTAACGATGCAGGCGTACCCATGAAATGTTGCGGCCAGAATATGACCGAGCTTGTCCCCGGCACTGTGGACGCAAGCCTTGAGAAGCACGTGCCCGTTGTCACTGTAGACGGCGACACCGTCAAGGTAGAAATCGGCGCTGTTGCACATCCTATGGTAGAAGAGCACAGCATCCTTTGGGTGTATCTTGAGACAGACCGAGGCGGTCAGCGCAAGAATCTCGCTGTCGGCAGCGATCCCGTGGTTTCCTTTGCACTTTGCGACGAGAAGCCCGTTGCAGTTTACGCATACTGCAACCTTCACGGTCTTTGGAAAACAGACCTTTGATTTTATAGTCGAGAGAACTCATCATCCCACAGCCAAACAACAGGCTGTGGGATTTTCTCTGCAAAAATCATTGCAAAAAAACTTACAAAGTGCTATAATGTGAAAAAATAAATAGGATAATGGAAGACACGGTTTGAAAAGTTGTAAGCTGAGTAAATGAAAAAGGGAATCCGGTTCGAATCCGGAACAACCGCCATTACTGTATTTGACGAGAGAGAGCATAATGCCATTGGTTTTTTCTGAGAAGGGTTGCTCTCGCGCGAGTTTTCGCTTCATCATAAGTCAGGATACCTGCCGTGTCTTTTCAGGTTTAACACAACTTTGGTGTGAAGAGTGCAACCGATTTTATCATCTGCTGAGGATTTTGGAATGCGCTCTTTTTTGTTTTTTCCAAAGTCCTGAATCCTTATGATGAATCTGTTGTACTCCCCGACCTTTTGGTTGAGGAGTATTTTTATTTTCGGAGGAACAGACCGTGACAGAGCAAGAGAAGAGACAGTGGGCAATATCAAAACTTAAAGAAAAGCAAAAAGAAACTGGCAGACTCCCGAAGAAAGAGGATTTCGAGCCACAGGACCGCTCAAAGATAAAGGCCTATCTCGGTCCGTGGCCCAGAGCACTGGAGAAAGCGGGACTCAAGGAAAAGAGTCCCAAAGTCCTCAGAAAAGAGACGAAAAAATGATAAAACTTTCTGAACTGCATCCCATTGTCGCAGGAGTGTATTTTCTGTCGGTGCTTCTGACTGCAATGTTCTCTTCTCACCCTGCTCTGCTTTTGACGGCACTTGTGGGCGGTATGGCATTCTTCTTCAAAACCGCACCGCGAACCTCCCACACAAAGGAACTGTGCTTTTATTTTCTGCTGTTTCTGCTTGTATCTCTCTCAAACCCTCTGTTCTCACACCGAGGGGTAACTCCTCTGTTTTATCTCAACAACAATCCCATCACCCTGGAGGCATTCCTCTGCGGCATAGGACTTGGAGTTATGATTCTGGCGGTGATCTTCTGGTTCAAGTGTCTCAGCGCGGTGATGACCGAAGACAAAATCCTCTGGATTTTTGCTAAAATCTCGCCGAAACTTGCACTTCTGCTTTCCTCTTCACTTCGGTTCATTCCCATGCTTAAAACCCGCAGCGAAAAAATCCGCGAGGCTCAGAAAGCCTTGGGGTCTTTCTCTGCCGATAATTGGCTTACGAAACTGCGTCTGACACTATGCGTATATTCTGCACTAATAACATGGGCACTGGAAAGCGCCGTGGAAACAGGCGCCTCTATGAAAGCCCGAGGCTACGGCCTCAAGGGCAGAACTAACTATTCTCTCTATCGGTTCCGCCTTGCTGATGCCTTTGCGCTGGCGATGATAGCTGTCCTCAGCATTGTCACCCTCTCTGCTGTTGCCTCAGGTGCACTGTCTTTTGAATACTATCCTGCAGTAACTATATCAGCACAAAGCCTGCACGGAACTTTGGCTTTGATATCTTTCGGCGCGCTATGCTTTCTGCCGTTTATTCTCGAAGTAAAGGAGGATTTGAAGTGGAAATTCTACAGGTCAAGAATCTGAGCTTTCGCTATCCCGAAGCACAGACAAAGGCTCTAAAAAACATTAACTTTTCTGTAAGCGAAGGGGACTTCTGCCTGCTCTGCGGAGAATCAGGCTGCGGAAAATCCACCTTGCTGGAGCTTCTGAAAAGAGAGCTTCAACCCTTCGGAGAAAGGCAGGGAGAAGTGCTGTATCAAGGCATCTCCACCGATAAACTTCCTGCCGACAAATCTGCGTCAGATATAGGCTTTGTCCTGCAAAATCCCGATGCCCAGATTGTCACCGACAAAGTATGGCACGAGCTTGCCTTCTCCCTTGAAAACCTGGGATATGAACAAAGTATAATTCACCGACGTGTGGCAGAAATGGCGAGCTACTTCGGCATAGAAAGCTGGTTCAGACAGAGCACCGCCACTCTCTCGGGCGGTCAGAAACAGCTTCTGAATCTGGTATCAATTATGGCATTGAACCCACGCGTTCTGCTCCTTGACGAGCCAACGGCACAGCTCGACCCTATCGCCGCTTCGGATTTCCTCTCAACACTCAGAAAACTCAACCGCGACTTCGGCATCACCGTCATCCTTGCAGAGCACCGCCTGGAGGAGGTTCTTCCCAATAGCGACAAGGTTCTGATTATGGACAAGGGCCAGCTTATCTATAATAATTATCCGAAAAATATCGCTGACTTCTTTTCTCGTAATCCCGATCACCCTATGCTCTTCGCCATGCCCTCGTCCATGAGAATATTTACTGCGCTCAATTCTCTCGGAGAATGTCCCCTCACCGTCCGAGACGGCAGAAAATTCATCACCGAAAACTTCGCAAATAATACGGATGCCCTGCCTGCTACCTCCTACACACCCTCCAAGGACAAAGCTGTGGAGCTGAAAGACATCTGCTTTCGCTACGAAAAAAACTCGCCCGATGTGCTGAGAGCGCTGTCGCTCTGCGCTTACAAAGGCGAACACCTCTGCATACTGGGCGGCAACGGCACAGGAAAAACCACCCTGCTTAACATCGTTGCAGGGCTGAGAAAGCCCTACCACGGCAAGGTACTCATCCAAAACAAAAACATCAAGGACTACAAATCGGGGTCGCTGTACAAAGACACTCTGGCGATGATGCCCCAAAACCCCGAGATACTGTTCACCGAAAACTCTCTCGAAGAGGATTTGCAGGCATGCTGTAAAACTATGAACCTGACGAAAGAGGATTCATCGGCAAAAATCAAAGAAATCGCCGAGAAACTGGGCATTGACAAACTGCTTCATATGCACCCCTGTGATTTAAGCGGTGGCGAACTGCAAAAGGCGGCACTGGCAAAACTTCTGCTTCGCAGTCCGCAGGTTCTGCTCCTTGACGAACCCACCAAGGGGATCGACTCCCACGGCAAGAAGAATCTTATCCGCATACTTAAAACCCTCACCGAAAAGGGTATCACGGTCATCACCGTCACTCACGATGTGGAATTCGCCGCAGAAAGCGCCACGCGCTGTGCCCTTGTGTTCGACGCAGAAGTTGTCTCCGTAGACACCCCAAAGAACTTCTTTTCACAGAACAGCTTCTACACCACTGCCACAAGCCGTATGACCCGGGGCTTCTACAAAAACGCAGTGCTCCCCGAAGACGCTGTTGCACTGTGCAGGCTCAACAGCAAAGGCGGTGAGCAGAAGTGAGAAAAGGAAAGAACATCTTTACCCTGTGTATTTTGCTCGTTGTAATCCCAATGGTTGTAATCCTCGGAGCCTTTGTGTTCAGAGAAAAGCACTACCTGTGGATATCCCTATGCGTGGCAGTGCTGTCTTTTGTTCCTATGCTCTACGCCTTTGAACACAGAGAAAACACCTCCCGAGAGCTAATGGTGCTGAGTGTTATGGTGGCGCTGTCGGTTATGGGAAGGTTTGTGTTTGCATGGGTGCCCGGCTTCAAGCCTGTCACCGCCATAACCATCATCGCGGGTATCTACTTGGGCAAAGAATCGGGATTTCTAATCGGCGCACTGACCGCGGTTGTGTCAAACTTCTACTTCGGACAAGGGCCGTGGACGCCTTTCCAGATGCTTGCTTGGGGACTTATCGGACTGTGTGCAGGACTCCTGCACAAGTCCCTTGAAAAAAGAAAAGTCCTGCTTTGCATATTCGGCTTTTTCGCAGGAGTTTTTTACTCCCTGAGTATGGACGTCTGGACAACCCTGTGGCTTGACGGCACCTTCAATTTCACCCGATACCTCGCCTCTGTGGTGTCGGCACTTCCCATCACCGCAGAGTATGCTCTGTCAAATATCATCTTCCTGCTTCTGCTGTCAAAACCCATTGCACAAAAGCTCACGCGGATAAAAACAAAGTATGGCCTATTCATACCAAAACAGAAATCACAGACAAGTTCTGTAGAATAAAAAATAGAGGTAACCAAAATGAAAAAACTCACAACCCTGACACTCTGTTTCGCAGTTTTGACCCTGATGCTCTTCACCGGTTGTCAGAACCCTTCAGAGCACACCACAACCACCACATCCACCGGGGAAAGCTCCGCCACAGTAACTCTTACAATCCGCTGTGACACCATCGAAAACAGAGAAAACTACAGTCACATTCCCAACGACGGCGTAATCCTCGGTGCAACCGAATACGCTATAGAGCAAGGCGACTCCGCATACGATTTAATCTGCAAAGCCGCCGAAGAGGAGAACCTGATTGTTGCCACCGACGGCGACCCTGCATCTCCCTATATCACCGGAATCAGCAATATTTTCGGTGGAGATTTCGGCGAGCTTTCGGGTTGGCTTTTCTATGTAAACGGCGAGTCCCCCTCGGTAGGATGCGCTGACTACACCCTCTGTGACGGAGACTCCGTTGAATGGCTCTACACCTGCAACATGGGTGAGGATCTTAGCTAATTAAGTCTACAGATATTTTACAGAAAAATGCTCCTGCAGTAAAAACTGCAGGAGCATTTGCTATTTGTAAAGGAATCAGTGAATTATTCTTTTGTAACCTCAAACATATCGGAGTATACGGTATGGAGTGTGCCGCTTGCATCGGTGTACTGAACCCATGCCTTGGCCAACCATGTCTCACCGGACAGTACGGGACCCGTCCAGACATAGTTGTATACAGCGTCTTTTTCGGAACCTTTTCTGTCCCAAACGTTTGAATCTGTTGATCCGTGATACAGATTTGTTCCGGTGTAGTATACTTTGTTCACAGCCACAATACCGCCAGCAACGAAACTCAGGTTGTTCTGCTCAGTAGGTACATACCAGTTTGTGCTGAACTGTCCGATGATACCTTCTCCGTAGAAGGAGTTTACATATACCAGAGGCTTGTAATCGATAACTTCATCCTCTGCAACATATACAGCTGTCAGCTCGGTATCAATAGCAGGATAAATCTTGTACACCGCATCGTAGCTTCTGATTGCACCGGTGGCGTCCTTCCAGTACGCAAACTTCATTCCGTCCGCAGGTGCATCCGCTGTGACTGTTACTGCAAAGTTTTTCAGGTATCCGCCGTTGCCGTCGTTACCGTTATCCGCAGTGACGCTTCCGCCGTTGACGCTAAGCTTTACATAGGTTGAAATAATATCCCAGGTAGGAGTAACGGTTACATCTTCAAAGAGCTCCAGCTTTGCCTGAATATCATCCTCAGACATTCCCCATTCTACAAAGGAGTAGCCGGGAGTTGCAATCTTGTCGGGGAAGCTGATGGAATCCCCGGGAGCATAATACCGAACATCGATGTACTGATTACCCTTGTCGTTGAAGAATGCAACCTGGTTGACTCCGTCAAGGTCGGTTTTGAACATAGCTCTCAGGTAGTCGTTACCGGATGCATAGAAGGTATACTCCAGATTAGTAGAGAGAATCTTGCCGTTTGCTGTATTTACCCAACCCTTGAACTCGTTGTCGCTTGTTGTAACAGCAGTTACCGTAACTTTGGCACCGACTTTTATCTTTGAATTGTAGTATGAAGGACCCTGAAGTCTTGCTGCACTGCCGTCAACGGAAATCTTAAATCCAGTACCACCTGTAACATCAATCTTCAGTCTGCCTGTTGCGGGAGTTGTAGCTGCAGGCTCTGTCTCTGCAGGGTCAGTTGCCTCTGTTGCAGTTGACTCAGTTTCTGCAGGGTCGGTTGCCTGAGACTCTGTGGGGTCTGTAGCAGGCTCACTCTCCGAAGGCGTCGTTGCTGCAGATGACTCTGTGGGATCAGTTGCCTCTGTGACTTTCTCCAGAAGAACACCATTATCGTCAAAGATATAGGTCTCGCCATCGATCTCCTGCTCACCTGTGAGCATCATACCCTTGTTGGTCTCATCTGTAGGATGGAAGTAGTAGGTGTTGCCCTCAATTTCCTGCCATCCTGTGACCATCTTGCCGTCCTCAGCGAGATAGTAGGTGTAGCCAGAAGTTGAAGATACAATCCAGCCTGTAAGCATCTGGCCGTAGTGATTCTCCATATTATCCTCGAAGAAGTACCACTCACCATCAAGCTCTGCCCAGCCTGTTGTCATAACACCGTCATCATCGAAGTAGTAGATATAGCCTGTTTTGGGTGATGTAAACCAACCTGTTACCATAACACCCATGCTATCAAAGTAGTACCACTGGTTGCCGAAAGTCTGGAAGCCGGTCTTCATAGCACCGGTTGTTTCGTCAAAGTAGAAATACTCGCCATCAATATACTGGAAACCTTTAAGAATTGCACCATCCGGAGCAGCACGATATACAATTCCGTCTGCCAGTGTTATCCAACCATCTCTGAACAGAGCATGGGAATCTGTGAAGAAATAATATAAAGTTCCGTCAATTGTCTGGAAGTCGCTTACTGCGTAACCATTGGCATCCAGATAATATCTTGCTCCACTGATGGGCTCGTCAATCCATCCTGAATATACAAATGTACCATCGCCCATCTGATACTTGAAGCCGTTTTCATCCTGATACCACATACCATTGGTAA
>JAFQMC010000014.1 GCA_017421045.1 Clostridia bacterium
AGATGAAATTAAATCCGTCCTTATCTCCCGACGAAGTCGGATTTCATCACGAAGTGATTTCATCCCACGAAAGCGGGATTTATCCCGTCCGATAGGACGGATTTAGTTGAAAAGAACCCACACTTGTCGTAGACAAATGTGAGTTCTTTTCTGGTGTGGATGAATGGACTTGAACCATCGACCCCTTGCATGTCAAGCAAGTACTCTAACCAGCTGAGCTACACCCACGTTTTTTTGAAAGCTTAATGATTATAGCACAGAGTCAGTGCAAAGTCCAGTGTTTTTTTAAGTTTTTCAAAATTCTGTTTTCTGCAAAGGGAAATACCGCCCGAATCACTGAGCGGATTCAACCTCCCAAAGCATACGGTTATTCTCAAAACGGTAGGTTACAAGCCCTCTGTGACGAAGGTGTGTGAGGAAGCCTCTGACTCCTGCGCAGGTGAGCACATACTGACCGAAGCTGTCGGGAAGCTCCCAAAGGGCGGTGAGCCTTGCAACCACATCCTCCACCGTCATTGGCGTTCTCAGCAAATTCAGAATATGCTCTGCCACTTTGTCCAAACACTCTCTGTTAAAATCCGCCAGAGCGGAAATCTCTCTTGTGGGTTCCGCGTGGGAAGGCACGCACAGCTTGCCCTCGAAAGCCTTTATCTTTTCCAGTGTCTCATACTGGCTCCTGATATCAAAAATGTAGCTCATGGGGGCTTTTTCCAGAGTTTCTTTTGCAATTACGGCATCCGCCACGAAATACACATCATCGGGTGTGCGGATTCCTATCATATCCGCAAAATGCCCGGGCAGATGAAAAATCTCCATGCCCTCGGGCAACCGCAGTTCTTTTATGTCCCTGACGGCGCAGGCAGGGGTGTTCATAAACTTTCCTCTGAAATCCCTGCACGGAAACGCTCCGTAAACCACCGCAGGCTCCAGGTCGGGATACTCCACAAAAATCCGCTCTGCCTCGGTAGCATACGCACTGCAACCTGTAGTCTCCGTAATATACCTGCATCCTCCTGCGTGGTCGGTGTGAGCGTGGGTGAGGATGACAGCCTCAATTTTCCAGCCCTTTTCCTCTACAGCTTCCAGTATCCGCTGTGCAGACTTCTCGTTGATACCCGTGTCGATGATAAACACGCGGTTTTCAAAAACTTTATATATTCCCACGTTGGTGGGCATTCTGAAGCAGTAGGTATCTCCTGCAAGATTTATGAGTTCAAACACAACGTCACCCCATTGTCCGAGTATACTCTAATAAGTATATTTATTTTTTCCTGAGAATTCAACCCTTATTCTTATACTTCTGCATCCATAGCACCAAGAAAAAAAGGAGACAACTCCGAAGAATTGTCTCCTTATAGCTTAATGAATTTTTCTGAGAAATTTGGCTTTACCGAGAATCAGTTAACTGATTCCCACTGGTTGCTCTGATTATTATATGCCATACCCTTCTGAGGAGTCAGGTCCTTGGTCTGGGTACCGTTGCCGTTGTTGAACACAACGCCTGTCTGAGAGGAATCGAGCTTTATGCGATAGAGATTGTTGCCCATGGACTCCATCTGCTTGCCGGGCCAGGTTGTAGCTGAACCGTCAGAGCCCCAGGAGTGACAGTATGCATTTCCCCAGTTTGCGTTGTCTTTCAGATAAATATACTCTGAATCAACGGTTGTTCCGCCGAAATCGTTGTTGCCTTTAGCGTCAACGGGGAACTTCGTAACATCTGCCACATCGGAAAGGGAACCGTCCCACTGCTTGCTGGAACCGTTGAAGATTGCGAAGTCGCCGGGAATGCTCAGGTCTGCGGTCTGACCACTGCCGTTGTTGCTGAAAATAATCATATTGCAATTCTCGGGAACAACTGCGTAGTAGTAATCGCCCAGCTTCTTCATTGCCTCTCCGGGCCACTCCTTGTCAGATGAACCGCCTGAGGGCCATGAGTAAGCGTAGGGTGTGGAATAGGAGTTGTTCTTCAGTGCGATAACCTTGCCGCCGAGCTTGGTTAAGTCGATTGTGTCAGCAGTGTCGTCAGCCTCGGTATTCTTTGTAGGCTCGGTCTTACCTGTTGTAGGCTCGGTAATATCTGCGCTGCCTGAGTAGAGAACCCTCTCTCCTACGGGATAGGAAACGGTAATGCCTGCAACATACTTCTGCAGGATGGTTGCATCCTTAACATTAACTGCAAGGCTTGAATCTACATTTGCTGCAAAGTATTCCTTTTCGCTCAGAGTCTCAAGACCTGTAACGCTCTTCTGAACGATTGTTGCATCCTTGATGTTTACCTTTCCGTCGCTGTCAGCATCACCGAGGATAACATAAACAGCAGGGCCGTTGTTGTTCTGGGTTGTAGGCTCTGTCTTACCGGTTGTAGGCTCGGTTCTCTCTGTTGTGGGCTGAGTGGGAATAGGAGGCTTGGGAACAAAGGGCTCCCAGTTGTCGTTTCTGTAGATCATGGGAGAACCGCTGTACTCAAGTCCCGGCTCGTTTGCACCGGGAACCTGATTGCCGTTGTTATCCGTGAAAAGAACAGAACAGGTATCATATCCTGCAGGAGGCTCAAATGACCAAAGTCCGTCGCCCTCGTTTGTCATCTTTGTGCCGGGCCATGCACAGGGAGATGTGTTGCCGTCCTTGTAAATATAGCAGTATACCTGATTCCAGTTTTTGGAGCTGTTGTCAAAATAAATTCCTGTTGCTGAGGGGTCTACCTTTGTGTAGGTATAGGTCTCAACACCGGAAGTAGCGGAGCCGTTTGAAGCCTTAACGGAAACCTTGGTGGTTGTTCCGAAAGCAACACCTGAACCGATTGTGATCTTCTGACCGTTTGAGAAGTTCTGGTATGCTCCGCCGTCAACGGAATACTGACCGCTTGTTGCATTGTCAAAGTTCAGTGTCAGAGAAAGTGTGTCTGTCTTATAGTTCTGTGAACCGGGAGTAACGGATGCAGAGGGACCTGCAGGCTTGGGATTGCAGATAACAGCAATACCTGAGGAACCGATCTGACCGGAAATTGTGGAGGATGTGACTGTCCATGTGCTGCCCGAAACAAGATCCTTGTATGTGCCGGGCTTGGTTGTACCGCCACCGTTGGGAACGGAAACGCTGAAGTTTGAGCCGTTTCCTGCAACGATTACAGCACCGCTCTCACGGCAGATAACCGTGCAGTTGCTGCCGGTTGTCATATAGTCTTTCTCGCCGACGCACTCGTTCTTAAGCTGGTTAACAGCTGCAACCTGCTTATTCTTGAAATCTGTGCTTCCCTTCTGACCTGAGCGGATGGAGCTTTTGTCCATAGAGCCGGGACGTGAGAAGTACAGAGCGTTTGCACCGCTTCTGCTTGCAGCAACAGCATATGCTCTGTCGATGCTGTTCTGGTTAATTCTTGTGGATGCACCCCAATCGTCGGGGCCGTTTGAATATGTGTCGTGGCTCTCTGCCCAGTAAACCAGCTTGTTCTCGGCAACACCTCTTGATGACCAGTTGCCGATAGAAGATGTAGCAGAACCGCCTGCGAAGGAGTTTCTCAGAGTTGCACCGTAGGAGCTGTCTGTAACACTCATATAGTTGGTGTATTCTTTCATGAGGTGCTCGTTACCTGAACCTCTGTCATCGGGACCTACGAGAATCTCGCCGTAGTGCCACATATTGTTATTTTTTGTCACTGAAGGCCAGAAGTTACATCCCTCAGAGGGAAGTGCGATGTGCTTTGCAGCATCCCAACGGATACCGTCAACGCCCACGCTCTCCAGCTCTTTCATATATTTTGCAACAACCTGCTGAACGTAGGAGTGCTCAGAGTTCAGGTCACGCATACCGATTTCGCCGTTTACAACCTGATAGCGGTCTGCCCAGTTTGAAACGTAGCCCAGTGAGTGCCAGTACTGATTATCCTGCAGGTCTGACTGTACTCTGTAGGTATCGCCGTTGAGGTGGTTTGCAACTACGTCAACGATAACCTTGATGCCGTATTTGTCAGCTTCAGTACAAAGGGACTGAAGATCATTCTTGGAGCCCAAAGCATTGTTGCCTATATAGAAGCCGTAGGGCTGATACAGCCAGTACCACTCACCGGAGCCTGCAGGCTGTGCAGGAGAGGTCTGAACAGATGTGAATCCTGCCTCGGCTATGTTTTTCAGCTCTGCTTTAATATCGCTGTACTTCCAGTTGAAGCAGTGCAGAATATTACCATCCTGGATATTCTTTGCCAGGCCGTAATTTGCACCAACCTCTGCCAGTTCCTCTGATGCAGAAACCTTCACGGTGCTTACATCCCCGGCGGAAACCGCGGGAATAGCGAAAGAAGATATCAATATGCACAGAAGTAAAACGAAGCTTATCACTTTTTTACAAGACATATTTCACGCCTCCAAAAATAAAATTTCAAAAATCCTGAAATTATTGTATCAAAATAAAGGAATGTCAACAACCAATTTCCTATTTTTATCATCGTTTTTTATGGCTTATTTTTATCTTTTATTTTTCACCATAAATTTCGAGAACAAAAAACAGCAATATAAAAAGCAAAAAACCGACAGTCATTCACTGTCGGTTTCCTTTTTCTGTGATTTTTGGTAGTGTCCTTTGCCGTTTCGGATTCTCAGAAAATAGTCCCTGAGCAGGGCCTTTGCACGCCTGCTTTTGCGTACAAGAAAAATCAACGGCTTTCTTATGAATACAAGCCCTACCCAGATTTTAACATAGAGCATATAGCCTTTTGACGTGCATGGGATGAACTTCTCTTTTCTGAAGAAGCCTGTAACTACGCCGATGATGTTCTTATCGGTTATGTCAAACTCCTTCTCGTAGAGTCCGTCTCCCAGAATAACGTAGCCCGTATCGGTGACTTTGATTATTCTGTGGATGACGTATCTGCCTATATTATCCTTATATAAAGGTATGTCATACTTGCGGAGTCTTCCGTCCACCGGCTCAATAAGCACGGTGTCGATGCCGTTTCTTATCATAGGCCACATGCTCACTCCGTGAGGACGGGCTACGAAGTGACCTTTACTGACGGCTTCTTCGATAGATATCTGATTTATCAAAATTATCCCTCCTTTGAGAAGATAAACACACAGCTCTTTGCCATATCCAAATAAATTCCTTAAAATTTTACCACGTCGGAATCTATTTTTCAATAGCTCCTGGGGATAATTTCTGTTATTTCGGACAAAAACGGATATTCCCCATGAAACAAAGATAATATCCGCTGTTGATTAGACTCATCCTGATGTGATATAATTTAATTGTATACTACCTAAATATAAAAAAGTAAGGGTGGCTTTTATGAAAACTTCAGTAAAGATTCTGTGCACTATCCTCTCCATGGTGTTGCTCGTCAGTTGCGTCGGTGTATTCAACACATCTGCTGCAACATACTTCGTTGACCAGAACTTCAAATTCACAAAAAGCGAAAACAACGATATAGCCATTTGCGAATATTTAGGAAAAGAAACCGAGATTTCCATTCCTTCCACTTTGCTCGGATATAAAGTTGAAACCATCGGAAGCTATGCTTTTCTCAACGAAACCAACCTCAAAAGCATAACTATCCCCACAACCATGATAAACATCGAACAGGCTGCGTTCTACGGATGCACTGCGCTTGAGAGCATCTCCCTGCCGGTGCTGTGTACAAACCTCGGTCCTTATCTTTTTTATGGTTGCGCGAGCCTTACAGATGTAAGTCTTTCTACGGTTACTACGGATATTCCCAGATACTGCTTCAGCCACTGCGATTCTCTGAAAGAACTCAGGCTTCCTGATACTGTCAAGACAATCGGCGACTATGCCTTTGCCAACTGCCCCGAGCTTGAGCGTGTATACATAGACAGATACACGAACTCCATAAGCGACACCGCGTTTTTCGAGTCTCCCCATGTGGCAATTTACGGCTACACCGACACCTACGCCCAGACCTACGCCGCAGAGCACGCTATCCCCTTCTATCCTCTGGATCAGCCGGCACCCACATACCATGTAACATATTATAACTACGATGGTTCTGTTTTCTGGATGACAACCGTTGAGGAAGGCAAGACCGCCCTCATGCCCTCAAAGAACCCCACCAAACCCTCAACCGATACCCACTACTACGAGTTCGGTTACTGGGACGGCAACATCACAAATGTTCAGCAGAATGAGGAGATTTACCCCTACTTCTTTGAATACGAAATAGCTCCTCCTGATGTTTTCTATGTAATATTCCTCAACGGCGACGGCACCCTGATTTCTGCTCAGACCGTAACCGAGGGAAAAAATGCAACTGCACCCGATGTATTACCCGTCAAGGCGGAAACCGACAGTCATTATTATGTATTTACAGGTTGGGACAAGTCCTACAACAACGTAACAAAAGACTTAATAATAACCCCTGTATTTGATGAAATCATCAAGGAATTCAACGTTACTTTCCACGATACCGACAACTCGGTGATAGCAACCTATCTTATCCCCTACGGAGGAAACTGTCCTGCTCCCGACCACATTCCCCAAAAAGCCACCGACGATGAATACGGCTACAAGTTCGCGGGATGGGACAAGGATCTCTCCTCTATTACATCCGACATCGATGTTTATCCCGTGTTCGATAAAACCAGCATAAAACCTCAGCCCGCACCCCCGTCAACAGGTTCACTGAAGATTGAGATTTCCGGCGGCACAAGCTTCACAATCGCAATCGGCGACGGTGCAGCTCGTCCTCAGGGTACATCTTACATGAACTCTAAGGCACCCGTTGGCGCACTTGTTACCTTAACAGCTGTTTCTACAAACGGCAACGAGTTCCTAGGTTGGGTCAATCCCGCTAACGGCGCTGTCGTATCAAAGGATCTTTCCTTCAGCTTCTACACATCAGGTAACGATTTCTTCAAGGCTATGTTCGCCTCTGATATTGATGGTGTAAACATGGTAGCCTTCTACAACGCAAAGGCAGATC
>JAFQMC010000001.1 GCA_017421045.1 Clostridia bacterium
AGGCGACTGTGCCGAGGCGCAGGTGGAACACCGAAGCCGAAGGTAAAAACAGTTCGGGGAACTGTTTTTAGGGAGAGCGCAGATGATGTCTTTGGTACACACACGTCCCAATATGCGAGGTGTAAGTTTTACATATATACAACCATTGTTACCTGCACCATAAGAATTGAGGACACCCGAACGGGTGTCCTTTTCTTATTTTCAGTGCAGAGTAACAGGACTTGAAGGCGACTGTGCCGAGGCGCAGGTGGAACACCGAAGCCGAAGGTAGAAACAGTTCGGGGAACTGTTTTTAGGGAGAGCGCAGATGATGCCTTTGGTACACACACGCCCCAATATGCGAGGTGTAAGTTTTTACATATAAACAACCATTGTTACCTGCACCAACTTAGAGAATCAATGCCGAGCAGTGCTCTTGTTGTTTAGTAGATAAATAAAATCCCTGATATTTAACCGATAAAATATAGTTTACGTATTTACTTTCTTTTGCGTCGGTTGTATGATATTATCATATTAACGGAGGAGGTTTTGCAATGGCAAAGGATACTTCAAAAGCTTATCGCAATCAGGTGATGTACTCTGTCTTTGTTCGCAATTTCAGCGAGGAGGGTACCTTTGAGGGTGTTCGCAGAGATTTGCAGAGGATTAAAAATCTGGGTGTAGATATAATCTGGCTGATGCCCATACATCCTCTCGGCGAAAAGGCGAGAAAAGGCTCTCTCGGCAGTCCATATGCGATTAAGAATTACAGAGAAATCAACCCCGAATTTGGAACATTGGACGATTTGAAGTGCCTTGTGAACGACATCCATTCACTTGGAATGAAGTGTATTATTGATGTTGTCTACAATCACACATCCCCGGATTCATGGCTTTCAGAGAATCATCCCGAGTGGTTTTATCACAAGCCCGACGGAAACTTTGGAAACAGGGTAGGTGACTGGACGGATATCATCGACCTTGATTACGGCAATATGGATTTGTGGGATTATCAGATTGAAACCCTGAAGATGTGGGCAGAGATCGTGGACGGTTTCCGTTGCGATGTGGCATCGCTGGTGCCTCTGGAGTTCTGGCTCAGAGCACGCCGTGAGGTGGGGTCAGTGCGTCCTGACTGCATCTGGCTCAGTGAGTCCATCGAACATAACTTTATCCGTTACATACGCTCTCAGGGTATGACGGCACTCTCGGATTCAGAGATTTTCACCGCTTTTGATATAGCCTACGACTACGATGTTGCCGGCGAATTTGTGGATTGCCTTCTGGGCAAAGCCTCTCTTTCCGACTATGCAAAATCAGTGAACCTGCAGGAGACTATCTATCCCGATAACTATGTAAAACTCCGTTTTCTGGAAAACCACGACCGACCCCGTGCGCACCACCTTATCAGTGATGAAAATCGCTTGCGTGTATGGACAGCATTTTTATATTTCCAGAAAGGTATGACTCTTATTTACAATGGTCAGGAGGTGGGCGCCAGCCATCTTCCCACTCTGTTTGACAAAGATACCATAAACTGGGATGTAAATGTTGACCTTGCTCCGCTCATGAAAAAGCTCTATGATATCCGCAAGGACTCTGTTTTTACTGATAGCGACTATACTCTTTCGGTGCCTGCAGAGAATGTGCTGTGCGCTGTGCATAAAACACAGAGCGAAAAGCTCATTGGCATTTTCCCGGTAGGAGAGAACGGCGGACTGATTTCTGTTGATGTACCCGATGGTATATATACAGAGCTTATTTCGGGCAGTAGCGTCGAGGTTTGCTTTGGTATGATAAGTGTGGGTGACGAGCCGATAATTATAAAATCTAAATAATCATCACAAAGATAATGCGTCCAAGCTACGACTTGGACGCATTTTTGTGTGATTATTCGGTTGTCTGTTTGTTCTTGTACCAATTTATAACAGGAGCGAAGAATTTTCGCCAATGTGTGCAAGGATAGATTATATATTCAAAAGGCTTCAGTGACAGCACCAGAGTCAGAACAACTGATATGCCGAGTGTTATTAGCAAAATGTATTTTGACCTGAGAGGACTGAGCAAATCTTTGAGGAAGGTATAGTCCAGCACTGTCTGGATTGCTCGGTGCAAGGCATAAATCTGCAACGTTTTTGTACCGCAATGGGTGACAAGGGGGAGCTTTTTGTTGGGTGTTATTGAGAGGATAGCAAAGCCCAGCACCGCCGACAATGCATAGCATCCAAGCCTGAGCAGTGCTCCGAAGGGATACCAATCCTCACCGAATTCATAGTAGGGGTTGTTACCTGTGAGCACATACCTCAGGCTATAAATCTTGTCAATAACGAGGAAAATGCCCACGGTGAAACCCATAAACAGAATAAGAGAACAAATTCTGATCCATTTCTTGTTGAGTATTTCAAATAGCTTGTTTTGGTCGGTTATGTAGCCCAGATAGAAGATGGGGAAGAACACAATGATTCTTGACAGCACCAGGGTGTTCCCGATCTGGTCTATGTATCCGGCACCCGTTGCAAGCAGAATACTTGTGACAAGCACCTTGCCGTGGCTAAAACTTCTCAGCAGATGTGCAATCATCAGATGTATTGCCATGGCAAATATATACCACGCAACTCCGTTTTCTTCAAACAGAGAGAAGCTTGCATTTCCGCCGCAAAGCAGTACCGACAGAAAGCTAAGCAGCTTCATAAATAAACTCAGTAGCAGGAATCCAACTGCCTTGTCATATTTGAACGGTACGGTGTCGATGTTTTTCTTTGAAAACATTCCTCCCAAGAAAACAAACAAGGGCATATGAAAGCTGTTAAGCCACAAATCTGCCCATCTTGTGACGTCGTCATTTATGAAAGGAGAAAGCCCGTGACCAAATACTACCACAAGTATGAGAAAAGCCTTGGCGTTGTCCCATTTAGCAATACGGCTGTTCGCTAATGAGGTCAATCTGTTCACCTCGCTTTATTTTTGTAAGTCTATTATATTTTTTAGGGATATATTTGTCAAATGCAAAAGCAGAACCGCAGTGCATTATACACTGCGGTTGAATTTGTTTAGCCTGTAATGTTTTTAAGTTGATTCTGATTGATTTCCGTGAGAGTGTCGCAAATTGCAATCTTGCGGATGATGCTCTTCATAGCGCTCTCAAGCTCACCGCTTTCGCTGTAATCAGCAGGGAAGATGAAGTTAACTCTGTCTTTTATCAGGAGTTCCTCCACCTTGTGTCTGTCACCCTCGGGGTACACCGCTATGGACTGACCGCCGTAGGACTGCATCATCTTCATACAGGGCACATCCGAGAGACCGTCGCCGATGTAAATCATGTTGGTGAAGGGGATGCGCTTGGAGTCGTCAGGCATAGAGCGGTTCAGATCCACATCATTTGACACATCCAGCACACCTTTGTTGATTCGGTAAACGAACTGTGTTTTGTTGGTGTAGTTAACAGCAGTTTTGGGCCAGGCGGCATTTCCGTTCTCGTCGTAGTAGAATTCGCAGGCGAATATCTCCTTGAACTTGCAGGCGATGTCAGTGCCTTCGATTATCTCTTTCATTCCCGACGAAATGATGTAGTGTTCTATCTCGACACCCTGCTCGTCGCCGTAGGCGTTGATTCTGTCGAACCAACTCTTTACACCCTTAAAAAACTCAACGGATTTGCCGTGAGCCACCAGGTCCTCTCTCTTCAGAGGTTTGCCGTGCTTTCGGCTCTGGCTGACAGATGTGTACATATATGCAAGTATGCCGTCCATCTTCTGCTCTCTGCCGAAATCGTTTGCCTCTTGCCAGAACTCCGAGGTTTCCATTCCGAGACTTGGAATGAAAGCAAAGTCCTGCATATCTCTTGTGCTGAGAGTTTTATCAAAGTCATACATTATGGCGATTATGGGCTTGTCGCTCATATTACCACTCCCTCAAATGTGGTGATTGCTTGATTACTGTGCCTTGTAGGTTGTGATTTCTACAGACTCCAGAACAACATCGGTGAGAGGCTTGTTGGAGGAAGAGTCAACCTCAACTTTGGCAATTGCGTCCACAACGTCCATACCGTCAATAACCTGTGCAAAAACTGTGTGACCGCCGGATGCTCTCAGTGCTCCGTCAAGGTGCATGTTGCCGCCGTTTGCTTCATACAGAGCCCATACCTCGTCAGAAACAGCATAGCTCAGGGGATTGATGCCTCCGCAGTAGTCATTGATGAATGACATTGCATCGGGGTACTGCTTTGTGAACTCGTCGCCGTACATACCAACGTACTGGTCGTAGTAGCTTGAGTAGTTTGCGTAGATTGTATCATAATCAAGGCCGTCACGAGTAAAGCTCTCGGCAGTAGCCTGATTGATAAAGAACTGGCTTCCGTTGGTGTTTACACCTGAGTTTGCCATTGCAACAGAACCGCGGATGTTGTAGAGAGTATCAACGAACTCATCCTCAAATGCCTTGCCGAAAGCACTTGTACCGCCTGTACCGTCGTGGTTCTCGTAGTCACCGCCCTGAATCATAAAATCGCTGATAACGCGGTGGAAAATTGTGTTATTATACTTGCCCTCTTTTGCAAGAGTGATGAAGCTCTCAACAGCTTTGGGAGCATTCTCGGGGAAGAATCTCCAGGTAATGTCACCCATGGAAGTGTGCAGAATAGCGATCTCCTCGCCGTCTTTGGGCATCTCAAGCTGATAGCCGACCTTGTTTTCCTCGTCGTGCTTTACCTCGGGGTTAACCTCGGGTCTTTCGATGGCGGCAGTGGTGCCGTCAGTGGGGTCGGTGTTTTCCTCTTTGTTGTCACAGCCGGAAAGCGCGAAGGTGCAACCTGCTGTGAGGACTGTTGCAAGAGCAATGCAGAATAATCTTTTGAGTTTCATAATTATGTAATTCCTTTCAGTTTATATATTACTTCAATACTTCTTCAGCAGTTACACCATCAGCGAACTTGAAATTCTCCACATAGGAGTTTCCGCCTTTTTCATCCATAAACTCAATAGCAGTAGAGATGTTTGTGGCGCCGTTGCCGATGATTTCAAACTCAGCAACTATAAGCTGACCTTTTGTTGTGAAGTCATAGCCTGAGATGTTAGAAGCGTTGAACTTGACAGCGTTGGTGATGTCAGTGTTGTAAATAACACTTGAACCCATAACGGGGAACATTTTCTCAGCTGTAGCTTCTTTGAGCTTCAGCATTGTACCGTCATAGGTGAGGGTTGCCTGAACGTTTTCTATCTTCTTGGGAGTTTTAAGATAGAAAGAATAAGTAACCTTATCGCCTACATTCTTAGAACAACCGTTGCCTCCTGCAGTGATTGTGCAGTTTTTTGCAGAGCCTGATGCAGGTTTGCCGTTTGAGTTATCAGCGGAGTTGTTTTTATCACTGTTAGTCTTGTTGCCTGAGTCAGAACCGGAGTTAGAGCCGGAGCCTGAGTTGGAGCCCTGGTTGGCATTGCCGGCAGTAGCGTCCTCATTGTCAGAAACAGAGGCGTCTGCCTCGGCAGATTCAGAAGCAGTGGTGCTCTCGCTCGCAGAGGTTGCAATTTCTGTGCTTGCCTCATCAGGGGTTGCGGTGTCGTTTGAGCAACCGCACAGTGCCACTGCGCACAGAGATATCACACAAAGGCTAAGACATAAAAGTTTTTTGAAATTCATAATCATCATCCTATACAAAAAATTTATACAATTAATTGTACATTATTCTGATCGTTTTTTCAATAGATAAATTATTAATGACGGAAAGTAATATTAAAAATAAAACTTTCATAAAATTAGCTATGAAAGTAAATTTTGCGGAGGCTGAAAATATGACGGACTTTTTACCAGAGGGATGTCTCATTGATAATCAGGAGAACAGCATGTATATGGAGAGTATAACAGCTCTCAGCGAAGCATATCGGGAACAGCGGATACTTGAAGCACGGGCAACGGTGTGCGATTCAGCGCACAATCTGACCGTTGACCTTGGCTGTATCAAGGGTGTGATTCCCCGCAAAGAGGGAGCCATAGGCATCAAAGAGGGCAGAGTGCGTGATATTGCGGTTATCTCTCGTGTGAACCGACCCGTGAGCTTTGTGATAACAGGCTTTGACAGGGACGAGAGCGGAGCAACGGTGGCGATGCTTTCCCGAGAGGCAGCTCAGCGCAGATGTATGGAAGGGTTTGTGAATACGCTCAGCGTGGGTGATGTGGTCAATGCAAAGATAACACATCTTGAAACCTTTGGAGCTTTCGCAGATATCGGTTGCGGTATTGTGGCGCTGATGCCGATAGATGCAATCTCGGTGTCGCGGATAGAGCATCCTGCAGAGCGGTTTACCGTGGGTATGGATATCAGAGCGGTTATCAAGTCCATCGAAAACGGCAGAATAAGCCTCAGCCACAAGGAACTTCTGGGAACATGGCAGGAAAACGCAGACAATTTTTCTGCAGGAGAGACCGTCGCAGGAGTTATCCGTTCTATAGAGAGCTACGGAGCTTTCGTGGAGCTTGCACCAAATCTTGCAGGACTTGCAGAGATAAAAGACGGCATCAAGGTGGGCCAGCAGGCAAGCGTGTACATAAAGAGCATCATTCCTCAGAAGATGAAGGTGAAGCTCATTATCGTGGAGACCTTTGACTATAAGTACAGCCCGACACGGCCACGTTACTACTACGACTCAGACCATATGGATGAATTCTTGTATTCACCTCCCGAATGTGAAAAACGGATTCAGTCAACCTTTATATAAAACAAAGTACAAAGTCCACCTCTTGTGTCCCATAAAGTGTACAGTTCTGTGGGGCACAGGGGTGTTCTTGTTGACATATGTGCCTTCTCAGTGATATGATTAATGCAGAAACTCATGGGAGGTAACATTATGTTTGAAGATATGCAATTTATCATATTAGCCATACTTTTAGGTGTGCTCATCCTTGCAATGATAGCTCTGTTTGTGCGCACATTCACAAAGAAAAGTGACACGGACAAAATCGTCCGTCAGCTGAGAGAGGAGTCAAGGTCCGACTCCGCAATTCTTCGTCAGGAGATGACCGCGAGCGTTCAGCAGTCGGTGAAGAATCTTGGTGATATGATTGCAGTAAATCAGCAGAACGCCGCCGCAAGCCAGAACGACAAAATGGTTCAGCTTGAACAGCGGTTCAAGACTTTCTCTCTTGAAAATGAGCAGAAGCTGGACATTATCCGCACCACAGTGGAGAAACGTCTCACATATATGCAGGAGGACAACAACCGCAAGCTTGACGAAATGCGTCAGACCGTAGATGAAAAGCTCCAGAAAACTCTCGAGGATAAGATGACCCAGTCCTTCGCACTTGTAAACGAACGACTGGAGCAGGTTTATAAGGGACTTGGCGAGATGCGTACTCTGGCCGTGGGCGTGGGAGACCTTAAGAAAGTTCTCTCCAATGTCAAGACCCGAGGAATCCTCGGCGAGATACAGCTTGGCTCTATCCTCAAAGAAATACTTGCTCCTGAGCAGTTTGAAGAGAACGTTGCCACCAAGCATCGCAGTACCGAGCGAGTAGAGTTTGCCGTTAAGCTTCCTGCAGAGGATGACGGGTTCATCTACCTGCCCATTGACTCAAAGTTCCCGGGAGATACATATTCCGCTTTGCAGGATGCTTACGAGTCAGGGTCTAAGGAATTGATTGAAGCAGCGGCAAAGTCACTGCTTACCACTCTCAAAAAAGAAGCAAAGGATATCCGCGACAAATACATCGATCCGCCTTATACCACCGAGTTTGCAGTGATGTTCCTTCCTACCGAGGGACTGTATGCCGAGGCAGTAAACCGAGGTATGGTCGAGGTGCTTCAGCGGGATTACAAGGTGAATATTGCAGGTCCAAGCACCATGGCGGCATTGCTCAATTCTCTGCAGATGGGCTTCAAGACTCTGGCTGTCCAGAAGCGTTCTGCCGAGGTGTGGCAGATTCTCGGCTCTGTCAAGAATGAATTTGAAAAATTCAACGACGTCCTTGCCATGACCCAGCAACGTCTTGACCAGGCAAACTCGGAGCTTGATAAGCTCGTAGGAGTACGTACCCGTCAGATTTGCCGAAAGCTTTCTTCGGTTCAGGCAAACACCACCCCTCTTGAGTCACTGGGCGGAGGAGTCTTCCTCGAAGAAACAGTTGAAGAATAAACAGAAACATCATAGAAAAAGATAAAAAAATTGCAGCAGGAGTAGCTCTCTTGCTGCAATTTTTTACTGTATTTGTGAATTTTTCTGTTTTCTTGTGTATTTTACAGATGTTTTCTGCTTTGGATATTTAAGCCTTGACCATAGGAAAATAATAATCTGTCCGGGAATTCCCAGTACATACATTATCCAGAAATTAAATCCGAAGGGCAGAAATGAAACGTGAAGGGATATGAGGACAGTCCACATAAGTATGGAGATGATTATGTAGTTTCTTCGTCTGTTAAACCATACAGCGTTGAATACAAGCCACACTATCGTCGAAGCTGGAATAGCATAGACAAAGGAAAGACCGTGCAAGAATCCTAAATCCACGGGAATCATATCCATTACAACAAAAGCGATTGTTGCAATAAGCCACACAAGAAGTATGCACATACTTGTTATGAAGATGTGATTCTTCTTTCTGTTTGCATCTCTCAGCTTCATGCCTCTCTCGTCTGCATCCTTGTGAGGGTGGACAAGGTAGTCGAGGGTTACGCTGAAGATGTCGGCAATGTGCATCAGCACGGAAACGTCCGGGATGGATTCGCCTCGCTCCCATTTTGACACAGCTTTATCAGAGTAGTTGAGCTTCTCTGCCAGTTCAATCTGAGTCATGCCTTTGGCAAGTCGGAGTTGTGTTATATTTTTTGCAATTACAGATTTGATTTCGTCCATAAGGTGCTCCTTGAAGTGGGGGATAAAAACCTGAATAATACAGAAATCGATTGAATATCAGGGAGTTTTTCCGGTAGAATTGCAATTCTACCAGAGATTTTACCTTAATATAATAACATATATTTTTTATGAAATCAATGGCTAAAAATGCGAAGTTTACTGGCTATTCTACTATGAGTAGAGTGTGGAGAAGGGTGCTCTACGGGAGAATACTGCAGTAGTATACCCGTGAGATTAAGCAGTAGGTTGAGATTTTGCGATGTGAGCCATATAATCGTAGATGTGATTTTGATATTCAGAAATATTTGACAAGGAAGCTAAATGTGATATAATTGTCTCAAACCTTCCTTGTGCATATTCTGTTTTAAGACAAAGGAAGGTAATTTTATGAGCAGAACAAAGCTTAGAGACAGAACTCTGCCTGACTACACCAGAGGGGAAGAAATCTTCAATATGGTGTCTCACATTGTCGGCGGTGCTTTCGGAGTGGTGGCGTTGGTGCTGTGCGTGGTGTATTCAGCAATCAAAGGTGACCCCTGGGCAGTGGTCAGCAGTGCCATATACGGTGCATCCATGATTATTCTTTACACCATGTCCAGCGTGTATCACGGCCTTGTGCCCGAAACTGCAAAGAAGGTTATGCAGGTGCTTGACCATTGCACCATATACTTTCTTATAGGCGGAACCTACACTCCCATTGTGCTGTGTTCAATAAGGCGGACATCTCCCGGTTGGGCGTGGACGATCTTCGGTATAGTATGGGCACTTGCAGCTGTGGGCATTGTCTTTGCGGCTATAGACCACAAGAAGTACTCAAAGTTTTCCATGGCGTGCTACATCGGCATGGGTTGGTGCATCCTCATAGCAGGCAAGGTAACGCTTCAGGCAGTACCCCTGCAGGGATTGCTGTGGCTTTTGCTGGGCGGCATCGCCTATACAATCGGTGCGGTCATCTACGTCATCGGCAAGAAACGCAGATACATGCACTCTGTATTTCATATCTTTGCTTTGCTCGGCAGTATATTGCAGTTTTTCTGTATTTTCTTCTATGTAATATGACGTAAGTTTTTGGAGACTTTGTTATGAATATTCTCTACTGCGGAGATAAGAACATTGCCGATGGGCTGATAATTTCAGTTTTGTCGCTGATGAAGAACATTCCCGAACAACTGAATATTTATGTGCTAACCATGAAGTGCAGTACAGGGGAAAGAGATTTTGAGCCTCTATCCCGTGAGTTTGCAGAATATATGGATAATTTGCTGAAGCGGACAAATCCTAAAAGCTCACTGCAACTCATTGATATCACCGAGCTTTTTCAGGCAGAAGTACCCCTTGCCAATATGGATACCCGCTTTACTCCCGGGTGTATGGTTCGTCTCTTTGCAGACAGCATAGATTCCCTGCCCGATAAAATCCTCTATCTTGACAATGATGTGGTTTGCCGCGGTGATATCAGTGATTTTTACAACACTGATATGCACGGCGCAGAGATGGCAGGTGTTCTGGATTACTACGGAAAATGGTTCTTCAGAAGAAATATATTCAAAATGGATTATCTGAATTCCGGTGTTCTCCTGCTGAATCTCAAGATGATAAAAGACACCGCTCTTTTCTCAAAAGCCCGTGAGCGTTGCAGGACAAAGCAGATGTTTATGCCTGACCAGTCAGCTCTCAATAAGCTCTCTGTGTCAAAGCTTAAGTTTCCAAGGCGCTACAACGAGCAACGAAAACTCAGAGACGACACCCTGCTTCAGCATTTTACTACAAGTTTCAGGTTTTTCCCTTGGTTTCACTCTGTAACGGTGAAGCCGTGGCAGATAGATAAAGTACACACAGTGCTCAGACTCCACGAATACGACGAACTTCTTTCAAGGTATCAGGAGGTCAAAGAGCAATATAAGATAAACCGGACAGGAGAGATTTAAAGTGAACAATAAGACAATTCCCGTGTTTTTTACAATCGATAACGGCTATGCACCTTTTCTGGGAGTAGCTCTCAGCTCAGCAATTAAAAATTCTTCAAAAGAAAATAACTATAAAGCTATCATCCTCCATGAGGAACTTAGCTCCGAGAATATGTCAAAGCTCAAAAACCTGGAAACAGACAACTTCAAGGTTGAGTTTGCACCGATGAAGTCAGGTCTTGAGAGCATCACAGACCGTATGTCAAACAGACTTCGCTGTGACTATTTTACTCTGACAATATATTTCAGACTCTTCATTGCCACCATGTTCCCCGAGTATGACAAGGGAATCTACATCGACAGCGATGTTGTGGTACTGGGAGATTTAGCAGAGTTGTTCAATACAGACATCGGCGATAACTACATAGGTGCTTGTGCGGACAAATCCGTTGTGGACGTTCCTCCTCTTGCAAATTATATGGAGAACGCGGTCGGCGTTGACAAATACACATATATCAATTCAGGTGTGCTTCTGATGAACCTGAAACTGCTCAGAGAAGCAGAACTCGACAAGCACTTTCTCACACTTCTCAATAAGTATCACTTCGATTGTATTGCGCCTGATCAGGATTACCTCAATGCTATGTGCAACGGCAGAATCCATTATCTCAGCGAAGTTTGGGATGCAATGCCCACCGAGGATAAACCCGAGGTGGAGAATGTTCGTCTTATCCACTACAACCTGTTTTCAAAGCCTTGGTGCTATGATGGAATCCAGTATGGAGACTACTTCTGGCATTATGCAGAGGATACGGAGTTTATCGATGAGATAAAAGCCTACAAAGAGAATTACTCCGACGAGCAGAAGGAGTCCGACTCCAAGTGCCTGGGACTTCTTATCGAGCGCGGAGAGGCAATCACAAAACAGGATGTTACTTTCAAAAAAGTATTCGAAAGCGGAGAGAAGGTCAGATTATGATTCTTGGAGACAAGAGGGAACAGGTTATCGAGAATATCAGCAAGGCTGCAGAGAGCGGGGACTTCCATATTAAGGTGGAGGTAGGCGACCCTGTGCTCACTCCCGAGGAAAGTGCACAGATTATTCAGGGTTATCTTGACAATTCCGACAAAATGAGATTTAAAACAAAATCCTACTTCGCACGGAAAATGGCAAATATCCTCACAAAGAGTCTCAATAAAGATACCGAGATAAAAGGTCTGGAGAATATTGCAGATCTTGAGGGTGGCGCTATCATCACCAGCAACCACTTCAGTCCTCTGGATAATACCGCGGTGAGATTCCTGACCCGAAAGCTCAAGAAAAAGCGTATCAATATCGTAAGTCAGGAGACCAACCTGGCAATGCCCGGCATTGTAGGTTTCCTCATGAATTATGCAGACATAATTCCCATCTCGGACAATAAGCACTATATGCAGAGGGACTTTTACTCTATTTTGCAGGAGCTCCTTGAGAATGATGAGTATATCCTCATATACCCCGAGCAGGAGATGTGGTTTAACTACCGCAAACCCAGACCTCTCAAGCGCGGTGCATATTACTATGCAGCAAAACTCGGAGTGCCGGTGGTGTCCTGCTTTGTAGAGATGCAGAATCTTCCCGAGATTGACACAGAGGGTTTCTATAAGGTAAAGTACACAGTTCACATACTGCCTACTATCTATCCTGACAAGACAAAGAGCGTCAAAGAAAACAGCATCGAGATGTGTCGTCTTGACTACGAGCAGAAAAAAGAGGCTTACGAGAAAGCCTACGGCAAACCTCTCGATTATCGTTTTGAAGAAGATGATATTGCTGGTTGGATGGGAACAAAGCAGGGGAGACATACAGCGTGAGCGAAAATCGCCGTGTAAGGTATTATTCTGATTTTTCACAAGACTTTGTTGAGTCAAAGGAGCAGAACACAAAACTGCCTGAGGATTACCGTTATGTTCGCGACGGATTCTTTCAGCGCTTGCGTTCTGCTTTTACCTATGGATGTGCACTTCTGTTCGGAGTTTTCTTTTGTCCTTTTCATCTGCATACCAAATATGTAAACCGCAAGGCCTTCAAAGCTGTAAAGGGTCAGGGCGCGTTTATTTATGCTAACCACACACAGCCTGTAGGTGACGTGGTTCTGCCTGCTTTTGCCTGCTTTCCGAGACGTATATATACTATAGTCAGTCCTGCAAATCTGTGCATACCCTTTATCGGTAAACAGCTTCCGTATCTGGGAGCACTGCCCATAGCGGACACAGTTGGAGGAATGAAAGAGTTTCAAAGGGCTTTGGAAAAGCGCATAGGAGACAAAAAGATTGTTACAGTTTATCCCGAGGCACATGTCTGGGAGTACTGCACCATGATTCGTCCCTACTCCGACTCCTCTTTCAAGTACCCTGTTAAGTTCAAAGTGCCTTGCTTTTGTATGACGGTAACGTATCAGAAGAGTAAGTTATTCAGGAGACCCCGTACCACCGTTTTTGTTGACGGACCTTTTTATCCCGACGAATCCCTGAGCGTCCGCGATCAGACAAAGGATCTGCACCGCAGAGTTTCAGAATGTATGAAAAGTCGCAACAAAGAGAGTAATTACGATTTCATCCGATATGAAAAGCAGGGATAAAATCTGTAACCTGCTATTGACATCTGCATATTGTAATGCTATAATTGTGTCAATTTAAAATTGTAAACCGTTGAGGCGGAGATAACGGCAGTGATGCCTATACAGAGAGCCTGTGTTGCTGAGAATCAGGTTAGAAACAAGTTGTCAAATGGACCGCTGAGGGTGCAGTCAAATGTGCTTTTTGCACAGAGTATTCTGCAACGTGTGGCATACGTTAGTTGTCGGGGATATGTTTGTATCCCTTAAAGAGCACGGAGTTTTCCGTGAATTCAAGGTGGCACCGCGGATAAAGATTTTTATTCGTCCTTGACAGATACTCCTGTCAAGGACTTTTTCTTTTTTATCAGACGAGGTGTTTTTTATGATTTTGCTTACAAAACGATGGCGAAGTTTCAAGTTCAGCTGACCGAAAACAACTATTTTTTAAATATACGGAGGAAACAATAATGAATTTTAATGGTATTGATTTTGACACTTATTTCAAGCACTATCCCGACGAGAAGGGATACTTCGGCAAATACGGCGGAAGCTTCATCTCTCCCGAGCTTCAGAAGGCTATGGACGAGATTACAGAGGCATACTTCACTATCTGCAAATCCAGAAAGTTTATTGCAGAACTTCGTCGCATCCGCAAGGAGTTTCAGGGCAGACCTACTCCTATATCTCATCTGGAGAGACTTTCCAACAAGCTGGGCAATGTTCAGCTTTATGTAAAGCGTGAGGACCTGAATCACTCAGGTGCTCACAAGCTCAACCATTGTATGGGCGAGGCTCTGCTTGCAAAATACATGGGCAAGAAAAAGGTCATCGCAGAGACAGGTGCAGGTCAGCTCGGTGTAGCGCTTGCTACTGCTGCTGCATACTTCGGTCTTGAGTGTGACATCTATATGGGTTCTGTTGATATCAAGAAACAGGCTCCCAACGTTGCCAGAATGAAGATTCTGGGTGCAAATGTTGTTGAGGTAACACACGGTCTCCAGACCCTCAAAGAAGCTGTAGACGCTGCATTTGATGCATACAGCAAGGAGTACAAGGATGCTATCTACTGCATCGGTTCAGTTCTCGGTCCTCATCCGTTCCCTCTGATGGTTCGTGATTTCCAGAGCGTTGTCGGTATCGAGGCAAGGGAGCAGTTTTTGGAGATGACAGGCGAGCTTCCTGATGCAATCGTTGCCTGCGTAGGCGGCGGCTCTAATGCGGCAGGCTTCTTCTCGGGCTTCCTCAATGACCCCGTGGATATTTACGGCATCGAGCCTCTGGGCAGAGGTCCCAAGATGGGCGACCACGCCGCAAGCCTCAAGTACGGCACAGAGGGAATTATGCACGGCTTCAACAGCATTATGCTCAAGGATGAAAACGGCGAGCCTGCTCCCGTATATTCCGTGGCCAGCGGTCTTGATTATCCCTCCTCGGGTCCCGAGCACGCATTCCTGCAGGATATCGGCAGAGTCAAGTATGATGTAATCGATGACGAGGAAACAATCGACGCATTCTTCACCCTCTCAAAGCTTGAGGGAATTATCCCTGCAATCGAAAGCTCCCACGCTGTGGCTTATGGTATGAAGCTTGCAAAGGAAATGGGCAAGGGTTCCGTTCTTATCAACCTCTCAGGCAGAGGCGACAAGGATATGGACTATATCATCGAGAAGTACGGAATCAGATAATGAATTAATAACCGGAGAGCACAGGCAAAACTGTGCTCTTTTTTCTTGCTTCAAGGAACTTGATGTGGTATATTATTTGTGTATTCAAAAATATAAGGAGCAAACTATGCATATACGCAAGGCACAGAAGAGGGATATAGTACCTCTCCTTGAAATATATAACTTCGAGGCTCTCAACGGCACCGCTACCTTCGACCTCAACCCCAAATCCGTGGAAGAGTGGACCCGGTGGTACAATAACCACAACGTCGGAAATCATCCGCTGATAGTTGCCGATGTGGATGGTGTGGCGGTGGGTTATGCCTCTCTGTCGGGCTATCGTGAGAAAGAAGCCTACAAAAGCACCGTGGAGCTGTCAGTGTACGTGAACAGAGATTATCGCGGTCAGGGTATCGGCACTGAGCTTATGCAGGCGATACTTGATATGGCACGCAAGGATGAATCTATCCATACAGTCGTCTCTGTCATCACCAGTGATAATCAGGACAGCGTGCACCTGCACGAGAAGCTGGGTTTTACATACTGCGGAACAATCCACGAGGTAGGCAGAAAATTCGGCAGGTATCTCAGCATCAGCAATTTCGAGCTTCAGGTCTGATATTAACTTGCTTTGAAAAGGAGCGGAATATATGAAAAACGTACTTGTAGTAGTGGATATGCAAAAAGATTTTGTCAACGGCTCTCTGGGCACTCCCGAGGCTCAGGCGATTGTAAATGGTGTAGCAGAAAAAATCAAAGGCTTTTCAGGGCATATATTCGTGACCTACGATACCCACTTCGAAGACTACCTCACAACACCTGAGGGCAAGAAGCTCCCCGTAGAGCATTGCATCAAAGGCACCGAGGGATTTGAGCTTAATAATCAGGTTGAAAATGCCCTCAAGGATAAAGAGTATGAGAAAGTGGAGAAGCTCACCTTTGGCTCTACCAAACTGCCAAAGCTTATCAAAGACAGGGTAGGTGATGAGGAGTTCTCTATAGAGCTTGTGGGACTCTGCACCGACATCTGCGTTGTGTCCAATGCCTTGATACTGAAGGCGAACTTCCCCGATGCACCCATATCCGTGGATGCTTCCTGCTGTGCAGGTGTCACTCCCGAAAGCCACAACGCGGCACTGAAAGTAATGCAGATGTGCCAGATTGACGTGAAATAAAATTCTCAAAAAGAAATATAGATAGGATGATAGAAATGTTCGACGTAGAAAAAGTAACGAGACAGTGTGTGGATTGGATAAGGAACTTCTTTTCAGAGAACGGCAGCGATTGCAACGCCGTAGTAGGTATATCAGGAGGCAAGGACAGCTCTGTTGCAGCCGCTTTGTGCGTTGAGGCACTGGGCAAAGACAGAGTCATCGGAGTGCTGATGCCCTGCGGACAACAGCACGACATTGATGCCGCCTATATGCTCGTAAATCACTTGGGAATAAAGCACTACGAAGTAAATATAAAAGACGCAGTAGAGGGTGTAAAATCCTCAATGCCGAAGGAGCTTTCCCTCACACAGCAGAGTCTCACCAATCTTCCTGCACGAATCCGTATGACAACTCTCTACGCTGTGTCTCAGAGTGTCAACGGCAGAGTTGTGAACACCTGCAATCTCAGTGAGGATTGGGTAGGCTACTCCACCCGATACGGAGATGCCGCAGGAGATTTCAGCCCCATGTGCCACCTGACCGTCACCGAGGTCAAAGAGATAGGCAGATTCCTGGGGCTTCCCTCAGTTCTTGTTGACAAAACTCCCATCGACGGACTCAGTGGCAAAACCGACGAGGATAACCTGGGATTCACCTACGATGTTCTTGACCGTTACATCCGCACAGGCGAGATAGACAGCCAAGAGACCAAGCAACTCATCGACAGACGTCACAAGGCGAATCTCTTCAAGCTGGAGCTTATGCCCCAGTTCAAGCCGGAAATATAATAAGTATTATCAAAAGCAACACCACCCGAGATTCAGAAAATCTCGGGTGGTTTATGTTTGTAGAGTATTCTTTTATCGTTTTTTCCATGCAAGGGGATTCAGTCCCAGAATCAGGGGGTAAATCTCAAGTCTGCCAAGAAGCATTGCAACAGAAAGAAGTATCTTGGAAAATCCCGAATACTCCGCATAGCTTGCAGTCGGTCCGACAGCGTCAAGTCCGGGGCCGATGTTGTTAAAACAAGCAAGGGTTGCACTGAGGTTTGTTTCAATGCTGAAAGGTTCAAAGCTTATCAGCAAAAAGATACATAGGGTACATATCATATAAATTGCAAAATATGTGGTTACACTGCTGAGTATCTGTTCGTCAACGCTTTTGCCTTCCATTTTGACAACTCTGACAGAACGCGGATGGAGCATCTTTTTCAGTTCTCTGAATACAGCTTTCGTAAGTATAACTACTCGGGAAACCTTGAGTCCGCCTGCGGTGGAGCCTGCACAGGCTCCGATAATCATAAGCAGTAGCAGAATTGTCTTGGACAACCCCGGCCACAAATCAAAGTCGGTAGTTGCAAAACCTGTGGTTGAAATAATGGAAGAAACCTGGAAGGTACTCATTCTCAGTGTTTCCCAGAATCCGTCGTACAGTGAAAAAACATTTGCGACGATAACTCCTACACTTACAACAACAATGCCAATATATGTCCACAGTTCGGTGCTCTTGAACACTGCCTTGATCTTGCCAACAAGAAGCAGATAATATAGGTTGAAGTTAATGCCGAAAATCAACATGAATATAGCGATTACCCATTGCAGATAGGGGCTGTAGCCTGCAATACTGTTAGCCTTAACACCGAATCCGCCGGTACCCGCCGTGCCAAATGTGTGTACAATACTTTCAAAGAGAGGCATACCGCCGGCCAGAAGTAATATAATCTGAATTACAGTCAAAACTATATAAATCAAATAAAGAATTTTAGCTGTGTCTCTTGCCTTTGGTCGCAGTTTTCCAACCTCGGGTCCGGGCATCTCTGCACGCAAAATATGGATCGATCTGTCGGTGATGTTCGGCACAACAGCCATTACAAACACAAGCACACCCATACCGCCAATCCAGTGAGAAAAGCTTCTCCAGAACAGCAGTCCGTGGCTCATAGATTCCACATCCGTGAGGATAGACGCACCCGTTGTGGTGAATCCGCTGACCATCTCAAAGAAAGCATCGATATAGGAGGGAATCTCACCGCTGATAACAAAGGGCAGAGCGCCGATTCCCGCCATGATAAGCCATGCGTAGGTTACTATAACAAAGCCCTCTTTGGCATATATTATTTTTGTGCCGGGTCTGGAGAGAAATGTAAGTCCCAGTCCAAGCAGAATTGTTATTCCAATAGTGATGAGAAACGCCCAGATGCACTTCTCCATATAAATAGCGGACACGATAGTAGGCAAAAGAAGCAGCGCTGCATTTGCAAGTGCGATTTTGCCCAGCGTGTTAAGTACCATTCTACGGTTCATGCCAGTACCCCACCTTATGCAATTATGTCAGCAAGGTCATAGAGTCTGTGTCCTGTGCTGATAATTACAACCTTATCCCCGGGATGAATTACATCGTCGCCGGTAGGAACGATGGCTTTGCGATTTCTCAGGATTCCCGCAATCAGGATATTCTGCTTGAATCTGATGTCTTTAAGGGGAATGTCCACATATTTGAACTCAGGGTGCACATTGAACATCAGAGCCTCTGCGTTGCCGTCCATAATCTTATATAGCTTTTCAACGTTGCTTCCTACAGTGTTCTGCAATGCTCTTGCGTATCTGACAATAACGTCGGATATGGTTCGTCTGGGAGACACAACGGTGTCGAGTCCAAGCCTTGTTGCCATAGGCACAAACTCACTGCGGTTGACCTTGGTGATAACCTTGGGCACGTTAAGAGTCTGTGCATAGTAGGAAATGAGGATGTTTTCTTCGTCTATATTTGTCAGTGATATGAAGGCATCCACATCCTGAAGTCCTTCCTCCAGAAGCAACTCTTGCTGAGCACCGTCTCCGAGAATAACCGTTGCACCGGGCAGAGCGTCACAAAGTTCCTGACATCTTACAGGGTCTTTATCGATGATAGTAACGGAGCTGCCTCCTGAAAGCAGGATTTTTGCAAGATAATATGCAGTACGGCTTCCGCCCAGAATCATAACACTCTTTGCCTGCTTCTGAGTGATTTTAAGACTGCGAAGCAACTTGATGATTTCGGAGGGAGCAGCAGTAAGAGCAATCTTGTCTCCGCTCTGAAGCTCAAAATTACCATCAGGGATGTATACCTGATCTTCTCTCTCAACAGCACAGATAAGGAATTTAGCAGGGCTCTGCTTTCTTATATCCATTATTTTGATGCCGTGCAGGGGAGAGTTCTCCTTGAGTACAATTTCGATTATCTCAAAGTTTCGTGTAGAAAAAGTTTCAATGTGAACTGCAGTGGGCAGTTTCAGAACATGATATATGTCAAACGCAGTATAGCGCTCAGGGTTAATCGACATTGACAATCCCAGCTGTTGCTGCAGAAAACCAAGGTTGTTTTCGTTGTATGCTCTGTCACGTATGCGGGCGATGGTGTTCTCGGCACCCAGTGTCTTTGCAATGTAGCAACTGAGCATATTCAATTCATCAGAGCCTGTTACGGCGACAAACAGATCTGCTCTCTGAATTCCTGCTTCTTCAAGAACCTCGCAGTCTGTTCCCATTCCGCATACGCCGATAACATCATATATGTTGACAACTTCGGCAATGGTTTCGGAGTCCTTGTCAATGGCAACAACATCATGGCCTTCGCTGACAAGGTTTGATATAAGAGACACTCCGATTTTTCCGCAGCCGACAATAATAATCTTCATAGCTATCTCCCTCAGATAAAGAAAAATTCATTTCAAAAGCTATAACTACCCAGTATATAAACTGTGTCTATATTACAACTTTTTATACCAAATTACAATATCATTTTTGATTTTAATTGCTTTTTATCATAGTTTTAACATACAAAATTCCATTATAGAATAATAATATGATTATAGAAGTGCTACATATAAAGAAATATTTTCCGCTTATACAGATATAATCCCTGTCAATAATATTATTACAATCTTATAAAAAGGTGATAATATGAGCGACAACAAACGCCCTTCAATCTATCCTCAGGAGATGCCCGCAGGAGAGAATAAAAAGTACGACCACGGTGTGATAGTGGATGTTGTGCAGAGTGAAATCGAGCCAAAGCCTTCGCAGAACCCTGCGAAGCCCCACGATACCGACAGCATAAATTCTCAGTTTGCAAAGCAGGCAGAGGAGTATAATCTGTGATTGTTGTTTGAGAAAATGCTTAGGAGCATAGCAAAAGGCTGCCTCATTGAGGCAGCCTTTATTTTAGTTATTCAGCTTATATCAGTACATCTTGCGCTCTACATAAGTTGTGTGGAGAAGCTCGTGTGCCTTGTGGCCGCCGGGCTCGCCCAGATAATCCTCGTAAAGCTTCTTGACGATGGGGCTCTCGTGAGACTTTCTCATGGGAAGACCTGCATCCTCATTGTAAAGAACCTTTGCGCGCTCTGCACGGATGTCAACATAGTTTCTTACAGAAGCGGGCTGGATGGGCTGACCGCCGCCGTTTACGCAACCGCCGGGACAGCACATGATCTCAACAAACTGATAGTCTGCCTTGCCTGCGCGGATGTCGTCCAGAATCTTTGCAGCATTGGAGAGACCGGATGCAATTGCAACCTTAACCTCCATGCCTGCAACATCATAGGTAGCATACTTGATAGGATCAGTACCGCGAACCTCTGTGTAATCAACCTTCTTCAGGTCCTCGCCGGAGAGAATATCAGCAACAGAACGAAGTGCTGCTTCCATAACACCGCCGGTTGCGCCGAAGATAACAGCTGCACCGGTGAAGATGCCCAGAGCGGGATCGTACTCCTCGTCGGGAAGCTCGGTGAACTGGAGACCTGCACGCTTGATCATGTCAGCAAGCTCTCTGGTTGTGATTACGATATCTACGTCTGCGAGGCCGTCTCTGCCTTCATTGTCGCGCTTGTGCTCGAACTTCTTAGCAGTACAGGGCATAACTGAAACAGAAACGATGTTCTTGGGATCAATGCCTTCCTTCTCAGCGTAGTAGCTCTTGATGATAGCACCTGTCATCTGCTGGGGAGACTTGCAGGTGGAGAGATTGGGCAGAAGGTCGGGATAGTAGTGCTCGCAGAACTTAACCCAACCGGGTGAACAGGAGGTAATCATAGGCAGAACACCGCCGTTCTTAACACGGTCGATGAACTCTGTGCCCTCCTCAAGAATTGTCAGGTCAGCACCGAAGTTGGTGTCGAATACCTTGTCAAAGCCCAGACGTCTGAGAGAAGCAACCATCTTGCCCTCTGCGTTTGTGCCGATAGGCATACCGAACTCTTCGCCGATAGCAGCTCTTACTGCAGGAGCAGTCTGAACGATAACTACCTTCTCGGGATCTGCGATTGCCTCGAATACCTTGGTTGTCTCATCTTTAACAACCAGAGCACCTGTGGGACATACAACAGTACACTGACCGCAGGATACACAAGCAACATCAGCAAGGTTCTGGTCAAATGCACAGCCGATTGTAGAATCAAATCCTCTGTTGTTGGGGCCGATAACGCCAACGTGCTGCTCTTTACATGCAGCTACGCAGCGACGGCAGAGGATACATTTATTGTTGTTACGGATAAGGTGGGGTGTGCTGTCATCAATGGGAAACACAGGGTTCTCACCGTCAAAGCGGTTCTCATCCTCAACGCCGTACTCCTTGCAAAGCGCCTGAAGCTCACAGTTGTTGCTTCTTGCACAGGAGAGACATTTTTTGTCGTGGTTAGAGAGGATAAGCTCCAGAGTGGTTTTTCTTGCCTCGAGAACTTTGGGAGTGTTTGTGAAGATTTCAGTACCTTCTCTGTCGATGGGGTATACGCAAGCAGCTACAAGGCTTCTTGCACCCTTGACCTCACATACACACATACGGCATGCGCCAATCTCGTTGATATCACGGAGATAGCACAGTGTGGGAATCTTAACGCCGAACTGACGGCAAGCATCCAGAATGGTTGTATTCTTCTCAACAGAGAAAGGCATACCATTGATTTTAATGTTTATCATTTCCATAATAGCGTCTCCTTTCTCTTACTCTTTGATAATTGCGCCGAACTTACATTTTTCCATACAAGCTCCGCACTTGATACACTTGGTAGTGTCGATAACGTGTGCTTCCTTAACCTTACCGCTGATAGCGCCAACAGGACATACTCTTGCACAAGCAGTACAGCCTTTACACTTGTCAGCAACAACAACGTAGGAAGTAAGTGCCTGACATACGCCTGCAGGACACTTCTTGTCTACAACGTGAGCGATATACTCGTCGCGGAAGAAGTTAAGTGTGGAGAGAACGGGGTTGGGAGCTGTCTGTCCCAGACCGCACAGTGCGTTCTCTTTGATGTAGTAGCAAAGCTTCTCCATCTCGTCGATAAGCTCCAGAGTACCGTTGCCGTTTACGATCTGCTCCAGCATCTCCAGAAGTCTCTTTGTACCGATACGGCAGGGAGTACACTTACCGCAGGACTCGTCAACGGTGAACTCCAGGAAGAACTTAGCCATATCTACCATACAGGTGTCTTCATCCATAACGATGAGACCGCCCGAACCCATCATACAGCCGATAGCTGTCAGGTTGTCATAATCAACGGGTGTGTCGATGAGTCTTGCGGGGATACATCCGCCGGAAGGACCACCGGTCTGAGCAGCCTTGAACTTCTTGCCACCGGGGATACCGCCGCCGATATCATAAACGATATCACGAACAGTTGTACCCATGGGAATCTCAACAAGACCTGTGTGCTCAATCTTACCACCCAGTGCGAATACCTTAGTGCCCTTGGACTTCTCAGTACCCATAGATGCAAACCAATCTGCACCGTTGAGGATGATCTGAGGAATATTTGCGAAGGTCTCAACGTTGTTCTCAACTGTGGGAGAATCATACAGACCCTTAACAGCAGGATAGGGAGGACGGGGACGAGGCTCACCGCGGTTACCCTCGATAGAGGTCATAAGAGCTGTCTCCTCACCGCAAACGAATGCGCCTGCACCAAGACGGATCTCAAGGTCGAAGTCAATGCCTGAGTCGAAGATGTTCTTGCCCAGCAGACCCAGCTCCTTAGCCTGGTCGATAGCAATCTGCAGACGCTTAACAGCGATGGGATACTCAGCACGAACATAAACATAACCCTTTGTTGCTCCGATAGCATAACCTGCGATGGTCATAGCCTCGATGATACAATGGGGATCGCCTTCCAGAACGGAACGGTCCATGAATGCACCGGGGTCACCCTCGTCAGCGTTACAAACTACGTACTTCTGGGGAGCCTTGTTGGGAGCTGTGAGCGCCCACTTACGGCCTGTGGGGAATCCGCCGCCGCCACGGCCACGGAGACCGGAATCAAGAACAACCTGGATAACCTCATCAGGAGTCATCTCGGTAAGAACCTTACCAAGAGCCTGATAACCGTCCATAGCTATGTACTCGTTGATGTCCTCAGGATCAATAACACCGCAGTTACGGAGAACTACACGCTTCTGTGTTTTGTAGAAAGCTGTGTCACTAAGAGAAACATTAGCGATAGCCTCTGCCTCTGCTTCGTCGCCTGTGTCAGCGTAAACAAGACGCTCAACAACACGACCCTTTAAGAGATGCTCAGAAACGATTTCCCCAACATCCTCGGGAGTAACACGGCTGTAGAATGTGCCCTCGGGATGAATGATAACAACAGGACCCAATGCGCAAAGACCGAAACAACCGGTCATTACGATTTTAACCTCGTCGGTGAGTCCGTTTGCCTCGAGAGCTTTTACGAATTCATCCTGAATTTTCAGGCTACCTGAGGAAGTACATCCGGTACCTCCGCAGATAAGAACATGTGAACGAATCATAAATCAAACCTCCGATTATGCGTTTTCGCTGGCGAAGGTGTACTCTGCAACAACCTTGCCGCCTTTGATATGTTCCTCGACTACCCTCTTTGCTTTTTCGGGTGTCATTTTTACATAGGTTACTTTCTCCTTGTCGGCCTCAAAAACCTCAACAACGGGCTCGAACTGGCAGATGCCGATGCATCCTGTCTGAGAAACAGTGACCTTACCGGAAAGGTCGTTGTTTGCTACCTCTTCAACAAAAGCGCTGAGTACGGGACGTGCGCCGGCAGCGATACCGCAGGTAGCCATACCTACAACTACACGCATCTCGCCGGAGCCCTCACGAAGAGCGACTTTGTTCTGCATCTTTTCTTTGATTGCCTGGAGTTCTGCTAAAGACTTCATATTTATTTTCCTTTCTTAGATATAGAATATAAATTAATTTTATTAATTTAGCATGTTAGGGGAGAGCTTACTTTTTCAGCTCTGCGTACTGCTCCTTGAGATATTCCGTTATCCACATGATTATCTCGTATTCACACAGGGGGATGTCCCCCAGCTGTGCCCGAAGCTCTCTGGTATCAAGCTTCACCGTGCCCTGCGGCAGGTTGTGTGTGTAAAGAAAGTCCGTGTCAGGATCACCCTGAATCAGCGTGACTATAGAGAACACCACATCTCCCAGAGGAGTGAAGTCGATATGGTTTTTATAAAATACCGCGGTGACGACGGTGCCGTGGTCCTGAGGGTGTTCCTCCTGTGCCTTGGATTTTATCTCAAAGCTTCCGCCTGTCTGCTCTGCAGAGAGCTTCAGAAGCGGTATCCCGAGTCCCACCTTTCTGGTGGTTCGGGTGGTGTAGAAGGGGTCGCATACATTTCTGACCTTTTCTTCATTCATTCCGCAACCGTCATCTTTGATGATGAGTGTCAGAGTTTCCTCTGTTTCATTCAATGTGATTTCGGTAAGCGTAGCACCTGCCTTAACTGAATTCTTGGCTACATCAAGGATATTGAGAGATATTTCTTTCATATATTCACCTCAAGCCCTCGAATATGCGGCGACGTACCAGATCTCCGCTGTAAGGCTCGTCATCTATCATAAAATATCGGTTTTCGTCTCTCATATCCCACAGATAATGGGCATCTGAGCTGACGATGATTTTTCTTTCACCGATGGGATAATTCTTCAGATATTCGTCAATTTTCTCAGCATTGTGGAATTCACAGCACTTGAATCCTTTTATATCAGGGAATGTGCCCAGTGTGGCAATAACGCCGTTTGCCTGCCTGTCGATGTGAGCAGGATAGCAGATACCGCCGAAACGCTCAGCAAGTGCAGGACATTCCTCTATAGTGACAGTGGTTGCATTGGGAAGAAAATACTTCTCAGTGTCAATGACCTCATCGTTTTCGTCCATTATATACTGCTCGCCGAAGATATCAGGTCGGCTTTCAACCAGGATACGCCTTGTCTGGATTTCATCGCTGAATGCCATGGCATCGGAAAGCTCCTCAAACAGAAAGATGATGTGTATATCCTCTGCTGTTGTAAGCTCCATTCCTGCAATGGGAATGATGCCTTGCTTCTTGGCTGCGCCGAAAAACGCAGGACAGTTTCGACAGGTGTTGTGGTCTGTAAGCGCCACAACGTTCAGCCCGTTGAGAGTTGCCATACCTGCAATGTTGTTTGGGGTGTTGTCATCATCTGCACAAGGTGAGAGGCAGGAGTGAACATGAAAATCGTAGTAATACTTATTCATATCATATTGCCTGACTGAGCCTTAGTGCTATGTCATAAGCTGACAGCTGCGAGGAAATTACGTTGATACCTTTGCTTTTTGCGGCATTTTTAATATCTTCCTCAAGTGTCACTCCCTCTGCAAGCACAACACAGGCAGAGTCTGTGAGAGACGCAACTGCAAGTATGTTGATGTTGGACATAATGGTAATCCATGCATCTCCGCTTGTGGCTTTTCCCATAACCCAACTGAGCAGATCTCCGATATAGACACCGTCTATGTCGCGGTCTGCATCAGCCAGAACTACAGGAGAAAAATCCTCCATACGGCTAAGCTCATTTACCGTCACTTGTATCATCCTTTGAACTGAGATATTCAAGCAGCTGACTGCGATACATAATTGTACAGTCGCTTAGATTTGCATTTCCCTTAACCACATCCTCAGCAAAAGCCTGACAAGTAGGCGCACCGCAGGCTCCGCAGTCAATACCGGGAAGTTCTTTGCGAAGCGTCTGAATCTCAGACATCATTCTCATAGACTCCGACATGCTGGCGCTGAGTCTGGAGATGGGGTAGTAGGTGGGCATTTCGCTGAAGAAGTAGTCAGCAGGAACCTCACCTTCCTGTTCTTTGGGAATGAAGTTTTGAGACACAGGCAGATACCTTCTCAGGGTTTGAAGCTTTGCTTTTGCGATGAATGGGTTCTGCATTGTGAGCACTCCGCCAACACAGCCACCTGTGCAGGCATTGAGCTCAATGTATTCAAGAGGCGGAATGTTATCGTTTTCAATCTGGTCGAGAACGCGGTTTACGTTGTCGATACCGTCAGCAGCAAGGTAAGCATCGTTGAAGAGTGCCGTTGCCTCACCGCCCGAGGATGCCCAGCCGATTCCGATCATTCCGGATTTTGACAAAGATTTGATATTGTCAGTGTGTTCCATAGCATTGATAAGCTGAAAGTAGATATCGCTGATGGAGATAACCTTGTCCACACGGCTCTTGTAGCTGCCGAATCCGTTTTTTACGTAGCTTGCCTTGGCAGGACAGGGAGATATGAAGCAAACTCCTATGTCTTCGTCAGAAAGCTCGGGATGCTCGGCCTTTGCCTTGTCTCTTGCCATCATTGCTGCAATTTCCATAGGCGGCAACATAGGGATGATGTTGTCTGTAAGAGAAGGGAATCTCAGGCAGATAAGCCTCAGCACTACAGGACAAGCGGAACTGATCACCGGTTTCTTGATGTCTTTACGCTTCAGGTAAATCCTTGTGTATGCAGATACCAGCTCTGCCGCGGTTGATACTTCAAAAACATCGTCAAAGCCGATTTTGAGAAGTCCGTCCAGTATGTAGTCAACATCGTCCATATTTTCAAACTGACCGTAGAGCGTAGGAGCAGGCAGTGCAATTTTCCACTTGAAGCCGTCCATGTCCTGCAGTTTGTTGCATACAGCTTTCTTTGCCTTTTTGGGGCAGATCTTGATGCACTCACCGCAGTCGATGCAACGTCTCTCGTTGATAACTGCGTGTCCGTCCTTGATGCGGATAGCCTGTGTGGGACAGTGACGCAGACAGGTTGTACAACCGATACATTTTTGTACATCGAGATAAACCGAATGTTCATAATTATTCAATTGTTACACACCTGCCTCCGTATATAGAATCAGATATTTACTCTCATCGTGATAGTGGTTCCCACACCAACCTCAGACTCAATGTTCATATAGTCGGTGTAGCGCTTCATGTTGGGCAGACCCATGCCTGCGCCGAAGCCCAGCGAGCGGATAGCATCGGGAGCTGTTGAGAAGCCCTCCTGCATAGCCTGCTCAATGTTTGCAATGCCGGGACCCTGGTCCTTTAGGACAATTTCAATATAGGTCTCGCTTACAGTTACATCGGCCTCTCCGCCTCCTGCGTGGATAACCATATTGATTTCACCCTCGTACATTGCGATGGAAACACGTCTTATTGTGTCAGGGGCAATACCAAGCTGCCTTAAGTTCTTCTTTATCTGGACAGATGCCTGACCTGCCGAGGTAAAGTCGTCCCCATCTACATCAAAGTGAAAAGTTAATAGGTCGCTCATGACTTCAGCTTGTTGCCTACAAGGCCGTTGCTGTACAGAATACCGCAGGCATCGTACATACGTGTTTTTGTAGTCAGGAGAACAATACCGCTCTCTTTTGCAAGCTCAATCATCTCAGGGGTGGGCAGCTTCGCGCGGACAAAGACGATGCATATCATATCCATCATCTCAGCAGTGCGGATTACCTGAGAATTCACAAGACCTGTGAGCAATACTGCCTGGTCCTTAACAAAGGCAAGCACATCGCTCATCATATCGCTGCCGCAGGCAGAGAATACGTTGCGGTCAATATCTTCCTCGCCGCAAACAACTTCTGCGTTCAGCAGTTCTTTCATCGTACTTATTTTCATACGGATGTTCCTTTTTTAATAAATTCTCTTGAGTTCTCTGAGAGAGACTTTGTCAAGAGTTAGAGGTATTTAGCAAGTACGTCGTCAACGTCGTCAACAGTAAGTCTGCCGTAAACCTCTTCGTTGATTGTCAGAACAGGAGCAAGACCGCAAGCGCCGATGCAACGGCATGCAGTCAGAGAGAACTTGCCGTCAGGAGTGCACTCCTCAGAGCCGATGCCCAGTCTCTCGCTCAGCTTGTTGAAGATGTCGCCTGAACCCTTAACGTAGCAAGCGGTGCCCAGACATACAGAGATTGTGTACTCACCCTTGGGAGAAAGTGAGAACTGAGAGTAGAAGGTGGAAACACCGTAGATTTCCTCCATAGGAACGTTAAGACCCTCTGCGATCATAGCCTGCACCTCAATGGGCAGATAGCCGTAGATGTCCTGTGCCTTCTGAAGCACGGGCATTACTGCACCGGGATCGTCCAGATGAGCCTTAATAACTTCCTGAAGTTGTGCTGCCTGCTCCGGAGTACCGGAGAAGGGGATAGTGCTGAATTTCTTTTGCATTTTTATATCCTCCCTGTAGATTGGAATATGAATTATAGGATAAAAGCGATAAATATTTTTTACCACTTTACATACAATATTATATTATCACATCTTGTTATGAATGTCTACAAGAAAATATATTTTTTTATGGGTGATTTTGCGGGAAATACTTGAAAATTCAGTGATAATGGGAAATTATTTTTTTAAAAAGTTAAAATTTTAACAACCACGTATTATATAATGTAATAAAAACTATAATAAAATATGCATGCAATACAATCTGTACCGCATGCAACGTATAAAAATTTTCAGTTTTTGCATATTTCCGTAACGGTGAGGGTGTTGTCTTTCACCATGAATTTGACTTCAAAGTCTGCATAGGGGAATCCGTATATTCGTTCAGGGTCTTCGATGTACTGAGGTCTCGGGTCCTGAGATAGAATTTGCAGGAATGCGTCTCTCTTGCTTTCGGGGAGTATATGCAAAAGATCCTCTTTGCAGTCTACATTAAGGGCGTATTCTTTTTGCTTCTGAGCGAAGCCTCCCGAGGCATCCGCGTGACAATCGGCATAAGGGATGTAGGGTTTTATATCATATATGGGAGTGCCGTCCATAAGGTCGGCGCCTGATACCCTCAGCACAGTTCCCTGAGGCGTCTTTTCTTTAGACAAAAGCCGTACAGATGACAGGCCTATGGGGTTCGGCCTGAAAGGAGAACGGGTGGCAAACACCCCGACTCTCTTGTTCCCACCGAGCCTCGGCGGTCTCACTGTGGGTGACCATCCCTTGTCTTTGACTTCTGAAAATTCCCATATAAGCCACAGATGGCTGTACTGTTCAATTCCCCGCAGTGCTTCTTCCTGCCTGTACTGTGGCTCAAAGATAATTGTTGCCTCGTTGTCAGCAAGTCCACTCTGTCGCGGTATTCCGAATTTTGATGGAAAGTCGCTGTGAATCCGTGCAATGATTTTCATATGATTAGCTCCGTTTGTATAATTCTCACGATTATTATACAAAAATTCTTCGTGTCTTTCAACAGATAACTTTTGGGATTCTATTGTGGAAGAAAGTTGAGTGTGCTATAATCGGAAAAGTGAAATCTCACAGAGGTGTTTTTATGAATTACCGCACAGACAAATACGGCAACAAGCTGTCAATTCTCGGCTTCGGTTGTATGCGTTTTCAGACAAAAATGGGAAAAATTGACATAACCGAAGCGGAGCGGGAGATAATGGCGGCAATCGAGGGTGGAGTCAACTACTTTGACACAGCCTATATTTACCCGGGAAGTGAAGCCTTGCTCGGCGAGGTGCTTGAACGCAACAACGTCCGCGATAAGGTGTATATCGCTACCAAGCTTCCGCACTATCTCATCAAAAATCGGGAAACATTGGATAAACTCTTCGCCGAGGAGTTGCGTCGTCTCAGAACAGATCACGTTGACTACTACTTTATGCATATGCTCACCGATATCAGCGCGTGGAGGAGAATGTGTGATTTAGGGATAGAACAGTGGATAGAGGAGAAGAAAGCGTCAGGCGAAATCCGTCAGGTGGGATTTTCCTATCACGGCAATACCGATATGTTCTGTACCCTTGTTGATGCATACGACTGGGACTTCTGTATGATACAGTACAACTATATGGACGAACATTCTCAGGCAGGCAGAAGAGGACTTCATTACGCAAACAGAAAAGGTTTGCCCGTGATGATAATGGAGCCTTTGCGTGGCGGTAAACTTGTGAGCAGACTGCCCGAAGAAGCAAAGAGAATTTTCAGTGATTTTCCCGTGAAGCGTACCCCTGCCCAGTGGGCATTCCGTTGGCTGTGGAGTCAGCCCGAAGTAACGGTTGTTCTCTCCGGAATGAACACCATGGAAATGGTGCAGGATAATATTGAGACCGCATCCACAGTGGAGATAGGGGAAATAGGTGAGCAGGAGGATATTATGCTCAAAGAGGTAGTCCGTGCCATAAATTCAAAGATGAAAGTCGGATGCACCGGCTGCGGTTACTGCGTTCCTTGTCCCAGGAAAGTAGATATTCCCGGGACGTTTGCTGCATATAACCGCAAATATGCAGAGGGTTGGTTTCCTGCTATGAAAGAGTATGTTATGTGCACGGCTTTGCGCAAAGATTCCACCGCCGCATCGAATTGCATCGGGTGCGGTCTGTGTGAGAAACACTGCCCTCAGGGAATCGACATACGCAACCAACTAAGGAACGCTCAGAAGGAACTTGAAACACCTGTCTATAAAATAGTCCGTAAGGTTGCACCTTTGTTTGTAAAATTCTGATTGTTGTTCTCTTTTTCACAGAACACACCGAAAAATAAAAAACGCCGCAATGCGACGTGTGTAAGATGTATATTAAGCAAGTGGCAAAAAAGATATAGAAGAAAAGTAAACAAAAAAACAAGTACAAAAATCAGTACAAAAAAATCTGC
>JAFQMC010000015.1 GCA_017421045.1 Clostridia bacterium
GAGAGGACCGGGATGGATGCACCTCTGGTGCACCAGTTGTCACGCCAGTGGCACAGCTGGGCAGCTAAGTGCAATCGGATAAACGCTGAAAGCATCTAAGCGTGAAACCGTCTCCAAGATTAGATATCCCATCGTTTTTACGAGTAAGACCCCTTGTAGACTACGAGGTTGATAGGCTGCGTGTGTAAGCATAGTGATATGTTCAGCTTGGCAGTACTAATAGGTCGAGGGCTTGACCACAATAGATAACCCTTTGGTTATCAGTCTTTGGTCTCAAACCCATCTCTCTTTTGTCTCTTCCCTCTTTATTCAGTTTTCAGGGTGCATACCCAATGAGCTTCGAAGTATTGCTTCGGAGCTTTTTTTCTGTTTAACTACAGATAGTTCAGTTTGCTATAATTGATGTTCAGTGATTATTCGTTATGTTTTCAACGATGAAATGAAAAGCCCCTTGAAAGGGGCTTTTCATTAATATTTGTGTTAGTAGTATTTGAGCCATACGATGAAACTATGCTCTGATCCGTCTGATTTTCCTAAGATCACTATAACTACAATAGTCACGAGTACAAGACATACAAGACCTGTAAAAAACTTCTGGAATTTGTAGTTTGCTAATAGTTTCTTGAGTTTCTTAAGAAGTTTCACTTCGGGACACCTCGCTTTCATTATATTAAGCGCAAGCCTATGAGGTATATATCGCAGAGAAACTTTTGCTTAGAATAACTCCGCTTCCTCAGGTTAGTTTGGCATCGGCTGGTACCTCCTGTTTAGAATGCTGTGATTATAGTAAAATATCTTTTATTCGTCAAATAGCAACGTGAAAAAATTTTAGTTATTATTGTCAAATATTGATTTGATATGAGGATAAAAAAATGAAGATATTTCCGAATAATTGTTATATTATGCTATAAACGAAATATAATTTGTCAAAGATTACAAAAATGTTACACATATTACAACAGATTCGTTGTGTTGTCATTTGCTATTGTTGCAATTCGTGGAACAATTTGCTATATTATAAAGAAAAGGGTGATAAATATGAGACTTGTACCTTTCAGAGATAAAGATGCTGATACTGTTATTTCATGGATCAAGGATGAGCGTGCCTTCAGACTCTGGTCTGCGGACACGTATAAGAATTATCCTGCGACAGCATCGGATATAAACGCACGATATAAGGAGATAACCGAAAATCACAAGGGCAAGGTATATCCTTTTATGGCGGTTGAGGGAGACATCCCTGTCGGACATCTTATCATGCGGATTATCGAGGAGGACCCCTGTACTGTCAGATTCGGGTACATAATTGTGGATTCGGAGATACGAGGCAAGGGCTACGGCAAAAGGATGCTCAGGCTTGCCCTTGACTATGCAAAAAGTACCCTCGGGGCAGAGAAGATTACTCTCGGTGTATTTGAGCAAAATTCCTCTGCCTATCATTGCTATAAGTCTGTTGGGTTTGCAGAATGCGGAGAGACCGAATGTCATATTCTTGACGAAAACTGGCGATGCATTGAAATGGAAAATTCAGATTGTATTTGAGGCGATAGAGAATGAAAAGGTTAATTTCAGTAGTTTTACTTATTTTGCTGTGCTGTACTCTCACTGCCTGCGGTGAGAAGAGCGAAATCGTCGGCACGTGGCGGACTTATGATTTGGGTGTGAGCATTGATTCTCCCGAATTGCCTGCCTACTTTACCTTCACATTTCACGAAAACGGCTCAGGGTCAGGTCCTGTGAGCACTCTTGACAGGCTCGACACCGCCACCTTCACCTACGAAGATATGGGAGATGGCACCATAGAAGCCGTAACGGACGAGGGCAAGTCACTCACGATGAAATATACCATTGATGACGACACTATGTTTCTGGAGATTAATGGCTATACCAGAGAGCTTGAGAGAGTTTCTCGGGATGTCCTGATAGAGTGTTATTGAGTTTTGATAGCTTAACTGTTTTTGAGGTTGATAATATGAAAAGACTTTTTGCGGTAACATTGATTTTGGTTATGTGTCTGTCACTTGTTGCCTGTGGAGCTGAGAATGAAATCATCGGCACATGGCGGGGCGAGGTCTCGGTGCTTGGAGATACCTCGGATATGGGTCAGCACTATACCTATATGATTTTTAACACGGACGGCACAATCACCCAAAAGATGTATGCGGATGGTGCAGAGTACGACAGCTTCGAGGGTGTGTATACACTTACTGATGGAGAAGTTAAAATAACTATTGCAGACACCGAGATGACATACAGCGTGGAGCTTAGCGGTGACAAAATGATACTTGGCTATAACGGCATGACTCAGACCTTTGAGCGCGTGACCGAGTAAAAGTATAAAAAGAAGAATCCCTGAGGCAACACGTGCATAGGTTGCTTCAGGGATTTTTGCATGCAGAATCTTGAAATAATTGATTTGATAGTTTAAAATGTAAGCGAATTCATCGGGGGAGGTACTTATGAAACAGAACAAAGGATTCCTCAAATCCGTCTGCGCACTTGCAATTCCTGTTGCGTTGCAGTCGATGTTGCAGGCATCTTTCAGCATAGTTGACCAGATTATGATCGGCTCTCTTGGCTCGGTGCAGATAGCAGGAGTTGGCATTGCAGGAAAGTTTTCCTCTATTTATACCGTGGTGGTGTCGGCTATCGGTGCCGTTGCGGGAATTATGATATCCCAGTATATGGGACAGAAGAACAAATACGAGATAAGACGAAGCTTTTACCTGAATCTGATGTTTGCGGTTTTACTGGCAGGGATGTTCACGGCGGTTTGCTTTGCGTTTCCCCTGGGGATTATGTCTCTTTATACAAAAGACCCCTTGACTCAGACCGCCGCAGGCGAATACCTTTTTATAATCGCAGGGACATTTCTTCCCGTTGCAGGAGCTACGTTGCTTTCCACTATGCTCAGGTGTATGGAGAAAGCCCACCTGCCTCTTGTTGCCAGTATAGTTGCCGCTGTGCTTAACACCGGTCTCAACTACATACTGATTTTCGGAAAATTCGGCATTGCTCCCATGGGCGCCAAGGGTGCCGCACTTGCAACCCTTGTGTCCCAGATTGCCAATCTGCTGATTATGCTGGCGTTTATGATAGGGAGCAGAGCCGAGCTCAGCAAAGACGGAACAGAAAAGAAAAAATCTCCCTTCAACACAAAGCAGTACGCACACATGCTGTTGCCGATTCTGGTGTGTGAGCTTTTGTGGAGTCTGGGAGAGAACGTGTATGCCGCAATATACGGACATATGGGAACCGATGCCAGTGCCGCAATGACACTGATAAACCCTGTACAGGGGTTGATGATAGGAGCATTGTGCGGACTTTCGCAAGCGGCAGGCGTCATAGTAGGCAAGAAACTCGGAAGCGGTGAATACGAGGATGCGTACTCCGCCTCAAAAAAGCTGATTCTTTATGGATTTGTGGGGTCTGCGGTTCTGTCTTGTGTGGTGCTTGCGACCTGCGGAGTCTATGTTGAGATATATAATGTTGAGGATGCGGTGAAGCTTCTTACAAAACATATACTAATTGCCTATGCTGTTGTAGCACCCTTTAAGGTGCTGAATATGATATTGGGCGGAGGAATCATCCGAAGCGGCGGCGAAACCAAATACGTAATGATAATTGACATTATCGGCACATGGGGCTTCGGCGTGCCCTTGGGACTTTTGTCCGCCTTTGTACTGGGGCTTTCGGTGCCGTGGGTTTACTTTATCTTGTCCTTGGAGGAGTGTGTGCGGTTTGGTATCTCCTTGTTTGTGTTCAAGAGGAAGAACTGGATGCACCGCCTGAAAGCTTCGGATAATCCAAAGGATGTGCAGGGTTGAGCCTGCGAATGAGGTTACTTCAAAAACCAGTAGTAACCCAGTATGGTGTTGAGGATTGTGATAACAACGAGGTACAGGGTGACTAAAAGCGTGACGGGCGATGTGAAATACACGAGAATCGTCTTGCCTGCGGGAAGGGCGAAGTCTCCTTTTTCAAACTGAAGCTCACGGCGCTTCACAAGCTCGATGACAAAGAACACGAAGCCTGCAATCATACCACTGCCTGCAATATATGAGTACAGCAGAAAAATCAGGATAGGCAGCCAATCTTCGGCGATAGTACCCAGAGGGTCGAAGGAGAAGCCCTCAAGGTTGATGTGGCTCACAATCAGTTCCCGGACTATTACAATGCCATTGTTCGCAAGGTGAGCTATCATAGAGGGGAAGATGGACTTGGTTCTCAGATAGAGAAAGCAGGAGAACATACCGAAGGTCGCGGTGGCGCAAACCTGAGGCAGGTTCTGGTGCCATAAACCGAAGAAGATGCCCGAAACTATAATTGCGAAGATTTCGCCCATTTTGCGGTTGTTGGGGAATATGAGTCCGCGGAAGAGAAGTTCCTCGAACAGGGGAGCAAAAATCAAGGTGGGTACTACGGATGTGATTGCCTTGGGTATAACGAGAGCGCCCATTGTTTTTGTGATGAACATATTGTCCGTGGGAGAGGTGCTTGAGTCAAAGAGGCTCTGAATCCCTGTTCCAAGGAGTGTGGGCACGGCAGAAAGTACGGTGCTCGCACCTATGGCGATGAGTATCCATTTGGAAATCCAGCCTATGGACTTCTCAGGTTTTCTAAAGCCTTGTCGGAGGGTTATGCCTTCTTTTCTGCCCCTTGCAAGCCACAGAGACAGCATCCCTGCAGGCAGTGCTGCAAAATAAATGAATATGTATTTGATAAAGACCTCTGTTCTGTATGGAACTGCGATTCCTACAGAGTGCAGAGGTTTTGTTACGAGCTCTGGCATAAAGAGCATAAACAGAACATACAGCACAATGTATATGAGCAGAGGCAGTGCGGAGCTGTTTGAAATTCTTCTGATTTCTTTATATATCTGTTTGTTATCGTTCATAAATCTATTCCTTTGTTCAGTTACTCAGCCATCGGTTGATGACGTTCATATCCTCTTCGTGAAACCCGTGGGTGTCATCATCGTAGGTGATGAAGGTGCAGTCGGTGCCGTTGCTACTGAGCTTTGCGTTCATGGCTTCTGACTGAGAGAAAGAGACAAGCTCATCGCCTTTGCTGTGGATTATGAGGGTGGGCACGGTGATTTCATCTGCCCAGCGTATAGCGGAGCGGTTTTCGTATTCTTTGGGTAGAAGGTCAGGGCTTCCGCCTATGGATTCTCTCAGAAGTTTTTGCATATCGTCCCGTTCATCCCAGGAGCTGAACAGGTCACTCACGGCAGAAACTGCAATGATTCTTTTGATGCGGTTATCGCACCGAGCTGTCATATAGGTCATCATACCGCCTCGGGAGATTCCCGCAACGCAGAAATCTTCCATTTGGGTGAAGCTGAAAGTGTTTTCACACAGGTCGATGAGTTTTATTACGTCGTTAAGGTCGCTGCCGCCGAACTCGTCTTTGCCGCTTCCGCTGTCAGTACCTCTGTACTGGGAAGCGATGACAACCCTGTCGGTAGCAGAGCAAATCCGTGCTGTGTCTAAGTCCGTGAGCAGACCCATATTGCTGTTTCCTCCTCGGTTATAGAGGACACATTGCAGAGGATTGGTGTCGCTGCAACTCAGCGGAATGGAAATATACCCCTTCACAGCACAACCATCTGAGCTGTATGTAAACTTGTAGCTTTTGCAACCGGAGCTGAATTCCTTCGGAAGCGTCACTTCCTGAATATCGGAGATGCCGTCCACTCCTTCGTAAGCAAAGAAATCTACAAGAGACGGAGTCCCATCGGGTGTATTGTTGCCGCAACCGCAAAAGACAGCGAGCATTATATATACAGAAAACAATATTAGTGTTAATTTTTTCATACAAACACTTCCTCCATAGCATTATACCACGCAGGATGCAAAAGTAAAGTAACAAGGCAAGCCGATACGCAAGGTTGCATACAAAGCGGAGGCTGTGATATAATGCTGATGTTAAGTCAGGACTTGTTAGATAACAGGCGCGAAATACAGTGATAAAGCCCACTCAACCTGTGGTGGAGATAAAAACACTCCCCGCTCAACCACCGGTATGTAGACTAAAGGGGCACAAAAGGGTACACTGTAAGCGAAAGGAGGGAAACCCATGGACCAGATTAAAATCGGAAAGTTTATTGCACAGTGCAGAAAAGAAAAGGGACTTACCCAGATGCAACTGGCAGAAAAATTCGGAATCACAGACAGAGCAGTTTCCAAATGGGAAAACGGCAAAGCAATGCCCGATTCCTCACTAATGCTGGAGCTTTGCAGTGAGCTGGAAATTACAGTCAATGATTTATTAAACGGGGAGGTAACCGAAATGACAAATTACAAAGAAATCTATGAAAAAAACTTGCTGGAAATGGTAAAGCAAAAGGAAGAAGCGGACAAGAGGATGTTGTCTCTTGAAATACTGATTGGTATTTTTTCAATAATAATCCTGATTGCCTTTGTGTTCACTGCCGCCTTTGTGAATATGGCGGACTGGCTGAGGATAGTCCTCTTGCTGGTAGGTTTTGCGGTATGCTTGGTTGGAGTTATGTTTGCTCTGAAGATTGAGCAGGAGGCAGGCTACTACGAGTGTGCACACTGCCGCCACAGATATGTACCTACATTTAAGAGTGTACTTTGGGCACCCCATGTTAACAGAACAAGACATATGAAGTGTCCCGAATGCGGTAAAAAGAGCTGGCAGAAGAAGGTTATCAGCAAGGAATAACGGACTCATATACATTATAAATGTTTCGACGCAATGCTTTCAGGCAAAAGAAAACCCCGAGACCATAAAGGTTTCGGGGTTTGTTGCATAATTTGCAAGGGATAAAATCTTGAGCAGAAATTATCTCTTTGAGTTTTTATGGTTATTTTGTATGATTCGGTATCGTTAAAATTGTGATTATCGTGTGGTTTTGTATTTAATAAAGTTTATAGTGATTAATAAAATACTATATTAAATGTGCACCAAAGAGCACACCATAATTTATCATCAATTATAGTTTTGTAAGATTGAAAACCCATTTGAGCCAGCCATACACAGAGTTGGCTCGCCTATTGATTTGTGGCTCGTTACAAACTTTTAAATCTCTCATCATTTTTTCAATATCTGTTTGGTCAGGGAGTTCTCCATTATCAATAACAGTATCAAAGAAATGTGCAAAGATTTTGTGTTCAAGAATTAAGCTAACTAATTTTAATTGACGTTCCTTATAATTAAGTTTGAATACTCTATTACCTAATGCAGTAAGCTGTGTTACGACTTGTTTATCTTCCGTTTTTTTCTCAAATAATCCGATATATCTACCAGCGTTAAAATAATAATCCGATTGGCGAGGAAGAAAATCCATAAGCTCGGCAATTTGTTGGTTCGTCATAGGATTGTCATACATATTTTCCAAAAGGTTTATTATTCTATCCATAGAGTTTGCTTGTATAAATGGTATGTCTGTATTATCCATATTATCGTCTGTTGTAATTGGTGTTGAGTTGCGGACAGCAATAAGTTCATCAAGACTGATTTCAGTATCCTGTAAAGAGTAATTCTTTGATTTTACAAGTTCAATAGACGAATAATCCTCTAACTCCTTAAATCTATATTCAAACAAACGATAGATTTGATTTGAATATATAGAAAAAATCAAACGAATAGGCTTGTCCACTTTCGTTCTCCACAATCTATAAGGGTAGTATAATTGTCTTATATGGAAATCATTGTGGACTACGTTTTTTGCTTCCATAATAACAACAGAAGTATCATTTTCAAAACCGCCATCAATTTCACATTGTGCATTATCAACATGGACTCTTCTCTTTACATTTCTATATGTATCAACTTCAAAATCGAACACACCTGTACCCATTCTTCCGTTAAATGTTGATACATTCTCACTTGTTTCTAAAAAATCATCCAATATACCCGATAGCAACAATATGTTGATAGCATTTGCTTCCGAGGTTATATTATTTACATCAATAGACTCATAATTAGGAAGTTCAACGTGCGTCATTTTCTCTACCTTTTCGTCAAGTTCAGGAATTTCTTGGTAGAGAATAAAATCACTCATCACATATGAACTTCTACTATCAGGCAAAATGTTAATTTTATTGCTTCTCAATGCATCAGGGAGAGCATCGGTGCTATCCCATTTTGCCATAAGACGAGGCTCTCTAAACTCTTTGATTTGACTTGCTTTAATATGAAATACGCCATGATCAGTAACTTGATTAACAATATCATATTTTTCTATTAAGGCTTTCCACGCCTCATTCGCTGACAGATTGCTTTGCGTTGGAGACATAATATATCAGCACCTCACTTATTTCACCTCGTTTTAAGGCATTACTATTTATTCTTCTTTTAGCTTGAACTGTAATAATTTCATAATCCTTATACAATTCTCGGATTTCAGGGCAATCTGAATTCGATTGTAAAAAGCTAATTCCTTTTGCCTTCAATTTATCACATTCCAATTTTAGTTCAACTTGCTTTTCGTAGGAAAACCCGCCTTCAGTATATCCTGTAAAAGATGAGGAAGAAGAAATAGGCATATATGGGGGATCTAAATATACAAAAGCTCCTTTTCTTAATCCTTTTAAAACATCTTTATAATCGCCCTGTCTAATGTCAATTTTAGCACCTTTCAAGTATTTAGACATAGCTTTGATTGTGGTCGCATTAACAATATTGGGATTTTTATACTTTCCATAAGGAGCATTAAACTGTCCTGCGGAATTAACTCTATATAATCCGTTGTAGCAAGTTTTATTCAAATAAATAATTCTTGAAGCTCTTTCAATATTAGTTAGTTTTTTGTACTCACTATCTCTGTCTAAAGCTCTTATAGCATAGAAATATTCTTCGGTGTTGTTTGCTTTGTGTTTTTCTAGCTTTGCAATAAGTTCATCTGGATAATCTCTTATTGTAAGATAAACATTTATTAGTTCTTCGTTATAATCGTTGATTATAGCTTTCTTGGGTTGCAACTCAAAGAAAACAGCACCACCACCAACAAAGGGCTCAACATAAGTAGAGCAATTCTTGTTTATTAAAGGCATAATACAATCTAACAACTGTCTTTTGCCACCTACCCATTTGAGAATGGGGGTTATCAACATATTACCCATTGCCTACCCTCCTTTAGTGTGTCAACTGTATTATATCATAAAATGTAGAACATCTCAATGCTAAAATGAGTTGTTTTTTTGTACTGTTTTTTGAACTTGCCTTCGAAGCAATGCTTTCAGGCAAAAGAAAACCCCGAGACCATAAAGGTTTCGGGGTTTGTTGTTTGTATAAGAAATAAATGATTATCTCTTGGAGAACTGGGGAGCTCTACGTGCGCCCTTGAGACCGTACTTCTTACGCTCTTTCATTCTGGGATCACGTGTGAGGAAGCCGGCCTTCTTCAGAGTGCCTCTGAGAGCCTCGCTGTCGTACTGAAGCAGTGCTCTGGAGATACCGTGGCGGATTGCGCCTGCCTGACCTGTAACGCCGCCGCCTGAAACACGGCAGACGATGTCGAACTTTTCTTCAGTGCCTGTCAGGGTGAGAGGCTGACGAACGATGAGCTTGAGGGTTTCAAGACCGAAGTAATCGTCGATGTCACGATCGTTGATGGTGATTTTACCTGTGCCCTGATACAGACGAACTCTTGCTACAGAGCTCTTTCTTCTGCCGGTGCCGTAGAAATAAGGTGCCTTATCGTACATTCTATTTTGCCTCCTTCCTTACATTTCCCAAGCCTCAGGCTGCTGTGCCTGATGCTTGTGCTCTGCACCTGCGAACAAACGCAGACGGAGCATCTGTGCTCTGCCCAGAGAGTTTGAGGGGATCATACCCTTGACAGCAAGCTCCATAGCCTTCTCAGGTCTTGTAGCCATAAGTGTCTTGTAGTCTGTCTCCTTCAGGTGGCCAACGTAGCCTGTGTGTCTCTGCCACTTCTTCTGAGTGAGCTTATTACCTGTAAGAACAGCGTCTTTGCAGTTGATGATAACAACATGGTCGCCGCAATCAACGTGGGGAGTGAAAGTTACCTTGTGCTTACCTCTCAGGAGAGTAGCAGCCTCAACAGCTACTTTACCCAGGGGCTTGCCGGCAGCGTCAATCACATACCACTTGCGCTCAACCTCGCCTTTTTTTGCCATAAAAGTTGACATAGCGATGCCTCCTTGATTCAAATCTTTTTTTACTGCCTGAGTATAATATCACAGAAGAAAATCAAAGTCAACACTTTTTCATAAATATTTTAATATACAATGTTACAATCTTTAAAATACGCTGAAATGCTCCGTAATACTCTAAAATACTCATTTGCTATTTTCAACTTTTTTGATGTGGCAAAATAAAAAAAGTCCCATGAAATCTGAAATCTTCGAAAAAATCCTCTTTTATATGCGTGTGCTTTGTGTTATAATTGAATACAGAAACTAAAAAACAACTGCCGAAGCCTGCGGAAAAAGGCAAGCGGCAAAAGAAAGGATGTTTTTATGTATAAACTGGGAATCGACCTGGGCGGTACAAATATCGTTGCAGGTGTTGTGGACGAGAACTACAATATCGTTGCTAAAGCTGACTGCAAAACCAACGTCCCCAGACCCGAATCCGAGGTATGCGACAGCATGGCAGAGGTGGCAAAGGCTGCAGTGAAGAAGGCAAAGCTCAAGATGGACGACATCGAGAGCATCGGTATCGGCGTACCCGGCGCCGTAAATCCCGAGACAGGTGTTATCGAGTATTCTGCAAACCTGTTCTTCCACAACTGGAACATTGTTGAGATGATGGAGGAGAGACTGAAGAAAAAGGTCATCATCGAGAACGATGCCAACGCCGCCGCTTACGGCGAGTATCTGGCAGGTTCCGCAAAGGGTGCCAGAAATGCTATCGCAATCACCATCGGAACGGGTGTTGGTGCAGGCATCATCATCGACGGCAAAATCTACTCCGGCTCCAACTACGCAGGTGCTGAGATGGGTCATATGGTAATTGTCAAGGACGGCAAGGAGTGTGCTTGCGGAAGAAAGGGTTGCTGGGAGGCATATGCTTCCGCATCGGGACTCATCAGCCTCACCAAGGAAGCTATCCTCAAAGAGAAGCTGGACTACTCCTATATGCTGTCTCTCTGTGACGGTGACATCAACAACGTAAACGGCAGAACCGCCTTTGACGCAATGCGTGCAGGCGACGCTGACGGCACCGCGGTTGTGGATGAATACATCGGCTATCTTGCCTGCGGACTTATCAACGCAATCAACATTTTCCAGCCCGACGTGCTGTGCATCGGCGGCGGTGTTTCCAACGAAGGCGAGACCCTGCTTGCACCTCTGCGTAAGCACATTGAGGCAGAGCGTTACACCAAGCACAACCCCAAGCAGACACAGATTTGCAAGGCATCTCTCGGAAACGACGCAGGTATCATCGGTGCCGCTTTCCTTGATAATATTTATTAATCTGATAAATAAGACAGAAAAATACTGATACAAATATAAGAACGCACCCAAGTTATTAGCTTGGGTGCGTTTTCTCGATGTTTCTGAAAAGGGAGCGGTTTAGGTGCCGATTGGGCAAAAAGAACCTGCAGTGCGAAAATTATCTGATAAAGCTGGTGCGGATTGTGGGCTCTTTCTCGGGGATTCCGAACTTCTCCTTGCCAAGCTCAATGCTCTTCATGAGAAATGCCATGTTGTGTGCCAAAGTACGCATAGACTGCAGACCCTCTTCGTCAGCCTCAGCTTCGCCGGGCTTTGCGCCGTGGATGCTGTTCCAGTACTGGCCCGAGGCTACAGGCATACCGCTGATGGTGAAGAATTTGTTTATCTGGTCAAAGGTTGCAGAGAGACCGCCGCGTCTTGCGGCAACAACCGCGGCGCCCACCTTCATGGTTTTGCTGAAGTTGGTGCTGTAGAAAAGTCTCGTCAGGAATGCAGACAGGGTGGAGTTTGCGGCGGCGTAGTAAACAGGGCTTCCTACCACCAGTCCGTCACACTCCTCGAACTTTTTGATAGTGTCGTTGACGATGTCGTTATATACACATTTTCCCATTTCGTGGCATGCACCGCAGGCAATACAGCCTCTGATTTCCAGATTGCCTACCTGGATAACCTCAACTTCGATTCCCTCTGCCTCAAAGACGTTTTTCATTTCGAGGAGAGCGGTGGCGGTGTTGCCTTTTGCACGGGGACTTCCGTTAATCATCAATACTTTCATATATATACCTCTCTTTGTCTGTTTATAAGACTGTACTCATTATATCACAACAAAAGAACTTACACAAACAAAATTTTCCGACAAGCTGAGTTTTGCTTATGCATAATAATCTATAAGGAATAAACAGCCGAAGAAAAAAATATAGTAAATTACAAAACACCGCGGGAATACTTGCTTTTGCAGGGAAAAAGTGATATTATTTTAAGCATTATTGAGGGTTTTTCAAATAAACTCAAATCCTGTCACAGAAAGGTGATACTAATGAACAGTCTTTTTATACCCGAGGGATATACTCCAAAGCTCAACCGCCACGACACACAGCTTGCCATTGACTGTGCAAAGCAGGCGTTTCAGAAGGAGTTCTCTACTTCTCTGGAGCTGAGACGTGTGTCGGCACCCTTGTTTGTCAATTCGACCTCCGGTATGAATGATAACCTGAGCGGTACCGAGCGTCCCGTTGACTTTGACATTCCTGCAATCGGAATCAATGCGGAGATTGTTCATTCCCTTGCGAAGTGGAAGCGTGTTGCGCTGAAGAAGTACGGCTTCGCTGTCCACGAGGGACTCATCACCGATATGAACGCCATAAGACGTGACGAGGAGCTTGACAACCTGCACTCAATCTATGTTGACCAGTGGGATTGGGAGAAGATTATCAACAAAGAAGATCGTACCACCGATTATCTCAAGTGCGTGGTGACACTGATTGTCAACGCAGTGTGCAACGTAAATGACAAAATAAAGAAAAAGTTTCCGAAGCTTGATACGGTGATTTCGAGAGACATCTCCTTTATCACCGCTCAGCAGCTGGAGGATTTGTATCCTGACCTGACTCCTCAGGAACGTGAAAACGAATACACAAAAGAGCACAAGACGGTCTTTATTATGCAGATCGGCGACAAGCTGAATTCAGGTATACCTCACGGCAACCGTGCTCCCGACTATGACGACTGGTCTCTCAACGGAGACATCCTTGTGTGGAATGATGTTCTGGGTTGTGCCTTTGAGCTTTCTTCCATGGGTGTCCGTGTTGACAAAGAGAGCTTGGAGAGCCAGCTTTGCAAATCAGGCTGTGAGGACAGAAAGAGTCAACCTTATCACCAGATGATTCTGAATGACGAGCTTCCTCTGACAATCGGCGGAGGTATCGGCCAGTCAAGACTCTGTATGCTTCTTCTGGGTTGCGCTCACATCGGAGAGGTGCAGTCCTCTCTGTGGGATGAGGAAACCCTCAGCGAGTGCAAGAAGCACGGCATACATTTGCTGTAACTGCAATTTATTATATATAGGTAAACATAAAAGGACAGGTATCGTAAGGATACCTGTCCTTTTGCTTTTATGGGAATGTTTAATTATACAATGCCTGCAAGCATCTTCTGGATAGCGGTTGCGTCCTTGACGGTGAGTTTGCCGTCCTCGTCATAGTCTGCTACTGCAAGGCCGTCTGCGGTGAGGGTGATGATGTCTGCCAGATGTTTCTGGATGGCTGTTGCGTCCCTGACGTTTACAGTGCCGTCCAGATTAACGTCACCGAGAGCGTACTTAGTGTTTCCTTCGCCGTCAGTGATGATAATGGGTTCGCCGTCTTTTGCAGGGGTGAGACTTTCAATTCCGTCGTAGTATTTCTCTGCGGCACCGGTTATTGTCAAGCCGTCTTCAATGTAAGTGCCGTACATGCTGCTTACACCATAGGTGTGTTTCTCGCCATTGAAGTATACAGGCTCGGCATAAAGGGACACGGTTCCGCCATAAATATAGATTTCACAATCTGACCAGATGGCGGTACTGTCAGCCGAATCGGGGAGTCCGGAGTCTGCAATCTTACCTGCCTTTGCGGTGACATTTCCTCCGTATATCTCAACGTTACCTCCGGTAATAATTCCGTCGGAATATCCGTTTGCTGTTCCCGCAGTGGCAGTGATATCTGCGCCACTGAAAACATACAGGTCGCCGCCGATAGGGTATTCTTCGTCTGTTTCTTCATCATAGTACCAGTCGGATGCTACCCAGAGGCCTACGCTTGAATATTCTGCGGTGCCGCCTGAGAGAGTGGCTTTACCACCCTCAAAGGAAGAGGAAATGCGTGAGTACATACCATAGGAGTAGACTCCGTCACCGGCCTTGGCTGTAAGAGTGCCGTCTGTCATGGTAAAGCTGTTTCGGGCATTGATTCCGTATGTGTATTCTGCATCGCCCGCGGTGGCGGTGATGTTGCCTCCGAAGTTCATCATAATGCCTGCGGTATAAATACCATAACTATAGCCGGGGCCGTATTCGCTGTCTCCCGAGGAGTCTCCGCTTGTGGCGGTGAGGGTTCCCTCAACCTTTATGTTATCCTCTGCGTAAACTCCGTAGGAAAAGTCTGTTACATCGCCACAGATGGCGGTGACGGTCGCACCCTTTGCAATGGTGATAGTTCCGGGCATGAGGAGTTCTTCGCTGTCGGTTTCCTCGATGTACTCATAAACGCTGTACACATCGATGGCTGTGTTGCTTTCCGATTCGCCACATTGTGCATAGAGACTGCCGCCTTTTACGTCAAGCTTTCCGTAAACGTAAACTGCAGTAGAGGAGTATTCGTTGTCGGAAGTTGTGGCGGTTATCTTTCCGCTGTTTATGGTGAATACACCTTTTTCGCCGAAGGCTGAAGAATCGTAATAGTCAGAAACACTGATAGCATTGCCGTTTGTGCTATTAACAGTAAGGCTACTGCCTGATTTGCCTTCGTTGATAGTCAGGTTTCCGCCAAATACGTCAATACCTGTGTTGCCATCTGTGCCAGCCTTGGCCGTAATGGTGTTTTTGCCTATGAGGTTAATGGTCAGGTCTTCATATGATGATACGATTCCGCTGGACCAGCCCCATCCTTCGTTGTCGGTAGCAACGATGTTTGCGTTGTTGAGGGTCAGGGTGTAGGTGGCAGGGTCAAAGCTTACGGTGCCGTCACCCAGCACGTCGGATGCGTTAAGGCTTGTGACCTCCGTTTCTGATACATACACATAGTAGCTTTCCGCGGCAGAAACAGAGCCGACGCACACAAGGGACATCAGCATAAGCACTGAAAGAAAAGAAGCGAGCAGTCGTTTTGTCATAATAAAACCTCCTGAAAATTAGTAGTATATGCAGATGTTTTTTCCTGAATATACTGCATAAATACCCGTTAGTTAAAATTATAACATATATTTATGGCAAAAACAAGGAGAATATGTTTAAAGTGGAGAATATGCTTAAAGTGACGGCTACGTGAAGGATCTGTTCCCGGGAGCTAAGATTCGACAAGAGAATAGTAAAAAAATAACAAGTTTTTTTAAATTTCTATAGACATTTAAGGCAGGTAGAGTTATAATGTTATGTGATAATAGGCTAAGTGCCCTTTGGGTGCTTATGCGAGTTCTGTACATATATGCATACATATTGTATAACCATAGTCGTTTTGCACAGCAACTGTACAGAATATAGTTTTTTCATAGGAGTTGATAGTTTATGAAGAACATTGTCAAGCGTTCTCTGGCAATTGCTCTTGCAGCACTGATGCTGGTTGCATCTTTGCCTGCAGTGGCTTTTTTGTCTCAGGACGACCCCATGACAGAAGTATCAGCAAACACCTACTCAGCGGTCAGTGGTACCTCAGGTGACGCTACTCTCTTTGAGAAGATTGCGGATACTTCCCCAAGCATTGCGGTAGATAAAGAAAACTACACCGTAGGTGAACCTATCTATGTCACAGCCGATAACGGCTCTTGGGTAGGTCTTTACCGTGCAGACCAGACAGACTATGCTAACACAAAGTCTATCTTCTGGTATTATATTTCCGGCAACGAGGGAAGAGCCTTCGATATCAGAACAGGACAGTATAATTATGATAACCCCCTGGGCATTTCTCCTGCTCTTTTTGTAGGCCCCTACAAAGCGGTTCTGTTTGCTACAGACGATACATCAAACCCTGTTGCTTCCGTTCCCTTCAACGTAGCTGATGCAAACGGAGACACAGATGACGCAAACAGTTATGTCACAACCAATAAGCACGACTATAGTTATGGTGAGGCTGTTGTTGTAACAGCAAAGTCATCAAACACTCAGGCGAATGAGGCTTGGGTTGGTATATATTCTGCAGGTGCTAACCCCTCTACAAGTGTTTCTTTTTATTACTACTACGTAGCAGGATATCAGAATACATCTGTTGACATCAAGAATGTTTCCGTTAATAACAATGGTGTCAGCTTGCCCGTCGGCGAATATGATGTTTATCTGTTTGGTGATTCCGGCTACAATAAGATACAGGCACAGACTACCATATCTATCGTAGGAGGTACGATTGATACCGACAGAGACACCTATGGTCTCGGCGAGGATATCATTGTAACCGCAACTTCTTGTACAACATCAAGCGGTGCCTGGGTAGGTCTTTACAAGGTTTCCGATGTGGACAAGGGTTTCAGTGCAGACAATCCTTCCCTCTCATGGTATTCGATGAGCACATATCCCTGTGTTTCTGTTGTTTTCCAGGACCTGGGGAATGATGCAAACTCCAGACCCTTAACTGTAACCGAACCCGGCGAATATGTTGCCTATGTGTTCGGTGACTCAGGCTACAGCGACATTCAGGCTGCAACATACTTCACCATTGAAGATGAAGTAAAGGGCCACTTCTCAAACGGCGCCTATCTGGTTGATGACCTGAACGATGGCTTTGCAAATGGAACAGTTGTGCTTGAGGTTGCCTCTGACAGATACGGCGTTATTGGTAACACAGATACTGCTGTGTTCTGGGCAGATGCAGACGGCAACCCCCTTGAGGGCTACACCGCTCTTGCAAAGACACAGGTTTATAAGAACATCATCTCTTTTGATATGTACACCCACACCTTCATTCCCGAGGGTGCACAGTCTCTGATGGCTTTTGTTGCATACAACGGCAAAGTCGGCACACAGGGCTACAAGATTCCTTTGCCTACAGGCACTGTTACATACAATAACCTTGACGAGAACATCCTCTCCGAGTTCCAGATGGTCTCCGACCTTCATGTTACATCCAACAAGGCAAAGAACGTAGACGGCGGAGCACTCATCGACCAGTATTACCATGTGAACGATAACGACCATGTTCAGATGATGTTTGAGGATATCGCCGAGAACAGCCCCGAGAGTGTTGGTATTTTCGCAAACGGTGATATTGCCAATAATGGTCTCAAGGTTGAGTTTGAAGAGGTTGACTCTATCTACAATTCTGTAAACGGAACCCTGCCTCCTATGTATGTTTCTCTGGGTAACCATGACTCATACCCCGGAGATATTACTGAGTTCGTAAACTATGCAAATTCTCTGGGTGCAGATATCACTTCTGATGCTCCTTACTATGCAAAGGATATTAACGGCTACAAGTATATTTTCCTTGCAGGCGACAATGATGCATACTACGGTCTTTACAGTGCAAGCAACAGCAACGATGCAGAGCTATCCGCCACTCAGCTTCAGTGGCTGGACGAACAGCTTGCAGAGAACGAGGCAAACGGCGGCAAGCCCGTGTTCGTTATGCTCCACCAGGCAATTGCAAACACAGTTGCAGGTAGCTTTGACGGACAGGACTGGGACGGCGTTGTAAACATTGATGCATTCAAAGCTATACTTAATAAATATAACAATGTAATTCTTCTCGGCGGCCACAGCCACTGGGAAATCAACTCCCCTAACAACCTGTTTGCAGGTTCTGCTGATCTTCCTGTTGCAATAAACACCGCATCGGTCGGCTACCTTTGGTCTGACTATTCAGGTGTTGCAGGCGGTGAGTGGATTGAAGGTTCTCAGGGCTTCTATGTAAGAACTTACGAGGACAAGGTTGTGTTCCTCGGAAGAGACTTTGTGAACCAGAAGTGGATTCCCTCTGCTTGCTATGTTCTCTACAACGAGGACGTTAACGCAGAATCAATGAGTCTGGATATGGACGAAGAAGTAGCCGTATCCGAGTATCTCCGCAATCCCAAGGGCAGAGATGTTTCCTTTGCAACATCTGATAAAAATATCGTTCAGGTAGATGCTGACGGTACCATTACTGCAACAGGTGTTGGTTCTGCCGTTGTTACAGTAACTGCAATAGCTACCGATTCCGAGGTTGTTACAAGAGAAAAAATCAAGATTACAGTAACAAACCAGGCGATTTCTGATGATATCAAGGAAGAGCTTGGCGAGCCTCTGAATCTGGGTGACGATTTCAGTGCATATATCGGCTACACAAAGGCTGACGGCTCTGAGTATTATCTAACAATTCCCAGTGATAATTACACAACAGACAGAAACGCTGAGCAGTATACAACTTCTCAGGGCTTCTATGTAAGCCAGACAGATGTAACTGTATACTATCCTGAGTTTATAGAGAAAAACAACGCGGTATTCTCTGTTCGTCAGTTCTGGGATTTCAAGCGTCAGAACGATGGCACATACATGATTTTCAACACATGGACCAATGCAACTCACACAGGCGAAGATGTAAAGATTCCCTTTGCGCTTGACGGCGGTAGTTACAGCTACTACAAGGAGATATATCCCATAGCTGACAACAACGTTGACAAGGGTCTTGTTGCTACAGGTTTCTATGAAAACGATGACCGTTATACAACCGGAGAATATACCGACTATTATCGTTGGTATGTCTATATGGATAACGACGGTAATTATTACCTGCAGAACAAGCACTCCGGACAGGTGCTCTCTATCTGCGATGATGAGTATACCCACTACTTCGGACAGATGGGAAAAATGCTCAACGATACACAGAAGGCTGATTCTGCTGTGTTCCTTGATCGTATTGCCGTAAACGATAACATCAAGATGTCTCTGTTTGACTATGGTAAGTACATCAATAACAACAGCTACATTGCTAAGGAAGCAAGAAAGTTCAGAGAGTCAGGTGGTGTCAGCACCTTCGATGCTTCCAAGAATGATAACATCCTCTGGTTTAATCAGGATGCATGGAATCCCAACTATGTTGTAGACGGCGTTGCAACCATGGAGGAGTCTCTGAAGGATTCTGACGATATCACGGTTGATAACATCGGTAATCCCAGCCAGTACGATTCCACACCGCTGATGCTCAACTCTCTTGATGCAACAGGTTATCCTTATGTCAACAATGTTACATATCACGACTGGGACCGCTTCTATGGTGATTTTGACAATTATCCTTCTTTCGGTTCTGACTCAGGTAGCCTTAAGTACCTGTTCGACCAGGATATGACCTATGTAACAGGTGATTCAAACACCGAGCTCACTGCTGATAACTACAAGAACGGTTACTATCAGAGTGTACGTTATGACGTAGGTGACCAGTACGGAACCGGTATGTTCAAGGAAGCTTCCACAGGTGGTATGGTATACAGCTCCTACATGAATGCAGCATACTTTGATACCTCCGAGTTTTACAAAACAGGAAGCTATCAGCCTGTGTCAAACCAGCGCTTCCAGCTTTATGACTATGTCATACGTCCTTACTACCATTACTATTATGACGAGAATACTACCTTTACTGATGATGGTACCACATATGATGGCATTTACGATACTCTTATCAAGAGTACCCGTCTTAATACTTTCGGTGAGGACTCTCTCTTCAACAACCGGTACTTGAGAAAATCTATGCGTGACTATAACTCTTACAACAGAAACTTCCTGCCCTTTAACTATGGTCATAACATCAATAGCGAATATATCAACGGTGACTATGTCACTGCAAATCTAAGTGGTACATACGTAGACCCTGTTTATCCTGATGAGACAGACACAAGACAGAGAACAGGCTATACATCAACTCAGCAGGATACACCGAACCTGCCTGCGTACTACAATGATGTATATGCAGACACAACAGGTTCTGACCATACCAACAGTCAGGAGGCAAACCTCTGGTTCGGTATGACCATGGAGTTTGACTTTGAGATTGCCAACAACGGTCAGGTTTACGACATGAACGGCAACCTTCAGGACATGGTGTTCAACTTCACCGGTGACGACGACGTGCTGGTTTACATCGACAACGTTCTGGTGCTCAATGTTGCAGGTACTCACGGCGCACAGATGGCTACCATCAACTTTGCAACCGGTAACATCGCTCATCCCACAGACGAATCCTGCTATCCCTCTGTAGGCATTGATATCTCCGAGTCATCTACTATCAGAGAAAAGTTTGAGACAGCTTATGCTGAGGCTGCACAGAGTGGAAGTAACAGTATCCTTGCAGGAACCACTCTCAACGAGGATATGTTTAAGGGCAATACCTTTGCAAACGGAACACGACACACATTGAAGTTCTTCTATCTTGAGCGCGGTGGCTCACGTTCGTTCAACGATATTTACTTTAATATGGAAACTCTTCCCTCCTCTGGTTTTGAGGTAGAGAAGCAGGTAGTGGATGCCGAGGGCAACGACGTATCCGCGGAAGACAACTCAGACTACACCTTTGCTATCACAGGCTATACATCAGAAGGCGAAGCGCTCACAAGCGGTACTTACACGTATGATGTTGTTGAAACAACGTCTCACGCCGTAGTAAGCTCTAACCAGAAGGTAGAACAGGGTGATACATTCACTATTAAGGGTGGTCAGAAGGCTGTGTTCAAGGACCTTGACGTTTATTCTCAATACACAGTAACTGAGATTTACGATCCCTGTGTTGTAAAAAATGTTCGCACGTTCCTTGATGGCACGGAGATTGGCAATATGCCAACACAGCAGGATCATATGGTTTCCTGTATGGCAAGTTCCTATATCCCTGTTGTGGAAAACGATACATCCAACGTTACCTTTATTAATACAGTTGACGTGGTATGTGTCAACATCAAGTACTATGACCGTGAGGTTGTAAGCGGTAAGCCTGCAGACATGGGCGACGAGGAAAAGACCTTCGTTTATAAGTACTATGGTACAGATATAAAATTCATCGACGAAGAGCACACTGCATATGATACCGAGCAGATGATTGCCGATGCAGGTATGGCTCTTGAGAGCGGTAAATTCGGCAAGGTTAACAATCTGCTGGATGATTACTATCTGTGGCTCAGTCAGGAACAGGCAGTTGCTGAGATGCAGAAGCTCACAAATACTCACACAGGCGAGAATTACGTTGAGACTCCCTATCACACCGACCAGTACGGCAATGTCCAGACAAGCGGTGAGAAGTGGGTAAACATTTCCGGTGACGGAAAGACCATCACATCATGGATGTACAACTGTCCCAAGGAGTACACCCTGAACGCATATGGTGTTACAAATGGTGACACCAGCGTTCTGGAGGCTATCCCCGGCTCAGACAAGTACGTAGCAATCGGTGCACCTCAGCTGATTTCGGGTTACTATAACCAGCGTCTCGGCGAGGAACTCACAGACGACAACAATATTAATCAGGGCGTCAATGAAGATTCCAAATATCTGAACAGCTATGGTTTGTCTGCCTATACAGGAAGCAAACCCAACACCGATAAGACGGTGACTCTTGCAAATGATGCAGTACTCACATTCCAGTACTGGGCATTTGACGAGAAGGGCACAAAGATTGCTTCCACAGATATCGATTATCTGTATCGAATCTCAGGCAACGAAACAATATATGCTATTTACGGCGAAGGTGAACCTGCAAAGGGTATGACCGTCACCCAGAACCAGAACGACTACTTCTCTGTTGCAGGTGCCAACGGAAAGTCTGTTGAGTATGTTCGTCTCAATACTGTTATGAACCCCTACGGCTATGAGGATAACTTCCATATCGGCGGAGAGGTTGAGACTCCCGGCGACGGCATCAAGGATGTAGCAGTTGTTTATGTAAATGTAAAGAACAACTCCTTCGATGTTGACAACCTGACAGATGCACAGCTCCAGCAGCTCCGCGAGGGTGTACAGACTATCGTAGAGAGTGCTCAGAGTTACGGCGTAATGGCAGGCAAGCAGATTGAGGTCACTGTTGAGACCACTACAACCGATGGTGAGCAGATGACTGTTACAAGCGAAGACATCACCCTGATTGCCAACGGCTTCAAATATCAGGTTGTTACCAAAGAAAGTGCAACCGGCAATAACAATCAGGTTTATCTGACAACCAAGAACCGTATTCAGTTCACAACAACATTTGAGAAAGCTCAGCTTGAAAAGCTCAGACTCTTCGCCTTTGCGGCAATGAGAGTTGTTGAGGATGGCGAAAGTCAGTGGGTAGTCAGCGACAACTACATTGACTACAACCTGGGCGCAACCGAGTAATTTCTTCGGAAATTAAGCGTCCCGATATCGGAATAACCTAACTTAATAACAACGGCACAGTGTCTGTAAAATGCAGGCTGTGCCGTTGCTTTTATTTATTTGGTTGCAAAAAGAAGTTTATTTATAGTCATAAGCGACAGAAGAAAGAGTGTGCCTTTGGTAAAAACACCAAAAATATTCATAACTTAATAAAAATATTGTCAACAACTTTACAAGTGGTGCAAAATATGGTAATATTAATTGTCAAATATGTTCAGCAAATCTAATTTTCAGGAGTGATTATCCGTGAAGAAAAAACTGACAAGAATCCTGGCGGCTGTGATGACACTGCTTATCGTGGTTTCCTGTCTGGTTGCAGGTATGGTGCCTGCATCGGCGGCAACTTACAGAAATGGTGCACAGTCCGGTCCTTCTGCCTCTTATGCGGCAGGCAGGTACTATCGCAATTATCAGCGAGTGCCCATTACAGGCGACAACAGAACCGACCTTATTGCCATAGCTTTGTCTCAGCTTGGCTATCAGGAGGGTGCTGCAAACGGCTATTTTTCGGGCGAGATTTCAGGCAGCTCAAACTATGTTGAAATGAGCTACAATATGGGTGATCTGGGTCTGGGCTATGGTGGCTCTGACTATCCTTGGTGTGCATCTTTCGTATCCTGGTGTCTCTACCAGTCCAGATGTACAAACCACGCCACTTACAGCTCTCTCTGCCGTAATCACTCAGGTGATTATAACTACATATGGAAAGAGATCAGCTGTGCTATGTGGGTAAACCAGCTCAAGGGTGCAGGTTACTTCTCTTACAGCGCAGGTATGGGCGGTTCCTATATTCCCCAGTACGGTGACCTTGTATTCTTCAAGAGCTCATCATCTCCTTCTCATATCGGTATCTGTCTGTATGTAAAGGACGGCGTGCTCTACACAGTTGAGGGTAACACAAGTGACGCATCAGGCCTTGAAACCAATGGCGGCGGCGTATACTTCAAGAGTTATTCTCTGTCAAGCTCCTACCTATATGGATACGGCAGACTTCCCTATAACTATGACAGTTCCGTAAATAAAGTTGACTACAGTGGTGCAAATCCCACTCCCGGTCTCTATGTTGCTAACGCAGCAAAGTATATCTACAGCTCTGAGTATGCAACATCTGCAACTACCACCATTCCCAGATTCTCTGTTTTTGAGATTACAAAGGTTGGTGCAAACAACAGACTGTACGGTACTTTCACTGATGTAAACGGCAGTACAGTTACAGGTTGGGTTGAGAACAATTCCAGCCGTATTATTCAGTTCTATTCAAGCGGTGTGCTTTCGGGTGCATGGGAATATGACGGCACAGGCTACAAGTATAAGTATTCAGACGGCTCTTATGCAACACAGGGTTGGCTTCAGGATCCTGACAACAATGCTTGGTATTATATAGGTGCAAACGGATACGCTCAGAACGGCTGGCTGTATCTTGACACCGGCACCTTCTACCTTGACCCTAACTCCAACGCAATGCTCACAGGACACAGATATATTGACGGCAGATGGTATTACTTCAATAACGATGGTTACCTGTGTGATGGTACTTGGGAATATGACGGAACAGGCTACAGATATCGCTATGTAGACGGCACCTACGGTGCAAACTGTTGGCTTGATGATGCAACAAACAATTATGTAAGATATTATCTTGATGCAAACGGATACTCTGCAAGAGGCTGGCAGAAGATCGGTGACGCTTGGTATTACTTCGATACAAACAGTGGTGCATTGCTGTCAGGATGGCTCTATATTGACAATAAATGGTATTATACCGACTCAAGCGGTGCTATGCAGACCGGTTGGGTAGAGGAAGACGGACACTATTTCTATTTTGACTCAAGCGGTGCAAGAGTAGAGAATACCACAGTGAATATTAACGGTTCTACTTGTACCTTTGATGAAAACGGTGTGCTTGTAGAAGGCTCTGTTATCGAAGATACACAAACGCCTAATGTAGGTGGAGGATATTCAAGCTATCAGGGCGGAATGCCTGCTGATGGCACAGGCGTGGTTCAGGCTCATGGTATTGATATCTCTAAGTGGAACAACGGTGATGACTGGACTACCCTGAA
>JAFQMC010000002.1 GCA_017421045.1 Clostridia bacterium
GGGGGTGCAAATTGGGTTTAAGGGGGTGCATTATGCATCGCACTCACCCAACAAATCAGGATTTAAGACCTTAAGTATAGTAGCATATCCCACGATTTTTGCGCCTTCTTGGATATTGATCTTCTTGCCTACCCACAGACAATGTGGATAAGCCTCAGGAGTAATAAAGGTGATTGTGCCTTTTGCCGTGCCATTCGGAGGGATAGTTTGAACGTCGTAATAGTGGTGAACGCCAGTTGTTAAATAATTGCCAGTTACCAAATGATGAGGGCGATAACCATCAGCGGCAGGATTTTTCCTGCTTCCGTTAAATTCAAACAGAACTTCAACATCTGCCTTTTGATCAAAAATTGTTTTTTCCATACGATCACCGCCTTTTCTCCATTATACTACAAAAAGAAAATAACCGCAACTTGTATCAAAGTTGCGGTTATTCTTTGGCGGAGGACAAGAGATTCGAACTCTCGCGCCGGTTACCCGACCTACTCCCTTAGCAGGGGAGCCTCTTCACCACTTGAGTAATCCTCCGAATGTTGGTGAACTTATATAAAAAATATTGAGAACTTGTTGGCGGAGAGGAAGGGATTCGAACCCTTGGTACCTTTCGGTATCACTAGTTTTCAAGACTAGCTCCTTAAACCGCTCGGACACCTCTCCGTTTCGTACAAGTTGTATTTTAACACAACCAAATACTGTTGTCAATAGAATTTCTTCTATGAAATTCATTTTTTGATATCCCGATAGTGACAAATGTGCCTTTGAAATTGTATCGGGATATAATCTATGTTATAATATAATTATAAGTATTATTATTCATTATATAAGAAGGTGGATATATGAAACGGATAAAACCAGAACAGTTTTCTGAGGCTTACAAACTTCTTGAAAGAGCCTTTGTCCCTGCAGAGTTAAAAACCCTTGAAAGACTTCTTGAGGAATTTCTGAGCAATAAGCTTGAGATTTACGGACACTTTCAAAACGAAATACTATGCGGAGTTATGACAGTATGGTCCCTTGGGAACGGATTCATATTTATAGAGAATTTTGCTGTAAGTGAGGATATGAGAGGTCAGGGTATCGGCACAGGGATGCTCAATGAGATTTCTGACCTGCTCTCCCCTGAGAGGATTTTGCTCGAAGTTGAAACACCTGACTGTGAAAATAAGCTAAGACGGGTGAAGTTTTATGAACGCAACGGCTTTGTGCTCAGTGAGTATGGATATACACAGCCGGCACTCCGTAAAAACTGTGAGCCGGTGGAGCTTAGAATAATGTATAAGGGTAAAACAATCAACGAAAAAGATTTCAAAGATGTAAACATTTCCATATTCAGAGCTGTTTACTCGCTGAATATTTAAAAGCATTTCTCAATACACAACCGAAGATATACGCCGAAACCCCCATAAACACAGGCTTTTCAGTTACAAATGGTTACATAGTCTGTTAATTCAAGATTTTGTATATATTGTATAAAATTACCTCATTATTACTATATTTATTGTTTTCTTGGAACTTTTCTTCAAAAAAGGGTTGAAATAGCAAAGAGTACGTGTTATAATGTTTACAAAGTTGTAACTAAGGTACTTATTTTGTAATCAACATTTCGCCTATTTGGCTGGTGCGGCAGAAGTTGCCGCTATATTTTTGGAGGTATTTTATATTATGCTTAGAGCTAAGAAGTTTATTTCTCTTTTCCTGATACTTGCGGTTATTGCTACTTGTGCACTGGCAGGCGCCGGCACTTTCTCTGCTGCAGGTACAGGTATCGGACTTGCTGAACACGCACTCAATGCTTATTTCAGCGGTTGGAGATATGTATACGGCGGTGCATCTGCAGGTGCAGTTGACTGCTCCGGTCTTATCTATATGTATGCAGGCGGTATCCGTACCGCAAACGCACAGTGCTACAACGCTCCTGTAAGCGGTTATGTTTCATCAGGCGTTCCCAACATCCACGGTCTGGGTCTCTGGAGAGACGGCCACGTTGGTGTATACGTTGGTAACGGCATGGCTGTTGACGCAAGAGGTGCTGCATACGGCGTTAAATATCAGGAGGTCGCAAGTAAGTGGACCAAGTGGTTCAAGGTTGGTGGTGTCTCCTACCCCACTAACGGTTGGGAATATTACAACGGCGACTACTACTATTATAAGAACGGTGAGTACCTCACAGGTACAACCGTCACTGTTGACGGCATAACCTACACCCTCAGCTCCAGCGGTGCTTGCACAACAACACCTGCTAACACAAGCGGTATTGCAAGCAGTTCAGGTTCGTCTTCTTCATCATCTTCCTCATCGTCCTCTTCATCTTCATCATCCAGTAATGTGATGAAGCTGGGTGTGAGCGGTGACAATGTTACAAAGCTTCAGAAGAGACTCATCAAGCTTGGCTTCTTGGATGCAAGTGCAACAGGCTACTTCGGCGAGATGACTGAGGCAGCGGTTATTGCTTTCCAGAAGGCTGCAGGCCTTACTGCTGACGGTATTGCAGGTTCAGGTACAACCAAGGCTCTCTATGCTGATTCAGCTCCTTCGGCTTCCACCACACAGGAATCTGCTTCAAACGAGACATCAACAGAGACAGAGAGTACAACTACCGAGGAGACCACAACTCCTGAGGATACAACTCCCGATACTTACACAAACGGTACATTCCACGACAATGTTTACAAAATTCAGAAAGAGCTTGCAACTCTCGGATATTTCAATCAGGAAGCTACAGGCTACTACGGTGAAATCACAGAGTCTGCGGTTGTTAAGTTCCAGCTTGAGAATGGTCTGAGCACCACAGGTGATGTGGACGAGCTTACCTATGCAACACTTTTCAGTAACACAGCTCTTGAGAATCCTTACACTGAGGATGAAAAGGTTGAGGAAGTATCCGCTCCTGTTGCTGAAGAAAGCACCACAGAGGATACTACGGAGGCAGCTGCAGAGACAGCTACTGTCCCCTCTGCTACAACATCTCTCTCTACAGTTTCTGCAACTGAGGCTACAGACATCGTTCTGAAGTCTGCACAGCTTGCTTCCAAGGCACTCGAAGGTGTTGACCTTCAGATTGAAGATGCAGGTTCATCTTCATCAGGCAACGGCTCTTTCATTGCATGGTTGATTGTTATGGTTGTATTCATGGCAACAGCGTTCTGGCTTGTATTCTCCTCTGAGAAGAAAAAGAAGAAGGCTCGCTATGAGAGAATCAAAGCAAGAGCCAACAGAAGATGGTAATCCGATAAACTTACCGCCTATCCGTTATGGATAGGCGGTTTCTTTGTGCCTATGTTATTTTCAATTATACGCAACACGCAAAAAATCCGCTGTGATTTCTCACAGCGGATAATTAATATTTCTGAAATCAGGAATCAAGCTCGGATGTACAATGGGGACAACGAGTCGCCTTGACATCAATCTCAGTACAGCAATAAGGACATTTCTTGGTGGTAGGAGCTTCTTCCTCTTTCTCCTTTTTGGGAGCTAAATCCTTAATCTTTGCGATACCCTTTACAAGAAGGAATACGACAAATGCAAGAATCAGGAAGTAGATAACAGCAGAAATGAAGTTTCCGTAGCAGAAGGTTGCAACTCCTGCTTCTTTGAGTGCTGCCATGTTATTCTCTACACCCTCGGGAATCTCGCCCAAAACTATGTACCAGCTTGAAAAATCCATACCGCCTGTAATAAGCGAAATGAAAGGCATAATTACGTCATCAACCAGCGACTTGATGATTCCCTGGAAAGCGGCACCGATAACAACACCGACTGCCATGTCCATTACATTACCCTTGGAAATGAATTCCTTGAACTCTAAGAAAAACTTTTTCATGAGAGAGCCTCCTTATTATTTTGTATAGACAGCCTTATGAAATACTTTCTTACCCTTTTTGATTACAACATAACCCTTGGAGAAATCTTCCTCTGTGAGCGATGCGAACATATCTGTTACCTTCTCGTCATCGAGAGCAACACCGCCCTGCTGAATGAGACGCTTTGCCTCACCCTTGGAAGCAGCAAGCTTGCACTTTACAAGAATATCCTGAACTGTAATCTTGCCATCTGCAAAATCATCTGCGCAAAGATCTGTGGAAGGCATATTCTCAATATCTCCGCCTGTTGTGAAGAGTGCTCTTGCGGTAGCCTGAGCCTTCTGTGCCTCTTCCTCGCCGTGGATAAGCTTTGTAACCTCAAATGCAAGAATCTCTTTGACCTTATTGATTTCACTTCCCTCACACTTTGAAAGCTCCTCGATATAGTCAAGGGGCAGGAATGTGAGCATTTTCATACACTTGATAACATCAGCATCGTCAACGTTTCTCCAATACTGATAGAAATCGTAAGGTGATGTCTTCTCGGGATCGAGCCAGAGGGCACCCTTCTCGGTCTTGCCCATTTTCTTGCCTTCGGAAGTAAGCAGAAGTGAGCAGGTGAAGGCATTGACCTTTGTGGTCTCGGGTACGGGATTGCCGGTTTCCTCAGACTCCTTTGCGGCAATACGGCGGATAAGCTCAACACCGCCTATCATATTGCTCCACTGGTCATCGCCACCAAGCTCCATCATACAGCCGTACTCCTGATTGAGCACATAGAAGTCGTAGCTCTGCATAAGCATATAGTTAAGCTCAAAGAATGTGAGACCTCTCTCCATTCTCTGCTTGTAGCACTCTGCGGCAAGCATCTTGGAGATGGTGAAGTGAACACCGACCTTCTTGATGAAATCAATATAGTTCAGGTCAAGGAGCCAGTCAGCGTTGTTCACAGCAATAGCCTTACCATCTGAAAAATCAATAAGACGTGACATCTGGGTTTTGAAGCATTCAACGTTATGATTGATATCATCCATTGTCAGCATCTTTCTCATATCACTTTTTCCGGAGGGATCGCCGATTACACCTGTGCCGCCGCCAAAGAGTGCAATGGGAACATGGCCTGCACGCTGAAGGTGTGACATAAGAATAATCGGAATAAAGTGACCGATGTGCAGGGAATCAGCTGTAGGGTCGAAGCCTACATAAAAACGCACGGGACCTGCATCCAGCTGTTTGCGGATTTCCTCTTCGTTTGTGCACTGGGCAATAATGCCACGTGCTTTCAGTTCGTCAAAAACGTTCATTGGTATCATTCCTTTATCTGGATATTAATTACTGAATAATAAAACAAGTATAAAACTATTTTATACTTCGGTCAAGTATTTTTATATTTATCTTATTCCCCGGTCAGGTTGTTGCGTTCAAGCCACTCCTGGTAGGTCATAAGAACTTCTCTGGGCTTAGCACCCTGATATGGGCCTACGATGCCCATTTTCTCCATATCGTCAACCATTCTGCCTGCTCGGGCATAGCCGACTTTGAGGCGACGCTGAAGAAGAGACGTGGAGGCTTGTCCGGCGTCAATTACACATTTGATTGCCTCTTCCATCTTGGAGTCCAGCTCTACCCCATCGCCGTCATCGGAAGACTTGGAGTTTTTGTCCATATCCTCTGCGGCTATGCGACGGATTTTCTCCTCTATCTCCTCGTTATACTGAGCACGATGCTGTTTCTTTATATAGCCGGTGACGCCCTCGATCTCGTCATCAGAAGCATAACAGCCCTGAACACGCATGGGCTTTGAAGCACCAACAGGTGAGAAGAGCATATCTCCCCGACCAATGAGGCTCTCTGCTCCGCCGAAGTCAAGGATGGTTCTGGAGTCGATGCTGGAACTCACCTTGAGAGCGATTCGCGAGGGAATGTTTGCCTTGATAAGACCCGTGATAACATTAACGGTAGGTCTCTGGGTAGCAAGGACAAGGTGCATACCTGCGGCTCGAGCCATCTGTGCCAGACGGCAGATAGCATCTTCCACCTCTTTTGCGGCTACCATCATCAAATCTGCGAGCTCGTCGATGGCAATTACGATTCTGGGAAGCTTTTCCGTAGGAACAGGGAGTCCGTTGACTTCCATACAGACGTTTTCCTCAGCACCTTCATTCTCTTCTATGTACTTGATGTTGGACTCTACAAGGCTGTTGAATGAGAGGATGTCCTTGCAGTCATACTCAGAGAACATCTTGTATCGTTGCATCATCTCGGTAACTGCCCAGTTGAGAGCGCCTGCCGCCTTTTTAGCATCGGAAACAACAGGGATAAGCAGATGAGGCAGACCCTTGTATTTTGAAAATTCAACCATTTTGGGGTCGATAAGCAGGAGCTTTACCTCGTCGGGAGTTGCTCTGAAAAGGACACTCATAAGCAGTGAGTTCACGCACACAGATTTACCCGAACCCGTGGTACCTGCTATGAGCAAGTGAGGCATCTTGGCAAGGTCGGCAGTGACAATATTACCTGAGATATCCTTACCCAGAACGCAGGTCAGCTTGCTCTTTGCGTTGCGAAACTCTGCAGAGTCAATCAGCTCACGCATTGTGACCATGCTGACATATTTATTGGGCACCTCGATACCCACGGCGGCTTTGCCGGGGATGGGTGCTTCGATACGGACACCCTCAGCCGCAAGGCTTAGAGCGATGTCGTCAGAGAGGTTGGTAATCTTATTGATCTTAACACCCGGAGCAGGCTTCAGCTCGTATCGTGTAACAGAAGGTCCGCGGCAGATGTTATTGATTGCAACTTCTACACCGAAGCTCTTCAGGGTATCAATAAGCTTTGTTGCGTTCCCCTGAAGCTCCCGCATAGCTTCTTCATCGTTAGAATCAAAGGATTGCTTGAGTAGGCGTACCGGCGGGAAGGTATACTGAGGAGTTGACTTCTTCTCTTCCTTCTTTATCTCAGAGGCAACCGCCTCGGTCTCCTTGTCAATATCAACAGGAACCTCATCGGGATCAACCGCAACGGTTTCGGGGTCGGGTTGCTTTGCGCCCTTGGTCATCTTGGGTTTGCCTTTTGAACGGGAAATATCACGGGCAACAATGGAAGCCTTCGTTGCATCGTCGCCGCTGTAATCCTCGTTTGCGATAAGGATGGAGCTTATGAGCTTTTCTGATGCATTTTCCGATGCGGCTGCTCCGTCGTCCTCGGTGATTACATCATCAGGTTTTGCAGCAGGGACGTTTGCAGGTTTTCCGTCGATGGTGATGGGAATATCAATTCTGCGGTCATCCTTATGCTTTGCACGTTTACGGGGCTTTTCATCCTCGAGAGGAGTGATACCGCTTTCGTTTTCTTCGTCCTGCTCTCTTTGTCTGGAATTTCTCAGTGCCGTCATCTGTCGCTTTGCAACATTTGCGATATCCACAAGCGAAATACCCGTGAGCAACATAAAGATAACAACTATTGCAAGAATAGCAATAAACTTAGGAATAAAGTTATCGCCACAGAGTTTAATGAGTGGATAACCCAGCAGACAGCTGATGATTCCGCCGCCGATTCGTCCTGAATCTGCACTGGAATCAACGTACATCCGTGCCATAGACTCGAAGAATCCCACATTCTTGTACTCGTCGGGCGCAAACATCAGAAAGAGCGAGGAGACCAGAAGGACAATCAAAACAGAAAGTATAATCTTTGTAGTGAGGCGGGATATGCGTTTTTCCTTTGCGGTCATAATCGCAAAGTATCCCAGGAGTATGGGTATCAGCACAAAACCGAAACCGAATACTCCGTACATAAATCCTCTCAGTCCGCTCCATACAGACTCACCGGGAAATATTACCAGCAACATCAGCACCACAGCAGAAGCAAGGAGAAGAATTGCTCTGGTCTGAGGATTGAGTCCTTTCTTCGCTTGCTCCTGAGTTTGCTTTGAAGCTGTTGATTTTTTCTTTGTGGAGGTACCGCTGCTTCTCTTTGAAGCCGTGGTACGCTTTGTACTTTTCTTTTCAGCCAATGCCTATCCCCCGTTTAAATTTCCTTAAATATAAAAACTAATTCTTGTATATCAGATTAAACTCAGCCTATAAATGCAACGGTTTTGCCTGTTACAAGCTCGATAATGCTGATTATGGTAACTGCAACACCTGCGATAGCTGTATAAATGACAAATATGTAGGTTTTGTCGGTTTTGAGAAGCCACTTAAAGAGAGCTATGGAAAGGTATCCGACTATTGCGGCTGTCACCATACCGACGATAACGGGACCAATATCAACACTGAGTCCACCCTCGGCAGAGAGGGCATCAAAAAGCTCAAGCACTGCGGCAGCAAGGATTGAAGGAATTGCCAGAATGAAGGTGTAGTCCAGAGCATTCTGCTTACTGATACCTCTTGCCTGCCCTGCAGCAAGTGTTGAACCTGAACGGGAAAGTCCGGGGAAGATTGCGGCTACAACCTGAACGCAACCAACGGTCAGTGCATCCACAACGGTGTAACGCTCCTTTGCCTGAACTTTGCCCGAAGCTATCAGTTGCTCTCTGCGCTTGTTCATAATGATACCTGCTGTGAGAAGTCCCGAGGTGAGAAGCAAGGATATGCCGGTGATGATGAAATACTTTGCATCGCCGCTGAACAAATCGGCAAGATCTTTGATCTTCATATCGTTTCCTATAGGTACAAACAAAAGGAACAAGGGCAGAAGTCCGATTATGAGCATCATAACCATATTTCTGTCATCGTCCATATTTCTGAAGCTGAACTTACCTGTGAATATGTCTTTTATCATTCCGAATACAGCTTTGATAAGACGCCAGATAAGCTTGTGATAAAAAGCACAGACAGAAACAAGCGTACCCACGTGAAGCATTACATTAAAGAACAGGTTGTTCTCTGTAATGCCGAAGAAATGCTGAAAAATATTAAGATGTCCGCTGCTGGATACAGGGAGAAACTCGGTGAGTCCTTGAACGATTCCCTGTAAAATAGAAAGTATGTAGTCCATTTTTCCTCCTAATATACCTTTGTTTTATATATATGTACGGCTGTATCAACTACATAGAAGTATGATACATATCCGTTAAGAAACCGAAAGGTTATCCTTGACTGTATTCGTCAATCATATCATACAGCCGATTCATTGCGTCTGAAAGAGAACCGACAGAGTCGATAAGTCCCTCATCCACAGCTTCCTGCCCTTCAAGTATTGTGCCGATATCCATAACAAGCTCCCCTGTATTGAGGACAAGCTCGTTATATCTTTCTTTGGAAATTCCAGAATTGTCTGAGACAAAGGTAGTAATTCTGTCCTGCATTTTCCGAAAATACTCGAAGGTCTGGGGAGCACCAACGGTAAGCCCTGTGGTGCGCACAGGGTGCACCGTCATAGAAGCACTTTTGGCAATAAAACTAAACTTAGAGGCAACAGCAAGCGGAATGCCGATTGAGTGGCCTCCTCCCAGGACAATAGAAACCACTGGTTTTTTCATGCCTGCAATAACCTCGGCTATTGCAAGTCCTGCTTCTACGTCTCCTCCACAGGTATTGAGGAGAATCATAAGCCCAGCTATACGATCATCCTCTTCAACCGCCACAAGTTGCGGAATCACATGCTCATACTTGGTGGCTTTGCTCTGAGACGGTAGGATATAGTGTCCTTCGATCTGGCCAACGATGGTGAGGCAGTGCACTACCCTGCCGTCACGATTTACAAGCACTGAACCGGTTTCGTTGATCTGCTCTGTGTGTTGCTCGTTTATGGGACTGTCGTTTTCAACGCTTGATTCTTCTTCGCTGCAAGGATTCTTTACAAAGGAATCATCCTCACTGCTGTGTTGGTTATGGTTTTTGCTGTTCCTTGAATTCTTCATCATAATGCACCTCAGGAATAGTCTGCCCCATAAAGCACAATATAATGTATACAATTAAAATTATTATATCATTACTTAGTAAAATCTTCAAGGATTATATGTATATTTATTATTAATATTAGTGATTTTTCTTTTTGGGAATATTTAATTATTTATTTGTGGTATGCTACTCTTAACTAAGGAGTGAAAATATTTGGATACTGACATAAACAACACGGTTATCGTTGTATATTCCGTAATTATCGTTATTCTGATTGCGCTTTCAGCTTTTTGCTCTTGCACCGAGACGGCGTTCTCCTCTGCAAGCACAATAAGGCTGAAAAAATGGGCTGACGAAGGCAACAAGAAAGCAAAACGCGCCCTGAAAATTGCAGACAATTTTGACAAAGCACTGACCGCAATACTGATTCTTAATAACATTGTTAACCTTGGATGCTCTGCACTTGCAACCGTGCTGTGCATCGAACTTTTCGGTGACTACGGCGCAGCTATCGCCACTGGCGCTACTACTCTGCTTGTTCTCACCTTCGGAGAAATCATCCCCAAATGCTTCGGCAAGGAAAAATGCGACAAAATCTCTATTTCTGTGGCAGGGCTTCTGAATGCTTTGATTGTGATTCTGACACCTCTTGTCTACTTCTTCATATGGATTAAGAAGCTGGCGCTCAAGGCACTGCACGTAAAAAGCGAAGACCCGACCGTTACTGAAGATGAACTGAAATATATTGTTGAAAGCATCGAGGAACAGGGTATACTGGAACAGCAGGAAAGCGAAATGGTACGTTCGGTACTTGACTTTGACGAAACTACTGTTGCCGAGGTACTGACTCCCCGAGTAGATGTGATAGCTATCAACATTGAAGATAACAAGAAAACCGTTCTCAAAACAATCAGAGAACACAGATACTCCCGTATCCCCGTATACAGAGACAGCGTTGATAACGTGGTAGGTATTCTGCACACCTGGGACTATCTGGACACTATCGCCAAGGGCAAAGACCCTGTACTGCAGAAGCTGATTGTACCTGCTCACTTCATTTTCCACACACAGGACCTGTCTACGACTTTGTCTGAATTCAGACGCCGCAGACTGCATATCGCCGTCGTAACTGACGAATATGGCGGAACCATGGGAATTGTTACTATGGAAGATCTGCTGGAGGAGATAGTCGGCGAAATATGGGATGAAGACGAAGAGATTGAAACTGACAGTCAGAAAATATCAGACCGATGCTGGAGAATCAGCGGAGACATGGAGCTTGACGATTTCTTCAAGCTCTTCAACATCAACAGACGAGAGATTGAAAGTGACAGTGTGACTGTGGGCGGTTTCATCTTTGAGATTCTGGGCACCATACCGAAACAAGGTTACTGCTTTGAATATAAGAATCTGAGCATCAAAGTTGACAGCATTACCGACCAACGCATTGACACAGCAACCGTTAAACTGCTTGAAGTCGAAGAAAACGTTGAAGAGGACGACTGAGTCAGCATCTAGCCTATAAATATTATCAGCCTGAGCTAACGCATTATAGCTCAGGCTTTGTTTTTTGCAGGAGTGCAGTCAAATCTATGTGTCATAAACCGACACAGCACGCTTATGGGGATTGACAGAATCCCCCACAGAACGCTGTAGAAAATACATATCTGACCCAGAAGATTCAAAGGCATCGCAGAATAATCCCACACACCGAGACCGAGCCAGAGGTTCACAATACAGCCTACATAGAACTCCATACCCGTGATGATAAGGGAGCCGATGACACATCGCTCGGGTACAGAAAGACGCGGGAATCGTCCGTACAGTTTATATAGAATCAGGAAACAAGCTCCGCCTGTGAGTACCATTGACCAGTGGGTGCGCTGTCTCCATAATATTTCAATCAATCCGTAAGAAACTCCGCCTACCGCAAACAAGAAGGCATCCTGCTTTAGTTTTTTCAGCATATACATCACCAAGGATAGGATGTGCGGATATTAATTTACAATACTAAAAACATATAAAAGAGGCATTGACAACTTCTGTCAACGCCTCTTGAAATCTACAGATGTAAATAATCAAAGATTAATAGTTCTCTGGCTTAATCTTGAAGTAAGCCTGGGGATGGAAGCAAACGGGACATACCTCGGGTGCTTCTGTGCCGACAACGATGTGGCCGCAGTTGGAGCACTCCCAGATTACGATGGAGCCCTTCTTGAATACCTGACCCTCGGTTACGTTTGCAAGAAGCTTGCGATAGCGCTCCTCGTGAGCCTTCTCGATCTTTGCTACGCCCTCAAACTGGTCAGCGATAGCATCGAAGCCCTCTTCTCTTGCCTCTTTAGCAAATGTTGCGTACATATCTGTCCACTCGTAGTTCTCACCCTCAGCAGCTGCCTCCAGGTTCTCAGCAGTTGTGCCGATACCGTTCAGGTGCTTGAACCAGAGCTTTGCGTGCTCTTTCTCGTTATTAGCTGTTGCCTCGAAAAGCTCTGCAATCTGAACATAGCCTTCCTTGCGAGCTTTGGATGCGAAATATGTGTACTTGTTTCTTGCCTGAGACTCGCCTGCAAATGCTGCCTGCAGATTAGCCTCTGTTTTTGATCCCTTTAAATTCATAATAACACCTCGTTAAATAATTTCTATAAAATCAGTAATCATTACTGTTTTATTCAAATATATTATATTACAGTAGACGGAGTTTGTCAAGAATTTCTTGCTTTGAATACAAAGAATTTATTACCTCCAGCAATGCATTTGCCGAGAGATAAGTAGGAAGTCCCAAGGATGTGAGGAGTTTTTTTCTCATCTCGGCTGAATTTTCTCTGCCGGATAGTCCCATTTCGTACATATCGGATTTGGTGAGGTACTCTCTCTCAATGGCTTCCGGTTCGGAATCGTCTATCGTAACACCACAACGTTGCAGGGCATCACGGAGTATATCCTCGCTGAGTCCTTCAACGCCAAGTAAACCTTCTTTTGAGGATTTTTCCTTGCGCTTTTCTTTTCCCTCTATCTGCGGAACATAGCAGTGCTTCACGTTTCCGTCTTTCACTATACCTCGGAGAAAATTGCGTATAACGAAACCTGCAGAGTCGCTGTCGGTCATGACGACCAGACCTCTCTCCTGCGAAAGCTTGCGGATAAGCTGTTGATTCTCTTTATCCTTAAAAACACGGAAACCGGATGTTGTGATAATTGGTGCATCAATAAACTCTTTGAGACGCTGCTTGTCATATTTGCCCTCGACGATTACGGCTTCTTTTATCTTAAGCATAGTCAAGCTCCCGTTTTGCAATGAGTACAAGGTCTGCAATCAGCTTTTCCACTGCGGCCTCTTCGTTCATAGAGGTCGAGTTCATCTTTGCATTAAGACTCACTATCTCCCCCATGCTCTCTCTCAGAGCATTTGTGGAGAGGCGGTCGGCTTTTTTGACAGCTTTATTGAGCGCCCAGGTGCGGTTGCCGTACTTGAAGAAATCCGCTGTATCCTTCATATTACCACCTGATGCGGTAGTTACACGGGCACGATAGAGGTCTACATAAGCGAGTCCCAGAAGTCGCACAATTCCGCGCGGATCCTCGCGTTGTGCAAAGAGCTGATAGAGCTGTGTGTAGGCTTTATCGGTGTTGCCGTAAATGACATTATCCACCATATCAAACACGCGGGCTTCCAGCTTCTTGATGACTATGGTATCCACCATTTCGATGGTGATTTCTTCGCTTTCTCCTGCAAAGGCGCAGAGCTTATCAAGCTCAAAACGAAGGGTTGCAAGATCAGTTCCGCTATAGTAGATAATCTTAGATGCTACAGGCAAGGATAACTTCTTGCCCATTTTGTCTGCCCATTTGGCAAGCTGATGCTCAAGTGCTACGGCAGTTCGCATATTTATCTCTGCAACGGCACCCATGCCATGCTTTTCTACTGCATCGCAGAAAGGCTTGAAACGGCTTCTTGGTTTCTTTTCGTCGTTGTTTGACGGCTTATCTTTTGCCACAACTGCGCAATAGCTGAAAATGAGCACGGTGGTATCGGGAACGGATTTTATCAACTCTTTGAGAGAATCATAATCTTCTTTTGAGAGCTTGCTCACGTCCATATCCGATACAAGCACGCAGTTGTATTCAGACATAAAAGGAACTACACCAATGGCGGCGGCGAGGCTGTTGAGGTCTGCACTGCCTGAAAACTCGTGATATGCAAACTCTGAGGGGTCAGTTCCTGCCACGGCTTTTACAAGTTCTTTTGTATAGAACTTCACAAGATATTTCTCGTCACCGAATATCACATATATATTATTGAATTTTTTTGATGATATATGCTTTTTTAAGCTTTTTTCGTCAAAGTAGGCCATACGCACCTCAGGAATGAATCTTTATATCATATAAAATATCCGAGCCTGTTATTACCCTATCAGCAACCGAAGCGCCGACAACCGACGTGGCGGATGCCTTATGGTCACTGCCGGGGACGATGAGCGTATCACATTGGAGCAGTCCCATATTATCTGCTATATCCCGGGTAATAACAATATCAGGAGAAAGAAATTGTTTGTTGAGGTCGGCACAATCGCCATCCTCGGGAATAATGAGAACTTCTTTATCCCCTGCATAAACGTATTCAAAAACTACATCGTCACAGGGAATCAGCAAAACCACAGCTTTATTCCACAAATACAGCTCGTACTCTGTGCTGAAAAACGTCTCTGAGCTTTCGTTGGATGATTGCTCTGACTCAGCGAATTCCATATCATTATCATACCTCAAAACATGTTCATAGTCAAACTTATTTACCAGATTCTCCCTGTATACTTCTGAGTAGGCACCCGGAGTTTCTACTAAAACGTCTGCCTCACCGGGAGTGATAGTATCCACTGCATCAGTAAGAGCATAGGGCTTTGTTTTTCCTCCTCCACAGCAGAGAACCGCGTGGCCTGCAGAGCTTTGAAGAATTACTGACAAGCCTTTTCCTGTATCGGGAATACGGAGTGTGAGGGTATTCTGCGCCCTGAAGCTATATGACACAGAGCCGAAAGCAAGTATCAGCACAGAAAGTACAACTGTCAGCTGATATGCGGTTTTTGTTCTTATAATAACTGCTACGGCTATCAGGATAAAAATCACAGCTAAAGAATAGTAAAAATAAGCTTTGTCTGTATGGGCAAAAGAAAATGGTATTCCCGACAACAGAGTAGACACAGCAATTACATAGTCATAATAGAGCGTGAGCAAAAAGGCAACCAGATCACATATAAATAACAGAAAACCGATATAGTGAGTTACAATACATATGAGAACAAGAATTAGAACCACAAAAAGCACGGGGACTATAAGCAGATTTGCAACAAGGGAAACTGTAGAAAAACCGCCAAACATCAGAATAGCTATGGGCAGAGTCCAGATTGTTGCACACAATGATGTTGTGAGGGTTGTAACAATAACATTCAGAGCCTTATGTATTACCCAAAGACCCAAAATGCGCAGGCCCTCCAGCCTGCTCATTATGGCGCTGAATATCCTACCATGCCAAAGGATTATTCCCAATGTGGCACAGAAGGACAAAAGCATACCCACGTCGCCTACGGAATAGGGATTCTGAATACACAGCAGAAGTGCCGCAGCACCAAGAGAGTTTAGAGAATCGCTCTTTCTGTTTATAATTATCCCAATCTGGAGGATTATCATCATAATCGCAGAGCGTATGACCGGTATTCCAAACCCTGTCAGCACAGTAAAAACTATGACCATAATTATTGTAAGTATGGGACACAGAAACCTTGATTTTTTTATTACTTTCTTCAGAAGCTTGCTGAACATAGCGGCTATCAGACTCAGATGCAGACCTGATACAACAGCCATATGAGAGACACCCACTGAGCGCAGAAGATCTTTGACTTCCACATCTATTGCATATCTGTCCCCGAGAAATACAGCACTGTAAAAATCAGCAACTTCATAATCAAGCTCAAGATACAGAGCACGTTTAAGTTCTGCGCGAAGTTGATAAACATAATACAGAAATGGCTTCTTCTCGGGAGATTTTACCAAAACCTGCGGTGTATCGAATATATATGTTTTAAGGAATATTCCCTTTGACATAAGCGAACCGTTCGTGGCAGGTTCTATATCGCAGGTGAAGGTGAGCTCGTCATAGGGTTCAGAAAAGATTGCCTCACGGGAATATATTATCATTCCTGTATTCACCGGTTTGTCGTCGATAGTGACAACATCCAGTTCATAGCAATAGTAATCATAGGGACGATAAATTTCGCTTTTCTGCACCGCACGAACCTGCGCATATGTGTCTGAATAATTCGTCTGCACAGGCAGAACTGCTGTATATGTGAACACAAGAAAGACAGTGGCAGAAACAATTGCAGTGACGGCAGCTACAGATAATGTGCCGTCGCGTCTGCAGGTGGGGATAATCATAGAAATCAGAAAAAGAAGAATTCCTCCCACAGAAAAACCAATGGCGACTTTATCTCCCAAATAAAAACAGGCTGATAGCACAAAGAGACAAACAAGTCCCGTCAGTGCCAACAGCCGTTTCATAAAAATCAGTCCTTAAAATTGATAGTAAGTTTCAGCGGATCACTTGAAGAAAAGAGGCAACTTCTCAAGGAAGATAATGTCGTCTCTGTCTGCGGCATCGCCTTCAGCCAGAACGGCGGCTTTGCCCACAACATTGCCGCCTGCAGCCTCTACGAGTTGCTCCATCGCCTTGAGACTCTCGCCTGTGGAAATTACATCGTCAAGAATAAGTACACGCTTGCCACGGATAGCCTTTACCTCTGTCTGACCAAGATGCAGTGTCTGCTGGTTGGCAGTTGTGATAGACTTCACGGTAACGCTGACGGGGTTACGCATATAAACCTTGAGACCTTTGCGCGCAACAACGTACTGACCGCAACCCTGACGAGCAAACTCGTAAGCAAGAGGGATAGACTTAGCCTCGGCAGTAAGGACAACATCGTGCTCGGGGCAAACCTGAATCAGAGCCTGTGCGGCTTTCTCGGTAATCTCAATATCATTAAAAAGAATAAACGCAGCAATATCGAGCTTCTCGTTGACGGAGAACATCTCAAGCTCTCTGTCACAACCTGCAATATTCATCTTATATGTGCTTGCCATAATAAATCATCTCCGAATTTGTATTGTTATCTGATTCAGTTCAGTTTCTCGCTGAGCTGTGTACCGCCGATAAGGTGGAAGTGAATGTGGAACACTGACTGTGCGCCTAAAGCACCGCAGTTGTTGACAACACGATAGCCCTCCTCGGTACCGCAGAGCTTTGCAATATGAGGAATTTTTGAGAAAATATAGGCTACTATCTCAGCGTTATCCTCAGTTATATCGTTACAGCAGGTGATGCTGTGCTCCTTGGGGATAATGATTGTGTGCACCGGTGCACAGGGGTTGATATCCTTGAACGCAAGTATTCTGTCATCCTCGTACACTTTAGCGGATGGGATCTCTCCGGCTACAATTTTACAAAAAATACAATCCATTTTCAAATTTCTCCTTTTTGACAGATTATTTGATACTTAAATTTTATAGCTTTTGCAGGGCATAGTCAAGAGATTTTTCACAAATAAAAAAACTGCACTTTAATAAAAAGCACAGTTTAATTATCAGCATTTATAAAATCAATTCTTTTTTGCTGTGATTTTTTTCTCTTCGCCCCGGATAAGTCGCTTGATGTTCTCGCGATGAAGAACTGCCACGAACACACCGATAAGAAGCATAACGCCCGTTGTAACCAAAACATAGCTGAGTCGGTATGGGTCTGATGTTTCCTGAGACGGCAGATACTGCAGGAAGAATGTGATTACAAAGTTCCACACTACGATTGCAACGGTACAAGCAAGTGAACCTACAGATATAATCTTTGTGCAAAGGAAGAAGATGAGGAAAACTGCCAGAGTAAGTGCCAGAAGTCTCCAGTCGAGAATCAAGAGAATGCCTGCCATGGTGGTGACACCCTTGCCGCCTTTGAAACCGAAGAACACAGGAAAGCTATGACCCAGAACGCAGAACATACCTGCAAGGTACTTGCCATAAGCAAGATACTCAAAGCGGAGTGAATCCGAGAGGCCGTCTATGGCGGCATCGGGAATCTGTGTGAAAAGTGCCCAGGCGATTATAACCGCTATGACACCTTTAAGGCAGTCGAATATGAATGTGAAAACAGCAGGAACTACGCCAACACTGCGAAGAACATTGGTGAACCCTGCGTTGCCCGAGCCCATTGTGCGGACATCCTGGTTCTTTGAAAGCTTAGTGAAAATAATGGCGAAGCTGAAGCTTCCCAAAAGATAGGATATAACTGCTACGAGCAGTAATCGCCACCAGTAAATTGTCAAAAATTCCATTAATTCTTTTCTCCTCTCTCTCGGACAACGATTCGTATGGGCGTGCCCTCCAGACCGAAGGTCTCGCGGATACGGTTTTCCAGATATCGCTGATATGAAAAGTGGAAAAGCTCTGCGTTGTTGCAGAAGAATACAAATGTGGGAGGCTTGGTGCTGGGCTGGGTAACGTAGTAAATTTTCAGACGTCTGCCCTTGTCTGAAGGAGGCTGAACACGGATTGTTGCCTCCGCCAGAAGTTCGTTGAGCACACCTGTTTTAATACGCATAGCGTTGGTGTTTGCTACATATTTTATGAGTTCAAACAGTCTGTCGATGCGCTGGCCTGTCTTGGCAGAAATAAACAGAGTAGGTGCATAGGACATAAAACCGAACTCTGTGTCCAGCTGTTTTCTGAACTCGTTCATAGTTTTGTCATCCTTCTCGATTGCGTCCCACTTATTAACAGTGATGATACAGCCCTTGCCTGCCTCGTGAGCCATACCTGCAATTTTTGTATCCTGCTCGGTGGGGCCTTCCTCTGCATCTATCATAATAACGCAAACATCACAGCGCTCAATTGCCATTTTTGCACGGATGATGCTGTACTTCTCGATTGCGTTGTCAATTTTATTCTTACGGCGGATACCTGCTGTATCGATGAAGATAAACTCACCGTGAGAGTTCTTGACCTTTGAGTCGATACTGTCTCGGGTGGTACCTGCAATATTGGAGACAATACTTCTCTCCTGCCCTGTGACACGATTTATAAGAGAAGATTTACCCACATTAGGCTTGCCGATAACAGCAACGGAGATTACCTCTGACTCCTCGTCTTCATAGGAAGATTCGGGAATAAGTCCGAAAGCCTCGTCAAGCAAATCGCCTGTGCCATGACCATGAACCGAGGAAACCTGAATAGGTTCGCCAAGTCCCAGATTGTAAAACTCGTAGAAATCCGGGTCGGGTTCACCGATGCGGTCACACTTGTTGACGCAGAGGACAACGGGCTTTCCGCTTTTCTGAAGCATCTGCGCAACTTCTTTATCTGTTGCTACAAGACCTGAACGGATATCGGTTACAAGAATGGTAACATCTGCAGTCTCGATAGCAAGCTGTGCCTGACGGCGCATCTGTGAAAGTATGATGTCATCGGAATAAGGCTCGATACCGCCGGTGTCAATGAGTGTTGCGTGGCGACCGAGCCACTCAACCTCACCGTATATTCTGTCGCGGGTAACGCCCGGTGTATCGTCAACAATTGAGATACGCTGACCTGTCAGCTTATTGAACAAGGTGGACTTTCCCACATTGGGTCTGCCTACGATAGCAATTACGGGTTTTGCCATATTACCCACTCCTTTCTTAATATGTTTAAACTAAGTTATTTTCTGATAATTATCTGAGAATCGATCTGAGGAATTCTTCACCGCTATTCTCAACAGCTGTAACCGATACAGACAGAGCCGTAGCCACCTGAGACACAGTGACATCGTCGAGAAAAACTTCCTCTCCGCTTCTGAGCATTGAGGTAGTAATAAGCACCTCTGTTCCGAGATTTTTGTTTTTTAGCTGTTCTATAAGGTCACAGCCCACAATAAGCCCCGAAACATTAATCATATGACCTAAAAAATTATTGACAATGGGCACCACATTTACGCGTACCCCGGGGAATTTTTCTGAGATTTTATCGCAAAGTTCACGAAGGAAGGGCGCTATGCTCACTCCGCAGGCGATGGTCTTTTCTCTCGATAGAGTGGCATCAGCCTCAACATCCTCCAGAGCGAAGAACAGCTCCTCGCGGAGTAAAGCTATGAGACCCACTCCGTTTTCAAGGCAGGGATAGTCCTCGTAAAACTCGGAATCGGGAATCGTTCTTTCTGCTTTGATATACAGTTCGTCTGCTGCAAAAACAATACGTCTGCCGTGTTTTTCCACACACATATTGCCGAAGTTATCTACTATGTCAAGAACTTCGGAGGCGGTCTCGGGGGTGAACGGTGTCAGAGGATAGAGACCCTCTCTGTGGTCTGTGAGACCCACGGGAACTATCGCCACGGAATTCACACCAAGTTGCTCCAGATCTGTGAGCGAACGCAAAAGCTCATCTCCGTCGTTAATACCGGGACAGATAACGAGCTGACAGTTAATAACAAGGTCCGCCTTTGCAAAGCGTTCCATAATCTTCAGCGATTCACCTGCAAAGCGATTATTCATCATCTTGCAACGAAGTTCGGGATTTGTGGTGTGAACGGAAATATTAACGGGACTGATGTGCATCTTGATGATGCGATCTATTTCGTGGTCTGTGAGATTTGTGAGGGTGATGTAGTTGCCGAAAAGGAAGGACAGACGGCTGTCGTCGTCCTTGAAATACAAGGTCTCCCTCATACCCTTGGGGAGCTGGTCAATGAAGCAGAAGATACACTTGTTACGGCAGGAATGTTCCTTGTCCATAAGATAGGTGTCAAACTCAAGGCCCAGTTCCTCATACTCGGGCTTCTGAGCTTGTGCGGTTTTATTTTCTCCGTCAGAAATATATTTAACAGTAATCACACGCTCGAGCTGATAAAAACGATAGTCAAGGACATCGACTATTTCGTTGCCGTTAAGGCTAAGGAGGATATCTCCCCCACGGATGCCGCAGCGGTCAGCTGCACTTCCTTTTACTACTGATGAAATTTTGACTGCCACTGTGACACCTCCTCGCTATAAGGGTAAAAAAAACAAAAGGGCGGTCAGATATACTGCCGCCTTGTATCTTTTGTCATAGAGCTGAAAAGCCCGCTGTGGAATTAGTCTTCCTTAGCAATGACCTGTCTGCCGTTGTACATTCCGCAGCTGGAGCATACCTTGTGGGGAGCTTTGAACTCGCCGCAGTTGGGGCATGTGCTCAGAGCAGGAGCCTGAAGCTTCCAAACGTTTGAACGTCTCTTATCTCTTCTTGCCTGTGAATGTTTGTTCTTTGGTACTGCCATCTCTTACAGACCTCCTTATGTTAAATGTTAATCAAGTAGCTGTCTTAAAACCTCGAGGCGAGGGTCGATTACACGCTTGTCGCAGGAGCAATCTCCCTGATTCAGATCCGCACCGCAGGTATTGCAAAGACCTTTGCAATCCTCAGAGCAGAGGTACTTGAGGGGAAGCTCCAAAAGGATATCGCTTGTGACCAACTCATCGAGTTCAAGGCTATAATCGGGAGTTTCAATATAGTCGCCATCGTCGTCGCCGCAGAGAGTAGCAATCAGCCTGTGCTCGAAGGAGTAGTCCATGGTGCTGCGAAGAGGCTTCATACAACGGTCGCAGGGACGGTCGTAATCGAAGCTTGCATCAATATGCAGACGGACGATTCCAGTTTTGTTAGAAGCGGTGGCTGTGATCTGTGCAGGAGAGCTGAATGGACGAGCTCCGTCAATTTCGATATCGCAAATTGCCAGTTCGTAGCTGACTGTCTTAGCAGCTCCGTCGCGCTCGAAAACTTCTTTAAGCTCGAAAACCATAAAACACCTCAAAACACAATGACGCATAATAAAACATCGTTTAATATTATATCCTGAGAAGTAGGTTTTGTCAATATAGAATTTGCCGATATTTATCGGTTTTCGTACACATTGGCTTATTGAATCTGTAAAAAATATGCCGCAGCGAAAAAACTGCGGCATAAAGTTATGTAGTTTTAAGGATTAGATCTCGTGGCAGACAGCCTTGAGACCCTCGGGGAGATCGCTCTCTGCAGCGGAGATGAGGAATGTGAACTTAGTCTCAGAATCCTCAGCAAGCTTGTTAACCTTGACGATGAACTCCTCAAGACCGTCAACAGCTGTGGGACAAATCTTGAATGTGGAATCAACGAGAACGTCAGTTACATCGTAGTTGCCTGCACAGATACCGCTGAGGAAACCGAGGAGCATATCATAGCCCTTGATCTCATACTGGTCGGAATCAATAAGACGTGCCTTGTGAGTAATATCGTAAGTAAGCTTTGAGCCCTTTTCGATAACAACAACGTTACCTGTAGATGCTGCTACAGTCTCGTTTGCCATTGCGATGAGCTTCTTTGTTTTGCCTGAACCTTTTTTGCCGATGATAAGTGTTACCATAACATTTTCCTCCGATTGTCTTTTACTTCAGTCTTGCTTCCAAGGCTGCTTTTTCCTGCTCATATCCCGGTTTACCGAGGAGAGCAAACATATTTTTCTTGTAGCTCTCAACGCCGGGCTGGTTGAAGGGATTGACACCCAGGAGATAGCCTGAGATAGCACATGCCTTCTCGAAGAAGTAGATGAGATATCCAAGCTCGCTCTCTGTCATCTCGGCAACATTGAGAACAATGTTGGGAACTCCGCCGTCGTTGTGTGCAAGTACTGTACCTTCAAAGGCTTTTCTGTTGATGAAATCCATCGTCTTGCCACAGAGGAAGTTGAGTCCGTCAACGTTCTCGGGGTCTGTGCCGAGGGTGATTTCCCTCTTGCATTTATCAAAGAGGACAACAGTCTCAAAGAGATCACGTCTGCCGTCCTGAATGTACTGTCCCATGGAGTGAAGGTCGGTAGAGAAAACAACACTTGCAGGGAAAATACCCTTGTTGTCCTTACCCTCACTCTCACCATAGAGCTGCTTGAACCACTCAGACATCATAGTGAATGCAGGCTCATAGGACACTAAAACTTCGGTAGTCTTGCCCTTGCGATAGAGGCAGTTACGAAGTGCTGCGTATTTATAGCAGTCGTTGGTGAATACATCGTCGTTGTCAAAGTCAGCCTGTGCCTTCTGAGCACCAGCCATGAGTGCGTCGATATCAGCACCTGCAACTGCGATGGGAAGAAGACCAACAGCAGTGAGGACGGAATATCTGCCGCCAACGTCATCGGGAACTACGAAAGTCTCGTAGCCCTCACGGTCTGCAAGCTGCTTGAGAGTGCCGCGTGCCTTGTCGGTTGTGCAGTAGATACGGCTCTTCGCCTCTTCCTTGGAATACTTCTTCTCCAGAAGCTCGCGAAGAACACGGAAAGCGATAGCAGGCTCAGTTGTTGTGCCTGACTTTGAAATCATATTTATGGATACGTCCTTGCCCTCGCACAGGTCGATAAGCTCAGAAAGAGCTGTGGAGCTGATGCTGTTACCTGCGTAGTAAATCTGGGGTGTGTCCTTGGCAAGAGCGTTGTAGTTAGGCGAAGTTAAGAACTCGATGGCAGCACGAGCGCCAAGATATGAGCCACCGATACCGATAACGATGAATACGTCGGTGTTGCTGCGGATACGCTCAGCAGCCGCCTTGATGCGTGCGAATTCGTCCTTGTCATAGTCAGTGGGCAGAGTCAGCCAGCCGATAAAATCGTTGCCGAGGCCTGTGCCGGTGTGAAGAGCCTCGTGAGCAGCCTTGACCTGAGGTGCAATAGCTGTGAGCTCCTCCTGAGAGACAAAGCCGGATACGTGTTTGTCAGAAAGAATTGTAGGCATTGTTTTCCTCCGTTGTGAGTGCGGCTAACCGCACAGAGTTTTAGTTATCGGTATTATACTATATTTTCTGTCATAATGCAAGAATGATTTTTGCATTTTTACTAAAAAATTTGTAAATTCTCACAAGGAAAATAATTTTTTCCACAAAAGCGCGTATACCGAGCCAAAAGACATAGCCTCAGACGCCGTAGATGTCACAATGGGAAACTCGTCAACTGTTGCACCGTCAAAGGTATAGGTGAGCTTGCCTACTACCTCCCCTACCTCTACGGGAGCTGTCAGCTCCTCTGTGACAGTGAACTCTGACTCAACTGATGAACTGGTGACTTTTGGAAGAAGGATGTTTTCTGAAGGGGTACATGCAACTGAAACTTCGCTCTGCATACCTCCCTTAACGGGAATGGGTTTGAGGCAATCCTGAGGCAGGGTGAGTTTTTCTACCCTATAATTTGCAAAGCCGTAATCCAGAAGTGTTGCCGCATCGGAGAATCGGGATGTGCCTGTATCACAACCGAGAACAACAGCAACGAGAGAGAGGCCTTCCCGCTCAGCTGTTGCCGACATACAACTGCCAGCCTGACCCGTGGTGCCCGTCTTTAGTCCTGTGATGCCGGAATAGGTTTTCAGAAGTTTATTTGTGTTAACTATCTGGGTTTCTCCGCCTCTCAGATAATCTATCCATATTGAGCTGTATTCGAATATTTTTTCGTGTTTTATAAGTTCTGCTGACATCATCGCTACATCGTATGATGATGTAACATGACCCTCTTCGTCAAGTCCGTTGCAATTTTTAAACACTGTCTCATTCATACCGAGTTCTGATGCACGTTCGTTCATACGGCTTACAAACTCGTCCTCTGTGCCGCAGATGAACTCTGCAAGAGCCACGGCGGCATCGTTGGCAGATGCAACCACCACTGCTTTAATCATTTCATGAACCGTCATGGTCTCCCCTTCTTCGAGCCATATGTCACTACCACCCATTGATGCGGCGTGAGCTGAAGCGGTGACAACATCATCATAGTCTATTTTTCCTTCTTCAATAGCTTCGAAAACAAGGATGAGGGTCATAACCTTTGTGATTGATGCACAAGGACGAACTTCATGAGAGTTTTTCTCAAAAAGTATTTTCTTCGTTGTTGGTTCAATTAAAATCGCCGAGGGAGCTGTTATCTCCTCAGCTGAAAGTGCCGACACGGGAACTGCAGAAACAAATAAAGCTGAAAACAGAACAGAAAACGTCAACAACAGAGAAAGGAGAGATTTGCCTCTTAAACAGGGATACATCCTTTTTTTGCACATAAAAAACACCTCTTTCATATTCATACAATAAATATGAAAGAAGTGCTGTCGGTATTCTTGATATTGTTTTGTTTAGTCCTTGGTGATAATGCATACAGCGTGGGCAGACATACCCTCACCGTTTCCTGTGAAGCCAAGCTTTTCCTCGGTGGTAGCTTTTACATTGATGAAGTCTGCATCAACACCGCAGACCTTTGCTATATTCTCACGCATCTCGTTTATGTAGGGTTTGAGCTTGGGTTTCTGGGCTATTATGGTTGCATCTATGTTTCCGATGCCGTAGCCTTTGCCTTTCAATGCAGAGACCACATGGGCAAAGAGCTTCATACTGTCTGCGCCCTTGTACTGAGGGTCTGTATCGGGAAAAAGCCCACCTATGTCCCCCATAGCCGCCGCACCAAGGAGAGCATCCATTATTGCGTGTACAAGCACATCGGCATCGCTGTGACCGTCAAGTCCCAACTCGTACGGAATCTCCACACCGCCGAGAATGAGTTTTCTGCCTTGTGTAAGGCGATGGACATCATATCCGTGACCTATTCTGAACACATTAATCCCCCTCTATCCTCTTTTTGAGAACACCCTCCGCAAGAGGAATGTCCTGAGGCGTTGTAAGTTTGATGTTGGTATAATCGCCGATAACAATGCGAATTTTGCCTCCTGCGTGCTCCACAAGGGCACAGTCATCAGTAAAATCCAGACCTGCGGCTTTGTCAAGCGCAGACATATAAAGGGATTTCTCAAAAACCTGGGGCGTCTGAGCAGCACGGAGTGTTGAACGATCGGGAGTAGAGATAACGTAGCCTTTATCGTCTACTATTTTGACAGTATCGGTTACAGGCACTGCCAAAGCTGCCGCACCGCTTTCCAAAGCTGCAGATACCACTTTATCAATATCGTCTGATAAAATCAAAGCCCTTGCTCCGTCATGAATTGCAAAGTGGGTTGCGTTCTTGTTTGCGGCGATGATTCCAGCACGGACACTCTCGCATCTGGTTGCGCCACCTAAGACAAAAGCCTTGACCTTGGTGCAAGCTTCATTCTCGGCAACCTCGCGTATGCTGGGAATGTCGCTTTCTCTGCAGACGACAATTATCTCGCTGATGCTGTGAGCTTTCTCAAAAGCGTTGAGAGTATAGCCGATTGTGGGCTTTCCGAGAAGAGGTATAAGCTGTTTGCTCATACCGCAGGACATTCGGGTGGAATTGCCGGCAGCAACAATAACTGCAGTTACAAAGGGTTTATTATCCATATCGATCACCGTTATATTTCTGTTAGCGAATTATATTAAAATAAGGTTTTGATAAACTCTGCAATCCAATCGATGCCCCATATGAGAAGACAAGCCGCGATGATGAATATGGTGGCCCATATCATCTGGAAGGTGCGGTGCTTGACGCCGTTTGCTTCCTCAAACTTTTCGTTATAAGACTTCTGAGGAATATCGGAATCATCAGTATCTTCATCCTGAACAAGTCGATCCTCGGGATTGACTACACCGATTCCTGCACAGATATCAAATGCCTTGCCGTAAAAATCAAAGGGCACAAGCACGCGATAATCGCTGTCGGCATTTATCTTTGCATTGAATTCATTATACACGTCTCCATCGGTCTTCTCAAAAGAACAGGGAATTCCCATATCTTTGAGAGCAGGCTCCAGCACAGATACACCCTGAGCTTTGACAACAGCCACAGTGACAGCACTGGTTCCGTCAACGTCTACTGTATTTGCGTTACACTCCTGGCACACATCTGCATCATCAGAAATGAGTCTTTTGCAAGAGGAACAGTATTTCATAGTAAACACCTCGCTATGATTATATATAGTTATAATAACACAGCAGAGGTATTTTTGCAACCGACAATATATATTAAGGACGCCGTGTTAAGCGACGTCCTTTGTAAGTTTCGGTTCACAGTATTACGGGCTGAATCTGGTGATGATTAAAAGCTTCATTAACACTGTCCGATATTAGTTCAAAATCTGCAACCAGGGAATTAGGTTTTTTCTCAGGGTCATCCTGGCCAAAGGGTACAAAATAGATATTCTTTGTGTTCATAAGCCTGCCGATGTTCTGAGCTGACGCTCCCAGACCATCATTAGTAGCTACGCAAAGCAGTACAGGACGCTTGATTCTGAGATGGGATTTTGCCGCCATGGTAACTGCAGTATCTGTTATTCCGTTTGCAAGCTTTGCAAGCGTGTTACCGGTACAAGGAGCTATCACAAGCAGGTCGCACATTTTCTTTGGACCTATAGGCTCTGCACCGATGATTGTGTGTATTACCTTGTTCTCTGTTATTCTCTCTATTTCCGAAATGAATTCCTCTGCTTTTCCGAATCGTGTATCTGTGGAATATGCTGTCTCTGACATTATGGGCAGAACCCTGCATCCCATGGACACAAGCTTCTCTATCTGGGGAATTGTTTTCGAAAAGGTGCAGAATGAGCCGCACAAGGCATAGCCTACGGTTTTTCCTGTCACCTGTCATCCTCCTCAAGAATGTGATAAATTGTTTTTTTGACAATCTCTCCGGCGGTTTTTGGGGCAGCCTTGCCGGGTAGCGACAAAGCGTGATGAGTAGTTATGCCAAGTCGCTCTGCGGCATACTTGTCTACACCCCCATCACCTGATGCAAGATCTATGACTACAGCGTGTAAAGCGATTTTTGCCAGAAGGACACAGCTGAGAATCTCGGCAGGGATAGTGTTGAAAATTATATCAAAACTGCCGAGTTTGTAGAGGCTGTCTGTCTGCACGGGCTTTGCACCGCTGAGTTCAATCCAAGCAAGGTCGGATGGTTTTCTGGCGCTTACTGTAAGGTCAGCACCCATTGCCTTCAGGATATTTGTCAATGCCTTTCCGATTCTGCCATATCCGCAGACAAGACAACGTGCGCCGTTGATGGTTCCTTCGAAGCATCGCATTGCAAGCTCTATGGCACCTTCTGCTGTGGCAACAGCATTGCATACGGCAAACTCCTCGCGCTCGTAATAATCAAAGGCATTGGCGGAAAGTACAGGACAGGCTGAGTCAAGTCGGCTCTTCATACCACAAAAAATCTTCTTCCCCTTCATTGCAGAGACAAGCTCGGAGGTGAGTTCTATATCCTGACTGCAAAAGGGAGCAGGAATCTTACCCTTAGCATTGATGCAAGGAAGCGGAAGAATGATAATTTCGCTCATAAGTGCTGATTCAAAGGGAGTTACAACCTCGACGTTTTTCATTTCAGCAACAGAGTCAAAGCCTCCCAGTGCCACGGCGTATCCGTCGTCTGAAAGTGAACGGGCACAGTAGAGCTGACGCTTGTCACCGCCGATTATTGCAAAAGAGCCACAGCCTGTATTCATAAATAACACCACAACATTTCTAATTATCTTTGAGGTATTTTATGCGAAAGCAAGACATTGGGTTCTGCATTTCTTAAGTTCAGGCACAAAAAAACACCGCTGAGAACAGCGGTGCTGAAAGTAAAAGTATTTTATACGAGAATTTTCTCAAGAAACTGCTGAAGTCGCGGATGCTTAGGTGCATCGAAAATCTCTGCAGGTGTGCCATCCTCCAGAACTACACCCTCATCAATAAAGAGAACTCGGGAGGCGACTTCTTTTGCAAAGCCCATCTCGTGGGTTACAACAACCATGGTCATCCCGTCTTTTGCAAGAGAACGCATAACGTCGAGTACCTCGCCTACCATCTCGGGGTCAAGGGCTGAGGTGGGCTCGTCGAAGAGCATTACATCGGGCTTCATGCAAAGAGCACGGACAATGGCAACTCGCTGCTGCTGTCCGCCTGAGAGCTCCGAAGGATATGCATCTGCTCTGTCTGCAAGGCCGACTTTGTCAAGAAGCTTCAGCGCGTAGGCTTCGGCATCCTCTTTTGACTCCTTGAGAAGCTTCATGGGAGCAAGAGTCAAGTTTTTCATAATTGTCATATGAGGGAACAGGTTGAACTGCTGAAAAACCATACCGATTTTTCTGCGGTGAAGGTCAAGGTTGACTTTCTTATCCGCGATATTTACACCCTCGAAGATAATCTCGCCTGAGGTGGGAACCTCCAGAAGATTCAGCGAACGCAGGAAGGTGGATTTGCCGGAACCTGAGGGACCTATTACGCAGACGACCTCGCCTTTATTGATAGTGACCGAAATTCCGTCGAGAGCTTTTATCTCACCTTTTTTGTAATATTTCTTCAGATTCTTAACAATGAGAAGATTGTTATCTTGCATTTTTTGTGAGCCTCCTCTCGATGTACTTTACAAGTAATGTGAGCAACAGCACCATTACGAGATAAATCAGCGCTATAGCTATCAGAGGCATAAAGGGTGAGAAGGTACGGCTCTGAATGATATATGCACCGCGGGTAAGGTCGTTGAGAGCAATATATCCGCAGATAGATGTCTCCTTGAGAAGTGTGATAAACTCATTTAACAGCATGGGGATAATATTGCGGACAGCCTGAGGGATTATTATGTACCACATGGTTTTGATGTAGCTGAATCCCAGTGAACGACCTGCTTCAAACTGGCCTTCTTTCACAGACTGTATGCCTCCGCGGACAATCTCGGCAACATAGGCACCTGAGTTGATACTGAAAGCAATAACCGCTACCAACACCTTGTCCACATCAACGGATGCAAAAACAACAAAATAAATTATGAGGAGCTGTACCAGTACGGGAGTACCCCTGACTACTGTGAGGTATATCTGGAAAAGAACATTGAGGAATTTAAGCTTACCTGTTTTCTTATGGGTAAATGTGACCATTCCCACAATGATTCCGATGATTATACCGAATATTGCGGCAAGAACTGTGATTTTAAGTGTCACACAAAAGCCTTCCCAAAGAAAAGTCCAGCGGTTAGCCTTGATAAAATTCACATAGAACTGGTCGCTGAGATTAGCCCATGCGGTCTGCAACCACAGTACCAGTGAGTCGAAAAACTCGTTCATTAAAAACACCCTTTCGCTGAAAAACAGGGCGTGCGGAAAACACGCCCTGAGTTCACTCGGTAGTATTGCTGACTATGAATTACTCAGCAGTGATGTACTTGTCAACGATAGCCTGAAGCTCACCGCTTGCAGTGATATCAGCAAGAGTTGCGTTGATTTCGTCGAGAAGCTCGGTGTTATCCTTTGCGATAGCGAAAGCGTACTCTTCCTCAATGTACTCAGCCTCGAGAATCTTGAGACCCTCGTTCTGCTCAACAAATACCTTTGCAGGCTCGTTGTCGATGATAACTGCATCAATCTTGCCCTGAGAAAGTGCCTGAACAGCTGTGATACCGTTCTGGTACTGCTCTACTGTAGCATTGCCGTAGAGGCCGTCCTCTACATCGCCTGAGATGTAGATGTCGCCTGTTGTGCCCAGCTGAACACCGATCTTCTTGTCTGTAAGATCATCTGCAGACTTAATAGCGGAATCCTCGGGAACGATGATAACCTGCTTTGCAGTTGTGTATGTATCGGAGAAGTTAACCTCGAGGAGACGATCCTCGGTTACTGTCATACCTGCGGCACCTACCTGTGCTTTACCGCTCTGGACAGCAGCGATGATGGTGTCAAACTCCATGTCTTCAATCTTCATCTCGTAGCCAAGCTTGTTGCAGATGAGCTGCATAATCTCCATATCGATACCTACGATTTCGTTGTTGTCATCGTAGAACTCGTAAGGAGGGAAGTATGCATTGGTTGCAACTGTGATAACCTTTGTGTCTGCACCGTTTTCAGATGCATCTGTTGTGTCAGTGTTGCCAGCACCACAGCCTGTGAGAGCTACTGTGAGCATCATAACTGCCATAAGAAGCGCAAAAAACTTTTTCATTGTAAAATCCTCCTGAAAATTAATGCGGAAAAATCCGCTTACCGAACCAAAGCGGTATGGGCTAAGTATAAGTTATTATCTTGTTTTTGTCAACAACAAAAGAAATAAACATTCATGGTGGATTGCATATTTTTGCAATATAAAATAACAAAACTACTTGCCGTTCCACTGATAAACGCTCAGGTCAACTTTTCCGTCTACAACTTCTATACCGTCGGCAGTAAGAAGTTCCTCTTGCCGATTGATACCACCGAAGACAAAGGCGGAGGAAAGCTCGCCAAAGCGATTCACAACACGAAAGCAGGGAATTCCCTCGGGATCGGGATTGGAATGCAGAGCATATCCCACAACACGCGACATTCGGGGATTGCCTGCATATGAGGCGATTTGTCCGTAGGTTGCCACATGACCTTTGGGAATCTTGCGGACAACTTCATATATACGCTCAAATGTATTCATGAACACACACCTTTATGCCTTCCGGGAAACAATCAGTATCTTTTCGAAAATCACGAAACGGCCTCTCGTCCAGAACATCTCCCCTACCTGCTTGTATCCGAGCTTATTATACAGCTCCATGGCTCTGGAGTTTCCTGAAAAGGTATCAAGGTGGACCGCCTCGAAGCCTTGAGACAGAGCATCCTGCTCAATGTTCAGCATACAAGCGGTGGCTATTCCTCTGCGATGAAAACGTGGAGACACACACAAGCGATGCATGGCACACCAGTTTGCATCCGGGTTCTGCCACTTTGCGTTGTCGTAATCGGGATCTGCGTGAGTGTTCAGTGCATAGGCGGCAGCTATCTCGCCGTTACAAATGCACAGATTAAGTTCACCTTTGCGGATATCCTCGGAAATCACCTTTTCGTTGGGATACTCGTCATCCCATTGATTGATGCCGTTTGATATCATATTCCTGACACCTTCGCGGTAAATATCAAGTACCGGGGGTAAATCTTCAATTGCTGCTTTTCTGAATTCAAGTTTCATATATTTATATCCTTGTAAGTTTTGCAACGGATTCAATATGGGCGGTTCTCGGGAACATATCCACGGGAGTTACTTCTTCGGTTCTGTACCCAAGCGATGCGAAGATTTTCAGGTCTCTTGCGAGGGTAGCAGGGTCACAGGAAACATAAACCACACGTCGGGGAGACATCTGTGCGATTGTATTTATGAGAGTCTGGTCACAGCCTTTTCGGGGTGGGTCGATAACAATCACGTTGGGAGATACACCCTCAGCACGGAGTTTGTCCGCTGCAACTGAGGCATCCGCACAAATGAAACGTGCATTTGATATATTGTTAAGCTCTGCGTTTTTCTTTGCATTTTCAATAGCTTGCGGCACTATCTCCACACCAATAAGCTCACGGCAACGGCGCGCCATGGAAAGTCCTATGGTGCCTGTGCCGCAATAGAGGTCCATAAGCACATCGTCAGCCTGAAGCTCGGCATAATCACGGGCTATGGAATAGAGCTTCTCTGCACCTTTTCGGTTGACCTGATAAAAAGACTGAGGAGATATGAAGAATTCAAGTCCGCACAGAACATCAACAACATAGTCGTTGCCGTAGATAGTTCTGAACTTTTTGCCGAGTATCACGTTGGTTTTTTCTGTATTAGAATTAACAATTATGCTCTTTATGCTTGGGAGCACTGAAACAAGGCGATCTATAAACTCATCTTCACACCTGAACCCATCACCGTTGACCACTACACAAACCATAAGCTCGTCGCAAGCTTCGCCGTATCGCAGATATAGATGGCGGATGAGTCCCGTATGAGTTTCTTCGTTGTAGACGGAAATATTCTTCTCCTCAATAAAATCTCTGAGGATGCTTGCTGCTGTGAGAAAAATTTCCGGCTGAAGCTCGCAGTCGGTGGAATCCACAATACGGTGGCTGTGTCGGGAGAAAAATCCCATGGCAACCTTTCCATCTGAATCCACTCCAACGGGAATCTGGGCTTTGTTGCGGTAGCGGGTGGGTGTATCTGAGCCTACTATGGGGTTGATCCTTGCTTCAATTCCGCCGATACGACTTACTGCATCTGCCACTTTCTTATGCTTAACGGCAAGTTCCGCTTCGTAGGTAATGTGGGAGTACACACAACCTCCGCAAAGTCGCGATACTGTGCATCGGGGCTTGATTCTGTCTTGTGAGGGAGATATTATCTCCTCTATCTTGCCGTATGCAAGGGTTTTCTTCACCTTCAGGATACGAACGCGGAGTTCGTCCCCCACCGCGGTCTGAGGCACAAAGACTGCCATTCCCTCATCTGTTCTGCCGATTCCGCTACCCTCTGAGGACATTGCGGCTATGTTAAGATTTATAATATCGTTTTTCTTCAGTTCCATAAGTCACCTGATAAATCCATAGTCAATACTAATAATTTTATCATCTGTCAGTACATTTGGCAACGGCTGTAGCGAAAAAAAGGTAACAATATTGACACATACATTTATTTTTTATATAATCCCAAATATAATAAGAATGTGATTGTTAACATATAAATCGGAGATGAGACGATATGAAATACGATAATATACTTGAAAACATAAAGAGAATCCACTTTATCGGCATTGGCGGAAGCGGTATGTGTCCTCTTGCAGAGATTCTGCATACTGAGGGATTTGAGCTTTCAGGCTCTGACAACAGCGAATCCGACACTCTTCAGCGAATTAAGAGCTATAACATCCCTGTTCATATGGGACACAAAGCCGAGAACATAGAGGGTGCTGAGCTTGTGGTATACACTGCGGCTGTGAAAGCTGATAACCCTGAGCTTGTGGCTGCAAAGGAAAAGGGTATCCCTTGTCTTGAGAGAAGCGTGATGCTGGGTATCGTTACAAGAAGATATAACCGAAGCATTGCGGTTGCAGGTACTCACGGCAAGACATCGACCACGGCGATGATTTCCCAGGTACTTATCGGCAGCGGATTTGACCCCTCTGCAATAATCGGCGGTAAGCTTAATTTCATCGGTGGTAACAGCTATGTTGGTCAGAGCGACATAATTGTCTGCGAAGCCTGCGAATACGTTGATACATTTCTTCAGCTTACTCCCTATGTGTCTGTTATCCTTAACATTGACGCTGACCACCTTGACTACTTCAAGACTCTGGACAACATCAAAAAGTCTTTCAATAAATTTGCCAAACAGACTGAGAGAGCCGTTATTTTCTGTGGCGATGACAAAAACTGCCACGATGCACTCTCTGACATTGAGATAGAGAAAATCACCTTCGGTTTTGACGAAGGCAACGATTACCGCGCTGTTAATATCATTTCCGAAGGTATGGAGCAGTCCTTCGACCTGATGTACAAGGGAGAGCTTCTCACCCGCGTGACTCTCAGCGTGCCCGGCAAACATAACATCCTGAACTCTTTGGCAGCCGCGGCGGCTACACATTTCCTGGGAGCTACAGGTAACGAGATCGCTCAGAATCTGTACAAATTCACAGGTGTGCACCGCAGATTCGAGGTACTGGGACATCCCTGCGGAATCACCGTGGCGGATGACTTTGCACATCATCCCACAGAACTTGAGGCAGTACTTACTTCGGCAATGAACATGGGATATAAGAAAGTAAGAGCTATATTCCAGCCTCACACATTCTCAAGAACAGCAATTCTTCTTAATGACTTTGCCAAGGCTCTGAGCATTCCTGACGAAATCATCATTTCTGAGATTCTCGCCGTAAGAGAGGTTAACACCTACGGAATAAAGTCTCAGGATTTAGGCGACAAGATTCCCGGCGCCAAGTGCATTGACACCTTTGAGGAAATCACACAATATATCAAGGAAAATGCCGAAGAAGGCGAACTTGTGCTGACTATGGGCGGCGGAAACGTATATATGTGTGCAAATATGATTTTAAAAGCACTTAACGAAAAAGAGCATAACGAGGACTGATAGTTTCTGTTCTATACACAAAGCACCGACTGCAAGCTGCAGTCGGTGCTTTTCGCATCAGAGTATAGTATTAATATCCAAAATCGTACCACTGGAAATAGTCGTTATCATCAGAGGAGGAGTTCACTGTAGGCACATATTCTTGTAGTGTCAGGGTAATGTCTCCTGTAGCCTCTCCCCTTTTGAGTGTGAACACAACTTTCTCGCCAACGGCTTTACCCTCCAGTACAGACTCGATATCATCGGAAGTTGAAACCTCCTTGCCGTCTACTTTCAGGATAAGGTCACCGCTTTTGAATCCTGCTGACTCTGCATTGGAAAGGCTGTCAACACTGTATACATAGCAACCTGTCTCAGAGAGCCCATACATCCACGCAACCTGAGTGTTGTTCACATCGATAAATTCCATGCCGATATCGATTCTGCCACGGACATAGCCATACTCCTTCAGGTCGGAAATTACATCCACAACATCATTAACGGGGATTGCAAATCCAAGTCCCTCAACCTCTGAGCCTGAGGACTTTGCAACCACTACGCCGATAAGATTACCGTAAGAGTCAAATAGTCCACCGCCTGAGTTACCCGGGTTAATGGCGGTATCCGTCTGCAGGAGATTCATGGTCTGTCCGTCTACCAGCACATCGCGGTCAAGAGCGCTGATGATACCCTCTGTGACGGAGCCTCCAAGCTGACCCAAGGGGTTGCCGATTGCAACTGTCCTCTCTCCTACTCTGAGATTGTCGGAATTTCCGAATACAGCGGCAGTAAGATTCTCTGCGTCGATTTTCAGCAATGCAAGGTCCTCCTGAGAATCAGAGCCTACCAAGGTCGCTGTGTAGCTGTCACCACTGCGAAGAGTTACCGTTATTTTCTCGGCTCCTTCGATAACATGGGAGTTGGTGACGATGTAACCTGAGCTGTCAACGATAACACCCGAGCCTGCACCCGACTCGATGTACTGCTGTGCAAAGCTACCCGTTTTCACAGACTCGGTGATAATCTCGACCACGCTGTCAGCGGCAGTTTCAACAATATCGACGGTAGCCATACCCGCTGAATTTCCGTCTTTGTCATATTCATAGTCAGGGCTTATCTGATTGATTGTAAGTTTATCGGTTGTAACGGTATTGACCGAATCCTTACTGAAAGTGTTCACAAGAAATGCTGAACCTGCACCGAAGATGCTTGACAGCAATATGCAAAGTATGAGGATTACTGCAACAGGCATTCTGCGATTTTGCTTCTTGGTCTTTTGCTCAACCACAGGTGCGTTGTATGGTGGCTGATAAACAGGTGTGTTATCAATCACCTTATCACCATACCATTCATAGGAGCAGGGATGCTCCTCGGGCTGTGTATTATCATCTGCTGATGACTCTGAAAAAGCCTCAGAAGAATCAGATGCAGACTCCGGCTGAGCCTGTGGCTGCTGTGAATAGTCAAAGCTGTACTGTGGCTGAGGAGTCGGAGTATCAACAGGGTTTGTTCCGATGTTCTGAGCCTCTGGATTCTGAAGTTCTTCGTTATTTTTGTTGTATAAATTATCGTAGGGATTATCTGTCATAACAATACCTCCAAATGAAATACGTCTTTATTGCTGATTATACTATATCCTCAAAGTGACAGACATATGAAGTTGCAATGATAAATACGAAAAAACATTATGAAGAGAAATCCGACCGATACCTTACGATATCGGTCGGCAGTTTATTTATTCTACTTTTGGCTGAAATCAGGGAGTTACGTCAAACTTACCGCAAGAAGGCTTGGATGTATTGGCAAGAGGATAATATCCGCAGCTACCTTCAAGTGTCAGGTCAACTGTCTGCTTGCTCTTTCCGCCGTCGTTGATAATAAGATTTGTATATCCGCGATCAAGCCAGATGAAATACTGATTCTGTCCCATATCATTTGTGCCGAGGTACTCCATCTCTGTTCCGGGCCAGTTCATTGCAGGACCGCCACCCCATGCGTAGCAACAAATCTTAGTCTTTGTGCTTGTGGGAGTAGGTTTCCACTTGTAAACATCTGTCCAAACAATGTAGTAACCAGACTGGGTCTCTTCAATCTGAGTATAGGAACCATCCTCAGCGATTGCATTCCAGGTTTCTGCAGTATAGATGAAGTGGTTGCTGTAAAGCTCGCCGTCAGCATCTGTTGTAGGCAGGTCACCTGTCTGCTTGCCGGTACCGAGAATGTTATCAGAGAAAATAACTGTTCCGCCTACGAACTCATCAGGAATCTCGTAGTACCAGATGTCATCCTCTTTTTCTGTCATAAGGATACCGGGCCAAGCGTTATTTTCGCCGTCATCATTGAAGATGTAGCAGTAAACCTTTGTCCACTGAGTTTCCGAGTTATCATACTTAACCCAGTTTGCCTCGTCCTCAGAAATCTTTGTGTACTCATACACCTTGACGATTCCGTCGTAGCTGAGAGCAACTGTAGCTGTCTCATATCGAGGCTCTGCAAACAAGGGAGCTCCGATACCCTCGTAACCTGTATCAAGGCCTGCAACGTGCTTCTGAACAGCAGTGGCATCCTTGACGTTGATAATAGGCTGGCCGTTTGCGTCAACATCGCCTGTTGCGTTTGCAAGAATGCACTGGTTGCCTGTCATTGTGATGAGAGCTGCAGAGTGCTTCTGGATATATGTTGCGTCTCTGACGTTAACATCGCCATTGCTGTCTGCATCACCCAGAATTCCTGTTATTGCAGGCATTGCAGTCTGGCTGATGGGTGTGATTGTAAGGGTTTCCTTACCTGTGAATGGAACTTCCTCGCCGCCGTTTACTGAATAAGTGGCTTCATCTGTGCCGTTTGCAACAACATCAACAGTGATTGTATCGGTTGTAAACTTTGTGCCAGTCTCAACGCTTGCTTCCACAACGGGTGTCTCGGGGTTGTAGATAACTGCAACACCGGTTGCGCCCATAGAACCGGTGAGCTTGCCGTCGGTTACTGTGAATGTGCTGCCGGAGATCTGGTCGATGTATGTACCATTCTCCATATTCTGCACAGGCACGTTGATTGAAGCGGTGTTACCCTTACAGTTTACAAGAACTGCACCGGAGTTTGCTCTTTCAACGATAGCGATATTACCGGAGCTGGAAACAGCTTCGCCGCTACCCTGGAAGTGATTGTGGAACTTGTTGATTGCTGCTGTAGCAGGATCGTTCCAAGCTGTGTCGTATGCAACACCGAGATCGAGGTTGTAAACCTCAGAAGCTGTATTGGTAGGACGTGCAAGATACATGGAAACTACGTCTGCACGGGATGCCATACATGCCCATCTCTTTGTAAGGAGTGCTGTGCTGGGAATGTTCTTTGACTTACATCCGTCCATATATGTATCATGGGACTCGTCCCAGAGAATAGCGGTTTTGTTTGTCATACCGTTATTGAAGGACTTGGGAACAGCATTTGCGGCTGTACCGTTGTTAACTGCATCACAAATTGCATAGAATGCTGTGGAGTTAGTGATGTTCATAAACTCGAGATACCATGAGAAAGAACGCTCGGTGGATACGGTGTTGAGAATCTCACCGTACATATAGAGGTCTTTGCCGTATGTATCCTTGGCGTAGGGATAGATACCCTGCTTGCCGTTGATTCCGTCATACATAAGAACATCCCAGAAATCGGATGCATAAGCGCCATCGTACTTGGTCTCGATATGTTTTGCAGCATCGATACGGAAACCATCGATGCCTGCATCGATACACTCGTGCCAGTAGTCGAGGATTGTCTCCTGAACTACGGGATGGCTTGTATCAAGGTCAGGAAGCAGAGAAACTGCATTCTGGGTGCAGTCGAATGCACCTGTGTCGTTGTAGAGACAGTTTGCATAGGGATAGTGGAAAGCGCCTGCGTCGATGATAGCTTTAGAGCTATCGAAATCCCATGCACGCTCGCAAAGGTAATCCACGGCGTTTGCATCCTTAGGAAGAGTGTTGCCGTTAATTTTGTAGTCTGCAGTTTCGTTATTACCGAGGTGGTTTATAACTGCGTCAGCAATAACAAACAGACCCATTTCGTGAGCCGCATCAATCATATCAACAAGCTCTTCCTTTGTACCGAGAACGTTATCCTCGCTCTGGTTAAGCTCATAGGCGGCAGGCTGGTACATCATCCACCAACCGTTATCGTTAGCTTCCTGCAGAATCTTTACACCTACAGTGGGCTCCTTGAGCTCTGTAGGAGGAGATATCTGAATTGTGGTGAAACCTGCCTCTGCAATCTCGGCAAGATGTGCCTTGACTTCAGAGTAAGACCAGTTCCATGCCTGAAGGATGAGACCGTCATTGGCGGTAGCACCCAGGTTGTAATCATAAGTCCCTGTGGTGTCAGTATTCTCTTCTGAAGCTGCTGAAACTGCAAAGTTTGCAACAAAAACACAGCTGAGAAGCATCAATATTGACAACAGCAGGCTGATGATTCTTTTGAATTTCATTATTTTTCCTCCGTTCGTTTCTTTGATAAAAGGCTCTGCCTTTATCCTCATAGATAATTATACGAAATCTTCATCTTCAATTCAATTAGCATAACCCACAATTATCCATCATTTCATTTGTTAAATATAACTCTACAAACCGATTTGACTCACGGAGAAAACACGACCTGCATAGAATGGGATGACAAGCATAATTTTATGTTTGTGAAAGGAGAAATATATGGACTTAATAAGAGAAACAATGAATTCCTACGGGATACCTGCCCTGCCAAAGAAAACCGTTGAGGCAATGGCATATGTTCCGTTTCAGCCAAATGACGCAGAAACCTACACAGCCGTCAGGGCTTTTGAAGCAGGCACTATGTTCCCTGCTCTTAACAAGCCCTGGTACGGCGACAAATGCAGAGGTATGAAATTATGACAAACAGAGAAATACTTTTGCGCAAAATCTCCACCTACGCATTCGCCATACACGAGCTGAGACTGTTTCTGGACACTCATCCCAAAGACGAAGCTACAATAGCAAAAATCAGGGATTGCGAGGAGAAGCTTCTGCCTCTGAAAGAAGAATACGAGAAACGGTTCGGACCGCTTATGAAGAACAACGATAACTCAAAAAAGTGGACATGGGTAAATGATCCATGGCCCTGGGAAGGAGAATAAGAACGACTTATGTTTGTATACGAAAAACGACTTCAGTACCCGGTAAAAATCAAGCAGACAAACCCAAAGCTCGCACAGATAATCATAACCCAGTACGGCGGTCCTGACGGCGAGCTTGCCGCATCACTGAGATATCTCAGTCAGCGATTCTCGATGCCTATGCCTGAGCTAAAGGCAACACTTAACGATATAGGCACCGAGGAGTTGGCGCATCTTGAGATGATTGGTGCCATTGTATATCAGCTCACCAAGGGGCTTACAGAGGAGCAGATAAAAGCCGCAGGCTTTGACTCCTACTTTGTAGACCATACAACAGGAGTTTATCCCAACTCTGCCTCAGGTGTGCCCTTTACTGCTGCATATCTTCAGGTCAAAGGAGACCCCATCACCGACCTGCACGAGGATATGGCAGCCGAACAGAAAGCCCGCACAACCTATGATAACATCCTGAGATACTGCGACGACCCTGACGTTATGGACCCCATACGTTTTCTGAGGGAACGCGAGATTGTACACTATCAGCGTTTTGGCGAAAACCTGCGACTTCTGACCGACAAGCTGGATGATAAGAACTTCTACGCATTCAATCCGTCATTTGACAAGAAGTGCTTTAAAAAAGAAAAAAAGAAGTAGGCAAATCAAAAGCCTGCCTAAAACAGGCAGGCTTTATTTATTAAGCATTGTTTTTATTAATCATATCCGTTGGGATTATCTCTCTGCCAGAGCCAGGTATCTTTGCACATATCGTTTATGTTGAGAGTTGCTTCCCAGCCGAGGACGCTTTTTGCTTTGTCGCAGGATGCGTAAAGCTCGTCCAGGTCTCCCGGTCTGCGAGGGTCTATCACATAGGGAATATCCACTCCGCTGGCTCTTACAAAAGCATCGCGAAGCTCCATGACGGTTGTGCCCTTGCCGGTACCGAGATTGAACGCTTCACACCCTGTGTGTGTGAATGCCCACTCGATTGCCTTGACGTGACCTTTTGCCAAATCCACCACGTGTATATAATCTCTGCTTCCGGTGCCGTCTGAGGTGTTGTAGTCATCGCCGAACACATGAAGCTCTGTGAGTCTGCCCACGGCAACCTGAGAAATAAAAGGCATCAAGTTGTTGGGGATTCCCTTGGGCGATTCGCCGATTAAGCCGCTTTTGTGAGCACCGATGGGATTAAAATACCTGAGCAGAGCAATACTCCAGCCGTTATCTGCGTTATAGCGGTCACGGAGAATTTCCTCGATAAAAAGTTTTGTTCTGCCGTAGGGATTTATTGCTGAAAGAGGCATTTCCTCTGTAATTGGCATCTTTTCAGGAATGCCGTAAACGGTGGCGGAAGAAGAAAACACTATGCGCTTCACGCCGAACTCGTCCATAACGCTCAGCAAACTCACTGTGCATCCGATATTGTTATCGTAATATTTGAGGGGTTCCCTGACGGATTCACCCACGGCCTTGTAACCTGCAAAGTGAATGACCGCATCTATTGAATTCTCAGAAAAAATCTTTCTGAGTGCATCTGTATTTCTGACATCGGCTTCATAAAATTTTAAAGTTTTGCCCGTTATCTTTTCCACACGTTCAAGAGCCTTACGACTGCTGTTGCTGAGGTTATCGACAACAACTACATCGTAGCCTGCATCGAGGATTTCAACACAGGTGTGGCTTCCGATGAAGCCTGCACCGCCAGTAATCAGTATAGACACGCTATCCCCTCCTTTAATGAAATGTTAGGTAAATTATCAGGATTTCTTTCTGAGGATTTTCAGAATTTTTCCTGACTCGGTTATAAGAAACTTAGGATTAAGTCCTCGGAGTATGAGCTTGTTGTTCTCTCTTATGGGTTTGAGAATAAAGCCCAGAATGAAGTTTGCAAAGAACTGAGTGAGGAAGGATGCAAAAGCCGCACCGCACGCTCCCCACAAAGGTATCATAAAAGCATTGAGAGCAATGTTCATCAATGCTCCGAAGAGGTTAATTCGCCAAAGATATTTTTCTTTTTTCTCTGCCAGAAGCCATATGTTTCTCACTGTGCCCATAATTGCAAAAGCAATATACCACACGAGAATCTGAAGTACGTGAACGGCGCCTGCGTATTCACTGCCATAGAGAAGTCCGATTATAAACGGAGCGAATAATGTAAACACTATACCCTGTGCCAGTGCCATATATGAAATCACGCAGTAAAGGCGCGACAAATCCGTTTCATATGCCTTTTGGTCATTCTTTTTATTTTCTAAAATCAGCGGTCTGTAGGAATCAATAATAGCCATATAAACAAACTGTGCCACTGTTGCGCTTGTGATTGCCGCTGAGTATATGCCATTTTCGGCTTTGCCGATCATATTTGTCAGCATTACGTGGTCTGTGTTCTGAATTACCACAATTATCAGCGAAGCTAAGATATAGTATCTGCTTCGGCTGAGCATTTTTTTACCTCTGCTCCAGGAGAAGCTGAGTCGTTGGTCTCCCTTTTTCAGATATATAGCAATAAGGGAAACACCGATAACACAAAAGTCAAGAGAATTTGACAGGGCAAACCAATAAACACTTTTTGCTGTGACTAAAAGGAAGATTTTATATGCAGATACAACTACATATGATATGAGCATCACTATTGAGGAATACTTGGAAATCAGCTTGTACTGGAACCAATACTGCATCATCTCCAGTGCTCCAAAGAACAGTGATGTGCTGTAAAGGATACATACTATGATTGTCTCGGTTTCGCCGAAATTGGCGATGCTTGCAAAAGCGGTGACTCCGCCTATACAAAGAAGGGACGAGATTGTGTTCATAAGCAATGATGTGCCCATGACCTCTCCTTCTTTGTGAGGGTTCTCGACGAGTTCACTAACAAGAGTTGAATCAAGGCCCAACTTCATCAGGGGCATCACAAATGCAACGATTGACGCTGCATAGTTGATGAGTCCATAGTTGGAAGGACCAAGATACCGCGCACAGATCATACCGATTATTAGCTGAAGTATGGACTGTGCAATCTTGCAAGCTATTATCCACTTTGCGTTATTAAATGCCTGTTTTTCTCTCATAATTCACCATTCCCCCAACCCAAGAAGGGTTGGGGGATTTTAGCTTTTTTACGAATACTGCTGATGTCAGCGTACTCTTTTTGCAGGGACGCCTGCCAAGGTAATGCCTGATTCCTCAAAGGAGTGAACCACCACGGCTCCTGCGGCAACGGTTACATTATCCCCAAGGGTAACTCCGCCCAGAACTCTTGCGCCTACGCCCAGACGAGCGTTGTCGCCGATGACAGGACAGTCGGAGGATTTTCCGTTATTGCCGATACAGTTGCTGCCGTGAAGAATACAGTTTTTGCCGATTCGTGCTTTGCCGTTGACAACTATATTGCCTGCGTGAGCTATTGTGAGTCCTTCCTCAAAGGAGTTGTCCCACAGCTCAATGCCAAGCTTCAGTCCCAGCTTGTTTCTTTTTCTGTGATAGCGCAGGTAACTCAGCTTGTGAAACAAACCACCGTTGTTATGATGATACTCCTCTTTTCTGACTATCTTCAGAAATCGGAATATCTGAAGGCTGGGATCACCTGTTGCTATCTGTTTAAGATGACCCTTCTTCGAATCGGAAAGATAAATCTTCTTTTCAGCTTCCCGATATCGAAGAAGGTCTTGTTTTGTTTTAATCACTGATTATACCTGATTACAGAACTGCTCTTCCGTATTCATCGAACTTATAGTTCATGGGAATTGTGAGGCCGTTTGTCTCCCAGACATAGTATGTTCTGTTGGTGATAACCTTGCCACCCCACTCGATGAAGTAGTAGTAACCGTCAACCTCGATGAGGCCGGGTGCTGCTGTTCTGCCGTTTACGTAATAATAGATAGTACCGTCTATTGTTACGAAACCATCAAGCATCTTGCCGTCTGCACCGAACTCGTACTGACCTGCGGGCAGATCACAGAAGGATGTGGATACATACTGAGAACCTGTCTTAACAACGCCGCCCCAGTATACATAGTAGTAGTCGCCGTCAAGCTCGATGAGGCCGTATGTACCGGTTCTGCCGTTGTCGTAGTAGTACATTGTGCCGTCCTTCTCAACGATACCGTCGAGCATCTTGCCGTCTGCGCCGAACTCGTACTGTCCTGCGGGCAGATCACAGAAGGTTGTGGATACATACTGAACGCCTGTCTTTACAACGCCGCCCCAGTATACGAAGTAGTAGTCGCCGTCAAGCTCGATGAGACCGTATGTGCCGGTTCTGCCGTTGTCGTAGTAGTAGAGTGTGCCGTCCTTCTCAACAATGCCCTGAAGCATCTTTCCGTCTGCACCAAACTCATACTGACCGCCGGGCAGGTCACAGTAGGATGTGCCTACGTACTGAGCACCTGTCATTACAACACCGCCCCAGTATACATAGTAGTAGTCGCCGTCAAGCTCGATGAGGCCGTATGTACCTGTTCTGCCGTTCTCGTAATAGTACATTGTACCGTCCTTCTCAACGATACCGCGGAGCATCTTGCCGTCTGCGCCGAACTCGTACTGTCCTGCGGGCAGGTCACAGTAGGTTGTGCCTACATACTGCTTGCCTGTCTTTACAACGCCACCCCAGTATACATAGTAGTAGTCGCCCTCATACTCGTAGAGACCGTATGTACCTGTTCTGCCGTTCTCGTAGAAATACAATGTGCCGTCCTTGTCAACAACACCCTGAAGCATCTTGCCGTCTGCACCGAACTCGTACTGACCTGCAGGCAGGTCGCAGAAGGTTGTACCGACATACTGAGTACCTGTGAGGACCTTGCCTCCCCAAGTTACGCAATAGTAGTCGCCGTCGAGTTCATAGAGACCTGCAAGAACTGTCTTACCATTCTGGAAGAAGTAAAGTGTGCCGTCGATGTCATATACACCGTTTACAAGCTTGCCGTCTTCGCCGAAGGTGTACTCACCTGCAGGCAGATCACAGTTACTTGCGGAAACATAGTGTGTACCTGTCTTTACAACACCGCCCCAGTATACATAGTAGTAGTCGCCGTCAAACTCGGTGAGACCATATGTACCTGTTACGCCGTTGTTGTAGTAATAAAGTGTGCCGTTCTTCTCAAGGATACCTGTATATGCCTTGTAGTCCTCACCGAAGAGTCTGCCTGCATAGGTACCTGATACTGCATAGCCGTGATAGTTGAAGTAGTAGTAAGTGCCGTCGATAAGCTGGAGACCCTCGAGACCCTCGCCGTCCTTGGAGTATGCATAGCCGTTTCTGTCGGTGTAGAAACCATCCTCGATAACAGCTGTCTCATCGTAGACGCCGTTCTCGTCGAAGTAGTACCAGTAACGGTTTCCGCCGATGTCGATTGTCATCTGCCAACCGCCCTCGAGACAGTAGCCGTTCTCGAAGAAGTACTTCTCGCCATCGATCTCCTGCCAGCCCTTGCTGTAATAGTCAGGACCGTAGTAGTATCTCATACCGTAGAGTGTGGGTGCCCAAACACCGGAATCAAGCTTACCGTCTGTGAAGCTGTATGTGATTACGCCCAGTGTAAGCTCACCATCTACACCCAGATTTGTTGTTTTGTCGAAGTAATACCAGCTGTCCTCAACAAACTGCCAGCCATTTACAACAACACCGAGTTTAGCACAACGATATGTGCCGTCTGCCTCGTTGTAGAGGAGACCTGAATACTTGATCTTATCGCTTACACCATCATCGCCGAAGTCGTAGTAGAACTCACCTGAGCCATCGGGAGCAGCAACAAGCTGTACACCTGTAAGCTTTTCGCCGTCTACATAGTAGGAGTTCTCTACCCAGCCTTCAACGAGGATACCGTCAACATAAGACTTGCCTTCATACTCACCTGTGTATGTAATGCCGCAGTCCTCGCACTTGAGAACGCCGTCGATAATAGCATATGTGTGACCTGTTGCAGGAACGACTGTGCCCCATTCTACGATAGATGCACAACCCTCGCAGTATGTGCGACCTGTGTAGCCTGCCTCTGTGCAGGTAGGTGCAAGGTCAGCAACAGCTGTAGCGGTGTGATCATGCCACTTGGTGGAGTCGTTAACCTCGGTAGCTACATCAAGGTCTGAATAGAAACCGCAGATGTAGTTGCTGTCGAGTGTGCCGTCTGCAAATGCTACTTCACCGTAAACTGTCTCAACCTGAATCTTAACAATGGGAGTATTTGCTGTTGCCCACTGAGTTGCAGCGGAGATACCTGTTGCCTCTTCGCTCCAAGCCCAAACTCGAACAGGAATTGTTACAAGTGCTGCTTCACCTGTAAGGTCACTGTTGTTTGTGATGTCAAGTGTCAGCTCGTTGTTAAGCTCATCAAACTCATATGTGAACTCAACGCCTTCTGCTGCTGTGATATGATCAAGCTCAAAGGTATTAGCAGTCTGCATCTTCAGAGTTGTATTGATGCTGTCAATCTGAGCGATATCAGAAGCCTTAACATCTATGTAGTAAAGTGAGCCTGCCTTAGGAGTTGTGTTATCATTGTTATAGCCAACAATGGAGACAACAGAGTTGCCTGCTGTGCCTGCAACTGTGAGTGTCTTTGTAAGCTTTGAGTAGTTACCCTGCTTGTCGGCAATTTCGAATACGATTTCGTGCTCGCCGTCAGCAAGATAAACATCCGTGAGAGCAAGGGTATTGCCTGCTGCTGTGAAAGCGGCAGAGTCGGACATATCCTTGCCGTCAACGTAAATCTTAGCTGTGTTGTAATCAAGACCTGTGTAATTTGCCTTGGATGTGTTCTCTGCAACTGTTGCCTTGAAAGACAGATAGTTATTAGCAACTGTCTGGCCGTTGATTGCTACAAAGTTATCAATGTTTGCAGATACAGATGCATCTGAAATAGTAGGTGCGTGTCTGTCATCGGTAACATCACTATAGTCAAGGGTGATATCGTCGATGTAGATTGTAACCTTCTCTGCTTCCATGTCATATGTGTTTACGAAGAACTGGAGGAAGCCGGGATAGTAGTTAGTGTTTGCACCCTTTCCGTTGTTGATTGCATAATCCTCATAGGGATCAAACTGGAGTGAAGACTGATAGTTGTATGCTGTAAGGTCAAACTCAGCATAAACCCAACCTGACTCGGGAATCTTTGTGAACTGAGAGAACTTGGTTCCGTCAACAGTCAGGTAGTCGTAGTTTGTATAGAGTTTGCCTGTGCTGTCCTTGGTGAATGTACGGCAGATACGGGCATAGAGGCCTGCAGCTGACTCGGGAAGATACATCCACATACCGATTTTGGTAGCATTCTTGCCGTTTGCTACATCACGCCATACCTGAGTATCACCTGTAAAGAACAGATAGTTATATGACCAAGCACCTGTATCCTTGTCATACATACGGTCGAAAGTAACACCGAGAGAGCTGTCACCGTGCTTAACCTGGCCGCCGTTTTCTTTAGTTGCAAGGAAGGTTGAGCTTGTTTTTGAACCACAACCATTGCTGGAAGCGGGAGTATCCAGAATGGTGTACTTAGCATCGGGATATTTCTCTAAGAGTTTCTCGTTCTCTGAAACAATCCAGTCGCCGATAGCATCTGCACCGAGCCACTCATCAACGTTGTCTTCTTCAAAGTCATAGATAATCTCTGAGCCTTTGCCGAAGTTGAGCTTTACACTGATTGTGTTCATATCAGCATACTTGTATGTTGCTGTTACTGTTGCAGATGTGATGCTCTCGGTAGTTGTTGCTGTGAAGTTGAAGCCATCCATTGTACCTGCAGCAGGGTTTGAAATAACAAAATCAAAAGCATCTGCGGTACAATAAATATTGCTATGGTTGTACATTGCCTCAACAGTAAGTGCAGAGGACTTACCGTAAGGAATAGTCTTTTGGTCTGAATCAAATGCGATAGATGTGGGATTGACAACATTGATTGTTGTTGAACCTACAACCTTGCCACCCTGTACCATCTGGATATCAACCTCACCGGTTTTGCCTGTGGAAACAAACTTACCTTCATTGATTGTACCAAATGATGCATCGGAAAGCGCCCAGGTTACATCTGCGGGAATCTCGTCTGCAGGACCGCCGGATGCGTCGATGCCCTTTGCAGAGAATGTGTACTCTGAATAAGGAGCAAAGTAGTCATAGTCACCGGAAATGGTTGCATGGTCGAATGTGCCGTCTGCAACTGCGGTTGAAACGATACAGAGAGTGTTGGAAACCTCACGCTCAACGTAACCTGAGGGTGAGTTTACAAGTACGAACTGCTCTGTACCCTCTCTGACTGCACCGAATGTAGCGGAGTTACCGCCGTCAAGATGGAGTGCATCTACACAACCCATTGCAAGCATAACCTCTGCCTGCTCCTGATATGTGAGACCGATAGTCTGGGGTACCTGGCTACCGTCAGCAGTCATAAGGATAACCTTACCGTCTGCTGTCATACCGATAGTCTGGCGGGGATACTTTGTTTTCTGGTCAAGACCGGAGACAACAGCGCCATCCTTAACGATGTGTACATAACCACCGATTGCCTCTTTGATCTGACCCTTGTACTGGGAATACTCACCCTTGTTACCTATCATGCAGGTGCCGTCCTTCAGAACAGCAAAGAAAGCGTAAGCATTACCCTCGGACTCGGTTGTAACATCAATTCCTTCCATTACAAAAGCACCGGTAGGCTTACCGTTGTTGACATTGTAATAAGAAGCGTTGATACCTGCGACAACCTTGAAAGGTTCCTCGTAGTTTGCTTCCATAGCTGCAACCTGCTCGGACAGAGTCTGCAGACCATAGGTCTGGTTCTGGTTGTCCTTGTAGTTTGCATAGAAGTTAACAGTATCAACATTGGTATCAGCTGTGGTAACATACATTTCTACACGGTCACCGTTAGAGTCGTATGCGACAACTTCATTCAATGTGACACCGGGTGCGAGTGAGGACTGGTCATCTGCAATGACTGTGAGTCCTACATCGCCGTAGTTGGAGGTAGTGTCAGTAAAACCTGTTTCAGCAACGTCTACCTCGGCTGCAAGTGTTGACAGAGGAGCAATGCTCATAATCATCAAAGCAACCATAAGAGCGGCTAAAACGCGTTTCCATGAACGTCTCATAGTTTTTCTCTCCTTTTAAGAAATTTTATATTTACCGCTTTTGCGGCTATATACTTTCAGTTAAGCTGAGAATTTGATCTCGCTATAAAGGGCAATGCAAGCACAAAGTAAGCGACGTAGGCTATCTCTGCCCTCATAGAAGAATTGTAGAATATAACAATAAAGCACACTATCGAAGTGATAATTGCAAGCTGTGAAAAGAGTTTATTCTCAGTATTCTTTTTGAGTGAAATAATTGCATATACACAACAAATCACAAAGAAGCCCAGATAGATTGTAAAACCGATATATCCGGTTTCAAGAAACATAAATGCACTGGAAATCCATGTATAGTGCAGGTCTGCGTGAGACTCAAAGAACGGAGTATTGCAGAGTGCAAAAGTAGAAGTATCGCAGTTACCGAGACCGAGTCCAAACAGCTTTTCGGGAATACTTCTCAGGATAGTGTTTGAGATGGTGGGCAGTGCACTGAGTCGGTTCAGGTCTTCTGCAGTTGCATAGTTCTGCTGGGTTGCAAGTTCAAAAATTCGTGAAAGGGTAATCTGACTGCTGGTTCCGAATATTGCAACAAGGAGATTGTTTCCGAAAAACAGAAAAACTACCGAAATTAAAACTATAAGGAGTTTTCTGTATGAAAATGAAGTGAGAAATAAGGATACAAACAGAATAATAACAAACAGCAGAAAATAAATCTTCAATTCCGCCATAGCGCCGATAATCAGCGAAATACCGCATTTTGCAAAGCAGATAAACATATTCTCCTGCTTATCCATAAAAGCAAGAACAGACTTGCCCACAACAATACAGAAGAAGATGATTGTATACGCGTTACAACCACGGACAACACCGAATATACCGCCGAGATAATCCTGATTATAGCCAAGCGCAAAGAACTGTACTGCGGTAACAACGGCATTTATCCAGAAAAGAACATCTAAGAATTTAAGATTGACCTTTGCGTCGTCGGTATCAAAGAAAGTTGCAAAAGCAAAAAACGCTATAAAAAATCTGAAATTGTTTCTTACTCCCCACAGAAAATAGAAGATTGACTGGAAATGCAGAAGATAATCAATCAGACAGTAGATAAAGAACACCGCTACCAAAATGATTATCGGAAGCATTTCTCTACGGAGAAAAAGTGATTTTCTGCATATTAAAACAACTGCCAAAATAACCCACGCCACATCAATCGAATACTTAACGATTGACGGCAGACCTACAAGTTCGGTCAGGGTGGCGATGAAAAACGGCATCAGAAAAACAAACGATGTCAGATACTGAGGGAACGTCCGCTTTTTGATATACAGTTTTCCTTCTGATAAATGTGTCATAGGGTACTCCAATAAACTATTTGCTTGCTTTATAGCTTAGCAACAGAGTGCAGATACCGTAGCATCTGCATCTGAGAAAAGTCCAGAACACTCTGGAGGGCAGGATATCAAGACGAACAACCTCGCCTGATAAGGTTTCCCGCAGGAAGGGATTTCTGAATATCTTTCTCAGCTCACACTTTTTCTCATTCTTCGGCAAATCCGACGCTACGAGCTGTTTCATGCCCACAAGAGAATAGGTGTGATATCGGGATTTTATATAATTTACGACCTTTTGCGGATAATTGAACTGCTCTGCGTGCTCGGTGCACACAGACAGGAACTCATCACACAAGGGCTGATGATTGCTCTTATAAGTTCTTGAATAAGAGTTGTCGTTTTTATAGTAGTAGTACAGATTCTCGCAAAGCACCGAAACCTTACGGACCTTTGAGAAAACATCGAGGATGAATACGGCATCCTCCGAAAAAACCTCTCGCTCAGACATATAGCTGATTCCGCTTGATCTGATTATGTTAAGATCAAACATTTTGCCCCAGACGCTGATACCAAAACCCAGCTCGTAGGTGAAAAGTCCTGGGAGAAGCTGATTCTTCACAGATTCACCGACAAATTCGATGTCGGATTCGGGAAGCTTGTCTTCTTTGACAGTGCCGTCATCGTACACGTTGCATCTGCCGAACATAACAACATCTGCTTTCTTTGACTTTGCTGTATTGACACACTTTTCTACGGTGGTGGTGTCTACATAATCATCGCTGTCGAAAAAGAAGATGTAACGGCCTGTAGCAAGCTCCAGTCCTGAATTTCTGGCAAGACCTGCTCCTGCATTCTCTTTGTGCAAAACCTTAATGCGGTTATCTTTTTCTGCATATGAGTCGCACATACGAGGTGAGCTATCGGTGGAGCCGTCATCTACCAGTATAATTTCAAGATTCTCATAAGTCTGGTTTATAATGCTCTTTATACATCTGTCAAGATACTTCTCAACGTTATAAACCGGTACAACAATAGAAACAAGCTCCTGCATTAATTACAACTCCGAATGACGTTATGTTTTTAATAATCTATAAGCTTTTGTAGATATCTGTGTAAAAACGGACTTTTTCTTCCCAGAGATAATCGGTGGCTTTTACCCTTGCATTCATACCCTTGCGAGCAACATCCTGAGGATTTGACAAACATTCAGAAATTGCCTTTGTCAGGTTATCAATGAACTCCTGCTTTGAGCTGCCGTCGTAAACCCAACCGATTTCATTATCCACTATCAGCGAACCACCAAATCGGTTGATGGTAACAACTGGGAGACCCTTGGAAACAGCCTCCAGAACAACTGTGCCCGTGGTCTCTCTGAGACTTGGCATTATGAAAACATCGGCATTTCTGTATTCATCTGTCATTTGGTCAAAGGGAATTCTGCCGGTGAATACCACGCGTTTTTCCAGTCCCAAGGACTTGCACTTGGCTTTGAGCTTCTGAAGCTCCGGTCCTGCTCCTACGATACGGCACTGGTAGTCTGCACTATCAGGCAGGCTTTTCAGTGCATCAAGCAGAAGGCTGTGGCCTTTTCTGTAGGCTGTTCTGCCTGCCACGAGAAGATGACAGTTTTTTTCTTTGTGCTCTGGTAAAATATCAGCAGAATCGGAAACCTGAAGCTCTGTCTGAGACAATCCAATCTCTGAATAAAGGACGTTTCCTTTTATATTAAGTCGTGAAAGATAATCTTTTGTCTCGCGGTTTGCGTACATAACACAATCCACTTTGTTGAATTTGTTAGTTAATCTGAACTTAAAACGATAGAGCCTGTTAGCCATAGCTCGCACACTCTCGGTGAGTCTGTTGCCTTTGGTGTAGTATTTGAGACCTTTGGGGAGCTGTTCCCCACCGCCTATGGGTCCGAAAACATATTTTATGTTTTCAATTTTGCCGTAGTCGCCCACAGCGCGGAATTCCACCGGAGTTATCTGATGGATGATGTCAATAGAAAAGTCGGAACAGATTTTCCGTGCAACAGGGAAAGCACGTTTTTGCCAGCGGTTGAGACGTCCTGAATAAAGGGCGCCTTTGAATACCTTTTTATAAATCTTTGGTATATCAACATAGAAGAACTTGATATTACTGATGCCGTTATTCTTAATGTAGGCCTCGATATCCTTGCGGTGTTCTTCCTTTGTGATAACGAAAACGTTATGAATTTCAGATGCAGTGAGAGCTATATTCCAGCCAATTTTATCTTCACTGCCACGGACAGGTGAACAGGAGTATGCAATATAGAGGATGTTCATAGTATACGACCTTTCACCTGTTACGCGTTAATCTGTTGTCAGAATTTTCACTGCATTGTCCCAGTGATAGTCAAGGACTGCTTCACGGGTACGGACACGGTCGGAAGAAAGAGCTTCTGCGATAAGTTCATTGAGACTTTCTTCGTCGAAGGAATCGATGAAGCTGAATCCCTGCTTGCCTCTGAATTCGCTCATTTCGCCAAAATCCGTAGTGATTACGGGTATGTTGCAGGCAGCCGCCTCCATGCAGGACAGAGGCACATCAATGCAATTACCCATCTGAACAACAGGGAAAAAGTACAAATCACTTGCCTGATAAATCTCTTCGATTGCAGGCAGATAGGAATCGATAATTCTGACATTCTTTTCTTCAAGCTGTCTCCTAAGGTCAGAATCCTGCTCATCTTTGGTGAGGGTGCTTGTGATAAGCACCACCTGGTACTTGCTTGAAATCTTTAAAAGCTGAGGTACATTTCTGCCTTGTTTGAGATGTCCTACATGCAGAATCACCGGCTTTTGAGGATTGAGACCCAGCTTTTCTTTAAGGTTATTCTTGGTATTTTCATCAACGGGAGTGAACTTGTTTACATCTACTCCGGTTTTTAGATATCGGACTTTGGAGCGAGGAACAATGTCCGAGTAAAAACTCTCGGCATCCTTTGAGAGCACTACAAGCTCTGCTTTGCTGAGCCTGAGAAACATCTTCGCCGCTTTGCCAAAGGGAGCTTTGAGAATCATAAAGACGCTGAGTTTCTTCCTTGCAAAGAGTGAGAGCACGAAGATTCTCATTGCGGTGGCGATTGTCTTTGCAGGAAAAGGCAGATAGAGAATACTATCCTGAGATTTTCTGACAGCAGAGAGAAGCTTTTTGTTAAGAAGCAGTTTATTGACCTGCAGATGCATATCAGAAAGCTCTGAATCCCTTTCGTAGGTAATGATACTTGTTTCGGGATGCTTTTTCTTAATGCGTCTGATTATGCTGTTGCAGACTTTGAGGCATCCCTCGTCAACAATATCTGTGAGACAATTAGAGATAATAAGCATAGGTTTATTTCTTTGCGACAGCTTTCTGGCAGCTTTCGCAGGTTGAACAGGCATCCAACTCTTCCTTTGTCACCTTGCCGTCGCGATAATCTCTGACAATTTTATTTTCATACATTGAGTACTTCTGCTTTTTGAAGAAGAATAGGAACTTATGCTTGAGCACCCAGAAGAAGGGCTTCCAGATGTACTTGTGCATAGCAGGAGACACGGAGCCTATCATCCAGCAGTTTCTGTCGCAACAGCGAACTTTTCTGCGGACAATCTCGGCGTCTGCACTGTTCCACAGCTCATCCCAGGTCTGGTCGTTGAGGTTGCCCATGACCTCTTTTTCTTTGGTGCCGTTGCAGGGCATTACGTCGCCGTAGGGGTCGATGAAGAAGGTGTCAAAACTCATATCACAGGGAAGCAGACGCTTCTGTGAGAATATGTAGTTGATAAGTCCGTGATTGAAATATGCACGGAACCATTTCTTGGGACTGTTGGAGGAGAGGAGTTTATTGATGAGCTTCTCGAAATTCTCGGCAACCATGAGTCGGTCGTGGATGATGTTGTTGGATTCTACGAAGTAGAAGCTGTTGTGCAGAGAAGCGGTTGCAAACTCCATATCGAGGTCATCTGAGATATCGTAGAGCGGGACAAGGTCGGGAGCGTTCTTGTCCTGAACGGTCATACCGAAGCCTACGTCCTTCATGCCCATATCCACCAGGGTTTTCAGGGTGGTATAACCGCGGTTGTAACCGTCATCGAGTCCTCTGATTTCGTTGTTCGTCTGCTCAAGTCCCTCGATGGAAATTCTGATACCAACCTGAGGAAACTCCTTGCACAAGTCAACGATTCGGTCGGTAAAAAATCCGTTGGTGGAAATAACTATTCTGTCGCTTTTCTTGTAAAGTTCACGGACGATGTCCTTTAAATCCTCGCGGATGAAAGGCTCACCGCCGGTGATGTTGGTAAAATACATCTCGGGAAGCTTTTTGATTGTTTCGATTGAGATTTCTTCCTCGGGCTTTGAGGGAACTTTGTATCGATTGCACATGGTACATTTTGCGTTACATCTGTATGTAACAATGACTGTGCCGTTGAGTTTCTTTGCCATATGATATCACACTTTCAGTTAAGAAGGTTTTTGAAGTGGTGGAGGTGGTCAGCGGCTACGCTGTTCCAGCTATATTTCTCGAGCACCTCGGTACGGTCTGAAACCGCAGATTTCTCAGTATTCAGGGTTTTGTCCACAAGGGATATAAATTCTTCATCGGAATTATAAATGCTGTAACCCTTGTGCAAATCGAACATCAGGCTGTTGCTGAGTATAACGGGAGTACCGGCAGAAATCGCCTCGATGATTACAAGTCCGAAGGACTCGAGCTTTGAGGTGAATACACTGCAGTGAGCCATATTGTAATACTGATTAAGCACCTTGCCGGGAGCAAGCTCACCTGCGTACCTGACCTGAGCCTCAATGCCGTTTTCGGTTGCGAGCTTGTCGATAGAGAGCTTGTACTCCTCATCGATGACACCGCCTGCGTACATAAAGACGACATCGGGATTTTTCCTGAGATAAGGCAGGAGCATCTGCACGGAACCGAGCTGATTCTTTCGGTCACATACAGAACCAACCTGAAAAATCACCTTTTTATTCTGAAGTCCGTTTTCTGCTTTGAACTTCTCTGTTTCATAAGCAGACAGTGGACTGTATTTGTCGGTATTAACACCATTGATTGTCTTGACGATTCGGTCTCTATCCACGCCGAATCGCTGTGTCAGGTGGTCGATGGTGATGTCATTGAGAACAAGCACCAGATCTGCATTCTGAACGCAGAACACCTCCTGAAAATACTTTTTCTTGATTGTTGATTCGATTTCCTCCCACCTTGTTCCCCATATATAGGAATGGACAGTATAGGCAATTACCGCTTTTTGACGATACTTTTTGGGAACGGTTTTCAGGAAAAAGAAAAGATTGTACTGATTATGAAAATGAAGGATAACCTTCTCTGTTGAATTCTTGAGGATTTTCTTGAGCTGAGATGCAAGTGCAAGAGAATAGACAACTCTCTTCATTTTGTGAAGGATACCGAGAGAAACATCCTTGCGTGTGAACACAGCTGGCACCTTGATTTCTGTTATTGGCAGATTATGAGAAGCTCTGTGAGCTGAAGCGATATCAAGTATTTCTACATTCTCCTGAGCTTTGAGAAAAGCCTCGGTGAGTTCTTCTACAACTATTTCTGTGGCCGCTCCCATCTGAGCAGGGATAGGCGTATATCCTGTTCCTATTTCGTATATTTTCATACTATTCCCCATATATCTGCATTAACTTTTTGTAGTAGGTTTCGGGAGTTTCAAAGGTGATGTGTCTGCAATTTTCCGTAAACTCCTCAAGCACACCGGGAGATTCAAGGAGATACCTGAGCTTCTGCTCGAGGTCGTCTGCGTTTCCCGCTTCGAAGAGGAGACCTGTTTTGTTCTCCTCCATAATCTCGGGAATACCGCCCATTCGTGATGCTATAACAGGAGTCATATACATCTGGGACTCAATTACCGAGAAGGGACAGTTTTCGTACCATTCTGAGGGATAAACACTGCACCGTGCGTTTTGTATAAGCTCTTTGAGTTCCTGACCTGTTTTGAAACCAACATACTCTGCGTTGGGCACAGACTCCATATCCTCCACAGCTTTTCCGTAGCCTGCAAACACAAAGCGTGTATCGGGCATTTTTTCGGCAGCTTTCAGGAGGGTGTTGGTGCCCTTGTCTCGGGAGAGATGGCCAAATTCAAGCACATAGTCCCCTTTCTTTACATTATCGGGAACTTTAGGCTCGATAAAATTATGAAGAGCAATGGTTTTATCTCTGAATCTATTTTGAGTATCAAGCTTTTTCTTCAAAAATTCTGATGGACAGATTATAGAATCAATATAGCTGTAAGCCTTGCTGTGTTTCCACACATAAGCGTCCATCATGCCGAGAAAGCTCTTAGCTCTGGAATTCTTCACACACTTTGTTCTGAGACAGTGGGTGTAATTACCGCCCAGGCATTTCTCGCAAATTCTGATATCCGCGTCAAAAAGTCCGTGGCTGGGACAAATGAGCTGATAGTCGTGGGCTGTATATATAATTCTGACCTTACGGCCTGTTTTTTTTCTGTATTTTTCTGTTTCAATGATTATACTGGGAGTGAGGTGAAACTGAATGTTGTTAAGATGGACAATATCGGGCTGAAAATCGTTGAGGACTTTTCGGATTTTCTTTCTTGCTTCCCGTGAATAGATAATACGGAAAGGAGCTGAGAGATTCTTTCCTATTCCATCGCCAAAGTCCATGTGACTTACGTAGGAACCTGCTGAGTTGCCTACGATGTTATCCTCATGTTCAAGTCCGAAATACTCAACCTGATGTCCACCCTGAGTCAGAGCCTCGCCTAACTTGAAAACGTAGGTCTCGGCTCCACCCTTTTGGTACAGAAACTTATTGACTAATAAGATTTTCACTGGTTACTCCTTTGCCGAAGCCATTGTTTACGCCTCGCGCACTGTGTATAAATCAAGTGTTCTCTGGACTATATCGTCCCAGTTATATTTAGATAAAATGAAATCTGCGGCCTGCGCCTTATACTTTTCCACTACATTCGGGTTATCGCAAAGATAGCTGAGCTTATTTGCAAGTTCCTGAACATTGCTTTTTGAAAATATTGCGCCATAGTCCTCAACAACCTCTGCACATTCGGGAATGTCTGAGGTAAGAGTGCAGTTGCCGTAGCTCATTGCCTCGAGCAAGCTCAGAGGCATTCCCTCGAGATCTGAGGGTAGTACATATATGTAGGCATTGCTGTACAGCTCCTGAAGAGGTTTTCCCTCAACAAAACCTGTAAAGATTATTCTGCTGTCGCCCTGAGCAAGCTCTTTTATCTCACGGGCAAAAGCTTCGCTGTCTGAGGCACCGCCTGCAATAACCAGTTTTTTATCTGTGTCAATGCTGCGAAATGCTTCAATGAGATATCGGATTCCTTTCTCAGGTACAAGACGTCCGAGAAAAAGAATATAGTCGTCTTTATTAAGTCCGTAGTTTTCGGTAATCAGCTCAGCCGGAAGTCTCTCGGGTCTGCTGACACCATTGGGGATGAAAATGGTTTTTCTGTTATATATGGTATTAAAATATTCCTGAACGTTTTTGCTGAGAACAATTATCTCGTCAGCAAAACGAACGGCACATTTTTCGCCGAAAAGAATATATCCTCCTGCAAAGCGTCCCCACTTTGCTCTCTGGTGGTCGAGTCCGTGGATGGTGGCGATACAACGTTTTCTGAAAAGCTTTGGCAGCCACAGCATAGCACAGGGTCCTTCAGCATGAAAATGCACAACATCGTATTTACCGAAAGCTGCACGGATTGCCGCAAAAAAGGATGAAGAAATTGCGGCAAGTCCTTTTTTCTGAATGGTGGGGACGTCCTTTAAGCTCACACCGTTATATTCGCTTATCTTCTCTTTGTCAAACTGCTCTCCGCTGATGTGGTGTCCGCGGCGGTTATAGCAAGTGACGCTGTGACCCAGTCTGACCATTCCTGTGGATAGCTCCCCTACTACAACCTCGACGCCGCCTTCTCTGGAAGGGATGCGTTTATGTCCGAGCATCGCAATACTAAGCTTGTCCTTTTTCTTTGAAGACATTTATACTCCTTCCATTCCGAGAACTGCACCGAAGGTTTTCAGTAGAATTTTGATGTCAACCCACAAACTGCGATCGCGGATATACTGAAGATCGAATTCGACCCACTTATCAAAGGTCATATCGTTACGCTTGGGCTGAATCTGCCAATAGCAGGTGAGTCCGGGTGTAACAAGCAAGCGCTGAAGCTGATAGTCGTTGTACTGCTCAACCTCGCGGCTCAGAGGAGGTCTTGGGCCTACAAAGCTCATATCACCCTTGAGCACATTGAAAAGCTGTGGAAGCTCATCGATGCTTGCACGGCGGATAAAACGACCTACTCGGGTAATTCGGGGATCTTCCTTTATCTTAAAGGCAGGACCCTCCATCTCGTTCTTGTGCAGAAGGTCTTCGAGCATTGCATCTGCATTTGCAACCATGGAACGGAATTTGTAGAACTTGAAAACCTTGCCGTTCTTTCCTACGCGCTCCTGAACAAAAATCGGGGCGGCACCGGGACTGTCGATAACGATTATCAGTGCTATGACTGCCATGGGTACAAAGAGGATAACCAACCCTAAAAAAGAGAAAATAATATCAAAGCACCGCTTAAAAAAACAGTAGCCGGTTTTTTTCTCGATGTCAATTCTCTCAAAAGGTTCGTTTGTTTTCGTTGATTCAATTGTCTGCGATTCTAAAAAATCCACGTTCATACCATTATTCACCAATATATACTTACGCGTGCTACACCTGCAGAGGATCAGTTGGCGGGTGTATAAAGCACATCCATGATTATTTCCTTTACAGACTCATCGTCGGGGTAAAACTCCATATTCTTCTCCCCGACTTTATTCTCGCCTTCAATAACACGGATTTCTTCAAAACTGTATGTTGATATTTTTTCGAACAACTCCTGCAAAACTATGACGGAGCAATCGGATACCATGTACTCTGACATAAGCTTGACGGAATCAATGACGAAATCCTCATCGTCCTCTACGCAGTGCTGAGTCTTATCAATCAGGGCATCCAGATACTGTCTCTGGCGTTCCATTCTGGTGTTGTTGGTGCTGTCTTCAAGTCCGTAACGTGTGCGGACATAATTGAGGGCATGCTCTCCCATCAGAGTCACAGTTTCACCTTTCACAAGAGTATCGTCAACTCCGGTGAAATCATCAAGAATGGTAACCTCAACTCCGCCAACAAGGTCGTTGTAAGCGGGAACGGAATCCATGGTTACAGAAATATAGTGATCGATATCGGTATCAAGAAGGACTTTTGACACTGCCTCTGCAGTATTGCGACAGCTTGTCTGCTTGCCGTCGCCGTATGTATGTGCAAGTGCCAACTGCTTATTAACAGTGGCGACTTTTTCGCCTGCAAGACCCAGAACAGAAATCTGAGCCATTGTATCTCTGTTTATATGGATGGCGGTAATGGTAGAGTTCTCGTCATCAATAGCAAAAAGCATAAGGAAATCAGCCTGTTGGTCGTTATTGTAAGAGTCGTCGGAGATGTCTCCTTCGTACTTATCAAGTCCCATTATAAGCAGGGTTTGTACGTTATCCTTCTTTTTGTAGTCCTGTCCATTGTAGGAGACGGTGGTGTCCTTCTCCACAGCTACGGGAACATCCCCTTGGTTGTTTTCCCAAGCGTCAATAATAAACAGAGCAACAGATACTGTGATGACTATTGCCAACGCTATGGCAATGCCACCCAGTATCTTCTTTCTTTTTTGTTTTTTTTCGCCGTGAGAGGTATGATTACTCATGCTTTTTCTTTGTATATACTACAATACCGGTAGCAGCCATTGCTACAACTGCAACACCTGCAAGTGCAAGCATAACATAGCCGGAGGGATCACCTGTTTTGGGGGATGTTGCAACGGCTCTTGTGGAATCAACAACGATAGCAAAAGTAGAGGGTACATCTGTCTTGAATGTCAGATAATTACCATCTTCAATTGTTGCACCTGATACCATGACCCACTTGCCGTCTACAAACTGCATAAGACCTGTAAAGCCCTTGAGAGTATCAGCAGAAAGCTTAATCTTGAAGCGTCCGTGCTCACTGTGAATATCACAATCGGTCATATCAATAAAGAACAGGTCGCTTACCTTGAGGTCTGTGGGACGGATGTTCTTCTCATTTGCAACATCGGTGAGACTGTTACAAATTGTAGTCAGGTCCAGTGTGTCATGAATGGTGTTGTATGCATTTTCCATTTCTTTACGGAAAACATCAAGGAGACCATTGCGCTGTGCATAGGAATAAATCTTGAGGATTGCAGTACATGTGGGGTCATCATTGATATACTCAATCAGAGTAGGAGCACCGTTGTTGGAGGGGCTCTCAACAAAGGAGCCGGGTGCAGCACAAACAGAAATGCTCATTGCAAACACCATGATGATTGCCAGACAAATTGTTAATACCTTTTTCATTTTATTTTCATCCTTTCAAAATAAAAATATGACTGAATAATTTATTGATTATCCGAATTTTTCACACGAAGCATCGCTCTGTGATATTCGGTAAAATCACTTAGGAATTTTGTGCCCATCTTTTTTTCTATCAGGCTGTAAGTCTGATGAAGTTGCGGCGGTCGATGAATGAGATTGTGACAATCCGATCCGAGAAAATGCAGAATGTTTTGGCGAAGCATTGAAAAAGCTTTTCTCCGGGTACGGATACTGTTAAAAAAGCTTGCGTTCACCTGCATCAGAACTCCTGAATCCAGAAGTCTGCGCCATGCATCCTTTGACTGATAGTTAAGATACCGCTCGATGTGCGCAAGCACAACGGTGATATCGCCTCTGCAAGCGATATTGCAAATCTCACGGATTGAGGACTCCGACCACTTTTTCACAGGCATTTCAATAAGGAGAAGTCTGCTCTCCCCTGCACAGAGAAGCTCAAGGTTTTCGAGTCTGCTCACTCCGTCATAAAAGCTGACTTCCGCGCCAAGTAAAACATCGGGGATATTCTCGGCGAGAAAAGGCTTTATTTCATTATAAGAAGCTTCGCGTCTGTTTATGAAATCAACGACACTCTCCCTGCTTGCTGAAAAATGCGGAGTGGCAACAACGGTGCCCACTCCCTGAGTTTTCAGCATACGAAGCATCGAGAGACTTTCCTCTACGCTCTTACTGCCGTCATCAATACAAGGCAGGATATGACTGTGAAAATCAACCATTGTTACTGTGTGTAGTTGAAGTGTAGTACTTTTTGTAGTATTTTGAGTATCTCTTGTACTTACCGCGTGTGCCGCCTGAGCTCTCGGATTCGTTCATTACACACCCAAGCACATTGACATTAGACAGTCTGAGCTGTCTGTAGCATGCCTCCAGCTCTTTTTTCTCGGTGTAGTCCTCTCTGACAACTACAATCACTCCTGTGATAAGATTTGATATTGCCAGTGCGTCGGACACAACATTGACAGGAGGAAGATCGACAATTATATAGTCAAATATGTCCGATGCAATTTTCAGGATAGACTCCATTCGGTGAGAACCGAGAAGCTCTGAAGGATTGGGAGGCAGATCGCCTGAGGGCATAATGTACCAGTTTTCGAGAATTGTGGATTTGAAGGTACTCATCTGCTGAGATTCGTAGCCCATGAGCAAATCGGTAAGACCGGGAGAACTCTTGAGATCCATCTTTTTTGCGACACTGGGGATTCTCAGGTCACCGTCGATGAGGAGAACACGCTTTCCGCTCTCTGCCAGAACATAGGAAAGATTGATGGCGGTTGTGCTTTTGCCCTCACCTCTCATGGAGCTTGTGACACCGATTATGGGACAACGGACATCCTCGGGCAGTGTGAAAGAAAGGTTTGCTCGAAGAAGCTTATACTGTTCCACAGCAGTAAATTCAAGATTCTTGTGGAGAGTTTTCTTGCTTGCGATTGAATCGAATATTGAACGCTTACGGCGTTTTTTATTGACAGCCATTTTTCCTCACCCTCCTTACTTGACATTCTTTTTTCTCTGATAGTAGTATGCATACTGCTTATCAGAAGAATCGAGAAGATTGGGAACCTTTGCAAGTATGGGATAATCGTATGTTTTGAGCAGGTATTCTTCATCGTGGATGGTGTCATCCATAAGAGCCATAATAACAAGAACTATTACTGATATCAGAACACCCAGCAATAAACCTACCTCTGTGTATCTTGAGATGTTCGGTGAAACCTTCTGCTCGTTCACAACTCCAAGGTCTACAACCTTCATGGAGCTGCCTTCAATAATCTCGGAAATTCTCACGGGGAGAACCTCGGCAATAGCGTTTGCAAGTTCAGCAGAGTCTTTGGCATTTTCCGTTGTAACGGTAACTGCAAGCACCTCGGTGTCATTTACAGACGCTGCCTCTATCATGTAATACAGCTCATCAACGGTATAGTCGAGACCGGTTTTCTCAATAACCTGATTCAGAGTAGTTCTGTTCTTGAGCATTACAGTGTAGGTTTTGACCAGAGACTGTGCCGCTGTAAGTTCTGAGGAGCTGATACTGAAAGTGGAGCTTCCAAGCGAAAAAGAACTGTTATTTACATACAGCATAACTGTGGATGCATACTGAGGTGTAATAATAAAAGCCGCATAGCAGAAAGCCATCACTGCCGCCAAAATTCCAGACAGCACAATTATCCACAGCTTTTTCCAAAGGAACCTTAATATATGCATAAAGTCCACAACATAATAATCCTGTGTTTTTGCTTTATCGTTTACCATAACAACAAAATTCCCCTTACTGAATCACTTGTTTATGCGATCAAAGTATAACCGCGCAGAGCATACGGGCGCAATTATACATCTTATTATACAGATTAATAATACCATATTACCCCTTCAAAAACAAGTATTTTTTTATGGAAATGACAGAAGATTTGTAGGTTTGTCAATGATGTGTTACAAAATTAGAAAACCTCTCCGGTAGAAAGAAAAGCCTTGATATAATCAGAAGGAGCTTTCCAATTAAGAGGACGCATAGGAAAGTTGTTGTACTTTCTGTTGTGAACAGTTAATTGCTTTTTGAAGTCATCAAAAGAATAAAATTTATGGGTAGCGTAGAAATATTCATTGTCTTTACGATGAGACCTTTCAACCTTTCCGTTGTGTCTTGGCGTATATGGACGGATAAGCTTGTGTGCTATGCCGCACTGTTTGAGGCGAGCCTCAAACAGTGTGGGTGTGGGGCTTTTGTTTGGTAACAGCTTTTTTGTGAACTCAGCTCCGTTATCGGTCTGAATACATTGTATAGGAAAAGGGAATTTCTCTATCAGGTGTTCCAAAAACAAGGTTGATGAATGGGTGCTGTGTTCTTCAAATGCCTCTAAATAGCGAAATCTCGAATATTCATCAATAGCTGTATATTGGTAGAACTTTTTGCCTTTTACATCTCCTACAAGACAAGCATCAGGCACGAACTTAACATCTATCTGAACTCTTTGACCAGGAAAACACATCTTTTCGTATGGTTTCGGTATATACTTCGGATTCGGAGGCTTTACGGAAGTTTGCTTTGTTTTCAGCAGAATACGATACAGTCCTGTGATAGAACGTGTATAACCTCGTTGTCTGAGCTTTACCCAAAAAACTACCAGCCCTGCGTGAGGGTTCCTTCTACGCATGTCTGTTATTAACTTTAATTCAGCCTCTGTATGCTGATTCGGATGACTTTTGGGGCGATGTGAACGGTCAGCAAGGCTTTGAAGCGTTCCGTCATATCTTTTCTTCCATCGATATACATATTGCCTGTTTGTTTTATATCTGATTGCTGCTTTTGTTACTCCATATTTATTTGCATACAAAACTAATGCTTGACGATACCTCATTGTTTGTGTTACAGTTTTCATGACGATTGGTTAATCCTCCTGTCTGTTTTGTCTGAGCAACTTAACTGTAACACAGGATTTTCCTTTCGTCATTTCTTTTTTATTCTTTTTGTAACACTTCTATTGTAATCCTACA